>NZ_JAQCNO010000010.1 GCF_028274965.1 Natronomonas sp. | reverse complement strand
TCGATGATGAAGCTGGTTTCGGCCTGCGTGCCCGATGGCGTCGTGATCACGACATCAACTGTCGTTCCCGCCGCGAGCCCATTTGAGTTGGAAGTATCGCCATCGAGATCCTCACCTATGCCTGCACTATCTATATCGAACTCGAGCGTTGCCGTTGCGTCCTCGTCGCTCGAGTCGGTGCTCAGCACCTCCGAACCCTGGAGATCGATCCCGGACTCGTCCACGCCGTCGAACTCGACGGAATCGCCGCTATCGGTGAACACGGAGATCGTCGAGTCGTTCAGGTTGATCGAACTCGATCCCGGACCCAACTGGACGGTCGTGTTGAACGACTTGACTCCGGCCGGGTCGCCGCTCCCGTCCTCGGTCACCGTTCCGGTCGAGCTGAGGAAGACGAGGTTGGTCGAGACCTGTTCGGTGCTCTCTTCTCCGGTGGACTGTGCTTGCGTCTGGAGGAACCCGGCGGTGTTGATGAGAACGCCGGCGGCGATGGCCGCAACGAGGACCAACGCGATGAAGACGATCAGGGTACCGATCCCGACCTGACCGCGTTCCTCACTTGCTGTGTATTCTTCGAACATGCTTTCTATTGCACGCCCGCCGACCCCCCTCCGCACCGCGCTGGGGATTCGCCTCGGACGTTACCGGCTATTCGCATCTACCCCTACTAAAGACGAGAACGGACTTCACGCCCGTATCCGCCCCCGAATCCCCGGCTAATTCGGTCAAAAGGTTCAAATACGATAGCAGAACTCGCCTTGATCGACGCCGCGTCCTCGGGTCCTCGCCGTGCCCCGACGCGTCTCCGTCTCCCCTCGCGGTCGGGTTTCGATCCTACGGGCCGTCTTTGGCCCCCTCGCGGAGCTTCTCGTATCTGGCTTCGAACCGGGACCGACAGGACTCACAACAGAACTCGTAGCGCTCGCCGTCGATCGTGGCGCTGACGCCCTCGGCCGTGACGCTGTTGCCGCACTCGACGCACTCGAGGCTGAGCGTCGCCTCGCCGAGCGATGGGTGCCGTTCGGCGGCCGCGAGCGGGGTCACGTCGACGGACTCGACGGCGTCGGGTTCGATCGCCCCCATGATCCCCGAGACGTCCGCGTCGGGCACCGTTGCGACGACGAACAGCCGGCCGTCGGCGGTTTCGAACACGCGTTCGACCTCCTCGAGGCCGCTCAGTGCCCGCCGGGCCGCGGCGGCCTCGCCCAGCGCAACCTCGAGCGTGACCGCCACCCGGACCCCGCCCCGGAGCGCCGAGCGGTCGATGTCGACGGTGAAGCGCTCGATGACGCCCAACTCCGAGAGCCGGTCGATCCGGTCGCTGACCGCCGGCGGCGACAGCCCGACGGCCTCCGCGAGGTCCGCGTACGACGCCCGCCCGTCCTCGAGCAACAGTCGGAGCAGCGCCCGGTCGGTGTCGTCGAGATCGCGCATACCTCCGCTTGTGCGGCGGAACGCAAATACCCCCGTCCGTTCCACGTCTCCGGTGGTTTTCTGTTTCGCGTACGCGAGTACGAACAGCTGTCTCGGCATCCGGCGCGGTCTCGGCAGGTGTGGCAGGTGGTTTCTTCAGCCCTCGGGTTCTCAAAGACGTATGCGCGCCGCGATCTACCACGGCCCGGAAGACATCCGGATCGAGGACGTCCCCCGCCCGGAGATCGAATCGCCGACGGACGCGATCGTCCGCGTGACACACACCGCGATCTGCGGGTCGGACCTGTGGTTCTACCGCGGCGACAGCGACCGCGACACCGGATCGGCGGTCGGCCACGAGCCGATGGGGATCGTCGAGTCGGTCGGCGATGACGTCCGCTCGGTCGCCCCTGGCGATCGGGTGTTCGCGCCCTTCAAGATGAGCTGTGGGTTCTGCGAGTTCTGCCGGAAGGGGCTGCACACCTCCTGTGTGAACGGCGACTCCTGGGGCGGCGACAACGGCGGCGCTCAAGGCGAGTACGTCCGAGCGCGACACGCCGATGGAACCCTCGTCCGTATCCCGGATCGCCACGCCGACGACGAGGACACGCTCCGGGCCGTCCTGCCGCTGACCGACGTGATGGGAACGGGGCATCACGCCGCCGTGAGCGCCGGCGTCGGCCCCGGATCGAGCTGTGTCGTCGTCGGCGACGGGGCCGTCGGGCTCTGTGGCGTCCTTGCAGCCCGACGACTCGGGGCCGAACGGATCGTCGCCGTCGGACACCACCGCGACCGACTCGATCTGGCCGCGGAGTTCGGCGCGACCGACACCGTCTGTGCCCGCGGCGAGACGGCGATCGAGCGGGCCCGAGAGCTCACCGACGGCGGCCCGAACCACGTGCTTGAGTGCGTCGGCGCGGCCTCGGCGATGAACGCCGCGATCGAGATCTGTCGCGACGGCGGAACCGTCGGCTACGTCGGCGTCCCCCACGGCGTCGAGCGGGAGGGACTCGACGTGTTCGGACTGTTCGGCGGGAACGTCGCGCTCCGCGGCGGGATCGCACCGGTCCGCGCCTACGCGGACGAACTGCTCGCGGACGTCCTCGGCGGGACGCTCGACCCGTCGCCGGTGCTCACCGACACGGTCGGTCTCGGGGGCGTTCCCGAGGGGTACCGCGCGATGAGCGACCGCGAGGCGATCAAGGTGCTCGTCACGCCGCACGACGGCTGACCCGACCGGCGACGGCCCTTCCGTACCGGCCGTGTAGATACTGATTAATACACCTATATCATTATTAATCTATGACAACGGGTAGCAAACGCTTTTACTGTCTCCATACGAACACCGACCAACGCCCAGTCGGGCGGAGTGATACAAATGTCTGACACAATCGTCTGGCGGATCGCGGGCGGTTCCGGCGACGGGATCGACTCCACGAGCCAGAACTTCGCGAAGGCGCTGATGCGCTCGGGGCTCCACGTGTTCACGCACCGTCATTACCCCTCGCGCATCCGCGGCGGCCACACGTACGTCGAGGTGCGGGCGGGCACCGAACCGATCAGGTCCCGCGGCGACGGGTATAACTTCCTGTTGGCGCTCGGCGACTCCTTCGCTCGGAACCCACAGGAGGACGCCTACTACGGCGACGAGGAGACAAAACCGATCGCCGAGAACCTCGACGAACTCAGAGAGGGCGGCGTCATCGTCTACGACGAGGGGCTCATCGACATCGAGGAGATCCCCGACTTCGAGGCGCGCGTCGAGGAGAACGACTGGCACGTGTACCCGCTCGACCTGCGTGCGCGAGCACGCGAGAAGGGACGCGAGGTCATGCGGAACACGGCCGGCGTCGGGGCGACCGCCGCGCTGCTGGAGTACGACCTCGGACACATCGAGGACCTGATGTCGGACGCGATGTCGGGGGAGGTGCTAGAGACGAACCTCGAGATCCTCGAGGACGCCTACGAGGACGTCACGGACACGGAGTTCACCCACGACCTCCGGATGCCGAGCGGTGAGCACGACGAACAGCAGGTGCTGCTCTCCGGCAGCAACGCCATCGCCTACGGCGCCCTCGACGCGGGCTGTCGGTTCATCTCCGGGTACCCGATGACGCCGTGGACGGAGGTGTTCACGCTGATGAGCAAGTACCTCCCCGAGGTCGGCGGGATCTCCGAGCAGGTCGAAGACGAGATCGCCGCCGCGGCGCTCGCCCTCGGCGCCTCTCACGCCGGCGTGAAGGCGATGTCCGGCTCCTCCGGGGGCGGGTTCTCGCTCATGTCCGAACCGCTCGGGCTCGCGGAGATGACAGAAACGCCGGTCGTGTTGGTCGAGGCGATGCGGGCGGGACCCGCAACGGGCATGCCGACGAAGCCCGAACAGAGCGACCTCGAGCACGTCCTCTACGCCAGCCAGGGCGATTCGACCCGCGTCGTCTTCGCGCCCGGCAACGTCAGAGAGGCCTACGAGCAGACCCGCGCGGCCTTCGAGATCGCCTACGACTACCACCTGCCGGCGATCGTCCTCTACGATCAGAAGATCGGCGGGGAGCTCAGAAACGTCGACGAGTCCTTCTTCGATCGCGACCCCGACCCCGACCTCGGCGCGACGCTGACCGAGGCGGAACTCGCCGAGGCCGCACACCACTCCTCGGGGAAGTTCAACCGCTACCGGCACGATCCCGGCGAGAACGGCGTCTCGCCGCGGTCGATCCCCGGCCAGAAGGGCGGCCGGTTCCTCGCCGAGAGCAACGAGCACACCCCACAGGGACACATCTCCGAGGACCCGGACAACCGCATCGCGCAGGTCGATAGACGCCTCGGCAAACACGACTCGATCCGCCGGCAGTTCGAGGAGGCCGACGGCAGCCACCAGACCCTCTATGGCCCCGAGGACGCGGCGTACGGGATCATGACGTTCGGCAGCCAGCAGGGCACCGTCGAGGAGGCGGTCGACGAACTCGACGACGCCGGATACAGCGTCAAATCGATGGGCGTCTCCGATCTGATGCCGTTCCCCGAGGCGGAGGTGACCGACTTTCTCGAGTCCGTCGAGGAGTGTCTCGTCGTCGAGATGACCGCGAGCGGTCAGTTCCGCGGGCTCGTCCAACGGGAGTTGGGCCGCTTCGGCCCGAAGATGCACAGCCTCCTGAAGTACAACGGCAACCCCTTCGAACCGCACGAGATCGTCGAGGGGTTCAGATCCGTCCTCGAGGGCGACGAACCGGCGACGACGACGCGGTTCGTCCCCGCGGCAGGTGATTAATCATGAGCGCATTCAACGCCATCGACGCGGACCGAGACGTAGCGCGCGAGGAGTACACCCCCGGCATCGAGCCCCAGGCCACGTGGTGCCCCGGTTGCGGTGATTTCAGCGTCCTGAAGGCGCTGAAAGGCGCGATGTCCGAACTCGGCAAGGACCCCGAGGAGATCCTGCTCGTGACCGGGATCGGCTGTTCGGGGAAGCTGAACAGCTACTTCGACAGCTACGGGTTCCACACGCTCCACGGGCGGGCCCTCCCCGTCGCGCGGGCGGCGAAACTCGCAAACCCAGACCTCGAGGTCGTCGCGGCGGGCGGCGACGGCGACGGCTACGGGATCGGCGGCAACCACTTCACCCACACGGCCCGCGAGAACCACGACATCACCTACATCGTGTTCAACAACGAGATCTTCGGGCTCACGAAGGGCCAGACGTCGCCGACCAGCCCCAAGGGCCACAAATCGAAGACCCAACCGCACGGGTCGGCGAAGGACCCCGTCAGGCCGCTGTCGCTGGCTCTCACCGCCGGTTCGTCCTACATCGCCCGGACCGCCGCGGTCAACCCGAACCAGGCCCAGGAGATCCTGACGGAGGCGATCCAACACGACGGCTTCTCGCACATCGACTTCCTGACGCAGTGTCCGACCTGGAACAAGGACGCAAAGCAGTACGTCCCGTACATCGACATCCAGCAGAACGACGACTACGAGTTCGACGTGACGAACCGCCGCGAGGCCTCGGAGATGATGTACGACACGGAACTGGCGATTCACGACGGCGAGGTCCTGACCGGGCGGTACTACCGACAGGACGACCGGCTCTCCTACACGGAGGAGAAACAGGCCATCGGCGAGATGCCCGACGAGCCCCTCGCCGAGCGGTACCACGACGACGCCTACGAGTGGGAGCGGAGCTACGACCTCCTGGACGCCCACAAGTAGCCCCTCCCCTCCGGTCGTCCCGGCCCCGGACCGGCGGCCGACGGCCGACCGTCGATCCGTGGATTTAGGCGACCTCGACCCCACGTGTCGTTGATGAGACTCCACTGGCACCGACGGGACCTGCGACTCGCGGACAACCGCGGCCTCGCGGAGGGCCCGACCCCCGCGGCCGGGCTGTTCGTCTTCGACGACGCCGTGTTGGAACACGCGGGCTCGCCGCGCGTCTCGTTCATGCTCGAGGCGCTCGGGAAACTCCGGACGGCGTACCGCGAGCGCGGCTCGGAGCTGTTCGTCCGGCGCGGCGATCCGGCGGCGGTCGTCCCCGATCTCGCCGCGGAGACCGACGCCGAGTTCGTCTCTTGGAACCGGGACTACTCCGGGCTCGCCCGCGAGCGCGACGAGCGGGTCGACGAGGCGCTCGCCGGGGCGGAGACGACCCCACAGAAGTTCCACGACGCGATCTGTCACGAGCCCGGATCGATCACGACGAACGCAGGCGACCCCTACTCCGTGTTCACCTACTTCGGTCGGAAGTGGCGCGACCGCAAAAAGGAGGAGCCCCGGGAGAGCCCCGATCTCGCGGCCGTCGAGGGCGACGAGACGCCGATCCCGTCGCTCTCGGAGTTGGGCTTTGATCCGCCGGCGGCGACGGTGCCCGAGGCGGGGACCGCGGCCGCCCGGGAGCTGCTCGAGGCGTTTCTCGCCGACGGCGCGCGGCGCTACGAGACCGACCGGGACTACCCCACGAGAAACGCGACGTCGCGGCTGTCCCCGCATCTGAAGTTCGGGACGATCGGGATCCGCGAGGTGGACCGACGGGTCAGAGAGACGCTCGAGGCGACCGACGGCGAGGCGCGCGAGTCCGTCGAGGAGTTCCGCTCGCAGCTCGCCTGGCGGGAGTTTTACACGCACGTGCTGTATTTCAACCCCGAGGTCGTCGCGCAAAACTACAAGAGCTACGAGAACCCGATCGAGTGGGAGAACGACGAGGAGCTGCTCGCGGCCTGGAAGCGCGGCGAAACGGGGTATCCGATCGTCGACGCGGGGATGCGACAGCTCCGCGAGGAGGCGTACATGCACAACCGGGTGCGGATGATCGTCGCCTCCTTTCTGACGAAGGACCTCCTGATCGACTGGCGACGCGGCTACGATCACTTCCGCGAGCAGCTCGTCGATCACGACACGGCCAACGACAACGGCGGGTGGCAGTGGGCCGCCTCGACGGGGACCGACTCCCAGCCGTACTTCCGGATCTTCAACCCGATGAGCCAAGGCGAGCGCTACGACCCCGACGCGGAGTACATAACGACGTACGTCCCGGAGCTGCGGGGCGTCGATCCAGAGGTGATCCACGACTGGAACGAACTGACGCCGACACAGCGGGCCAACGCCGCCCCGGAGTACCCCGAGCCGATCGTCGACCACGGCGAGCGCCGCGAGCGAGCCCTCGCGATGTTCGAGCGCGCCAGAGGCGAAAGCGATGAGGACTGAACGAGCCCCGACGCCCCGAGCGCCGCCCCGGCGAACCCGTGGTGTGGTACCACGTCTACATGAACTATTAAGAGCGTTCGGTGAGTGTAATTGAATTGGAGGCCGATATAAATGAGTGAACATTCCAACCCCGAACTGCCGCCGCTCCCGTACGACTACGACGCCCTCGAACCGTCCATCTCCGAGCAGGTCGTGACGTGGCATCACGACACCCACCACCAGGGCTACGTCAACGGGATCGAAGCCGCCGAGGAGACGCTCGCCGAGAACCGAGAGGCCGGCGAGTTCGGCAGCTCCGGTGGCGCGATCCGGAACGTGACCCACAACGGCAGCGGGCACTACCTGCACACGCTGTTTTGGGAGAACATGGACCCCAACGGCGGCGGCGAGCCGTCGGGCGATCTCGCCGACCGCATCGAGGAGGACTTCGGCTCCTACGAGGGCTGGAAAGGCGAGTTCAAGGCCGCCGGAGGCGCCGCCAGCGGGTGGGCGCTTCTCGTCTACGATCCGGTCGCCGACCAGCTCCGCAACCTCGTCGTCGACGAGCACGACCAGGGCGCCCTGTGGGGCAGCCACCCCATCCTGGCGCTCGATGTCTGGGAGCACTCCTACTACTACGACTACGGCCCCGACCGCGGGAGCTTCATCGACAACTTCTTCGACGTCGTCGATTGGGACAACGTCGCCGAGCAGTACGAGCGAGCCATCCAGCAGTAGCGCCGTAGTCACACCCTCACGCTTCTTTGGGCCGCGTCCGACAGCGGCGACACCGGCCAACGGCCGCTTGATCGATACGCTTTAGCATACTACGCCGTGACAGGCCCCTATGGCCGCCGATGAACAAGAACCGACCGTCAGGCCCGCGGACCCCCCGGGCGATCCGTCGACGCTCAGCCGAGAACCAGGCGACATCGCCGCCGAGTACGAGGCGCTCGCGGCGGATCTCCACGACTCGGTCGCCGGCGACGTCCGGTTCGACGAGTACGCACAGGTGCTGTACGCGACCGACGGCAGCATCTATCAGGCCAGACCGGCCGGCGTCGTCTACCCCGAGGACATCGCCGACGTCCGGGCGGCGGTCCGGACCGCAGTCGAGCACGGAACGCCGATCCTCCCCCGCGGCGCCGGATCGTCGCTTGCGGGCCAGACCGTCGGCCCGGGGTGTGTCGTCCTCGATATGTCCCGCCACATGGACGGGCTGTTGGCCGTCGACCCGGAGACACGGACCGCGCGCATCCAGCCGGGGATCGTCCAGGACGACCTCGACGAGAAACTCGGCGAGTACGGCCTGAAGTTCGCGCCGGACCCGGCGTCGTCGAACCGCTCGACCGTCGGCGGCGGCATCGGCAACAACTCGACCGGCGCCCACTCCGTGCGGTACGGCATCACCGACGCCTACACCGAGGAGATCAAGGCGGTCCTCTCGGACGGATCGCTCCTGCACGCCCGCGAGGTCGTCCTCGACAGCGACGAGTACGACGCGATCGTCTCGAAGGACGACCGCGAAGCGGCGATCTACCGGACGGTCCGCTCGCTCGTCGAGGAACACGACGAGGAGATCGAGGCCCGCTACCCCGAACTCAAACGCCGCGTCAGCGGGTACAACCTCGATCGCGTCATCTACGAGAACGACGACGGCGAGGAGGTCATCAACCTCGCGAAGCTCTACGTCGGCAGCGAGGGAACCCTCGGGGTCATCGTCGAGGCGACCATCGGGCTCGTCTCGGTGCCCGAGGAGACCGCGCTCGTGTTGTACTGCTTCGACGACCTCGTCGACGCGATGGAGGCCGTCCCCGAGGCCCTCGAGTTCGACGTCAGCGCCGTCGAGTTGATGGACGACGAGGTGTTCCGGCTCGCCGCCGAGTCGGACGGCTACAGCGAGTACGTCGAGCCGATCCCCGAGGGAACGGCGGCGGCGCTCATGCTCGAGTACGACTCGGAACTCCACGACGACTTCGAGGCGGCCATCGGGGCGACGAACGACCACTTCGTCGCCAACGGGACGGCCTTCGACGCGATCGAGGCCTACACCGACGAGGCCCAAACGGACATCTGGTCGCTCCGGAAGGCCGCGATCCCGCTTTTGATGAGTCTCGAGGGCGACCCGAAGCCATACCCCTTCATCGAGGACGCGACCGTCCCGCCCGAGGAACTCGCCGAGTACGTCACGGAGTTCGAGGGGGTCCTCGAGGACCACGACACCTCGGCGGCGTACTTCGCACACGCCGGCAGCGGGACCCTCCACATCCGGCCCATCCTGAATCTCAAGACGAACGAGGACATCGAGAAGATGCACTCGATCACGGACGACGTGACCGACCTGGTGTTGAAACACCACGGCTCCTTCTCTGGCGAACACGGCGACGGGATGGCCCGCACCGAGTTCAACCCCAAGATGTACGGCGAGGACCTCTGGGACGCGTTCAAGGAGGTCAAGACCGCCTTCGACCCCGCCTGGGACATGCACCCCGGCAACGTCGTCTACCGGGAGGACGCCGACGACATCGGCCCCGACAGCGACCGCGGCATCGGCGCCGACATGCGGGAGAACCTCCGGTACGGGTCGAGTTACCAGTCGATCGAGCCCCAGACCAAACTCGATTTCTCCGAGGAGGGCGGCTTCTCCGATCTCGTCGAGCTGTGCAACGGCTGTGGGACCTGCAGACAGACCGATGAGAACACGATGTGTCCGACGTTCCGGGCCTCCCGCGAGGAGGTCCAGACGACCCGGGGCCGGGCGAACACGCTCCGGGCCGCCATCAGCGGCGAACTCCCCGAGGAGGAGATCTACTCCGATCGGTTCCAAGAGGAGGTGTTGGACCTCTGTGTCGGCTGCAAGGGATGTAAGTCCGACTGCCCGACCGGCGTCGACTTCGCCAAACTGAAAGCCGAACTCAAACACGACTACCATCAAGAGAAGGGGACGAGCCTCCGCTCGAAGCTGTTCGGCAACGTCGACACCGTCAACGCGATCGGCAGCGCCCTCGCGCCCGTCTCGAACTGGGCCCAGAAGCTGCCGGGGGCCGACCTCGTCGCACAGACGGTCCTCGGTATCGCCCCCGAGCGGGACCTCCCGACGTTCTCGCGTGAGACGCTCACCGAGTGGTTCGAGGCCCGCGGCCCGCGGGTCTCGGAGGCCGAGGCCGACGACCGGGTGATCCTCTTTCCGGACACCTACACGAACTTCAACTACCCCGAGCCGGGCAAAGCCGCCGTCGAACTGCTCGAGGCGGCGAACGTCCACGTCCGCGTCGCCGACCGCGACGACATCGCGGCCAGCGGGCGGGCGGCGTTCTCCATGGGGCTTCTCGACGCGGCCGAATCGCGGGCTAAGACGAACCTCGAGGCGCTGTACCCCTACGTCGAGGACGGCTGGTCCGTCCTGTTCGTCGAGCCCTCCGACGCCGTGATGTTCCAAGACGAGTACGTCGACCTGCTCTCTGACGACCGCGTTGAGGACCTCGCCGTCGCCGCCTACGGCGTCTGTGAGTACCTCAACACCTACCGGGTCACCGACGACGTGGCGTTCGACGCCCCCGCCGAGCACGTGTCGTACCACGGCCACTGCAACCAGAAGGCGCTGAACCGCGACCACCACGCCGCCGCCGCGCTCTCGGCCGCGGGATACGAGGTCGACGCGCTCGACTCGTCGTGTTGCGGCATGGCTGGCTCCTTCGGGTACGAGGACGAACACTACGAGCTCTCGAAGGCCATCGGCGAGATCCTCCACGAGAAACTCGAAGAGAGCCCCGGCGACACGGTCGTCGCGCCCGGGGCATCGTGTCGGTCCCAACTCGCGGACGACGACTTCGAGGGCGAACGGCCCGCCCACCCCGTCGAGAAGCTCCGCGAGGCGCTCGCCTGATCCGCGCCGCGAGCCGCCACGCTTTTAGCCGGAACGACGCCTACCGACCGGCATGCCGCGACCACGCGAGGACTTCGAGGACCTCCGAACGTTCGAGTTCCGCGAGCCGGCGGCGGTCCTCGACGACGAATCGCTCTACACCGTCTACGAGATCGCCCGCCTGCTCCAGGGGCTCGAGCCCGACGCCGAACTCGACCCGAGCACGGAGGACGTCATCCTCGATTGGGCGATCCCGTGGATGCTCGATCACAGCGACGCGTTCGTCTTCGCCGAGCCCGACAGCGACGACGAACCGGGGTACTACGGGCTCCGATGAAGCTTCTCGTCGCCGGAAGCGCGGAGGTCGACGCCGGCAAGACGACGTTCACGACCGGGCTGATCGAGCGAACCGGGGTCCGCGGGTACAAGCCGCGCGCGGGCAACGGCTACTGGTACGAGCAGGACGACTACCGCCGGGCGGTCGAGACGGGGCGGCTCTACGGGAAGGACGCGAGGCGGATCGCGGCCGCGAACCCCGGTTCGGCTCGCCCCGAGGCGATCAACCCGCTGCACCGACTGTGGCTGCCGACGCCCGGGCGGGGAAAGGGGGTCCTCGGCCGCGACGGCCGCCGCTTTCTCTTCGATCGAGTGACCCACGACGGGGACGCGTACGTGGTCAACGGCGGCGTCGAGATCCCGCCGGCCGCCGAACGGGCCTTCCCGCTCGCGGCGGCCCCGGCCGTCGGATCGATCGAAGAGCTCAACGAACTGATGGCCGACCGACACGCCCCGGCGCTCGAGGCGCTGACGGCGGAGATCGACACCCGCGGGTCGGCGATCGTCGAATCGTACGCCGACATCGCCCGCCCGCTGTCGGCGTTCGTCCCCGACGGCGTCGCGGTCGTCGAACCCAGGCGGTGTCGGGTGTACGACGGCGAGCGCTACGCGAAGGCGTGTGAGGTCGCAAGCGGGAGCGCCCACGAGGGCCGACTCGAGGAGCGCGTCGAGCACGTCATCGAGCTCTTAGAGCCCTCGGCGTCGGTCACGCTCCCGGCGCTATCGAGCGAGGAGCGCAGCGACCTCGCCGCCGTCGCCGACGCCTACGAGGCGGCGTACGACGCGCTGTTGGACGCGGTCTGAGCACGCACCCTCACCCCTCGCGTTTGGGCTATCCGGCCTCGCTCCGTTCGGTTTCGGGTTCGGGTTCGCCCCCGGCGCCGACTCGCGCGTTCGCCCGCCCGACCGCCACCGAGAGCGCGAGCGCAACGGCGGCGGTCGCCGCGATGCCGAGGAAGGCCACGCCGACCCTCGTGGCCTCGATCACGTACCCGAAGACCGGCGGGGCGACGGTCCCGGCGATAGAGACGCCGATCGTGATCAGCGCGAAGTTCTTGCCGACGTCGCTGCGCTCGGAGGCGAGATCGGTCAGCGTCGCCCGGGCGGGGCGGGAAACGTCGATCGTCGCCGCGAGCGTCAACACGACCCCGACGGCGATCACGAACGGGAGGACCTCACTCGAGGCGGCGACCCCGAGGACCACGAGCGAGCCGTACCCGACGAAAAGCATCGACATCGGGCCGATCCGGTCGGCGAGATAGCCGCCGCCGAGCAGCACGAACGCCCCGACGACGAACATCGCACTCGCCACGGCGCTCGCCGCCCCGGGATCGAGGCCGTATCCGACGTCGAGAAGCGTCGCGGCGTAGGACCGAACGCCCCAGACCGCGACGCTGTTTGCGAACCAAAGCGCGGTCAAAAGCGGGACGAGCGGCGTCGCGACGAGCGTCCGGCCGTACCGACCGACCCGGCCGGCGGCGCGTTCCAGCCACTCGGCAGCGTCCGTCGCGGCCGGCCGGTCGGCGCCGCCGCGGTTCGCACGTGCGCCCGCCTTCGCCACTGAAGCCGGGACGCGCCGGACGAGCACCGCCGTCGTTGCGGTGTACGCGCCGCCGAGCGCCGCCATCGCGAGAAAGCCGCCGCGCCACCCGCCGCCGAGCGCGACAGAGGCCGGGACGACAGCGAAGGGCACCCCGAGTCCGATCGCGCCGGCGAACCCGTGGACGCTGTATGCCCGCGACCGGTAGGCGTCCCCCGCGGCGGCGGATATGAGCGGGTAGTGCGCGGGGTGGTGTCCGGCGACGCCGAGGCCCATCACGGCGGCGGCGACGAGGAGCCACTCGTAGGTGGGCGCGACAGCGGCGAGGAGACACCCGACCGTTCCGAGCGCGAGCGATCCGACGAGAACGCCGGTGTGGCTGTAGGCGTCCGAGACGTAGCCGAAAGGGAGCTGCCCGGCGGTGATAGCGAGGTTGACGACGCCGAGTACGCCCCCGACGGCCGCCAGCGAGACGCCGAGATCGGCGCGAATCGGCGCGAACGCGGGCGCGAAAAGCAGCAGGTACGAGTGGTTGATGACGTGCGAACCGGAGACGAGCCCCACGACGAGCGGCGCCTTATGCCCCTCCACGGTCGCCCGTTCGTCGTCCCGGGGATAAGCCGGTTCGGTTTCAGTCGGCGCGAACGCGGACGCGGTCGGTCTCGTTTGAGACCGCCGGCACCGATCCACCGGCGCGACGGACGGCGTACCGGAGTCGATCGGGGGCGACGCCGGCCTGCCTCGCGGCGCTTTGGAGGTCCAGTGTTCCCGATCCGTACAGCGTCACCGCGGTCCGCATCGCCTGTTGTTTCATGCCCGATCCGACAGGACGAGGCATTATAATTGTATCGAGAGATAATATACCAACCCATGACCTAATATGCCGATCCACATAAACGACCATTATATTATGCGTCACGCGCCGCGGCGGTCGCTCCCGCGCCTCGCAACGTTTTAGTCCGCGCTACCGCCCTACTCTGTATGGAGCACGCGGACGAACTGTTGGACGTACTGTGCGAGAACGCCCGGTACTCGACGGCCGATCTCGCACGGCTCACAGATCTCGACGAGGCCACGGTCGAGGAGACGATCGCCGAACTCGAGGCCGCGGGCGTGATCCAGGGGTACACGGCCGTCGTCGACTGGGACGCGATCGGCAGCGACCGCGTCCGGGCGCACGTCGAACTCAACGTCACGCTCGATCGCGAGACCAGCTACCGCGACGTCGCCGAACGCCTCGGCGGCTTCCGGGAGGTCCAGGGGCTCCGTTTGGTCTCCGGGGACTACGATTTCGCCCTCGAGGTCGAGGGCGAGAACATGCGCGAGGTCTCGCGGTTCATCAGCGACAAGGTCGCGCCGCTGCCAGAGATCACCCAGACGGTCACGCACTACATCATGGAAACGTACAAACAGGCCGGCCACCGCTTCGACGACGGGGACGACGACGACCGGCTCTCGGTCACGCCATGACGCTCGAGCCCTCCGGTCGGGTCGCCGACGTGCCGCCGTCGGGGATCCGCCGCTTTTTCGAACTCGCCGACGAGATGGACGACGTGATCTCCCTCGGCGTCGGCGAGCCCGACTTCTCGGCGCCGTGGGGCGCCCGCGAGGCCGCGATCACCTCTCTCGAGATGGGCCGGACGTCCTACACCGCAAACCGCGGGAAGCGCGAACTCCGCGAGGCCATCGCCGAGAACGCCCGCCGGTGGACCCTCGAGTACGACCCCGACGACGAGATCCTCGTCACCGCCGGGGCCAGCGAGGCGATCGATCTCGCCTTCCGCGCTCTGGTCGATCCCGGCGACACCGTCGCCGTCGCCCAGCCGTGTTACGTCTCCTACGCCCCGGGGGTCACCTTCTCGGGGGGCGAGGTGCTCGACGTCCCGACCCGGGCCGAAGACAAGTTCGTCCTGACGCGGGAGGCGCTCTCAGAGGCCGGCGCCGAGTCGGCCGACCTGCTCGTGTACTGTTACCCGAACAACCCGACCGGCGCGACGATGAGCCGCGAGGAACTGGCCGAGGTCGCGGGCTTTTGCCGAGAGCACGACGTCGCCGTCCTCTCCGACGAGATTTACGCCGACCTCACGTACGAGGGCGATCACGCCTCCATCGCCGAACTCGACGGCATGCGCGAACGGACCGTCGTGTTCAACGGCTTCTCGAAGGCCTACGCGATGACGGGGCTCCGTCTCGGCTACGCGATGGGCCCCGAGGAGACGATCGCGGCGATGAACCGGATCCACCAGTACACGATGCTCTCGGCCCCGACGACGGCCCAACACGCCGCCATCGAGGCCCTCGAGAACTGCCGCGGCGACGTCGCGGACATGCGCGCCCAGTACGACCGCCGCCGCAACTTCGTCCTCTCGCGGTTCGCGGACATGGGTATCGACTGCTTCGAGGCGACCGGCGCCTTCTACGTCTTCCCGGAGTGTCCCGGCGACGACGCCGAGCGCTTCGCCGAGGAACTGCTCGAGGCCGAGGCGGTCGCGATGGTCCCCGGAACCGCCTTCGGCGCCGGCGGCGAGGGGCACCTCCGGGCGTCGTACGCGACCGGCCTCGACGAACTCAAAGAGGCGATGGACCGCCTCGAGCGGTTCGTCTCGTAGGCGATTCGGGCGATACGGCCGTTAGTTTCACCGTTTTCATATCCCGATTCCGACTGAACCCTTTTTCAGCTACCGACCGAACACGGATGTAATGTCTACCGGCGACTCCGACGACGACGGGTTCGAGACGCCCGGAGCCGCCGCCTCCGACGCCCCCGACGCCGACGCCTCGGAACCGACCCCGGACTCGGATCCGGATCCGGATCCGGATCCTGATCGGGATTCGGAGTCCACCCTGAACCCGGACCCAGACGCGGACGCGGACCTTGACTCTGACTCGGACTCAGATTCGGATTTGGAATCAGGTTCGGATTCGGACCCCCAGGACCCGCCGGTCGCCGTCGGTCGGTACGACTGGGAGGAGTTCAAGCGGGAGTACTACTACGACGACGACGGCGACCCGCCCGAGGGGGAGTCCTTCGACCCCGCGGCGCACCTCGGCTTTCCGCCGGCGGAACTCGGCGACCGACTCGCCGCCGGCGACGACGCCCTCGGCGCGCTCGCCGACACCGTCGAGGAGCGGACCGTCCGGGTCGACCCCGACGTCGACGAGGACGCGTTCTTTTCGAACGACGACGGGACGACGACCGTCGTCACCCGCTACGACCTCGAACGGGCCGTCCCGCAGGAAAAAAAGAGCCACTTCCGGGAGGTCGATCGGTACTGGGTGAACAAGCCCTACGCCTTCGTCGTCGTCTTTCACTCCGAGAAGGAAAACGAAAAGAAGTACTACCTCATCGAGCCGCACCTCTCGCCGCTCGAGGCGGACCTCCGTGAGTTTCTCGTCGGAAAGCTCAAGACCGCGATCAAGTACTCCGACGGCGAGGTCGTCATGCAGGACGGCGAGGACGCCCGCTCGACGGTCATCGAGACCGAGCTTCACAACCTCCTGGAGCGATACGACCTCTACGCCGAGGGGGCACGCCCCGACGACGGCGGCCTCCTCGATCGTGCGCGCCGGCTCGTCGGTCTCGGCGCCGAACCGGACCCCGACGCCGGGGACGACCGGTCCGAACTCCAGGGACACAGCGTCCGCCCCGAACCGGCCGTCCTGGCCGACGGCTCGAAGACGCTCACCGAACACCAAATCGAGAAGCTGCTCTACCTGTTGAAACGGGACTTTATCGGCTTCGAGCGCATCGACGGCATCAAACACGACATCAACGTCGAGGACATCTCCTGTGACGGGTACGACTCGCCGGTGTTCGTCTATCACTCCGAGTACGAACAGATCATCTCGAACGTGTACCACGGCGAGGATGAACTCGACGAGTTCGTCGTCAAACTGGCCCAGCGCTCGGGAAAGGGCATCTCGAAGCGGAGCCCGCAGGTCGACGCGACGCTGCCGGACGGCTCGCGGGCACAACTCACGCTCGGCCGGGAGGTCTCCGATCACGGGACGAACTACACGATCCGGCAGTTCAAGGACGTCCCGCACACGCCGATCGATCTCATCAACTGGAACACGTTCTCCCTCGAGGAGATGGCCTTTCTGTGGCTCAGCATCGAAAACCAGAAATCGCTCGTCTTCGCCGGCGGCACCGCCTCCGGAAAGACGACCTCGCTGAACGCGGTGTCGCTTTTCATCCCGAGCAAGGCGAAGATCGTCTCTATCGAGGACACCCGCGAGGTCGAGTTGCCCCAGCGCAACTGGATCGCAAGCGTCACGCGGCCCTCCTTCAGCGACGGCGACAAGGGCGACGTCGACGAGTTCGATCTCCTGGAGGCCGCCCTCCGACAGCGCCCGGAGTACATCATCATGGGCGAGATCCGCGGCGAGGAGGGGCGAACGCTGTTTCAGGTCATGTCGACCGGTCACACCACCCTGACAACGTTTCACGCCGACTCGGTCGGCGAGGTGATCAAGCGCTTTACGACCGAGCCGATCAACGTCTCGAAGACGATGTTCACCGCGCTGGATCTCGTCTCGATCCAGACGCAGACGCGGATCGAGGATCAAAAGATCAGGCGGAACAAGTCCCTCACCGAGATCAACCACTACGACCCCGAAAACGACGAGATCAACGTCCAGGACGTCTACCAGTGGCAGGCCGGGACCGACGCGTTCCTCCGGATGGGCCAATCGAACACGCTCGAGACGATCGCCTTCGATCGGGGCTGGTCGACCGATCGGCTCAACCGGGAGGTGTTCACCCGCGAACTCGTCCTCGCGTATCTCGTCTCCGAGGGTCTCAACACGTACACGCAGGTCGCGGCGACGCTGCAGGCCTTTATGAACGACCCCGAGAGGATCCTCTCGCTCATCGCGACCGGGGACCTCGAGCGATCCCTGGAGGACCTCCGTGAGATGGAGTCCGTCGAGATCGACATCGACCCGGACAAGGAGGCGATGGTCCCCCGCCCCGACCCGAGCGAGGCGATGCGCGAGCGCGCCGAGGGGATCATCGAGGACGCCGAGTCGCTGCTCGAGGAGTACCGCGACGCCGACGTGGCCGACGGCGTCGCCGACGCCCTCGACATCGCGCCGGCCGAGGACGTCGACGTCTTCGGACCGCAGCCCAGAGGCGCCGCCTCCGGCGGCGACGCGAGCGCCGATACCGGCCTCGAATTCGGCCCACACACCGGCGAGGACCCGGTGACGCCGGACGGCGGCTCGGACGCGGCGGACCCCGACGGAGACGGGAACGAGGACGCGTCGGTCCCCGAGTTCCCCTTCGATGACGGCGACGTCGAGGACGCCGAGTCCGATCCTGACCCCGATCTCGATTTCGGACTGTTCGACCCGCCCGACGAGGACGACACATGAGCGTCCGCTCGCCGTCGCCGGCGTCGACGTCAGCCATCGACGCCCTCGCGGACGCCTTCTTTCCGTTGTACCGACGGCTCTTTGACGACGACAGCGACTTCGTCGGGGACCTCGAACGGAAGCTGACGGAGGCGCGGATCCCACAGACCGTCGAGTTGTACCTCTCGAAGGCGCTGGCGCTCGGGGTCCTCGCCGGGCTCGTTCTGTGGGCGCTCGGGACCGCACTCGGGCTGTTTCTCGTGACGTTCGTCGTCACCGACCCGCCGATCCTGCTCGGGCTACCGCTTCCGGAGCCGTACCTCTCGACCACGAACGCGCTCAAGCTACCGTTTTTCGTCCTCCTCTCGGGGATCGTCTTCGGCGCCGTCGGGTTCGGGGGCGGCTTCGGCGGCATGGTCGCAAAGCCCTACCTCGACGCCGACGCCCGCAAGCGGGAGATCAACGTGTTGCTCTCGGACTCGGTCTCGTTCATGTACGCGCTGTCTGTCGGCGGGCTCAACCAACTCGAGATCATCGAGGCGATGGCGCGGGCCGACGACACCTACGGCGAGGTCGCCCGGGAGTTCCAGTCGATCGTCCTCGAGACCGAGTACTTCGACACCGACTACCGGACGGCGATCCGGAGCCAGGCCATGCAGACGCCCTCCGAGGAACTCAGCCAGTTCCTCACCGACATGCTCTCGATCATCAACTCCGGGGGCGACATGGAGGGCTTTCTCGAGGATCAAAAGGAAAAGCAGATGCGGACGTCGAAACAGGAACAGGAGACCGTCCTGGAGACGCTCGAGCTGTTCGGCGAGATGTACATGACGCTGTCGCTGTTCCCGCTGCTTTTGATCATCATCCTCGTCATCATGTCGATGCTCGGAGAGGCCCAAGACAGGCTGCTGTACGGGACGGTGTACGGGCTGATCCCGCTCGTCGGCGTCGGCTTTCTGGTGTTGGTCTCGACCGTCGTCGCGGACGAGGTCGGCGACGGCTACCTGCGTGCCGACGACGACGAGGCGACCGACGAGTCGAACGGGGTGTTCGGCCTCGGACTGATCGACGCCTACGCCGGCCGCTACCCGATATTCGACCGGATCGAGGCCCGCGAGGGGACCCACGTCACGCTGGGTATCCTCCGGCGTCCGGACCACTTCTTCCGGGATCACCCGCTTGCGACCCTCGCGATCTCGCTGCCCGCCGCGCTCGTCTTGCTCGGGTTCGCCGTCGTCTCCGGGGTTGCGCCGACGAACCTCCAGGCGATGATCGACGCCCCGATCAGGGGCACGTTCTTCTGGCTGTACCTGCCGCTGTACCTCATTCTCGTCCCGCTGACGGTGTTTTACGAGTGGAACGTCCGCTCGCGGCGCTCGATCACGAACGGCCTCTCGGACAACCTCCGGAAGCTCTCCAGTGCGAACGACACCGGCATGACGCTTCTCGAGTCGCTGAAGGTCGTCGCCGACACCTCCTCGGGGCGGCTCGCCAACGAGTTCCGGATCATGTACGCGAAGGTGAACTACGGGACGAGCCTGCGCACCGCGCTCAGGGATTTCAACAACCGGTATCACGTCCCGCGGCTCGCCCGGACGGTCAAGCTCATCTCGAAGGCACAGGAGGCGTCGAGTCAGATCACGCAGGTCCTCTCGACGGCCGCGCAGGCCTCCGAGAACCAAGACGACATCGAGCGCGAGCGGAAGTCCCAAACGCGGATGCAGATGGTCATCATCCTGATGACGTACGTGACGCTTCTGGGCGTGATGGCGCTCCTGAAAGTCGAGTTCCTGGACACGATGGCGGCCCTCGTCGACACGACGGGCGGCGGCGGCGACACCCCCGGGGCGGGCGGCGGGTTCGGCGGTGGTCTCGACATCGACGAGTTGACGATGCTGTTTTTCCACGCCGTCACGATCCAGGGGATCATCTCCGGGGTGATCGCGGGCTACATCCGGGAGGTCTCGATCATGGCGAGCCTGAAGTTCGTCGTCGTGCTGCCGACCCTCGCGTTGGTGGTGTTCATGCTCATATGACGGGCGAGCGAGTCCGAGGGCAGACGACGCTCGATTTCGCCGTCGGCGCGAGCGTCTTCCTGTTGACCGTCGTCTTCGTGATCGCGTACGCGCCGACGCTTTTCGATCCCTTCGCCGGCGGCACGGGGACGAAACTCCTCGTTGCCGACCGCGCGGCGACCTCGCTTTCGGGCGATTTTCTCGCCCCTACGACGGCCGACCCCGGGGTGCTCTCGGTCGGCTGCGTCGGGACGTTCTTCGATGTGACCCTCGCCGACAACGTCCGAGAGGCCGGCTGTGACGCGCCCGCCGACGTAGAGGAGTTCGACGAGCTGCTGTCGCTCGACGGCCGGAACGCGAACGTGACGGTCCACGCCCTCGGCGCGCCGGCCTCGGAGCCGGCGACCCCCGGGTGGATCGACGGCGACGGCCGGCTGACGCGCTCGAACACCGACGCGGCCCCCACAGACGTCGCCGTCGCCACCCGGACCGTCTCGGTCGCCGGCGAACAGTACCGCCTGACCGTGCGGGTGTGGTAGCATGCGGGGCCAGGCACACACCCTCGAGGCGTTCGTCGCCGCCGTGCTCATCGTCGGCGGGCTGATCTTCGCGACGCAGGCGACCGCCGTGACGCCGCTGTCGGCGAGCACGTCGAATCAACACATCGAGAACCAACAGCGGGCGACGATCCAGGGGCTGCTCGCGACGTCGGCCGAGAGCGGAACTCTCACCGAGGCGGTGCTGTACTGGAACGCGAGCGCGGGGCGGTTCCAGGGGGCGTCCGGCGACGATGCGTACGCCACGGCGCCGCCGAACGCCTTCGGATCGGCGCTGCGGGAGACCCTCTCTGAGCGGCGGATCGCGTTCAACGTCGACGTCCGGTACGCGACCGGCGGCGGGACGGCGACGGAGCCGATGGTTTGGATGGGCGAGCCGAGCGACAACGCCGTGACGGCGACCGAAACCGTCGGGCTGTACAACTCCTCGGAGCTCACCGGCGCGGACGCCCGGACCCTCTCGGCGGTCGATAGGTCCGGGGACGACTTCTACGCGCCGAACGTCCACGACGGGCGGCTGTACAACGTCGTCGAGGTGGAGGTGACCGCATGGCGGAAATGAACGACCGCGGACAACTGCTGTTGGTCGCCGGCGTCCTCCTGGCCGTGGTGTTCGTCGCCCTCGCGCTGTTGGTCAACACCGCGATCTACACCGACAACGTCGCGACGCGGGGCGACGACTCCGCCGCCGAGGCGCTCGAGTACCAGGCCGGCGTGACCGACGCGGTCGGCGGGCTGCTTGAGGCCGAGAACCGAAACCCCGAGCACGACACCCGCGCCGACGTCCGCGATGCGGTCGCGAACGGAACCGCCGAGATCGACGCCGTCCAGCGCCGGAACCACCTCAGACGGGCCGCGACGACGAACGTCACCGCGGACGTCCCCGCCGCCGGAACGACGGGTGGGACCCTGATACGGCAAAACGAGTCCGCGCCGCTCGCCGAGTGGAACGTCAGCGACGCCGACGGCGTCAGGGCCTTCGACCTCGCGATCGACGCCGACAGCGTCGGCTCCGACCGGCTCAACGTCACCCTCGGTCCGTCGACGCTTTTCATCGCCGAACGGACGGACACGGACGATCTGACCGTCGCGTTGAACGCCACGGACAACGTGATCTGCGAGACGGACGCGAACGGGACGGTCCGATTCGCCGTCACCGAGGGCCGACTCGACGGGGAGCCGTGTCGGTTCCCGTGGCCGGCCCTCGAGGACGACGACGCCGGCTTCGAGACGAACGGCGATATAAACGGGACGTACGAGCTGACCGTCGCGACGACCGAGGCGATCGAGGGCCCCGGTCCCGATCCCGACGCGTCGACGGCGGTCTACAGCATCGACGCCCTCGACATCCGGATCGTCACGCCGACGGTCCGCTACGAGGCGACGGTGCGCGTCGCGCCGGGGGAGCCGCATGTATAACGACGATCGGGCCGTCTCGGTGACCGTCGGGTACGTGTTGAACTTCGCCGTCGCCGCGCTGTTGATCTCGGGGCTGCTCGTCGCCGCCGGCGGTCTCATCGACAGCCAGACCCGACAGGTCACGAGCGACGAACTGGCGGTCATCGGTCACCAACTCGCCGCCGACCTCTCCGGTGCCGATCGGCTCTCGCGGGCCGGCGACGTCTCGACGCTCGCCGTCCGGAGTGACCTCCCGCGACGGACCGCCGCCGGGGGTTACACGGTCGAGATCGAGACGGACGGCGACCGCGGGACGATCGAACTCCGGACGAGCTCACCCGACGTGACGGTAACGGTGCCGTTCCGAACCGACGCCGCCGTGGCCGACGGGACGGTCGCGGGCGGGCCGGTCCGGATCGATCACGACGGGACCGGACTGGAGGTCCGCCCGGCATGAACGACCGCGGGGTGAGCGATATCGTCGGGTACGTCCTGATCTTCTCGTTGATCATCGCGACCGTCGGCGTCGTCACGACCGTCGGGTTCAGCACGCTCGAGGACAGACAAAGCGCCGAGCGGATCAACAACGTCGAGCGGGCCTTCGACGTGTTCGCCGCGAACGTCGAGGACGTCTACCGCGAGGGGGCTCCGAGCCGGGCGACGGAACTGCGGCTCTCAGGCGGGACGCTCCGGCACGGCGACGTCGTGCGGATCACGGTTGCGGACGCCGACGATCCCTCGCGGAACGTGACGGCCTTTGCCCGCCCGCTCGTCTACGCCGAGGGCGACACCGAGATCGTCTACGCCGCCGGTGCCGTGTTCCGATCCGGCCCCGACTCGTCGGTCATGATCCGCGATCCCCCCTTCAGTTCGGGCGGGCAGACGGCCACGCTTCCGCTCGTCGAAACGTTCCGGACCACGGGCCCACGGACCGTCTCGACGGACGGGACCGTCCGCGTCACGAGCACGGCGCGGGCGATCAACACCACGACGTCGCCGTCGTTCGACGGGGCCGACAGCTACACGGTGACCGTCGAGTCCCCGAGAGCCGGGGCGTGGGCGCGGTACTTCGACTCCCGCGCGTGGGTCGACGACGTCGACGAAACCGACGGCGCCGTCGAGGCCACGCTCGCCTCCGATCGGGTCACAGTACCGCGGTTTCTGATTCGCCTCCGGCTGTCGGGGTGATCAGCCGTCGAGTTCGACCTCGATCGGGTTCTCGGAGACGTGGAGGTACGTGAGCGTCCGATCGCCGCCGACGACCTGGTACCCGTCGAGTTCCTCCGCGCCCGTGACGTCGGTCGGGTTGCCGTTGAGTCGGACGCTGTCGCCGACGACGGCCCCGTCTATCTCCGCGTTCCCGTTGAGGAACACGGACGACTTCGGCGCGTATACGAGGCCGGTGAACTGGACGTCGCCGTTGAGACGGACGGTCCTGTCGTCGCCGTCGTCGCCGTCCTCGTTGCCGTCGCCCTCCTCGCCCGCGTCGGAGTGGACGAGTACGGAGAACTGATCCGCGCTCCCGTCCGCGTTGACACTAACCTCGATGTCGTCGTCGTCGTCGTCGTCGTCGTCGTCGCCGCCCATCGTGACCTCGTCGTACACGTAGAACGTGACGTCCCCGGACCCGTTGACGTCGATATCCGTGCCCCCGTCGTCGTCGCCTTCGACGTCGAACCCGCCGTCGACGACGACCGTGATGTCGCCGTCGCTCGTGTCGAACGTCCTGTCGCCCTCGATCTCCACGCCTTCCGATACGTACGCGCCCTCGGGCACCGTTTCGTTCTCCGGGAACTGATCGCAGCCGCAGGCCTCGTGTTGTGCTTCGACCTCGGGGCTGACCGACGGCGCGACGACGTCGTCCCGCCACGAGTCGGGCACGTCACCGCCCCTCTTCACGATCCCCCTCGCCGTGACCGGCGCGTCGGCTTCGATCTCGAAGGGGACGACGAGGGTGACCTCGATCGCGCCGTCGTCGCCGCAGGTCTCCTCGAGGATCCCCTGTGAGCGCTGCTCGAAGAACGACTCCCAGCCCGAGCAGTAGCGGCTCTCGACGCGAACGACGATGGTCCCGTTGTCGAGCGGGTTCGACCGGTTGGTCCCCTCGATCGGGTACCAGTCCGTCGCCGGCCCGCCCGCCCGGACCGTTCCCCGAACGTCGCCGCTCGCCCGCCCGTCGCCGCTCGCCCGCCCGTCGCCGTTGACGGTCATTATCGGGAAGGTGAGCGTCTCGAGGCGGTAGTGGTACTCCGGCGGCGAGATCATCCGGGACCACCCGTCCTGTCGCTCCCAGACGCCCCCGCCCTGGTAGGCGATCTCCCTGTCGCCGGCCCGGTAGACGACCGCGCCGAGCGAGGTGCTGTTGAGCTCCGTCCGGTTCCCGCCATCGGACTCGAGAAACAGGGTCACGTTCCCGGCGTCCGGGTCGACGCTCATCTCCCCCTCTGAGAGCCGGCCCATCGCGAACCGCTGGTCGCCGGACTCGCCGAGTCCGACGAGGCTGGCCTTCGAACTGAACTGCGACATCGCGTTTTCGGTCTGCGATCGCTCGGCGTCCGCGCGGGTGTCGCTCAGCACCGCCCCGCCCGCGATGAAAAGCGTCGTCACCGCCGTCACCGTGATCCCGAGGAGCAAAACGACGCCGACGGGACTGGAGACGCCACGGTCGCTCATTCCTTACGGTTCGCTTCGGCCGGGTTTCAACGTTGGCCCCGACTCGCCGCTCGATACCGACGCGGGTCACCCGAAGAACCGGCCGTCTCCGGCGGGCGATCAGCCGGTGTGTGGCCGATCCCCGGGCGATCCACCCACGAGATTGAATAGGGTGGCCGCTTTGAACCCGGTATGGACACCGATACCGACGAACTCCTGGCGTCGTTGACCCCCCGCGAGGAGAACTCGGCGATCAAAACCTACCAGAACACCGTCTCCGTCGCCTGTCCGGCGTGCGACGAGCCCTTCGACGATCTGGTCGTCTGCAAGCAGAACCCGACGAGCCTCAACCTCTCGAAACAGCTCGATCTCTGCGTCGGCGTCGAAGACGAGCAGGCGTTTATTTTCACACACAAGCCCTGAGACGCCGGTTCAGGCATCCGACCGGTCGTCCTCCGCTGGATCGGCCCACGGTCCGATCCCCCAGACCCGACCGAGCGTCCAGCCGAACAGAAGCGGCGTCACGACCGCCAGCCCGCCGATCCCGACGTAGCGCGCCGGCGGCGGTTCCAGCGCCAGGTACAGCAGATACGCCGCCCCGAAGAACGGCCACGCGGCCCCGAAGGCCGATCGCAGACGATCGTACATACGTCCCTCTCGGCGCGGCGCACCCTCAACGTTGTGACGCCCCCGACGGTTTATATGCGATCCCGGGAGCACCGACGGTACGGGGATCGACACCGCACGAACCATACTCGACCGCCTCGAAGCGACCCCGGTCGCGGCGATGGCCCCGAACGAGCGGTACACGATCGCGGTCGAACCGCACGCCGAGTTGGCGATCGAGACGGTCGCGCCGGCCCGCTTCAGCGTCGGGCACCCCCGACGGGCGGGCGGACCAACGGACGGACCCGGAGGTGGTCTTCCGGACCGAGCGCGGCGGGTGGGTCCCGATCGCGTTCAGGAAGCGCCCGTCGATCCGCCGCTACGACGCGACCGGCACCGATCGCCTCGCGCCGCTTGCCGCGTGTACCCGTCGGCTCCGGGAGCGCGGCTTTGTCGCCGCCGCGGGCGATCGCGGATGAGAGCGCCGACCCCGTCCAGAGGCCGCGCGTCGGCTCTCTCCGGTCCCGGGCTATGTGCGCTTCGGATCACATTCGCGTCGCGTCCGCCGACCGATCCCGCGATCGGATCGAATAAATGTCGCGCTTGCCCGTAATTTTAAGTAAATCCACGCTATTTGAAAATTACGCAATGGGAAGTCAGCGACGGTATCGGGAACCAAACACCGACGACGTCACCGAACGCGCCACGGCGTTGGCAAACGCCGTGTGCCGCGGGTTCCGAGCGCACGACCGGGGGGACCGAGAGGCCGCGATCGACGCCTTCAGGACGGTCGATTCGGCACAGTTCCCGCGGTTGTCCGATACGGAAGCCCGCGAGGCCGCCACGGCGTACGTGAACGCCCTCTTCGAGAAGGACAACGTCGAACTCGGACATCTCAAATCCGGCGCGTTCGACACGGGGCGTCTCGCGGACGCCGACTGGGGTTCGGTCTCGACGCAGTTCCGCGTGCGCGCCTCGCTCGTCGGTATGGATCCGGAGTACGCGGCGGACTCGACGCTCGGGTGGAAGCGTCACAAGATCGGCGGCGACTACTGGACGCCCCTCCAGCGGGCGCAGATGTACGAACTCAGGGCGGCGCTCGAGGACCCCTCGTACCCCCGAAAGCCGAAGGACGGTCGCTCCGGGTTCGGCCCGGAGCCGATGCGGTACGTGACCGCCGTCGAGCTACACGACATGCACACCGAAGGACACTGGCGGCAGGCCGAACGCGTCATGACGCCGTACTTCGAGCGAATCCTCCGGAGCCACGCCGATGAGTAAGGGGCTCGATCCGGATCTGATCCGCGGCCCGATAACGAACGGCTTTACGCCGACCGCGGAGTCCGACAGCGACGAGTCGATGACCGTGTTGGTCGTCGACGACGATCCCTCGATGGCCGACCTGACGGCGACGTACCTCGAGCGCGAGTCGCCGGCGTTCGATCCGATCCGGGAGACGACCGCCGCCGACGCGCTCGAGCGGCTCGGGGAGGCCGACGCGATCGTCAGCGACTACGACATGCCCCAGACGGACGGCCTCGAGTTCCTCGAGATGGTCCGGTCGCGGCGGTCCGAACTCCCCTTTATCCTCTTTACCGGCCGCGGCAACGAGGAGATCGCGAGCGAGGCGATCTCGGCGGGCGTCACCGACTACCTCCAGAAGGACGGCGACTCGAGTACGTACTCCGTGCTTGCGAACCGCCTGAAGAACTCGATCGACCGCTACTGGGCGATGGAGACGCTGTACCGGTCCGAAAAGCGGTTCAGCAGACTCGTCGAGAACTCCTCGGACGTGATCACGATCATCGACGAGAACGCCCGATTCACGTACGTCTCGCCGTCGGCGACAGACATCCTCGGGTACGAACCCGAGGAGCTGACGGGCGAGTTCATATTCGATTACGCACACCCCGAGGACCGCCAACACGCCATGGAGGAGTTCTTCGGGGCGATCGAGGACCCCGACGTCGAACCCGTCGTGAACTTCCGGTTCGAACGCCCCGACGGCACGGTCCTGACGCTCGAATCCCGCGGGCGGAACCTCCTCGATGACGACGTCATCAACGGGTTCGTCGTGAACAGCCGCGACGTCACCGAAACGAAGGAGCGCGAACGCGAGCTCGAACGGCAAAACGAGCAGCTCCGGAACATCAAGCGGACGCTCTCGCACGACATCTCGAATCACCTCACCGTCGCCGACGGCGCGCTGCAGCTGTACCGAGAGGCCGACGACGCCGACCAACTCGACCGCGTCGACACCTGTCTGTCCCGCATCGACGAGCTCCTCGAGAACGTGCTGTCGTTCTCCGAGCAGGGGACCTACGACCTCGATGCCGAGGCCGTCCCGCTGCGCGAGGCCGTCACCGACGCGTGGTCCGTCATCAGCGCCGAGGACGCCGAACTCCGCCTCAGCGAGTCGAAGCGGATCGAGGCCGACCCGAGCCACCTCAAACAGCTCCTCGAGAACCTGTTTACGAACGCCGTCGAGCACAACGACGGGCCGGTTTGCGTCTCCGTCGGGACGTCCGAGGACGCCGTCTACGTCGAGGACGACGGGGCCGGCATCGATCCCGGCATCGCCGACGAGATCTTCGAGTCGGGGTACTCGACGGACCCGAACAAGGCCGGGTTCGGGCTGGCGATCGCCGAGCGCGTCGTTCGGAGCCACGGCTGGGAGATCGCCGTCAGCGAAAGCGAGGCCGGCGGCGCGCGCTTCGAGATCACCGGCGTCGAGTTCCTGCCGGAACTGCACGAGTGAGGCGTTCGAAGCACGCCGTGCGGCCTGGGGTGTCACCACACGAAACGCATACCGGCGGAACACGAGTTTGAGGAGACGAACCGAACGAACGGACTCGCCGGGACTGAGCAAACCCGGAGGGTTTGCGAGGGTCGGCGAGCCC
>NZ_JAQCNO010000073.1 GCF_028274965.1 Natronomonas sp. | reverse complement strand
CAGCCGTCGCCCTCGCACCGATCACACTCGGTGTCGGATCGTTCGGGTTCGGCGTTGAGGTCGAGTTCGGCGAGGAGGTCGACGACCGGCCCGTCGCCGGGGTCGATACAGCCGTTCACGAAGCCGACATCCTCGCCGGCGAAATCGTTCCGACTCTTGACGTTCCCGTAGTGCATGAGGTCGGGGTCGTCAACCCCGACGTGTTCCATCGTCTCCTCTAACCGGCTGCGGACGCTTTTCGCGGTGATCGCGGTCGAAAAGCCGTCGTACGTCTCCCGAAGGTGCTCGACGATCGCCTCGACACCGCGGTCGTCGAAGTATTCGCCGCTCGTCAGCGGGCGCGTGGCGTCACCGACCTGGACGACCCGGAGACCGCGTTCGTAGCGCCGCCACAGTCGCCGCGCCTCGGGGTCGAGGACGGTCTTCGACTTGATCCACGGGACGGTATTCGCCTCCCATATCGGGAGCGCCGGGTGGGCGTCGAGACCGACGACCGACCGCGCCGCCGCGAGGTCCGGCGTTGTTCGGACCGTCTGAACGTCGTTCGCCTCGTCGAGGACGACCGACACCCACTCGCGGTTCCATCCGTCCTCCTCGCGGGCCTCGGCGTCAAGGCGAGGCGGTTGATATGGCGTCTTACCGACGCGCCGGTCGTTCGACCGCTCCTCGGCGTTGAATATCGCTCGCGCAAGGGCAGGGGCGAGCGTGTGAGCGTCCGGCTCCTTGAAATACCACTCGCGCCGGGGCGTCTCGTCGAGTGCGTCCTTGAGTTCTGCCCGAACGTTCGCGGCGTCGTCGCCGTAGCCGTCGTACTGCGAGGTCTGAATGAACGGCTCCCAGGTCGTCACCGGCGCGTCGATCTCGCGGAGGTACGCCCCGACCGCCCGGCGAACGCGGTCCGTCGTCAGGTTGACGGTGAAATCCGGCTCCTCGTCGATCACGACGTTCGTGTTCGTCCGGAGACTCGGGATATGGGCGAAATTGTGGGTCGCCTCGACGAGCGGGTGATCGCCCTCTCGGAGGCGCGTGTACTGATGGATCGCCGGACACTCGCCGTCGTCGTGGCACGGGAGGTCGACGTCTTGATCGTTGTTATCTTCGAGGTGTCGGTGCGCGGCCGAAAACGGCAGCCCGCGGCCGTCCTCGGTATTGCACATCGAGTCAAGCCATTCGCTCGCCGGCTCGCCGTCCATCGTCACGACGACGCGGTCCTCGGCGTCGTCCTGGCCGTCGATCTCCTCGGGGTCGGGGTCATGGTCGCCGGCGGCGACGGGGCACGCCTCATGCCGACTTTTCAGAACGATGTGCTCGCCGCCTTCGGTACGAGCCGTCGCGGCGGCCTCGTCGCGGGCCTTCCGCGTCGCGGAGAGATGGACGACGGGCCGTCCGCCGGTGAGGTCCTCGCGCGCACCCCACGGGTCGCGGCGACGGTGTGGGACTTCCCGAGGGACGTCGGGGCGTCAATCACGCGGTCGTCCTCGTGGCGGAGGACGTCGGCGAGCGTCTCGAACAGCTCCTCCCGAGCGGCGTCAGTCGACGGCCATTCGAGACCACGCTTTCGAGCCGCGCGGCGTCGGTCGTCGGGCGTGAGGGCGTCGAGTTGTCCCACCGGGAGGGCCGAAACCGCCCGTTCGTAGTTCGCTTCGGTCGGCGTCGACGTCGTCGCGGGCGTCGGGTCCTCGTCGCTCGCGTGTGGCGAGTCGGATCCACCCATGAACGCCGATGCCGCCATACTGCCACCTTCGTAATCGGTACTGTCGAATGAAGGATTAGAAGACTTATCCCGCTTATCTAAATCACCAGCTAACCCGCTACCCGTTTCGACCCGGCTGCCGTCTCCCGTGTTTTCGTTCTGATTATTTTCGTCTGACAGATTTGAAGTTGGCTGTTCGGGGGTGTTCCCGTCGGGTTCCGTGACAGGTTCGCCTCGAATCGAGGCGATTGTCTCTCGGTACTCGGGGCTGAGGCTGAGCGCGCCGAGGACCTCACCCGTGGTCGCGTCCGGGTTGCGGCGGAGGTACTCGCGGACCTCCTGGCGGACGCCGTCCGTCATGGGTAACAACACCTCCCGTCGTCGCAGGCGGGACACGCCTGCCCGTCGTCAACGATCGGCTCGCCGCAGAACTCACAGAGCGGCGGCTCTAGATCGACGACCTTAGACATCGGCGCCACCCCCTGAAATGTCAACAGGCCCGAAGGTAGCTCTATAGCTACGCGGTCGGGATCTGTTATAAGAGAGTGGGTTCGGGCAGATTGAACGCCGGCCCCGCTCGCTACGCTCGCGGCCCGCAACGCAGTCCCTCCACACCAAAACCTGTCGCACTCACCCACATCAAGGCGGTTCGGAGTTACAATGAGTCGAAGCATGACACCCGAACGCGCTGTCGAACGGTATCTCAAAGAACGAAAACCAGAGGTTTCCGAATCAACTCACCGCAATCACAGATACGCGCTGAAACGCTTCGTTGAGTGGACCGAAAAGGTCGGTCTGGAAGACATTTCTAATCTTGATGGGCTACATCTCCACGATTTCAAGATTCACCGCCGAGAAAACGGCGGGATCAACGAAGTCACGCTCTACAACAATCTCAGCACGGTTCGTGTTTTCATACGGTGGCTGGAAAGTATGGAAGTCGTTGAATCAGAGGTAGCTGAAAATATGATTCTCCCCGATCCCGACGATGATGCACGCGATGATAACATCCGACCAGATACCGCCGAAGAGATACTTGAGTATCTGGAGAAGTTTGAGTATGCAACGCTCCGTCACGCACTCTTCGCGATCCTTTGGGATACGGGGTTCCGGCTCGGGACCGTTAGAGCGTTAGACGTGGATGATTACCATCCCGACGAACGGTACGTCGAAGTACACCATCGCCCTGAGACAGAGACTCCGCTGAAAAACAAGGCGAAAGCCGAGCGACAAGTCAATCTACACGGGTGGGTTTGTGAAATTCTGAACGACTACATCAAGATCCACAGAGATCATGTAACGGACGAGTATGACCGTGGACCGCTGTTTACGAGTCAACACGGCCGCCCGGTTAGTTCGAACCTTCGAGCCAATATTAACACGGTCACTCGCCCCTGTGACTACACCGGCGAGTGTCCACACGACCGAGACATCAACGAATGTGAAGCAACGATAAGAGAGAAAGCTCAACGCTGTCCGTCGTCGGTCCCGCCTCACGCGATACGTCGGAGTGCTATTACTGCGTGGCTAAACGAAGGTCACAATAAGAAACTACTTTCTGATCGGATGAACGTCAGTATAAAAACGTTGGCGAAACACTACGATGCCCGTACTCTTGATGAAAAGCGGGAACTCCGAGCTGAATCATTCGAGATGGATAACTAATTCGCGCCTTCGTTGATTTCCCGTCAAATTGGAAAAATAATGTATTCACTCCCGACGACTCGTTGAAATTCCTCATTCAATGATGGTTTTTAGAATCCGTGCTAAATAGAATACACGTATTTTACAACAGCCTCTCGAAAAAACTTACTGGCCGAATTGATCATATCAGTCAAACGTTCAACGCCACCTGCCCTCTTATTACAATCAATAATTTGGCGTTCGCTTGGATGTCATCAAAACTTTTGTATATCCTATCTATTGTAACCAATATAATGTATCGTCGTAAATACCTCGCATCAATGTCGGCAACTGTGAGCGGATTAGCATTGGCAGGATGCTCAGGTAACGGTAATAGTGGGGCGGATGCAGAAGCCACAATAAGAGAATATATTAATGCCTTTTGTAGCAAAGATGCAGAAACTGTTAATGAATTAAATTCAGATTATGGAATAGAAGGTGAAGCAACGGAAGCTGAACTCTATGATGCGGAGTGTAGTGTTAGTAATATACAGGAACAAAGTCTCCCAGCAGCGACAAATGAGGAGAGATTTCTTCAGAGAGATGATGTCTCTGAGTTGAGGTATTACGCGTTCACGTATACATTGGATGGTGAAACACAAGATACGACAATCCTGTTGGCTTTACAAAGTGGAGAGTGGAAAGTACTTGATATCGGGTGACAAGTACGTTCCATGAGTAGGTAGTTCGTCTGTTCCTATCGGAGAATAAGTGCAGATCGAGTGTTAATTTTACGCTCTATATTCAGCACGCAGTTTGTGTTAGCTATTGACAAGTTCAACGAGACTATTTATTGACGTAGATTTTAATTCACAAAACCTGTTCAGGCAGCGATAAGGCGGCTGGAGTTCACCTAGGTACTACGAGAGAAATGAAAAAATATCCTTCCGCTATTAGAGTGTCCTTTTGATCAAACTCTATCCCGTCACCGAGATTTGGACAAAAAGAGGTGCTAACCGGGTGGGTCCAATTCGCGTTATGACACGAAACCGTAGTATGGAGGCGGGGTTCAGTACTTGAGAATATTCAGAGAATGAAGTGGGTTCGGGCAGATTTGAACTGCCGGCCTCCTCCATGTCAAGGAGGTGTCATAACCAGCCTAGACCACGAACCCGCCGTCGTTCCGTCGACACCCGTTTGTATCCCGCTTGCACAATTGAAGCTTTCGGAATCACTGCCGGGCCGCGCCGTCGGGGCGCGCTCGGGGTCGTAATCCCGGAAGGCAGGGAGTGAGTCCGCAACGACACGCTTATTTCCGTGTATGTATTTGTACATTACAACGCAAATCTGATCATCAATGGCCAGCATAACCGAGTACGTTCGGCGGGTAACGGAGGGGGAGGACCTCCCGCAGTCGGCGGCGCGGGAGCTCGCCGCGCTCGTCTTCGAGGAGGCGACCGAGGCGCAGATCGGGGCGCTGTTGGCGGCGCTGCGGGCCAAAGGCGAGACGGAAGCGGAGATCGCCGGCTTCGCCCAGGGGATGCGCGACGCCGCCAGGCGGATCGATCCGGACCGCGAACCGCTCGTCGACACCTGCGGCACCGGCGGCGACGGTCACGACACGATCAACGTCTCGACGACGAGCGCCTTCGTCGCGGCGGGCGCCGGCGTGCCGGTCGCGAAACACGGCAACTACTCGGTGTCGTCATCCTCGGGCAGCGCGGACGTCTTAGAGGAGATCGGCGTCACGATCGACGCCGAGCCGCCGGCGGTCGAGCGCTGCGTCGAGGAGACGGGGATGGGGTTCATGCTCGCGCCGGTGTTCCACCCGGCGATGAAGGCCGTGATCGGGCCGCGAAAGGAACTCGGGATGCGGACGATCTTCAACGTCCTCGGGCCGCTGACGAACCCCGCGGGGGCGGACGCGCAGGTCGTCGGCGTGTACGACCCCGATCTGGTCCCGGTGCTCGCCGACGCGCTCTCGCGGATGGCGGTCGATCGCGCCCTCGTCGTCCACGGCGACGGTTTGGACGAGATCGGGGTTCACGGCGAGTCCGTCGTCGCCGAGGTCGACGGCGAGACCGTCGAGACCGCGACGCTCTCGCCCGCGGACCTCGGGTTGGATCGCTACGAACTCGGCGAGGTCGGCGGCGGCGCCCCGGCCGAAAACGCCGCGGACATGCGCGGGATCCTCGAGGGCTCCGTCGGCGGTGCGAAGCGGGCGATCGTGCTGGCGAACGCCGGGGCCGCGATCTACGTGTCGGGGGCGGCCGAAACGCTCGAAGCGGGCGTCGACGCCGCCCGGGAGTCGATCGACTCCGGCGCCGCGGCGGCGCAACTGGACTCGCTTCGCGGGTTCGCGCCATGACCCGGGTGAAGATCTGCGGGATCACCTCCGAGGCGGACCTCGAGGCGGCCGTCGCCGCCGGGGCGGACGCGGTCGGGTTCATCGTCGGCGTCTCGGTGGGCACCGAACGGGAGATCGACCCGGGGCGCGCGGCCGAACTCGTCGGGGCGACGCCGCCGTTCGTTACGAGCGTCCTCGTGACGATGCCGGGATCGCCCGAGGCCGGCGCGGAGTTGGCCGACCGCGTCGGCCCCGACGTCGTGCAGGTTCACGGCGACGCGACCCCCGAGGACGTCGCGTCGCTGTCGGCGGCGACCCGCGGCGGCGTCATCAGGGCCGTCTCGCCCGAGGACGCCGGGGCCTACGAGTCGGTCGCCGACGCGCTGCTCGTCGACTCCCTCGACGGGACCGGGGCCGGCGGGACCGGCGAGACGCACGACTGGGAACGGACGCGGGACCTCGTCGAGGCGCTGTCCGTGCCGGTCGTCCTGGCCGGCGGGCTGACGCCGGGAAACGTCGAGCGAGCGGTGGAAACGGTCGATCCGTTCGGCGTCGACGTCGCCAGCGGCGTCGAGGCAGAACCGGGGCGGAAGGACGCGGCCGCGGTCGCGTCGTTCGTCGAGCGCGCGGGAGGGGCGCCGTGATAGACCGCTCGGAGTTCGTCGAGATGGCCGACGAGCGCCCGGCGGTGATCCGCGTCGTCGCCGAGTTGGACGCGGACACGGAGCCGCTTGAGGCGTACGCCGCGCTGACCGGACGGACGACCGACGCGGAGCCGACCGATCACGCGTTCCTCTTGGAGAGCGCCGGCAAGGTCGCCTCGAGCGACCCCGACGGCGCCTTCAGGGCCGGGGGTGGGACGGACCGACACGCCCGCTACTCCTTCGTGGGGTACGATCCGGCGGCGGTCGTCACGGTCGACGAGCGGACCGAGGCGACGGTCGAGGTGGCAGACGGGCGCTACGAGGGGCTGTTCGATCCGAGCGGGGCGGACACGGTCGGGACGCTCCGGGCGGCGCTGCCGGAGGCGACCCTTCAGAACTTCCCCGAAACCGACAGACAGCGCCTGCAGGGCGGCCTCGTCGGGTTCCTGTCGTACGACGCCGTCTACGACCTGTGGCTCGACGAGGTCGGTATCGAGCCGCCGGAGTCGCGGTTCCCGAACGCGCAGTTCGTGTTGACGACGAGGACGCTCGTCTTCGACGACGCCGCGGGGACGGTCTCGCTCGTGTTCACGCCGCTCGTTCGCGCCGGCGAGGACCCCGCCCGCGTCTACGACGAGATCCGGACGGAGGCGGCCCGCGTCGACGGGCTCCTGTCCGACGCCGACCGGCTGGAGACGGGCGGGTTCGACAGGAGAGCCGAGCGAACCGGGCCGAGAGACGAGTACGAGGCGGCCGTCGAGCGGGCCAAAGAGCACGTCCTCGACGGCGACATCTACCAGGGGGTCATCTCGCGGCGGCGCGAACTCGACGGCGACATCGACCCCCTCGGGCTGTACGCGGCGCTCCGGCGCGTCAACCCCTCGCCGTACATGTACGTCCTCGAGTACGGCGATTTGGTCGTCGTCGGGGCGTCGCCCGAGACGCTCGTGTCCGTCCGCGGCCGGGAGGTCATGAGCAACCCGATCGCAGGCACCTGCGGCCGTGGTGACAGCCCCGTCGAGGACAGGCGACTCGCCGGCGAGATGCTGGCCGACGGCAAGGAGCGGGCCGAGCACACGATGTTGGTCGATCTGGCCCGCAACGACGTCCGTCGCGTCAGCGAGGCCGGCAGCGTCCGCGTCGAGGAGTTCATGAACGTCCTGAAGTACAGCCACGTCCAGCACATCGAATCGACGGTGACGGGGACGCTCGCCGCGGACGCGGACGCCTTCGACGCGACGCGGGCGTCGTTTCCGGCCGGAACGCTCTCGGGCGCGCCGAAGATCCGGGCGATGGAGATCATCGACGGCCTCGAGCGGCGGCCGCGTGGCGTCTACGGCGGCGGCGTCGGCTACTACTCCTGGAGCGGGGACGCCGATTTCGCCATCGTCATCCGGACCGCGACGGTCGAGCGCGGCGCGGGGGTCGACGGGACCGATCGGGTGACGGTGCAGGCCGGCGCGGGGATCGTCGCCGACTCCGATCCGGCGAGCGAGTACGACGAGACCGAAAAGAAGATGAACGGCGTGTTGACCGCGCTGCGGCGGATCGAGACCGAACCGGAGGGGGCGAAACGGTGACGCACGTCCTGTTCGTCGACAACTTCGATTCGTTCACCTACAACCTCGTCGAGTACGTCAGCCAACACGAGGGCGCGCGCACGACCGTCCGTCGCAACACCGCGTCGCTGGCCGAGATCCGGGCGGCCGAGCCGGACGCGATCGTGATCTCGCCGGGGCCCGGGCACCCGAAACGCGACCGCGACGTCGGCGTGACCGCGGACGTCCTCCGGGAGCTCGGTCCGGACGTGCCGACGCTCGGCGTCTGTCTCGGCCTTGAGGCGGCCGTCTACGAGTACGGCGGGACCGTCGATCGCGCGCCCGAACCGATACACGGCAAGGCCTTCGCGGTCGAACACGACGGGCGCGGCGTCTACCGGGGGCTCGAGCAGGGCTTTCAGGGCGGGCGGTACCACTCGCTGATCGCCCGCGACGTGCCGTCGTGTTTCGAGGTGACCGCGACGACCGAACACGGCGGCGAGGAGCTCGTCATGGGGGTCCGCCACCGCGAGCACCCGATCGAGTGCGTTCAGTTCCACCCCGAGTCCGTGCTGACGGGGGTCGGACACGAGATCATCGGGAACTTCCTCTCGTCGGTCGAAGGGGGCGAGTGAGGACACTGTGGGCGGTTCGGGCGCGGAACGACAGGCCGCCCGGATCGACGATCCGGAGTCCCGCCGACGCCCGTTCCGGATCATATAAAATAAATTATATTTTTCGCGTCCGGAGTGATCGCCGGCGGGTGTCGGGGGCGGTCGGCGCGGCGCGTTCGGTCGAAACGGGACGGTCGTCCGGATCGGCGATCGCGTCATCGGGGGCGGGGCAACACCCGAGTACTTCCGGTGGAAGCGGCGGTTGCGTGTTGCGATCTACCGGATCCGGATTTTACTTTCACTCCGGTCTGGGAAGGATTATATATCTACCGTTAGTTTCGTTTTGTCGTACAAGTGGGGCATACGTACGGCGCAACCGAGAGGGGCAGTCGAGGCTCCAGAAAACGTATGGAATCGTTGATATATTCCCCGATGCCAAGGGTTATCCGGCTCCCAGCGAAACGCAGATCCCGTTACAAATGATCCAGACACACCGCTCCGCCCGAGACCGAACCGAACGGAACCGAGACGCGCCGGCCCGGAGGGCCGAGTGATGTCCGGGGCGGACCCCTCGGCGGACGAACTCACCCTCCCGATCAAGCGGACGGAGGGCGATACGATCGAGGAGCGACTCACCGACAACGCGTATCAGAACATCCTGCCGGCCCGGTATCTCCGGAAGAACGCCGACGGCAAGCTCGAGGAGACCCCCGAGGAGCTCTTCGACCGCGTCGCCAAGAACGTCGCCCTCGCCGAGGCCGTCTTCGAGGCCGAACGGCGGGGCGTCGAGATACCCGTCACGCCCGCACAGCTCAAGCCCGATCACCCGCGGCGGGACGAACTCGCAAGGGAGGTCTTCGGCGCGGGCGTCACCGCGGACTCCGACGCCGAGACCGCGCTCTCGGTGCACAACGTCAACAAGTTCGCCTACGAGACGCTCGTCCCGGAGCTGCCCGAATCGGTCCGAGAGCACGTCGAGGAGACCGCCGACGCCTTCCGGTCGCAGATGGAGCGTCTCTCCTTCATGCCGAACTCGCCGACGCTCATGAACGCCGGCGACGAACTCCAGCAGCTCTCGGCGTGTTTCGTCGACAGCCCCGAGGACGACATCGACGACATCCACCAGACCGCAAAGGAGGCCGCACAGGTCTTCCAGAGCGGCGGCGGCATGGGGTACGCCTTCTGGCGGCTGCGTCCCTACGGCGACGCGGTCGGGTCGACCGGCGGGATCGCCTCCGGGCCGATCACCTTCATGCGGACCTACGACCAGATGTGCGAGACGATCGCCCAAGGCGGGGCGAGACGCGGCGCGCAGATGGGTGTCATGCGCGTCTCGCATCCGGACGTCATCCAGTTCATCCACGCCAAGAACAAGGACGTCTCGCTGGCGGAGACGCTCCGTCTGAACGACCCCGACGATTTCACGCACAACTCCTTCGAGGCCGCCTTAGAGGAGGCCAGAGAGCTCATCGACGACGACGGGAAGGTCCCCGAGCACCTCCGGAACGCCGTCGAGGGGCACCTCTCGAACTTCAACATCTCCGTCGGCATCACCGACGAGTTCATGGACGCCGTGAAGACGGGCGAGGAGTTCACGTTCAGTAACCCCCGGACCGGCGAGGCACACGTCGCAACGCCGGAGACGAAGGAGCTCTACGACATGTTCGGCCTCGGCGAGCACGTCGAGGTCGGCGAGGTGCTCTCGGTGCCCGCCGAGGCGCTCTGGGAGCACATCCTCGAGGGCGCCCACGAGAACGGCGAACCCGGCGTGGTCTACCTCGAGCGCATCAACAAGGAGCACTCCTTCGACGTCGAGAAACACCCCGAACACCGGATCCTGGCGACGAACCCGTGCGTTACCGGTGATACGCTCATTAGTACCGAGAACGGGCTGGTTCCGGCCGAAGAGCTGTACGAACAAGGTGTCGCACGCGACGTCGTGGTCGACGGACGTCGCAGCGAGGATACGCTCAAGGAGGCGAGCAGTGTCTACAGGACCGGCGAGAAGGACGTCTACGCACTCACGACCGAGGAGGGATACGAACTCCGGCTGACCGCCGACCACCGCGTTCGGACTGACGACGGGTGGACCGAGGCGCGGAACCTTAACCCAGGTGACACCGTTCACATTCAGAATCGGAAGGGTGCGTTCGGTCGGCACGGATCCGCCGAAGAGGGCCGCGTCCTCGGCTGGCTCGTCGGTGACGGTCACCTGAAAGAAACGGAGGAACGCGCGGTTTTGAACTTCTACGACGAGGACGCTGAGGTTTCGGATGCGTTCGCGGAGGACGTAAATCAGGTCGTACGCGAGCCGACCGGAAACGCGAACTACGAGATCGGCGTCAGCGAGATCTCCCGCAGTGACGATTACCGCGGTTCACAGGCTGTCGAACAACGGATTCGGTCGTCTCGGCTGTATGAGTACGCTGCGGAAGCCGGGCTCGTGGAGACGAAACACCAAGTACCGGACGCCGTACTGCGGGGGAGCGAGGAGATGGCCCGTGGCTTCTTGCAGGCGCTGTTCACGGCCGACGGCAGCGTGCAGGGCTCCGCCGAGAATGGCTCGTCGGTTCGGCTGGCGAGCAAGGACCGCGAACTCGTCACGGAGGTCCAACAACTCCTGCTCAACTTCGGCATTGCGAGCAACGTTTACGAAGACCGCCGCGAGCCGGGATCCCGCGAACTTCCCGACGGCAAGGGCGGAACGAAAGCGTACGACGTCGAGGGGTTCCACGAGGTCACCATTGCGAAAGATAACCTCGAACGGTTCCGTGACGAGGTCGGCTTCCTCATCGATTACAAGACAGAAGCGCTCGAGAACCTGCTAGCGGACTACGACCGCGGTCCGTACAGTGAGCAGTTCGAGGCAACCGTCGAGTCGGTTGAGCGTGACGGCCACGAGGCGGTCTACGATCTGACCGAACCGGACACGAACTCGTTCGTCGCAAACGGGCTCGTGGTCCACAACTGCGGCGAGCAGCCCCTCGAGGAGTACGAGGCCTGTAACCTCGGTCACATCAACCTCTCGACGCTCGCCGACCGCCAGGCCCCCGATTGGCGCGTCTGGTACGACGACCGCGGCGACGAGTACGACGACCTCGAGGCCGCGGTCGACGCCTTCCTGGCGGAGGCGATCGACTTCGAGGAGTTCGACGAGCGGATCGAACTCGGCACCCGGTTTCTCGAGAACGTCGTCACGATGTCCGATTTCCCGGTCGAGAAGATCGAACGGAAGGTCCGGGAGATGCGGAAGATCGGCCTCGGCATCATGGGCCTGGCGCAGTTGTACATCCAACTCGGCATCGAGTACGGCTCCGAGGAGGGCAACGAGGTCGCCCGGCAGGTGATGCGGCACATCAACCACGGCTCGAAGGCGGCCTCTCACGAACTCGCCGGGGAGCGCGGCACCTTCGAGGAGTTCGACAAGAGCAAGTACGCCGACCCCACGGAGTACCCCGAGTGGTTCGAGCGACAGACGGGACTCGACCCCGAGGACCACGCCGACGGCTTCGCGATGCGGAACCACAACACGACGACGATCGCCCCGACAGGGACGACGTCGATGATCGGCAACACGACGGGCGGCTGTGAGCCGATCTACAACGTCGCCTTCTACAAGAACGTCTCCGGGGACGTCCAAGGCGACGAGATGCTCGTCGAGTTCGACGACTACTTCCTCCGGGTCTTAGAGGAGAACGACCTCGACGTCGAGGCGGTCAAGCGGGAGGCCCAAGAGCAGATGGCGCAAAACGAGTTCGACGGCATCGACGGGCTCTCGACGGTGCCGGACGCCATCGGCGAGCTGTTCGTCACGACCGGGGACCTGTCGGCGAAACAGCACGCGGGTGTTCAGGTCGCCTGCCAGGAGGGCGTCGATTCGGCGATCTCGAAGACGGTCAACGCCCCGAGCGACTCGACGCTCGAAGACACCAAGGAGGTCTTCGAGTACATCTACGACCACGGCGGCAAGGGCGTCACGTACTACCGCGACGGCACCCGCTCGAAACAGGTGCTGACGACCCGCGCACAGAACGCCGAGTTCGCGGACATGGACGAGGCCGAGGCCGCCGCGGCGATCGCCGAGAACATCGAGGAGATCTTCGGCGGCATCGAAGGGTTCCTCGACAGCGAGGAGGTCGCCGCCGCGCTCGGGACCGACCCCGCGGACGTCATCGAGACCCCGGAGGTCCCGAACCTCGGGAAGAAACAGCCCCGGCCGGACGTGCTCCGCGGCGTCACACAGCGGATCGACACCGGCTACGGGAAGCTCTACGTCAACATCAACGAGAACCCCGAGAACGGACAGCCCTTCGAGCTGTTCGCGAACATCGGGAACTCCGGCGGCTTCACCGCGTCGTTCACCGAGGCGCTGGCCAAGACGATCTCGACGGCGCTCCGGTCGGGCGTCGATCCCAGGGAGATCGCCGAGGAGCTCCAGGGGATCCGATCGCCGAAGGTCGCCTGGGACAAGGGCGAACAGATCAACTCGATCCCGGACGCGATCGGGACGGCGATGCGGCGGTACCTCGACGGCGACATCGACAAGGCGTACCCCCAACAGCAGAACCTCACCGAGATCGCGGAGGAAGGGTCCGCGGACCGACAGCCCTCTATCGCGTCGGACCGCGCCACTGCCCCTAACTCGGAGCTCGACGCGGAACCGGAACCGGAACCGGAGACGCCCCCGGAGACGGACGGTGGTGCCGTCGCCGCGTCGGGATCACCCGCCTCGCCCAACGACGACACGGACGCCGCGCAGTCGCTCATCGACTCCGGGGAGTCACCGGAGTGCCCCGAGTGCAACAGCATGACGCTGTACTACTCCGAGGGGTGCAAGACCTGCGAGAGCTGCGGCTGGTCCGAGTGCTGAACTGACGGCGCGCCGTCTTCGTTTCGTCGCTCGCGCTGTGTATCGGTTCGTTTCGGACCGGGCGGAAGCCTTTTTATTCGGATCGCCCCCGTTCGGTGTATGGTGTCCGACGACGACGGCGATGGCGGGCGGCCGTGTCCGATGTGCGAGGCGGCGATGTACAGGCGACACTGCAAGTACGTCTGTCCGCACCACGGCGTCGTCGTGGACTGCAGCGATCCGTTTACGTTTTGAGCGCCGTGCCGTCGAAAAAGCGCCTGTAGGCCGGACGCGACAGCGCGAAAAGCACCGCGAGCGCGACCGTCGTTGCGAGCAACAGCGGACTCCTCGAGAGTCCGGTCGTCGTCAGCCGACCCATCGACGCCCCGAGCAGGACGGCCGTTGTGACCCACGGCGACTCGCCGAGCAGGGTCCCGAGGACGTACGGGCGGGGCGGAACGCCGGCGATACCGGCGGCGTAGGAGACGGGATCGGTCGGCAGCGGCGCCAGCCGAACGGCGACGGTCCCGCGGAAATCGCCCGTCGTCCGGCGGACGGCCTCCCCGGCGTCACCGATGCGGCCGAAGACGCCGGCGTCGTGGCCCAGCCGCCTGGCGAGCAGGTACGCCGGCAGCGTCGTCACGAGGGCGCCGGCGAGGGCGACCGGGATCGCGGCGGGGCCGAAGAGGTACCCGAGGAGGACCGACAGCGCGCTGATCGGCCACGCCAACAGCGGGCGGACCACGTACAGCCCGAGGAGGACGGCGGACAGAGCGAGCGGCCGGGCGGTGAGCGCCTCGACGGACGCGAGGACGGCCGTCGGCGAACTCGAGAGCGCGGCCGCGGCGGCGATAGCCGCGACGACCGCAACGCCGAACAGTTGGCGGGCGGTCCCGGGATGCACGGACGGACCAACCGGACGCGGGGACAAACGTCTTGTGGTGGGTGAAAGCTAACACGCTCGGGGGCCTAACGCCGGGCGTGGACGGAACGCGCGATCCGGTCGAACTCGGCGTGCAGCTGCTCGCCAGACTCGAGCACGCGGAGCTTTCGCTTCCGGCGGTGATCGATCGGATCGAGACGATCAGTACGCACCCCCAAACGACCCGGGCGATACTCGAGGAGGCCGAAAAGCGGGGGCACATCGACCGGGAGGGTGACACCGTCCGCCCGAGCGGCGGCCGGTTTCTCAGCTTCGAAAGCGAGGTCGTCTCCCGGGAGGGGGAATTCGAGTGTCGGCGCTGCGGGGCATCGTTAATAACGGGGCATTTCATGCGGCTCGAGGCCGGCGAACACGGCCCGTTCGGGTCCTCGTGCATCCGGAAGGTGACCGGCCGGGAGTGACTCACCGCCCGCGGCGAAGCTCGTCGACCAACCGATCGATCAGTTCCCGTTGGGACTCGAGGAGTTCGGTCTGCCGTTCGACCTGCTCGGAGAGCGCCTCGACCTGCTCGGAGAGCGCCTCGAGTTCCGGCCCGGTCGGTCTCCCTGCGGGTCGATCCGCCGCCGCGTCGTCGGTCGGGGCGGATTCGGGGCCGTCGGACGTTTTCGTCGTCCGTTCGGGGCCCGAGGCGGCGATGTCCTGGTCGGCGGGCGGGGTCCAGTCGGGGGAAACGAAGCCATCGGCGTCGGCGTCCGCGTCGGAGTCGGTCCCGGAACCGCCGGCGCTCGCCTCCGGGTCCCGCGTCGAACCCGCGTCCGCGGCCGAAGAGCCGGTTCCAGATCGTGCCCCCGCGCCGGCGCCGGCGTCGGCGCCGGGGCTGGGGCCGGCGTCCTCCCCGTCGGTGTCGGGCGCGAGCGCCTCCCGAAGCGCGTCGATCGAGGAGACGCCGTAGAACTCGAAGGCGGCCTCCTGGATCTGTCTGCGGACCCGACCGGCGTGGTCGTTCGGCACCTTGACGCGGCGCCGGCGCGTCGCGGTTTCGATCACGACCTGCGTCGCGACGCTGCCCCGCTCGAAGTCGAGGCCGGTGAGTTCGGCGTACTCCACGGTGTCGAAGTCCGCGTCCCAGACGGCGCTCCCGACGTGTTCGAGGAGGTAGCTGTCGGTGACGACGAGCGTGAGTTCGCTGAACCGGAACCGCGCGAGGATCTCGTCGTCGTCGGCGAGGACGCCCGTCGCCCGGAGGACCCCGCCGAGCATCGCTTCGACGATCCGGTCGGCGACCTTCGAGGGGACGGTGAAGCTCGTCGCGCCGTCGATGGTCTCGAGACCGATCTCGCTTTTGCGCCGCTTGCTCCGCACGGAGAGACGCTCGGCGTCGTGGCCGAACGTCTCGACGGACTCGTCGGTCAACAGCCCGTCGGAGCGGTACAGGTGCGTCGCCTCGTTCGTTACGGCGACCGCGTCTCCCCCGCCGATGTCGACGGTATCGAGGACCGTCGCACCGGCGATGGCCTCCGACAGCAACTCCGGGAGTGTTTCCATACGTGTGCTGTACCCGCAGAATAGTATAAATGGGGGTGGTCGTCGGCGCGGCGGAGCGGACGCCGCCGCGGGAGATAGGAACCTTGAAGAGTCAAAGCGGGCTATAGAGAGACGAGCCCGGGTGGCTTAGCTGGACATAGCGCCGCACTCATAGGGTACGAGGCGGTACCGCGGTGTCCCGAGACGTTGCCTGCGTCTCGTTCCTGGGACATGCGGAGATCGAGGGTTCGGAGCCCTCCCCGGGCATACTTACTGGGGTTCAACACCCTTCTTCGATCGCACACGGAGAGCCGTCTCCGCGGGGGTCCCGGCCCGACGCCGCGTGTCGGTACCCGTCCCGTGCGTGCAAAGCGGGGCGTCGGGCGACGCAGCGCGGAGGCGGTCGGTCGCCTCACCGCGTTTCATTGGAACATGAGGCCGGCGACGACCGGGAGGTGATCGGAGGGGAACCGCCCTCCGACGGTCCGGTCGTCGATGCGGTGGGTCTCGACGGCGAGCCCCGGCGTGACGAAGACGTGATCGAGCACGCGCCCGGGATCCAGCGCCTCGAAGTCCGTCACCGTCGTGTCCGGGCCGTCGGCGGTGTCGGCGACACGCCGGGCGTCCCGGAGCGATCGCGAGGTCGGCCCGGGGTCGTCCCCCTCGGTTCCCGAGAGGACGCGGTACGGCGCCGATCCCGGACGGCAGTTGAGATCCCCCAACACGACCGCCTCCGTCTCGACCGGGAGGGCGTCGATCCGCCGCCGGATCAGGCGGGCGCTCTGTTCTCTGGCCCGAGGTCCCCTGTGATCGAAGTGGGCGTTGTAGACGGCGAGCCGACGGCCCCGCTCGTCTTCGAGCCGGACGGTGGTGAGAACGCGGGGGTAGGCGGCGTCCCATCCGGTGCTGCGCTCTGCGGGCGTCTCCGAGAGCCACTCGGTGTCCGTCCCGACCGTCGAGAACCGCCGGCCGACGCCGATCGGGTTGTGCTCGCCCGACCCCGGGTCGTCCGCGACGCCGTGGTACTCGTACGCCGGAAGCGCCCGTTCGACATCGGCCTGCTGCGTTCCGGTGCTCTCCTGGAGGGCGAGCACCGCCGGCGAGAGCGCCCGGATCGTCTCGGCGACCGCCTCGCGGCGGTTTGCCCACGCGTTCGGCCCGTCGTCGAGGGCCCGGTGGCGGATGTTGTACGTGAGGACGGCGAACCCCGACATACCCGGTCGTGGGGTTCGACCGCGTTGAATCCACGGGTCCCGGCGGGACGGCCGCGGTTCCGTCGCCCCGACGGCCGAAGCGAGGGCGACGCCGCGGCGGGAAGCGAAACGGTCTTCGGCCACGGGGTGTGCGTTCCCGCATGGGGTTTCGGTTCGACACCGAGGTGCGGGTCAGATACCGCGATCTGGACACGCTCGAACACGTCAACAACGCCCTCTACGCGACGTACCTCGAGGAGGCCAGATTCCGTTACTTCGAGCACGTCCTTGGGGTCTCCCTCGAGGAGGGTGGCGCCGTCCTCGCGAACCTGACGATCGACTTCGCCCGTCCGGTCACGCGCTCTGAGGAGACGGTCCGGATCGCCTGCGGCGCCACCGAGGTCGGCGACTCGAGCGTCAGGATGGGCTATCGCGTGTATCCCGGCGGCGGCGACGAGACGGTCGCAACGGCAGAGACCGTCGTCGTGGCGGTCGAGGAGGGGACCTCCCGGGAGATACCGCAGGCCTGGCGGACCCGTTTTTCGGAGTTCGAACCGGAGCTGTAGCCGCCGGGCGCCCCGAGTCGACAGTCTGATGTTTCGGGCACCACAGGACGAGAACGTGGACACCGACGACCCCTCGAACGTCCGGCTGCTCGTGGTGACGCTCGAGGACCTCGTCGCGGCCGTCGAGGCGAACGAACGGCGGGACGCGGGCGCGGTGCTCCGCGTGACGCCGCCGTTCAGCGGCCGGATGCGCGCCCGACTCCATCTCGAGGGCTCCGAGAGCGAGTACGGCGACCCGGAGCCGATCCACGTCCCGCC
>NZ_JAQCNO010000068.1 GCF_028274965.1 Natronomonas sp. | reverse complement strand
AAAAAGTGGTTCGCAATGGGACGGAAGGCCGACGCCTTCGAGGACGCCGAGGACTTAGAGGCGGACATCGAATCGCTGGAGGCCGTCCTCTCGCGGATCACGACCGCCCACGAACAGGTCACCGACCTCACCGCGACGATCCCGGAGCTCCGGAGCGAACTCGAAGACGCCGCCGAGAGCGAGGAGTGACCCTCAGGCCTCCGGCTCCGGCCGCGACCCGATCTCGACGTCGACCGTCCGGCGCTCGCCGTCCCGGATGACCGTCGCCTCGACCCGATCGCCGGGCGACAACCGCAGCGCGAGCGTCGTGCCGAGGTCCGCCTCCGTGTCGATCCGGTCGCCGGCCAGCCCGACGATGACGTCCCCGCCGGTCGGTACGGGCCGGCCGTCGACGGTCGCCTCGCCGGTCGCCCCGCGGAGCGATCCGGCGGCGGGGCCGTCCTCTGTCGTTTCCACGACGAGAACCCCGCGGGGCTCCCCGAGGCCGTTCGCCTCCGCGACCCGCGGTGTCACCCCGAGCAGCCGGACCCCGAGAAACGGGTGCTCGTAGCCGCCGGTGTCGACGAGTTCGGGTATCACGCGACCGGCGAGAAGCGGCGACACGGCGAAGCCGACGCTCGTGCCCGCCCCCGCGACGTTGATCCCGGTCACCTCGCCCTCCATCGTGACGAGCGGTCCGCCGCTGTTGCCCGGGTCGAGTCCGGCGTCGGTCTGGACCGTGTTCGGGATCGGGAACCCGGTTTGGCCGTTCGGCACCGACCGGTTCCGACCGCTTATGATCCCCGTCGAGACGGACGACTCGAGCCCGAAGGGGCTGCCGAGCGCGAGGACCTCGGTCCCGACGGGCGGCACGGACTCGACGAGCGAAAGCGGCGTCGCGTACGACGGGATGTCCGTCGAGAGGACGGCCAGATCGGCGTAGACGTCCGTCGCGGTGACGCCGGCCTCCCGCCACTCGCCGTTCTCGAAGCGGACACCGATCGTGTCGGCGTCCCTGACGACGTGTTGGTTGGTGACGACGACGCCGTCGTGGACGAACCCTGACCCGCCGCCGGACTCGTCGCCGACGAACGCGACCGAACCGATCGCCGCCTCGTACACCGACGTGTACGCAGAGTCGCGATCCGAGCCGTCCTGTGCGGGCGCTTCCTGGGCGTCGGCCGGTTCCGGGGACTCTCTGGACCCCGCCGCGCAGCCGGCGACCCCGGCGAGGACGCCGGTCGTGGCCGCGAGAAATCCGCGGCGCGTCTGCTGTGTCATACACCGGGTAGGCGTGCGAGCCGAAAAGGGCCTTCGGCTCCGGCGACGGCGCGCCCTCACCCGATCGGGACGACCCTGAACACGACGACCAGGTAGTAGGCGGCGACGGCGAGCAACACGAGCCCGGTGCCGCGGTTTATCAGGCCGTGGTAGGCCGCGAGCGTCCGGGTGACCCGCCGGCCGAACGGCTCCGCGACGAGCGCGAAGGTCAAAAGCGGGGCCCCGATCCCGAGGCCGAACGCCAAGAACCCGAGCATGCTGTGGGCCGCCGAGTCGAACAGGACCGGCACGCGGGCGAAAAACAGCGCGATCGTCCCCGGGTTACAGGGGAGCACGATCGCGCCGAAGAAAACGCCGTACCCGTACGCCGACAGCGCGGGGTGTGTGGTCCGGGGCGGCTCGACCGCCGGCAGGCGGGCGAACGCCCGCGGTGCGATCAGAAGCACCGCCCCCACGACCCCGAGGACGGCGAACGCGACCGGCGAGACCGTTGCGACGACCCCCGTCAGCGAGCGCTGCAGAACCGTCGTGACGACGAACCCGACCGCGGCGAGAAACGACAGGACGCCGGCCACGACGAGCACGCCCAACAGCGCGACCGACCGCTGTGGTCCCCCGCCTCCGCCCTCGTTTCCGACCCCGTTCCCGCCGTGACCGCCGGCCAGAAACGAGATGAACGACGGGTACAGCGGGAGCACGCAGACGGCCGTAAGCGGCGTCGCAACGCCGAGCGCGAAGAACTCGAGGAGCCGTGCGAGCACCGCCACCTCGGTCATCGACAGCCGCGGACCGCGGCCTCGACGTCGGCCGCGGGCGTCGAGAAGTCGTCGAGGACCTCGTGGCCGCCGTTCGGGCAGATGACGACGACGGGCGACCCGGGCCCGGAGGCGAGTTTCGGGCTGAACGCGTCGACGATCCCTCGGGTCACCCCCGGCGGCGAGACGGCGAAGTACCAGTCGTGGCCGGTCGCCTCGAGGTGCTCCTCGATCCGCTCTCGACCCTCGTTGGCGTCGACGTTGAGATCGATCCCGACGACCTCCCCCTCGTAGCTCTCGTGAAACTCCGCCAGGTGCGCCTGTTGGGTCCGGCACGACCCACACCACACCGCAAACGAGTGGAGCACGACGGGGACGTCGTGACCGCCGATGGTGAACGTCTCACCGGTCCGAACGTCCTCGAGGGGCTCGTTCCGCCAATCGGTGCGCCCGACCTCCGGGTCGTCTTCGGCGTCCTCCCCGTCGCCGCCGTCGCCCTCGTCCGAACTGGCGATGCCGAGACAGCCCGACACGGCGGCGAGGCCGGCGGCCGACAGCGAGAGCAGGTCTCGACGGCGATAGTCCATAGCAGAGCTACCCGTCGTTCGGTTTCAAACCTTCGGCGGTTCGGTACCGTCCGCACACGAACGCCTCCGACCGCTCAGCGGTCCCCAAACTCCTGTTGTCGCCACGTCGTCCGGTCGTACATCCGCTCGACCTCCCCCTCCTGTTGGCGGATCGCGGCGGCGGTGTTGAACAGGAACGCGGCGACGAGCACCGTTCCGATGAGCCAGACGGCCTCGACGATCGCCGCGTTCACCCCTGCGACGCTCCTCGCGAGGTCGGTCATCGTCACCGCGGCGAGACAGAGCACGGTCGGAAGCAGGTGTCTGATGAGCGCCGAGAAGCTCGTCCCCTCGTTGGCCCGCGTCGTCCGGATCCCGTAGAAGACGGCCCACGCCGACGCGCCGACCCACCCGACGGCGACGACCGGCCGGGTCCAGTCGCCGGCGGCGACGTAGCCGGCCCACCACGCGACGACGAACCCGACGACGACGAGGCCGTCGACCCACCGCGGCAACAGCGGCTCCGCCCCGTCCGGCGACCCGTCGGCGTGGTACATCGCCCGGATCCCAAGCGCGACGAAGAGGATGAAAAACAGGACCGCGCCCTCGGTGAACGCCCCGAGCCACGTCGACCCCGTGAGACTGGTGACGATCCCGGTGATGCCGTAGATGAACGCCGCCCCGACCCCGACGGCGAGGTACCCCCACTCGTACTCGAAGCCCTCGGCGAGGACGCGACGGACGTACACGCCCAGGAAGACGAGAAGCGTCGCGGCGGCCACGGTGATCGACACGTGCGCGAAGACCCTCGTAAAAAAGACCGTCCCGGCCGGATCACCGCCGCCGACGAAGGGCGATGTACTGGTCATACCGGCGCTTTGCCCCCGGGACTGATATGTGTTCATTTTCCCGGTCGCCGTCAGACCGCCGTCAGACCGCCGGCTGCCGGACGCCCGCGGGATCAGCTCCGGAACAGCCGGTAGGCCCCCTGCCCGACGGCGACGAGCCGCTCTGTCCCCTCCGGCGTTTCGCTGCGCACCTCGACCGTCGAGACGCCGACGCTGCTGCCGCCCCGGATGACCTCCCCGCTCGCCGTCAGGTCGCCGGCCGCCGGCCGGAGGTAGTTCACGTTGAGGGTTATCGTCGCCATGTCGTCGTCGACCGGATCGGTGAGATACGGCCTGAGGACGATCCCGCCCACGACGTCGATGAGCGTCGAGGCGACGCCGCCCTGGACGGTCGGAGGATCCGTCGGGTTGGTGAGTTTGTCGTCGAACGGGATCGTCGCGGTCATGCGCCCGGCCTCGAAGGAGTCGACGGTGACCCCGAGCCACGACAGGAAGTCGTGCTCGGACTCGAGGTACGCCTGGAGCACCTCGACCGCCTCCTCGGGGACGTCGTTCGGCTCGATCTCTGTCATACCTCCCGTCCGATCGGCTCCGGTTTGTACGCTTGGATCTCCGTCACCCGATCACTCAATACCCCCGCGGACGTACCCCGGGCGTGATCGACACGACCGCGGACTTCGATGCGCCCGCACTCGCCGTCGGCCTCGAACCGTTCGGCGGCGACGAACCCGAGCGCCGCGCGGTCGCGAGACACGCCCGCGATCTCGCCGACAGCGGTCGTTACACCCGCGACACGGGGATCGAACTCACGCCCGAACACGTCTCCGTGCAACTCGCCGACGGCCCCGATGAGGGCCCGGCGGCGCGCTGGAACTGGTGGATCGGCTCGCTCGAGGTTGCCTACGGCGGCTACGCCGAGTTCGCGGTACGCCGTCTGGGGTGACCGCCGGGGCGTCCGTCGGTTCGTCCGCCGCGCGAAACGACACGAGCGGACATCCCCGCGTTTTTGTCCGTTGGGGCTGTAGCGTGTTCATGGGATTCGGTAGCTACGACGAGTCCGAGCAGAAAGACCAGAACGTCGACACCGACGAGGACGCCGCGGTCAACGTCCACGAGAACGACCACGACGGGAACGTGGAGTTCGAGTTCGACGAGAGCGAGGCGTCGCTGATCGACCGCCTCGAAGAGATGAAAGACGACGGCGACGCCGAGTAACCGACCCACGGCTCGGGCCGGGAGCCGACCAGCGAACGGACCAACGAACCCAAACCCGCCGGAGACGTACGACCGCCAATGGACGTCCAGTTCCTCGGGGGCGCCCGGGAGATCGGCCGGAGCGCCGTGTTGATAAACGGCTCGCTACTTCTCGATTTCGGCACGCTGAGCGGTACCCCGCCGCGGTTTCCGGTCGAGACGCCCCGGCCGGACGCCGTCGTCGTCGGCCACGGCCACCTCGATCACGCCGGTAACGTCCCGGCGCTGCTCTCCGGTGACGCCAGGCCGCCGATCCACTGGACGCCGCCGACGTACGAACTCGCGCTCACGCTCGCACGCGACACGCTGAAGCTCCGCGGCGGCACGTACGACTGTCCGTTCACCGAGAACGACCTCAAACGCGTCACCGAGGTGTCCGAGCCCCACGGCTACGGCGACCCCTTCGAGGCCGCCGGCCACGAGATCACGTTTTACAACGCCGGTCACATCCCCGGGAGTGCCCACGTGCTCGTCGACGACGGCGAGACGCGGCTCCTCTACACGGGCGATTTCCACACCGAGGACCAGCGTCTGGTCTCGGGGACCACCGCGCGCCCCGACGCCGACGTCGTCGTCTGTGAGAGCACCTACTCCGACGTCGAACACGAGGACCGCTCCGTGGTGGAGGAACGATTTGCTGAGAGCGTCCGAACGACGCTGTGGGAGGGCGGTACGGTCGTCGTTCCCGCCTTCGCGATCGGACGGACACAGGAGATGATGCTCATCTGCGACGCCTACGACATCCCCTGTTACGTCGACGGGATGGGCAAAGATGTCACCCGGACGCTGCTTCAGTACCCCGGGTTCGTCCGGGACGCGGACGCGCTCCGGCAGGCGAAGTCCCACGCGCGGTTCGTCACCGGCCGCAACGGCCAACGCAAGCGAATCACCGACCAGAAGGCGGCGATCATCACCACGAGCGGGATGCTCTCGGGCGGTCCGGCGATGACGTACATCCCCGAGATCCGGTCGAACCCGACCAACAAGATCACGATGACCGGCTATCAGGTCCCGGGGACGCCGGGGCGCGATCTCGTCGAGACGGGCAGCGCCGAGATCGACGGGCGCGTGATGCCGGTCAGCGCGCGGGTCGAACAGTACGACTTCTCGGCGCACGCCGACCGCGAGGGGCTCGACGCGTTCCTCGCCGCCTACGAGACGACGCCCGTGTTGATCAACCACGGCGACCGGTGTGGGGAGTTCGCCGCCGACCTCCGCGCGGCGGGGTTCGACGCCACCGCCCCCGAGATCGGGCCGGTGTACGAGCTCTGAGGACCCATCGTCCCACCGACGCCGTCCGAACCGTTTAGGCCGCCGGGGCGCGTAGACGGGCCAATGACCGATCGCGTCCTCGCCCCCGGTTCGACGCTTCTCGTCGACCTCGACGGCGTCGTCGTCGAGCAGCTCCCGCGGCTCTGTCGGTACCTCCGGCGGGAGTACGACCACAACGTGGCCCCCGACGAGATCGACGAGTGGTCCTATGAGATCCCGGGGGCCGGCGCCCACGTCGGCGACGTCATCCGGGAGCTGATGACCGACCACGCCGAGTGGTACCTCGGCGGCATGGAGCCCACCCCGGGCGTCCGCGCCGCCCTGTCGGCGCTCGGAGACGACTACCGGATCGAGATCGCGACCCACCGCATCCCCGAGACCCACGACGTCTCGAAGGCGTGGCTCGAGGAGCACGACATCCGCTACGACGCGTTCCACGAGACCGTCCCGCAGAACAAGGGATCGGTCCCCGGTGACGCACTCATCGACGACTACCACGACAACGTCGCGAACGCGATCGACGCCGGGAAGACCGGGCTGTTGATGCGACAGCCCTACAGCGATCCGGCGGCCTGCGAGGGGGCCCACGTCGTCGACTCCTGGGACGACATCAGATCGCTGCTGTCGGCGTAGCGCGGTCGGGTCCGGAGCCGGGAGTCACGAACGGTCCCGAAGCTCCCGCTCGAGGTCCTCGAGCGTCAGCCCCTTCATCGACAACAGCACCAGCATGTGGTAGACGACGTCGGCCGCCTCGTGGGTCATCTCCTCGCGGTCGTCGTCTTTCGCCGCAAGGAGGAGCTCCGCCGTCTCCTCGCCGAGCTTCTCTAGGACGGCGTTTTCGCCCTTCTCGTGGGTGAAAAGCGACGCGGTGTAGGACCCCTCGGGCAGGCGCTGTTTGCGCGATTCGATGACCGAAAACAGCTCCTCGAGGGTGGCGTCCACCGACGCGGCGTCGGGCTCGGATCCCGATCTCGGTTCGGACTCCGACCCGTCTTCCGGTTTCGGTTCGGGCGTTCGGTCCCGGTCCCGCTCGTCGCCGCTCATTCGGCCATCAGCTCCCGGACGTCCTCGAGGTGTGCGTACTCCTCGAGGGGCTCTCGCCCCGCCTCGAAGACGGCGTCGGCGACGTCGACGCCGACGTTCGTCCGGGCGGCGAGCGCGAGCGAATCGCTCGGGCGAGCGTCGACGACGACCTCGTCTCTGGGGGTCTCGACGTGGAGGTCCGCGATGTACGTCCCGTCCTCGATCGCCGTCACGGCGACGCGGTCGACCCGCCCGCCCAACTCCTCGGTCACGTCGAGGAGCAGATCGTGGGTGAGCGGGCGGCCGATGTCGGCGGCGTCGAGGCCCCGGGCGATGCTCGCCGCCTCCTCGAACCCGACGAAGATCGGCAGCACGTCGTCCTCGCCGTCGACGCCGAGCGTCACCACGGCGACGACGCCCGAGGGGGACTCGGCGACGCGGACGCCCTCTATGTGTGCCTCCATACGTCGGGGTGGCGACCGCGAAATAAAAACCCAGCCACTCCGGGCGTTCACCCGAAGAAGGCCAACTCGTGGACGCGCGAGTCCTCCGTGAGCTCCGGATGAAACGATGTCGCGAACACGTTGTCCTGCCGGACCGCGACCGGGCGGCCCTCGACCGTCGCGAGGACGTCGACGCCCGATCCGACCTCGTCGATGGTCGGGGCGCGGATGAACACCGCCGGGAACGGCGCGTCGAGCCCCTCGACGTCGAGTGCGGCCTCGAAGCTGTCTTTCTGTCTGCCGAAGGCGTTCCGATCGACGCTCACATCGAGGACGTCGAGCGTCCGGACGCGGTCGTCTTTGGCGTCCCGGCTCGCGACGATGAGCCCGGCACAGGTCGCAAGCATCGGCTTGCCGTCGGCGACGAACTCGACGATCTCCTCGCCGATCCCCTCCCGTTCGAGCAGCCGCGAGATCGTCGTCGACTCCCCGCCCGGCACCAACAGGAGATCGCACTCGGGGACCGTCCCGGCCGTCCGGATCGTCTCGACCTCACAGGACTCGCTGTGGTCCGCCGCGGCCCGACGGATCGCCGCGGCGTGTTCGGCCACGTCGCCCTGGACCGCGATGACGCCGGCTGTTTGCATACCTCCCGTTGGCGGTTCGGTTCAAAAAAGGCCTCGGTACGGGACCCCGCCCCGACCGCCGGTGGACACTTCACAATGAGCCCCCTACCGTGGGCATGCTCGTTGTGCTCTCGGACACCCACGGCGACGACGGGACGCGGCTCTCGGGGCGAACGCGGGAGGCGGTTGAGGCGGCCTCGCGCATCGTTCACGCCGGCGACTTCGCGACCGCCGACGTCCTCGACGCGTTCGAGTCCCGCGGCCGCCTCGAGGGCGTCTACGGGAACACCGACGCGCCCGCCGTCCGCGAACGCCTGCCGGCCGAGCGGGTCCTCGAGTGGGAGGGGCTCCGGATCGCGCTCGTCCACGGTCACGAACACACGGCGACGGCGCGTTCGCTTTTCGCCCGGCAGTCGAACGCCGATCTCGTCGTCTCGGGACACTCACACGCCCCGACGTTCCGCCCGGGTGTCGTCCCGGCGCTCGACCCCGGGAGCCACGCCGACCCCCGCCGGAACCGGCCGGCGCACGCCGAACTAGAGTGGGACGACGCGGCCGGCGTTGCGCGCGGCCGACTGTGCGAGCCCTCCGGGACCGTCTTCGAGCGCTTTAGCGTCGAGCCTCGCGTCTGAGCGGGGGCCGGCGCCACCAGAAGGGGGCGCGCTGAACGCCACAGGGCGACGGGGGGCAACGACGGAGGGCCGAAGCGTCCAGCGCAATCGGTACCGCGGCCGGGAAGAGTAAAGCGCCACCGAAGGCTCAAACCGCCGTTTTACCCACTGCGCCGACGCCGGACCCACGCCCCGAGATGCGGCAGCGCAACGACGACCGCGAGGACGGCGGCGCCGCCGAGAAAGAACGCGACGCCGGGGGGAACCCCGCCGGCCAGCAGGCCCTCGATGAGCGCCCCGAGACCGTCGGCGGCCTCCGGCGCGGATCCGGCGTCCGACTCCACGGTCGGCCCCGAACTCGGGGCGTCGGCCGTCTCCAGACCGCCTCCCGCGTCCGACCCCTCGGTTCCGCTACCGAACAGCCCGTCGCCGAGGGCGACCTGCACCGCAGCGGCGGCGGCCCCGATCAACAGCAGTCCGGCGAACAGCCGCGAGACGGCCGATCTGAGCGTCGATTCCGACTCGCTCTCGCCGGCGAAGATGACGAGCGGGCCGTCGGCGGGGCCGTACACCGACATCTCCCGGCCCTTCTCGGAGTAGGCGGTGCCGACGACCTCGATCGCGCCGGCGTCCTCGAGGTTCCCGATGTGGTACTGGGCGTTTTGCAGCGACGTCCCGACGCGATCTGCGAGTTCGCCGGGCGGGGCGGGCTCCTCGTGAAGCTCCGAGAACACGTCGCGGGCCGTCTCCGAGGAGAGAGCCTCGATCAGTTCGTCGGCCGCGTCGCTGTCGAGTCCGACGACCCGCGGTTCGGTTTCCCGTGAGAGCTCCGGGCTGGAGGGCAGCAGGCTCATCGCCCGGGAGTATTTCCCCCGTCGGTATGAGTGTTACCGGATCGGTCGCCGGCCGCGGCGTCGAACCGCAACGCACAAACGCCCGCCGCGTACGGCTACCGGTATGACGCGCTCCGCCGACGTACAGGAACTCATCGACCGCTTCGAGACCGAGGCCGACCGCGACCGCCCCGAGGAGGCGACCCCCGACGTGGGGATCGTCATGGGGTCGGACTCGGATCTCGACGCGATGTACGGGGCCTACGAGGCGCTGACGACGCTCGGCTTCGAGGAGGTCACCGACTACGACGACCCCCCGGCGAGTCGGTTCAGCTTCGAGACGTTCGTCGTCTCGGCCCACCGGACGCCGGAGCTGATGTACGCCTACGGCGAAACGGCCCGCGATCGCGGGCTCGACGTCGTCATCGCCGGCGCCGGCGGGAAGTCGGCCGACCTCCCTAACATGACGGCGTCGATCGCCTACCCGCTCCCCGTCGTCGGCGTCCCCGTCCAGGAGAAGTCTGTCGACTCCGTCATCGGGATGCCGACCGGCGCGCCGCTCGTCGCCGTCGACGCCGGGAAATCGTTCAACGCGGCGCTGTCCGCCGTCCAGATCCTCTCGCGAGCCCACCCGGAACTGGAGTCGCGCCTCGAGGAGTACCACGACGACCTCCAGGACGAGGTCGGGGCAGTCTCGAAGCGCCTCCACGAGGCGGGCACGGAGCGGTTCCGCGAGGAACGCTGACTCACGTCCGATCCGGTTCGATGCGGCCGGCGGTCGTCGGCGCCCGCGACACGGAACCGGCCGACGCCGTCGAGATGCGCGCGTCTCAGAGGCGGTCCTCGCGTCGGTCCGAACTATCCTGTCGGCTCACCGATCGGAGAACGTCACCGAACCGACCACGTCCCGCGCCCGCGAAAGCAGCGCTCCGCGGTCGCCGTCGGCCGCCGAAAGCGTGACGTGTCCCATCTTTCTGAGCGGCCGCACCTCCCGTTTGCCGTACCAGTGCAGCGAGGCCTCGGGCGATCCGAGGATCGCCTCCGTCCCGGCGAGTTCGGCCGGTTGCGCGCTGTCGACGTCCCCGAGCACGTTCGCCGTCACCGTCGGTGCGCGCGCGTCCGTCCGGCCGAGGGGCCACCCGAGGACGGCCCTGACGTGCTGTTCGAACTGCGAGCAGTCGGTGCCCTCGATCGTCCAGTGCCCGGAGTTGTGCGGCCGGGGGGCGATCTCGTTGACCAGTATCTCACCCGCGCCCGTCTCGAAGAGCTCGATCCCGTACACGCCGCGGCCCTCCAGTAGCCCTAGGACCTCGAAGGCGACCTCGCGGGCGCGCGAGCGGACGTCGTCGTCGACCCGCGCCGGCGCGACCGACTCCCGGAGGATCTCCGCCTCGTGGATCGTCTCCGTCACCGGGTACGCGCGGGTTTCGCCGTCGCCGACGACACCCATGACGGCGAGTTCCCGCTCGAAGTCGACGAACTCCTCGGCCATCGCGGCCCCGCCGATCGACTCGAGCGCCTCGGCGGCGTCACCAGGGCCTTCGACCGGTCGGTTTCCGCGGCCGTCGTACCCGCCCCGGCGTGCCTTCAGCATGACCGGCCAACCGAGCTCCTCGCCCGCCTCGCGGAGGTCCGCCGGATCCTCGATCGGTCGGAACGTGGGGACCGGCAGGCCCCCCGCGGCGAGCGCGCGGTTCTGGGCGAGTTTGTCCTGGATCGTCCGCAGCGTCCCGGGGTCCGGGTGGATCGGCGTTCCGGTCTCCTCGCCGACCCGCTCCATCCCGTCGGGGTCGGCGAGTTCGATCTCGAAGGTGAGCACGTCCGCGCGCTCGGCGAGCGCCCGTATGGCGTCATCGTCGTCGAACGCGCCGACGATCTGGTCGCGGACGACCGGGGCGGCCGGACAGTCCGGCGTCGGATCGGACACGACGAGTTCGACGCCGAGCGGGCCGGCGGCCTCGCCCATCATCCGCCCGAGTTGGCCGCCGCCGACGACGCCGACGGTGGCGGCCGGCGTGGTGTGGTTCATACTCCCCATCGGTGCGTCGCGTTTGAGAACGTTACCCTTCGGCGGCTCGCTCCGGGCGGCGCTGCCCGGCGTCCGAGGCCGATCAGGCGTAGCGCTGTAGCTCGGGTCGGTCGAGCGCCTCGATCAGCTCCGATGCGGTCTCGTCCAACAGCGCGCGACCCGCGCCGCTGACGCTTCGGCCCCGCTTTTCGGAGGTCTCGACGTAGCCGGCCTCCTCGAGCTGTTGGAGCGCGGTCCGGATGACGTTCCCCGAGGCGTCTCGCTTGTGGTTCGGGCGGACCCGATAGCGGGTCGATCCGTTCGTGGCGTCGCCGTACGCCGAGCGGAGCCGTTCGACGCCGACCGGGCCGTCGACGGCGACCTTCCGGAGGAGACTCGCCGCGCGACGGCTCCAGAAATCCTCCTGTTCGGGCGGGAGCTCCCGGCCGGTCCCGGTCTTCGCGAACGCGAGCCACTCGGGCTCCTCGAGGTCGTCGTCGATCTCCTCGGCGACCGCCTCGATGAGGTCCTCGGCGGGCACGTCGTAGAGTGTCGTCATTACGTTTCGGTTCAGTTCCGCCGCGTTTAACGCTGTTGATGTCCGGCGGTTCGGGACGCCCACCGCGGCCCAAACGGGGCACCGACGCCCCTATTGTCGGCCCCTCCGAACGGACGGCATGGACGAACGGGAGGCGCTCTCGCTGATCGGCGGGTCCGTTCCGGCGGCGGGCGACGACTGCGCCGTCCTCGGCGACCTCGTCTTGACGACGGACATGCTGCACGAGACGACGGACTTCCCCGAGGGGGTGAGCCGGTACACCGCCGGCTGGCGGGCGGTCGGGGCGTCGCTCTCGGACGTGGCCGCGATGGGGGCGTCGGCAAGCGCCGCCCTCGCGGTCTACGCCGCGCCGCGGTTCGACGAGGCCGAACTCGAGGCCTTCATCGGCGGGTGCACCGACGTGTGTGCGGCCGTCGACGCGACGTACGCCGGCGGCGACCTCGACGCCCACGAGGAGTTCACCGTCTCGACGACGGCCGTCGGGCGGACCGCCGAGCCGGTCTATCGGTCGGGCGCCGAGCCGGGTGATGCGATCTGCGTCACCGGCACGCTCGGCCGCAGCGCCGCCGCCCTCGAGCTGTTTCGGGCCGGCGAGCCCGACCGCGCCAACGAGCTCTTTCGGTTCGATCCCCGCGTCGCGGCCGGGCGCTCGCTCGCGCCCTACGCGACCTCGATGATGGACTCCAGCGACGGGCTCGCGCGCTCTCTGCACCAGCTCGCGGAGGCGAGCGACTGCGGCGCGTCGACGACGTACGCCGACGTTCCGATCGATCCGGCCCTCGAGGCGGTCGCGACGGACCGCCGGGCGCGCCGGGAACTGGGCGTCCACTTCGGCGAGGACTTCGAACTCGTCTGTACCGTCCCCGAGGACGACCTCTCGGCGGCGACGGCGGCGACGGACGTCGCGGTGACGCGGATCGGCACGGTCGAGGCCGGCGGCGTCCGGATGGACGGCGAACCGCTCGCAGACCGGGGGTTCACGCACCGATGAGCTCGATCGGGACCGGCGTGAAACAGAGCGCCCCGAGCGCGAACGTCGCGATGCCGACCGCGATCCGGCCCCGATCGAGGGGCTCGTCGAACACGGGCGTCGCGAGCCCGACGTAGGCGAGCCCCGTCGCCACGAGCCCCCAAAAGCCCCAAAGGATCGGCGCGTTGTAGCTCACGTCCCCGAAGACGGCGAGGTACCCCGCGAGCCCGAACAGCGCCGCCGGAACGACGGCCGCGACCGTCTCGGCGCGCTCGCCGATCATCGACCGGATCATGTGCCCGCCGTCGAGTTGGCCGACCGGGATGAGGTTCAGAAACGTCACGAACAGGCCGACCCACGCGCCGAAGATCACCGGGTTCGCGACGACGCCCGGCGACTCGTAGGTGAGCTGTTGGCCCGTCGCCCACGCCAGCCCCTCCAACAGCGGCGGATAGCCGAGTTCGAGCTGGATCGAGTCCTCGCTTTCGAGAACGTACTGCGGGACCTGCACCGGATCGAGGTGGAGGCCGACGACCGCGACCGCGACGGCGGCCCCGAGCCCGGCAAGCGGCCCGGAGACGCCGATGTCGAAGAGCGCCTTCCGGTCCGGTATCCGGCCCCGCATCGAGATCAGCGCCCCGAAGGTGCCGATGAAGCTCGGCACCGGGATGAAGTACGGCAGGCTCGCGTCGACGCGGTGGTACCGAGAGAGGGCGTAGTGGCCGAACTCGTGGACCGCGAGCACCCCGAGGACGGCGGCGGCGAAGGGCCACCCCGCGAGGAGGTCCAAGGGGCCCTCGACCGGCTGGTAGTACCAGATCGTCCCGGCGTACAGCGTCGTGAGCACCGTTGCGACGAACATGACGAGGTTCGTCCAGGGGACCCCGTCGATCCCAGTGTCGTGGGGTTCGGCGACGAGCGCCCGGCGCTTTTGGCCGACCTCGACGCCGGTTATCGGATCGGCCTCGCTGTCGCGCACCGTATCGAGCCGGACCTCGTAGCCGCACTCGCGGAACAGCGGCCAGACCTCCCGCTCGAGCCGACGGGCGCCGGTCTCGGGGTAGCCGTAGTAGATGAGCCGGTCGTCGTCGGTCCGCTCGATATCGGTCGTCCGAAACGCCGGCAGCAGCGACTCCGGCGACGGGCCGGCGCGCTCGGTTGCCCGATACGGTGTGTCCATCGTCGGAGCGAAGGCGTCTGAGAGAAATAAACCCCTTGGCAGCGTCGGCGTCTGCTGGTTGTCGGGCGAAGGCGCCCTTGCGCCATCGGGGGACCGGGCGGCGCTGTCGGTGCGTGCGGGGCGCCCGCGGGGCGGCGGCTACCTCTGTCTACCCCTGCGTCACGCGCCAGGTCGTCGCGGACGTGTAGGACCACTTCTCGATCTCGAGTTCGGCCGCGGAGTCGCTGAGCTTCACCATCAGGGCGCCGATCTCCTTCGGGGAGAGCTCGACGTCGTCGGCGATGAACTTGCTCTTGATGTAGACCTCGCCGTCCTCGACGCGCTGTCGGAGGTACCGCCGGAGTCGCGTCTCTTTGCTCTCGGTGGAGGGTTCCGTTGTGGCGCTCATGTGTGACACCGTACTCCCTCGTTGTCACCGGGTAAGTATATAAACGGAGGAAGCTTCGGGTCGCTTCGGCTGGATTCGGGGCTCGCACCGCAATCGCGCGTCTTTTTATTACCGCCTTAGACGTTTCCCGTCGTTTTATCGACGCGTGTGTAGCTTTGTTTCTCTTAATCGGTAACGAATAAATAGAGTATATACCAAGAAATACACAACGAAATAAAGTTGGTCGGGGCGCGTGAACCCCCGTTTTTTCGACGCCTCCGGTCACTCGCGCTGGTGAACCCAGAACGCCTCGTCGTCGGTGACCTCCTTTTTGAACAGCGGCACCTCCTCTTTCAGCCGGTCGATGCCGTCCTCGACCGCGTCGAACGCCTCCCCCCGGTGGGCCGCGAGCACGACGACGAAGACGATGTCCTCGCCGTCGAGGATCCGGCCGGTCCGGTGGTGGAGCCTGACGTCGAGGACGCCCGCTCGCTCCTCGAGTTCGGCCTCGATCGTCGCCATCCGGTCCTCCGCGACGCCGTCGTACTTCTCGAACTCGAGACAGCGGGTCCGCTCGTCGGCCTCGTCTTCCTTGGCCCGCACGCGACCGGTAAACGTCGCGATCGCCCCCGAGTACGCCGCCAGATCGCTCCGTTTCACCTCCGCTACGAGCGATTCGAGCGTCTCGTATGGCTCCGTGTCCCGCACGGCTTCGAGCGCCGACGCCGGGTCGAACGCCGGAGGCTCGGACACCGAAACGGCGGCCTCCTCGCGCGTTCCGCCGACGGCGACCGTCGGGAGCCGCGCCTCCGGCGCGTCCGAGACGAACGCGTACTCGTGGTCGGGCGCGAGCCGATCGAGCGCTGCCCGGACCGGCCTTTCGCCGTCGCTGCGGTCCCCGCCGACGACACACTCCGTCCGGTCGCCGGTCTCGGTCCACCGTCTCTTCTCCCCGTCCGCTTCGGTCCGAACGGTGCCGACCCGCCCCTCGGCCCGTTCGGCCAGTTCCTCGGCGACGCGGTCCGCGCCCGGTCCCGCGATCGAAACTGCGTACATACCGCTTTTTTTGCCTCGCGGGGCTTGTAGATGTCGGACGGCTTGATAACCCTTAAGAGCGGAACAGAGCAACGGTGGTGTAATGAGAATCGTCGTTTCGATCGGCGGAAGCGTGCTCGCCCCCGGCCTCGACCCCGACCGCGTCGAGGCCCACGCCGACGCCATCGACGAACTAACGTCCGCGGGCCACGAGGTCGCGACGGTCGTCGGGGGTGGTGGGGTCGCCCGCAAGTACATCGAAACCGCACGGGGGATCGGCGCGACCGAGTTCGACCTCGACACGCTCGGCATCGCCGTGACCCGGCTGAACGCCCGGCTTCTGATCGCCGCCATCGAGAGCTCGGCGACGCCCGAACCCGCCGCGTCACACGAGGACGCCCGCGCGTCGCTTCGCCGCGGCGAGGTCGCGGTCATGGGCGGGACGGTCCCGGGTCACACGACCGACGCGGTCGCGGCTCTCTTGGCGGAGATGGTCGAGGCCGACCTGCTCGTCTACGCGACGAGCGTCCCCGGGGTGTTCTCGGCCGACCCCAACGAGACCGAGACCGCAGAGCGCTACGATCGACTGTCGGCGGGCGAGCTCGTCGACGTGATCGCCTCGATCGAGACCGCGGCCGGGTCCAACGCCCCGGTCGATCTCCTCGCCGCGAAGATTATCGAACGCTCCGGGCTCCGGGCGGTCGTCCTCGACGGGACCGATCCGACCAGAATCACCGACGCCGTCGCCGGCGACGCCGATGGGACGGAGGTACGCCCGGATGGGTGAGCTCTACGACGTCGGCACCGGCGAGCGCCGGGCCTTCTGGGCCGACGCCGTCGCCGACGAGATCGAGGCCCGGTCCCCCGAGGAGCCGATCGTCATCAAGGGCGGCGTCTCCCCCTCGGGCGTCCCGCACCTCGGGCACGTCAACGAGATCATGCGGGGCTACTTCGTCGCCGAGGCGCTCCGGGACCGCGGCCGCGAGGTCGAGCAGGTGTTCACCGCCGACGACAGGGACCGCCTCCGGAAGCTGCCGCGGACCCTCGCCGACCTGGAGTGGAACCTCGTGGGACTGGGCGACATCGACGCCGGGGCGTTAGGCCGGAACCTCGGCAGGCCCTACACCGACGTCCCCGACCCCTTCGGCTGCTGTGACTCCTACGGGGCGCACTTCACCGAACTCCTCCGGCGCTCGGCGGAGGCGATCGGCGTGCCGATCGAGATCGTCTCGAACACCGAGCAGTACCGCTCGGGCGGCTTCGACGACGCGATCGAGCGGGCGCTCCGGGACCGCGAGACAGCCCGGGAGGTCCTGGGATCGTTCCAGGAGAAGGTCGACGACGAGTACGTCCCATTCTTGCCGCAGTGCTCCGAGTGCGGCCACCTCACCGAGACGGTGACTGGCGTCGACCTCGAGGCCCGCACCGTCGAGTACGTCTGTGCCGACGTGACCGCCGGTGACGAGGTTATCGAGGGCTGTGGCCACGATGGCACGGCGACGTTCCGCGAGGGCAAACTCCCGTGGCGCTTCGAGTGGCCGGCCCAGTGGTCGGCGCTTGGCGTCGACTTCGAGCCCTTCGGCAAGGACCACGCGGAGGGCTCGTGGCCCTCCGGAACCGCCATCGCGAGGGAGGTCTTCGGGTTCGAGCCGCCGGTGCCGATGGTGTACGAGTGGTTCACCCTCGACGGCGACGCGCTCTCGTCGTCCGCCGGTAACCTCATCACCGTCGAGGAGGTGCTCGAACTGCTCGAACCGGAGGTGCTCCGGTACTTCTTCACGAAGCCCCCGAAGAAACAGCGGGACTTCAGCGTCGCGGACCTCGATCGCCTCGTCGACGAGTTCGACCGCTTCGAACGCGTCTACTTCGGCGAGGAAGACGCCGACGACGCGGAGACGGAACTCGCCGAGCGCGCCTACCCGATGGTCGCCGACCGGACCGAACGCCCCGTCCGGATCCCCTATACGTTCGCCGCCGTCCTCGGCATGACCGACGACCGGGACCTCCGGGTCCAGATGGCCGAGCGGTCCGGACACCTCCCGCCCGAGGCGACGGCGGCCGAGACCGACGCCGCCCTCGAGCGCGTCCGGAAGGCCCGGGCGTGGGCGGTCCGGACCGACAACGCGTTCAACTACCGACTCGCCGAGGCGCTGCCCGAGACCGATTTCGACGGCCGAACGCGGGAGGCCCTCGACGAGCTCGCCGGCTTCATCGAGCGCGACTCGCCGGGGGAAGCGGCCCTACAGGAGGAAATATACGAGACCGCAAAGCGACACGACGTCGCGGTCGGCGAGTTCTTCGAGGCGGGCTACCGGCTGTTCTTGGACGAACCCGACGGGCCGCGACTGGGGCCGTTTCTCGCCGCGATGGACGAGGCTTTCGTCGTCGATCGACTCCGGCGGGAGCGCTGACGGCGCCGGTATGATAATTCCTATCAGTACGCGACGCCGTACGAACACCTGATGAACACGCTGCTTTGGGTCGCGATCGGCGTCCTTCTCTACACCGCCGCGACGATGACGCTCAACGCCCGGGGGCTGTTGCCGGCGGCGGTCAAGGTGTCGGGGCCGATCGTCACCGTGCACACGAAGCGGGGGCGGGCGTTTCTCGACCGGCTCGCGGCGCCCAAGCGCCTCTGGCGCGCCTGGGGCAACTTCGGCGTCGGGATCGCCCTCGTCATCATGATCGGGTCGTTTTTCGTTGTCCTCCTCTCGGCGATCAGCACGGTCTCCGAGCCCCAGACGGCCGCGTCCGTCCGCCCGCAGGACGCCCTCGTGATCCCCGGCGTCAACCGGTTTCTCCCGCTGGCGGCGGCCGTCGACATCGTCGTCGGCCTGCTCGTCGGGCTGGTCGTCCACGAGGGCGGCCACGGCCTGCTGTGCCGCGTCGAGAACATCGAGATCGACTCCATGGGGGTCGCGCTGTTGGCGTTCATCCCCATGGGGGCGTTCGTCCAGCCCGACGAGGACAGCCAACAGGCCGCCGACCGCGGGGGCAAGACCCGGATGTTCGCCGCCGGCGTCACGAACAACTTCCTCGTGACCGCGGTCTGTTTCGCGCTGCTTTTCGGGATCGTCACCAGCTTCGTCACCGTCGCCCCCGGGATCGCGATCGGCGGCGTGCTGCCGGGGTCGGCCGCCGAGGACGCCGGCATCGATCGCGGCGACGTCCTCGTCGGCGTCGACGGCGAGACGGTCGACAGCGAATCGTCCTTTCGGGCCGCCCTGGCCGACGCCGACAGGGAGGTGACGATCGAGCGCAAGGAGGGCGGGGCCGTCACCGTCGAACGGAGCCTCATCGTTACCCGCGCCGTCGTCGACGGCCCCCTCTCGACCGGGACCGAGATCCGCTCTGTCGACGGCGACGCGGTGTTCACCGAATCGGACCTCCAGAGCGCCCTCGAGGGCCGGGAGGTCGTCGAACTCGGGGTCGACAACGGAACGGTCCGGTTCCCCGTCGGCGCGTTCGCGAGCACGGTGCCGGCGGATCAGCCCCTCGGGGCCGCCGGCGCACCCGACTCGCCGACCATCGTCCACAGCGTCGGCGGCGAGCGGACACCGACCCCCGAGGCGCTCTCGGCCGTCCTGGCCGACACCGACCCCGGCGACACCGTCGAGGTCGTGACCTACCGGAGCGACGGGGGCGGGGACCCCTGGAGCGGCGAGCGGGCGGCCTACGAGGTCACGCTCGCCGAACACCCCGAGGACGACCACGGCTTCCTCGGCGTCGGCGGGATCCAGCGCGGAACGAGCGGCGTCGTCGTCGACGACTTCGGCATCGACACGTACCCAGCCGACCGCTACTACGCGATGCTCGGCGGGACCGGCTGGGGCGACGGCCCCGTGACGACCTTCGTCTCCCGGACGTTCGCCGCGTTGGTGCTGCCGTTCATGAACGTCGTCGACCCGACCGCCGGCTACAACTTCGCCGGGTTCAACGGCGACGTGACCGACTTCTACTCCGTGTCCGGGCCGCTCGGGGCCGGCGTCGTGTTCGGCCTCGTCAACGTCCTCTTTTGGACCGGGTGGGTCAACATCAACCTCGGCATCTTCAACTGCATCCCGTCGTACCCCCTCGACGGCGGACACATCCTCCGGTCGGGCGTCGAGGCGACGCTCGGTCGGCTCCCGATCGAGACGAGCGGGCTGACGGCCAGCGCCATCGCGGCGACGATCAGCCTGACGATGATACTGAGCCTGCTCGGACTCCTCTTCGTGCCGTGGCTCTCGGGGTGAGCCCCGGCGATACAAAACCCACATTACGCCGGGAACCGAACGATCGCGGTATGAAACAGCGACAAGCGCCGGGTACCGAGGAGGGATGGTACGCGTTGCACGACCTTCGGGAGATCGACTGGGACGCGTGGCGGGCGGCGACCGAACGCGAGCGCGAACGCGCCCTCGAGGAGGGCGTCGAGCACCTCCGATCGCACGCCGAGGTGACCGACAGCGACGAGGGCGCCTCGACGGTGTTCACCGTCGTCGGGCACAAGGCGGACCTCATGATTCTGCACCTCCGCCCGACGCTCGGGGACCTCGATCGCATCGAACGCCGCTTCGAGTCGACCGCCCTCGCCGGGTTCACGGAGCGGGCGTCGTCGTACGTCTCCGTCACCGAGGTCTCCGGATACATGCACGAGGACCTCGCCGACGGCATCGACGCCGTCGAGGACGCGGGGACGCGGAACTACATGCAACAGCGGATCTACCCGACGGTCCCCGACGCCGAACACGTCTGTTTTTACCCGATGGACAAGCGCCGCGACCCCGAGTACAACTGGTACGACCTCCCCTTCGAGGAGCGCAAAGAGCACATGTCGGCCCACGGCGAGATCGGGCGCGAGTACGCCGGGTCGGTCAGCCAGATCATCACCGGTAGCGTCGGGTTCGACGACTACGAGTGGGGCGTGACGCTTTTCGCCGACGACCCGACCGAGATCAAACACCTCCTCTCCGAGATGCGGTTCGACCCCTCCACCTCGAAGTTCGCCGAGTTCGGCCCCTTCTACGTCGGCCGGCAGTTTCCGCCGTCGGATCTGCCCGCCGTCTTTGCCGGCGAGACGGTGCCGACGGACCGATCCGGGGCCGACGCCCCGGCGGGGTCGGCCGGGGGCGAGGCCGATACCGACGGCACCGACGGCACCGATAGCACCGACGGCACAGACGACGCCTCGACGGCCTCCAAGGCGGGCGGGTCCACCGGCCGACCCGACACCGGCGGCCCGGCCCACGAGGAGGTCGACGCCGAGACGCTCTCGGGTCGGCTCGGCCGGTTCGGCGTCGACGCCGCGGAGTTCCCCGAGGCGGGGTACGGCCTCCTCTTTTTGTCGACGGCCGAGGCCGGCCTGCTGAGCGACGAGGTCGACGGGCTCCGGGGCAACTTCGACCACTACGACACGCACGTGACGACGGTGGTCCGGGCCGACGGCGGCAGGACCGCCGTCGTCTCTCTGTGGCGAAACGAGCGCGCCGCGAACACCGCCTCCGGATTCCTGAACGATCTCCCGGGCGTCGAGTCCGGCGTCGGCGCGGCGCTTGACGCCGCGGGGACCGACAGCGGGGCCGATACCGACGAAGATACAGACGACGCCGCCGAAACCCACGGCACGGACGGCGACGACGACATCCGGGGCGAACTCGCGGACCTGGACATCTACGCCGGTCAACCCCACGGCGAGGACGTCTACGCCATGGTGCTGTACTCGGAGGCCGACCCCGATCGGCTCTCGGCGGACCTCGGGGAGCTGCGGGAGCGCTTCGATCACTACGACACCCACGTCAAATCCGCCGTCTACGCCGACGAACACGCCGGCGACCGCTCGGCGGTCGTCTCGCTTTGGGACACGAAAGGCGCCGCCGACACCGCCGGAACGTTCCTCTCGGAGCTCCCCGGCGTCGTCGCCCGCGCCGGCGAGGGCAGCGACTTCGGCACCATGGGCATGTTCTACACCGTCGACCCGGCGTACCGCGAGGAGTTCGTCGACACCTTCGACGACGTCGGCGGACTGCTCGCGGAGATGGACGGACACCTCGAGACGCGCCTGATGACGAACGAGACCGAGCCGAACGACATGTTCATCGCCAGCCAGTGGCGCGACCGCGAGGACGCGATGGCCTTCTTCCGCTCGGACGCGTTCAGAGAGACCGTCCAGTGGGGCCGGGAGGTCCTCGTCGACAGGCCGCGGCACGTCTTTTTGGCCTGACGCGCCGGCCGGATTAACAGCCGACGGCCGCGAGCGCGGTTCGCCTTACAGGCGACGATCGCGTGGGTAACAGGTTTAACGCGGGGGACCGTGGACGCGAACGCATGAGCAACAACACCCCGGTCGTCGTGAAGGCGTACCGAACCCCGTTCGGCAAGGAGGGCGGCGTCTTCGCCGACGTCCGCCCCGAGGACCTCTCGACGCCGCTCATCGACCGCATCCTCGAGGAGACCGGCCTCACCGGCGAGGACGTCGACGACCTCAAGTGGGGCTGTGCACAGCAGCGCAGCGAGCAGGGCAACAACATGGCCCGCGTCATCGCGCTGATGTCGGAGCTGGGCGAGGACACCCCGGCGGCGACGATCAACCGCTGGTGTGCGTCCTCGGCCGAGGCGGTTATCAACGCCGCCGACGCGATCCGCGCCGGGCAACGCGACTGCGTCATCGCCGGCGGCGTCGAGTCGATGTCGCGGGTCCCGATGGGCGAAAACAGCGAGATCCACGCCGGGCTCAACGACCACCACAACGTCGCGGCCCTCCAGATGGGCATGACCGCAGAGGAGGTCGCAGAGCGCTACGACGTGAGCCGCCGGACCCAAGACGAGTTCGCCGCCCAGTCCCAACAGCGCGCCGTCGGGGCCACCGAGGCGGGCCGCTTCGACGACGAGATCGTGCCGATCGAGGGCCACGACGACGACGGCGAGGCGATCACCGTCGAAACGGACGAGGGGCTCCGCCCCGGCACGACCGCCGAGACGCTCGCCGAGCTCCCGACGGTGTTCAAATCCGACGGCACCGTGACCCCCGGAAACGCCTCTCAGATGACCGACGGGGCCGCCGCGCTGCTCGTCACGTCCCGGTCGTTCGCCGAGGCCCACGGGCTCGGGGAGATCGCCGAGATCGGCAACAACGCCGTCGCCGGCGTCGAACCCGAGGTCATGGGGATCGGCCCGATCCCGGCCTGCGAGGAGCTCTTCGAGCGCTCCGGGACGACCGCGGACGACTACGACCTTGTCGAACTCAACGAGGCCTTCGCCTCGCAGTGCGTCTACTGCCGGGACCAACTCGGGTTCGACAACGACATCTACAACGTCAACGGCGGCGCGATCGCCATCGGTCACCCCCTCGGGGCGACCGGGGCGCGCCTGCCCGTGACGCTGATCCACGAGATGCACAAACGCGGCGCCGACCGCGGACTCGCGACCGAGTGTGTCGGCTTCGGGCAGGGCGCGGCGATCGAGTTCACCGTCGAGTAGCCCGACGCCGTGTCCGAGGGCAGTCCCGGCGCGAGCGGGCTCAGAGTTCGCCTTTCGTGCTCGGCGTGTCGCTCCGGCGCTCGTCGATCGCGGTCGCGTCGTCGAGCCCCCGCGCCAGGGCCTTGAACAGCGCCTCGATCTCGTGGTGGGCGTTCTCGCCGTCGAGGTCGGCGTGCAGCGTCACCCCGGCGTTCAACGCGAGCGACTCAAGGAAGTGCCGCGCCATGTCGCTTGTGAACCCTCCGACCGCGGGCTGAGAGAACGCCCCCTCGAAGTAGAACCGCGGGCGCCCCGAGACGTCGACGACGACCTCGGCGACGGCCTCGTCGAGCGGCACCGCCCGGTCGGCGTAGCGGACGATCCCGCGCTTGTCGCCGAGGGCCTCCTCGAAGGCCGCCCCGAGCGCGATCGCGACGTCCTCGACGGTGTGGTGGTCGTCGATCCCGAGGTCGCCGTCACAGCGGACGGTGAGATCGAACAGCCCGTGTTTCGCGAACGCCTCGAGCATGTGGTCGAAAAAGCCGATCCCGGTGTCGACGGTGCTGTCGCCGTCGCCGTCGAGATCGAGCGTCACCTCGATCTCCGTCTCGGCCGTCTCCCGGCTCCGGGCCGCCGTTCGGTCTCCCATACCGGTACCTCTGGACGACGGTATATGTATACTGTCCCCGAGACCCGGGCGACCGGCGCCCGGGACGCGGCGATGCTACGGGTTTTTGATCCCCGCTGTCGACGTTTCGGCGATGACGCGTTACTTCGAAGACATCGATGTCGGGGCGGTCCACGAACTCGAGGGCCGCTACGAGGTCACGAAAGCGGAGCTCACCGAGTTCGCCGAGCGGTACGACCCACAGCCGTTTCACACCGACGAGGCGGCCGCCGAGGAGTCGATATTCGGCTCGCTCGCCGCCTCGGGGTGGCACACCGCCTCGATGTGTATGCGACTGCTCGTCGACGGCTTTCTCGACGAGGCGTCGATGGGTGCGCGCGGCGTCGAGGACCTTCGCTGGAAACACCCCGTCCACCCGGGGGACACGCTCCGGGTGTCCGTCGAAATCCTCGACAAGCGGCCCTCGGAGAGCCGCCCGGAGATGGGCCACGTCCGGACGAAACTCGTCGGCTACAACCAAGAGGACGAGGCGGTCATCGAGTGGGTCGCACTCGGGATGTACCGCCGGCGCGAGGCGGCCGAATAGCCCCCCGGCGGGTCGCCGCCTAGCCGACGCCGACGTTACTCGGCGTCCGGATACGGCACCGAGACCGCGTCGCCGTCGTCGGGCACGAAGGCCCGATCGCCGCCGAACCGCTCGCGGGCCTCCCGCTCTAAGCGCGCGGCGTCGGTGGCGTACCGCGAGGAGACGTGGACGAGCGCGACCCGCCTAACCCCGGCGCGCTCGGCGAGGGCGGCCGCCTCGCCGGCCGTCGAGTGCGCCGTCCGCTCGGCCCGGCCGCGGTTGTCGTCGGCGAAGGTCCCGTCGTGGATCAACAGGTCCGCCCCCTCCGCGACGGCCTCGGTTCGCTCGCTGGGCCGCGTGTCGCCGGTGTAGACGATCCGCCGCCCGGGCCGGGGGTCGCCGACGACCTGCTCGGGTTCGACGACGGTCCCGTCGGAGAGTTCGACCGCCTCGCCGGCGTGAAGCGTCTGGAACTTCGGGCCGACCGGGACGCCGAGCTCCTCGGCGCGCTCGCGGTCGAAGCGACCCTTCCGCTCGTCCTCGATCAGAGCGTACCCGACCGACCGGGTGTCGTGGTCGGTCTCGAACCCGCGGACCTCGTACCCGGGGCGATCGAGCGCCACGTCGCCGTCGCCGACCTCCCGGACCGAAAGCGGGAACGACGGCCGCCCGACGGCCCCGTCCAACAGCCGCTTGAGCTCCGGTTTCGTCCCCGGCGGCGTGTGGATCGAAAGCGGCGACTCCCGGTCGTTGAACGCCATCGTCTGGAGCAGCCCGGGCAGCCCGAGGGTGTGATCGCCGTGGAGATGCGTCACGAAGACGTGCGACACGGCGAACCCGGTCCCGAAACGCATCATCTGTCGTTGGGTCCCCTCGCCGCAGTCGAACAGCAGCCGATCGCCCTCGCGCCGGCAGAACACCGCACTCGTGTTCCGCCGGGTCGTCGGTACGGCCCCGCCCGTCCCCAGGAACGTCACGCGGATCGACATACCGGGACACAGCGGCGACGCGGATAAACCGACTTCGGTGTGACCCCGACCCCTGTGCGGCCGCGCCGCGCTCTCCGAGGGCGGCGGTTCCGACGGGCTTATACCGCCGCCGCGTCAAAAATCCGGGGAATGAGCAGCCCCGAACTCGATATCGTTGAGTTTCTGTTGACTGCGGCCATCTACACCGAGACCCGCGATCTCGACGAGCGCGATCTCCCGCCGAAGTACCGCCGCGTCTTCTGGGAGGACGGCGAGGTCGAACGGCCGCTGACGACGACGACGAACACCGCCGCCGCCGCGACCGGCGTCGACCGACCGTGGGAGGCCGTTTCGGGACTGATGTTCACCGACCGGGACGACTTTTCGGGGAAGATCGAGTTCAGCGACCGCGGCATGGCCGAATCGTGGTTCCTCGAGCGGGCCTCACACGACCGGCTCCGGGCCAATCCGACGCTCGCACACGCGTTCGGCGAGGACGCCGGCGTCGACTACGAGGACGCCCGCGAGAAGAACCGCCCGATCCACGCCGACCGCGTCTGGATCGACTCGCTCTTGGAGGAGATGTTCGACGAGGATGAAGAGGAGATGCTCGATCTCGTCGAGATCAGGGCGCCCGAGGAGATCGAGATGACCCTTGAGGACCTCGTGTTGACGACCGATCAGGAAAACGAGATCCACAAGGTCGTCAAGGCGATCGAACACCGTGATTACCTCGCCGAGATCGGCCTCAGGGAGATCGGCAAACTGCTGTTCGTCGGGCCGCCCGGCACCGGCAAGACCTCCGTCGCCCGCGCGCTCGCCCAGGACCTCGATCTCCCCTTCGTCGAGGTCAAACTGTCGATGATCACGAGCCAGTACCTCGGCGAGACGGCGAAAAACGTCGACAAGACCTTCGAGATCGCAAAGCGGCTCTCGCCGTGTATCCTCTTTATGGACGAGTTCGACTTCGTCGCCAAGACCCGCTCGTCGGACGAACACGCGGCCATCAAGCGCGCGGTGAACACGCTGCTGAAGAGCATCGACGAGATCTCGCTGATACAGGACGACGTGTTGCTCATCGGCGCGACGAACCACCCGAACCAACTCGACGCGGCCGCCTGGCGGCGCTTCGACGAGATCGTCAACTTCCCGAAACCGGACGGGCAGATGCGCGCCGACATCCTCCGGATCGTCACCAGACGCATGGAGATCGACGGGTTCGATCCCGACGCCCTCGCCTCGGCGACGGAGGGGCTGACCGGCAGCGACCTCCGACTCGTGTTGCGGGAGGCGGTCCTCGACGCGCTGACAGAAGAGCGGACCACGCTGACACAACAGGACCTCCTCGACGCCGTCGAGGGCTTCGAGGAGCGGGACAACCTGAAGAACATGGACATGATCGACGGCGACGCCGAAACGCTCGTTGCCGGCGGATCGGACGGCCACGCCCACGATCACGACCACTGATGCGGGTCACGCTTCTCGGCTCCGGCGACACGACAGGCACGCCGACGCCGAGATGCGACTGCGACACCTGCGAGCGCGCTCGGTCTCTCGGCGTCGAGCGCTCGCGGTTCTCAGTCCACGTCCACAACGAACACACCGGGGAGTCGCTGCTCATCGACGCGAGCCCGGATTTCCGCTCGCAGTTTCTCGAACAGGACGTCCCGCTGCCCGACGCGATCGTGATCAGCCACATCCACTTCGATCACCTCGACGGCCTCGGGAACGCCTACCGGCTGCTCGAGGATGTCCCGGTGTTCGCAGCCGACGAGACGGACCCACGGACCGGCCAGAGCGTCGCCGAGACGGTCGACGAGAAGTACCACTACCTCGATGCGGTGTCGGTCGAACCGCAGAGCCCCTTCGAGCCGTTCGAGGCCTGCGGGTTCGAGGTGACGCTCGTCCCCGTCGAGCACCCGCCGCTCGTCTGTTATGGCCTGCGGGTAGAGGACCCAGAGACGGGCGCGACGCTGTCTCTGTCCGGCGACAGCAGCTACGCGATCGGCGCCGACTCCCGGGCGGTCCTCGCGCAACCGGACCTGCTTTTCGTCGACGGGATCGTCCCCGCGAGCAACGCCCAGTACCACCCCCTCGGGGGCGACCACGCCGACGCCGACGGGACCTATCGCACGTTCGGAACGAAACACATGACGATCGAGGGCGCCAGGGCGCTCGCCGACGACCTCGACGCCGCGGAGTACCGGCTCGTCCACCTCTCGCATTACATCCCCGCCGAACGGGCGTTCGCGGAGGACATGGCCGTCGACGGCGAGCGGTTCACGCTGTGATCCCGCACCTGCGTCCGCCCTCGCCTCATTCGCCGTCCTCGTCCTCGCCGAAGCGTCCGAGTCCGGCCTGCCGCCGGGCGACGCCGCCGGGGTCGGCCTTCCAGCCCGTCCGGCGGTCTCTGAGCGCGTCCGGATCGACGGCCGGCGGCTCCGTCGGCGCGTACTCCGGGCACTCCGGGCCGCACTCGCGGGCGGGGTCGACGAACCGCTCTTTCCACTCGCAGTACGGCAACGCGTCCTCGGGGCCGAACGGCGGCCCCCGCGGAGCCGCCCGCTCACAGCCGGGCAGCGCCTCCGGCCGCCACCCCTTCCCGTAGGCCCGTTCCGCGATCCGCCGCCGCATCCGGGCCTTCCGCTCGGGACCGATCGGCTCGATGTCGGTCTTCGCCGCGCTCTCCTCGAGGATGGCGATCCCGGCCGAGTCGCTCCGCAGCCGACTCGGCTCCCGGACCGTCTCGAAGCTCCCCGTTTCGGCGTCGAACCGGCGGACACCGACCGGGTCCGGGATCCGGTTGAGGTGTGCGCCCGTGACGTAAGAGCCCGTCACGAGGACGATCTCGTCGAAAAGCGACAGCGACACGTCCTTTCGGAGCTGCCGTTCGAGGTCGCCGGGCCGACCGAGGTCCGGCTTGTTCTCGATCGCGGTGAGGCCCCCGATCCAGTCCGGGTACCGGGTCGCCTGCCGGACGACCCGCTTTCGGCCCCGCCGTTCGGCCTCGAAGAACCCGATCTCGACGGCCCGGTCGGCGATCGACTCGGCCCGTCCGGGGTCGGCGTCGATCGCCGCCGTCGCCCGCCGCGCCCGCCCGACGCCGACGTCGCTCTCGATCGCCGGCCCGGGGATCGCCTCGGACGTGATCTCCGTTCGCGCGTCGAACTCCGGGCCCGGTTCGATCTCGACGACGTCGACGACCCGCGATCGGGTGCCGAGTTGGCGGGCAACGACGCCGTCGCTCTCGGCCTCGATGGCGGCACACACCGCGAGTTCGAAGGCGAACTCCCGCACGGGTTGGGTGACGGCTTCCGCCGACAAAAACAGCGCGACCGACGCCGACGGCGGCCGCCTCGCGTTCGCCCGCACAACCGCGACGCGAGTCTGTCGCTCCGCCCCGGAGGGCCTCAGGCGAACGCGAGGTCCTGTTCGGCCTCGAGGAGTTCGTGATAGCGGTTGCGGATGGTGACCTCGGAGATGTCCGCGACCTCCGAGACGGCCGCCTGCGTTGTCTTCTCGTTGGTGAGAAGCGAGGCGGCGTAGACGGCGGCGGCCGCGAGGCCGACCGGCGACTTCCCCGAGTGGACGCCCTGCTCTTTGGCGTTCCCGAGGAGCTTCCGCGCGCGGTTTTCGGCCTCCTCGGAGAGGCCGAGTTCGCTGGCGAAGCGGGGGACGTAGCTCTCGGGGTCGGCCGGCGCGACTTCGAGGCCGAGTTCGCGGACGACGTAGCGGTAGGTACGGGCGATTTCGCTCTTTTCGACGCGCGAGACGCCGGCGACCTCGTCGAGGCTGCGTGGGACGCCGGCCTGTCTGGCGGCGGCGTACAGCGCGGCAGTGGAGACGCCTTCGATCGAGCGACCGGGCAGGAGGTTCTCGTCGAGTGCACGACGATAGATGACCGAGGCGGTCTCCCGGACGTTTTCGGGGAGGCCCAACGCGGAGGCCATGCGGTCGATCTCGCCGAGGGCCTGTTTGAGGTTGCGCTCTTTCGAGTCGCGGGTGCGGAACCGCTCGTTCCACTTCCGTAGGCGCTGCATCTTCTGGCGCTGGCGGGAGTCCAGGGAGTTCCCGTAGGCGTCCTGATCGCGCCAGTCGATGTTCGTCGAGAGGCCCTTGTCGTGCATCATGTTCGTCGTCGGTGCGCCGACGCGGGACTTTTGATCCTTTTCGGCGCTGTCGAAGGCGCGCCACTCGGGGCCGCGGTCGATCTCGTCTTCCTCGACGACGAGGCCGCATTCGGTACAGACCGTCTCGCCGTGCTCGGAGTCGGCGGTGATGTCGCCGCCGCACTCGGGGCACCCGGTCAGTTCCTCGTCGGCCTCGGTCTCTGTCTCCGTCTCGGCCGTTCGCGTTCGCGTGTGTGTGTGTTCGCTCATGCTACGTGGCGGGGGCTACCAGGCAGGGAACGACCCCAGAAAGACCCGGTTAGCTATCGGTACCTGAAACACGAACGAAACGTATTTAAATACTTTGGTGTTCTCACCGGTTGCGCCGACCCGGCCGGTCCGACACCGGTTTAAAAACGTCCAGCCGCGGCCGGGCCTTCCGTCCCGTCGGGCGCCCCCGAGCACACGTTTATATACCTGAGCGCGGCCAGAGCCCCCGATGGAGGTCACCCTCGCGCCCCGGGCGGCGGCGATCGCGCTCTGTTTCGTCGCCGGCGGCGTCGCGCTCGGAACGGCAAGCGGGCTGATCCCGGGACTGCACGCGAACAACATGGCGCTGCTGTTGGCCGGCGCCGCGCCCTCGGTCCCCGGCCCGTCGCTGTACGTCGGCATGGCCATGCTCGCCGCGGGGGTGACACACACCTTCCTCGAGATCGTGCCGACGCTCGCGCTCGGCGTGCCGGCCCCCGCCACGGCCGTCGCGGCGCTGCCGGGGCACCGACTCGTCCTGGAGGGTCGCGGCCCGGAAGCCCTGCGGCTGTCCGCGCTCGGCAGCGGCGTCGCCGTCGTCCTCGCCGTGCCGCTTTCGATCCCTGTCACCCGGGGCATGACCGCCCTGTGGCCGACGGTACGGGCGAACCTCACGCTCGTGCTCGGTGCGGTCGCCGTTGCGCTCGTCCTGACCGAGCGGGGGATCGGCTCGAGGCTCGTCGCCGCGATCTCCTTCGGTCTCAGCGGCGCGTTGGGGATCGCAACGCTTGATCTCTCGCCGTCCGCGCCGCTCGCCGCCGGCGGGATGCTCGCCCCGCTGTTTGCGGGTCTGTTCGGCGCGCCCGTCCTCATCGACGCGATCGGCGGCGACGGTGTTCCGCCGCAGGACGACCCGACGATCGCGACCTCGAAACGGAGCGTGCTCGGCCTCTCGGGGATCGGCACGCTCGCCGGCGCGGTCGTCGGGTACGTCCCCGCCGTCTCGAGCGCCATCGCGGCGACGTTCGCCCTGCTCGCGGTTCCGGGACGGTACGGCGCCCGCGGGTTCGTGGTTGCGACCTCCGGCGTGAACACGGCCAACACCGTGTTCGCGCTCTTTGCGCTCGTCGCGCTCGGCTCCCCCCGGACCGGCGTTCTCGTGGCCGTCGAGGCGACCGACGTCCCGCTGTCGCTTCCGCACCTCCTGGCCGCGGTCGCTCTCGGTGCGACCGCCGGCGCCGTCGGCGTGTTGACGATCGGCGACCGGTACCTCGCGGTCGTCGGCAACCTGGACCCGACGCGGCTCTCCGTTGGGCTGCTCTGCGTGCTCGCCGCGCTCTCGTATCTGTTCGCCGGCCCGATCGGCGTCGCCGCGTATCTCGCAGCGACCCTCGTCGGGTTGGTTCCCGCCCGCCTCGGGGCGCGCCGGGCGACTCTCATGGGCGTCCTGATCTGTCCGATCGCCCTCCCGTAGGCCGGCCGGGGCCACCGCCCGACGGCGGGCGTTACAGCGGTAGCGAGGCGAAAGCCCACCCCTTCAAGAGTGGGATGAAGCCGACAGCCGGCGAAACGTTGAATATCGAAGGGTTCGTGGGTTGTGATGCCGAGTCTCGGGTAAGGATACGCACCCTTCGCGGGGGTAGATGAAGCCCGCTATCCGAGTCGGGGGCCGTACTGGCACGGCCCACAACCCCACCGTCTGCGAGTGGGGAACCTCCCGAAGTCGGGGCACGGTCTGTGACCGTGGAACCCCACGACTTCAGTCGTGGGAGGATGTCAGAGCCGGTACTGCGGCCCCTCGTCCGTGTCCTGCACCTCGACGCCGAGAGCCTCGAGGCCGGCCCGTATCTCGTCGGCGCGCTCGTAGTTGCCGGCGTCGCGTTCGGTCTCGCGCAACCCGAGGACGAACTCGACGAGTTCGTCGGCGATCTCGACGTCCCCTCCGGAGCCGTCGCCGAAATCGAACCCGAGCACGTCGCCGCCGAACGTCTCGAGCGCCTCGACGGCCCGGTGCAGGCCGCGGTAGTCGTAGGGCCCCTCGGCGTCGAGGTGGCGGTTCGCCGCGGCGACGAGTTCGAACAGCGCGGCGAGCGCCTCCCGGGTGTTGAAGTCGTCGTTCATCGCCGCGGTAAACGCGCGTCGTGTCTCCTCGACCGCGTCCCCGAGCGACGATCCGACCTTGCTTCGGGCCTCGGGCCCCTCGAGTACGGCTGTGATCCGGTCGTGTGCCGCCTCGAGGCGCTCCCAGCGCTCGAGGGCCTCCTCGATCGCCGCCTCGCTGTACGTCTGCGTCGAGTTGTACGACGACGAGACGAAGAACATCCGCAGGGGGTTCGTCCCGAACCGCTCGACGGCCTCCGACACCGGGATGAAGTTCCCGAGACTCGAGGACATCTTCTCGTCGTCCATCTCGAAGAGGTCGGCGTGGAGCCAGTACCGCGCGAACGTCCCGCCGGTCGCGGCCTCCGTCTGTGCGATCTCGTTTTCGTGGTGCGGGAAGACGAGGTCCCGCCCGCCGACGTGGAGGTCGATCGAGTCGTCCAGGTGGGTCATCGACATCGCGGAGCACTCGATGTGCCACCCGGGGCGGCCGGGCCCCCACGGCGAGTCCCACGTCTCGCCGGTCGGGTCGGCCTCGTAGGTCCGATCCGCGACGCGGTGTTCGGCCACCGCGGCCTCCGAGACGCCCCCGGCCTTCCACAGCGCGAAATCCGCCGGGTTCCGCTTTTCGGCCCGCTCCTCGTCGGCCCCCTGGGCCTCGACCGCCTCGATCGACTGATTCGAGAGCTTCCCGTAGTCGGGGAACTCGGTCACGTCGAAGTACACGGAGCCGTTGGACTCGTAGGCGTAGCCCCGCTCGATCAGCGTCTCGATGAGATCGATGATCTCGGGGACGTGTTCGGACACCCGCGGGTAGACCTCGGCGCGTTTGAGGTTGAGCGACCGCATGTCGGCGAGCAGCCGGTCGATGAACCGCTCGGCGACCTCCCGTTCGCTCCCGCCGAGGACGGCGTCGCCGTCGCGCTCGCCGATCCGGGCGACGATCTTCTCGTTGACGTCGGTGATGTTCTCGACGTGCCGGACGCCGTACCCGAGGTGTTCGAGCCACCGGTGGATCACGTCGACATGGGTCCAGGTTCGGGCGTGACCGAGGTGTGCGCTGTCCGAGACGGTCAACCCGCAGTAGTACAGCAGGACGTCATCGGGATCGGCCGGCTCGAACGGCTCGCGCTCGCCGGAGAGCGTGTTCAGGACGCGAAGCGTCATTATCCGGGCCTGCGCCCGGAGCCGGTTTCAATGCGTCGCTTGCGCGGGCCTCACAGGGCGTCCTCGACGGCGCGGACGGCGTCCGGCCCCTCGCGACGCCCGACGACGACGGTCACGGACCCCTCGGTCCCGGCGGCGGCGACGACGCCGACGCCGGCCGTCCGGAGCCGCCCGAGGGCCGCCTCAAGAGCTTCCGCCCCGAACGACCCCGTGGCGACGATCGCGGTGTGCTCGCCGCCCCCGACCGCAAACGAGACGCCGCCGACGCTGAGAAGCCCGGTGCCGTCCTCCGATTTTGCGACCCCAGAACGCATCGAGACGCTCGCTCGCCCCTTCGCGTCATCCCCCGAGAAGTCGTCCAGTTCCTCGGCGTACCGCCGGAGTGCGGCCCCCACGGCCTCCGCGTCGCCGACGTCGAGAAACCGGGCGGCGGCGGTGTAGTTGAGGACGCCCGCCCGGAGCCCGTCGTACACGAAGGGGCATGCTCTGACGGCCGCCCGGGCGTCGGCTGCGATGGTCATGCCCGTGGACTCGGAGCGATCCGACAAGGCGCTGTCGGTCCCCACGCCCGCCTCGCGTCGTCCGGCGCGCCGATTCCCGAAGCGACTAAAGCCGCCGCCTCGTACCGTTCGGCATGCAAGCGCTCGTCATCGTCGCACACGGGTCACACCTGAATCCGGACGCGAGCACGCCGACGTACGACCACGCCAACACCATCGCGGAGACCGGCGTCTTCGACGAGGTACGGACCGGCTTCTGGAAGGAGGAGCCGTCGTTCCGGGAGGTCCTCCGGACCGTCGAGAGCGACGAGGTGTACGTCGTCCCGCTTTTCGTCTCGGAGGGGTACTTCACCGAGGAGGTGATCCCGAGAGAACTCCGCCTCGAGGGCTGGGACCTCGACGAGTGGGAGTCGGACGGCACGAGCGCCACCCACGCGACGTTCGAGGCCGCGGACGTCGGAAAGACGGTCCACTACTGCGGACCGGTGGGAACGCACGACGCGATGAGCGACGTGATCGTCCGGCGGGCGGAGTCGGTAACCGGCGACGACGAGGTCGGCGAGGGGTTCGCACTCGCCGTCGTCGGCCACGGCACCGAACGAAACGAGAACTCCGCGAAGGCTGTGGAGCTACACGCCGACCGGATCGCCGAAACGGACCGCTTCGAGGAGGTCGAGGCCCTGTTCATGGACGAGGACCCGGAGGTCGACGACGTGACCGAGTTCTTCGAGACGACCGACGTCGTCGTCGTCCCGCTTTTCGTCGCCGACGGCTACCACACACAGGAGGACATCCCCGAGGACATGGGGCTGACCGACGACTACCGGACCGGCTGGGAGACCCCGAGTGAGGTCGACGGCCACCGGATCTGGTACGCCGGCGCGGTCGGAACCGAGGCGCTGATGGCCGACGTCGTCATCGAGCGGGCGGCCGACGCCGGTGCCTCCGTCGGCGACGCGATCGAATCGATCCGCCGCCGGACGGATCCGAGCGTGGACGCGGGTTCGGGATCCGGTGCGGGCGTGGGTGATTGAATGAACGACGAGCAACTCGACGCGTTCGTCTCGGCGGCCGCCTCGGGCGGCCTCGAGTGCGACGGCGTCGCCGCCGCCCGCGACGCCGACGGGTACCGCTTCGAGACGCCGGACGCCGCCCGCGAGGGGCTCTCGGAGGCCGAACTCAGGGCCGCCGCCGACCGGAACCCCCGGTTCGTCTCGAACTGGCACTACTGGAACGGCCGGGACCGACCGGACACCGAACTCGCCTTCCTCAGGCACCTCGAGAGCGCCGACGAGCGGTCCGTGCCGGATCGCTACGAGACGATGACCGATGGCGGCATCGTCGCAACGTGGGGACAGCTCCGGATCGACGTCGGCCTCGGCCCGGACGGCGACCGGGTGTACGCGCTCAGAAACGAAGCCGACGGCGGCGTCGACGCCGAGGCGCTCGACGTTCACTCGGACCCACTTGAGGCGAGACGGCTCGTCAAACGCGACGACAGAGATCGGTACCGCCCGCTGAAGACCGCCCCGACGCTGCCGACCGGGTGGGCGTTCGTCGACCTCGACGGCCGGGCGCTCGCCGAGACGGTCGAGTACGTCTACCCGGCGACGATCGCGAACTGGTACCTCGAGGGTCGCGGCGAGCTCGACGTGAGCCACTGGCGCGAGACGATGGAGCGCCAAAGCGGGATCTACGGCGTGATCAAGACGTGGGACCGCGGCGAGGGGTACGAACACGTCAACTGGGTCGCCGAGGCCTGCTGTGACGACAGCCAGTGTCTGAAGCGCCGCGAGTGGGAGTACGACGACGAGACGACCCTTGACGTCGACGGCGGCGACGGGGAGTTCCCCTGCCGGGAGCCCTGTTCGCTCGTCGTGACCGCGGCCCGCAAGTGGACCCAACTGGAGGGCGAGCGCACCGAGCGCTACGAGTTCGAGTTGACGCCGAGCGAGAAAGAACAGGTCGAGGCGATCATCGACGCCGTCGCCGACGGTCGGACCGACTCGATCAGGGAGGCCGACATCTACGAGGGCGCAAACCGGTACCGCGCCCGGTTTCTGCGCGCCAAGCGCCTCGACGACGAGGGGCGGCTCTGCGGCGTGCCGACGGACGGGGAGTGACCGACGGCGGCCGGACCCCACCGCAACGTCCGGCGTCACTGCAGCGTCACACCGCCGCCGAAGAGGACGTACCCGGCGACCGCACACAGCGTGCCGGCACCGATCGCGCCCGCGGCCAGCACCGACGCACCGCCACCCGAGACGAGGGCGCCGACGGCCAAAAGCACCGCCACGCTCCCGAGGACGACGACGGGGAGCAGCCGAACCAGCGGCGGCGTCCCAGAGGCGTCCCCGGCGTCCGGCGTTCCGAGGTCCGGATCGACCCGGACGTCGGCCGCCGATCGATCGAACACGACGGTGACGTACCGCGTCTCCCGGCCGTGCCCGACGACGATCTTGAGCCGCCCCCGGACCGTCTCCTCGGGCCACGTCGAGGGGTCGCGGGTCTCGACGTCGACCACCCGGCGCTCGCCGCTCTCGACGTAGTGGTTCGTCGCCCCGACCCTGGCGACCTCCGAGAGCCGGTCGTCGAGGTTGAGATGGACGTGGGCCGCCTCGCCGTGGTTCGAGAACTCGACGACGAACGGACCGTTGGCCTCGAAATCCGACGGAACGGCGAGCGTGTGGATCCCGTCGCGGTTGACAGCGACTTCGAGCGAGTCCGTCACACGTGCTCACTCTCGCGGTGCGGACAAAAAGGCTACCGCTCGATCGACCGCGTTCGGGCCGTTCTCAGGCGGCGGCCTCGTCGCGCATGTCCGGCGGCAGGAGGTTCGGGATGCCGTCCTCGATGGGGTACTCCTCGCCGCACTCGGTGCAGACGAGCCGGCCCTCGAGGACCTCCTCGTCGTCCTCGCGGATGACTTCGAGGTCGAGTTCGGCCTTGTCCAGCGGACAACACAGGATGTCCATGAGCGACTCCTTCATGTCCACTCCTCCGGCGGGCGAACGCAAAAACATGGCGGGTCCTGTCCACCGTCGCGCGGTCGGCCCCGCCGGATCGACCGTTTCACGCGGGCGTCCGCGGGCGGCCGAGCCGACAGGTACTCGACGCCCTCGGCACAACGGCCGGTATGACCGGCGGCACGTACACGCTTTTGATCGAACTGGACCGCCGGGCGACCATCGAGGTCGGCGCGCTCGCGGAGACGGCGTTTCCGGCCGGCTGGTACGCCTACACGGGCAGCGCGCTCGGGTCCGGCGGGTTCGGACGGGTCGACAGACACTACGAGGTGGCCGCCGGCGAGCGCGCGACCCGACACTGGCACGTCGATTACCTCCTCGGCTGTGCGGACGCGTCGCTGCGGGGCGACGTCCGGACGCCCGGGGCCGACATCGAGTGTGCGGTCGCGACGGCGCTGCCCGACTCGCCGTGTTCGGGCTTTGGGGCCTCCGACTGCGACTGTTCGGCCCACCTCGCGTACGCGAGCGACGGCGAACGGCTCCGGGAATCCGTCGCAACGGCCCACCGCGAGGCCGCCTCGCGGGAGTGACCCGACCGCGCCGCGTTCGCGCCGTCACTCCAAGAGCCGCTTCGTGCGTCGGTGTCGATCCCGGAACATCGGCGCGAACCCGAGCCGTCCGAACGGCGAGACGGCCCGGCCCAGCGCCCCCCCGGGCAGGCGGTACTCGACCCGATCAACGAGATGCGTCCGGTCGCCGTCGGCGAAAAACTGGTGGGTGTGTGCCCACCGGTCGAACGGCCCCGACTCCATGACGTCGCGGAACGACCCCGCGCCGCCGTCCAGTCGCCGGTCGTCGATGACGGAGACGATCCGCCGTCTCGGTCCGAGGCCGAGCGGGCGGACCGACATCTCGATCCGCGATCCGACCACGAGTTCGTCCGGGTCGGCCTCGCCGTCCGGCCCCGAGACGCGGTCGATCTCAAGGTTCACGAACCCGGGCGTCAGGGCTTCGAGCCCGTCCGTCGTGGCGTGAAACGCCCAGACCTCCTCGAAGGGGGCGTCGATCACGGTCTCTCGGCGGTACGTTGCCATGCGGGCGGTACGGGCGGCGGCGACAAAACGCCCCCGGTCGGCTCGAGCGCCCCTCAGAGGCCCCCGTCGCGGTCGTCCGAAAGCGTCGCCTCGGTGTCGATCCCGTAGACCGCGGCGGGCGTTTCGACGTGGGCCCGGTACAGGGCGCGTTCGTGTCCCGCCTCGGCGAGCCACCGCGTCCGCCTCGGGACGGTCCTCGGGCCCAACACCGCGCCGGGGCGGTCCGGGTCGTCGATGAAGTCCGTCTCCATGAGAAACGGCCGGTCGTTCCCGCAGGCCCGTTCGAGCTCGTCCTTCTTTGAGATCACGCTCGGAACCGGCCCCTCGAGATATCCGCCCGCGTAGTGTTTGACGACGCGGTCGGGGGCCAGCCCCTCGGCCTCGGCCCACTCGGTCACCGTTTCGAACGCCTCGCCGCCCTCCGTGTGCAACTGGACGGCGCACCCGACCGAGGCGGCGCGGGCGAACGCGTGACGCATGACCTCGTTGGAGGCCTCCCACACCGCCTCCTCGACCTCGTAGTGGGGCCGTCCGGACTTGATCGCGAGCGCCGGCCCCTCGGCGACGTACTCCGCGGCGACGTCGATCCCCGCTTTCATCAGGGCCGCGGCCTCGTCGGGGTCGTACCCCCGCTCCGTGAGCCGCGAGACGAGCCCCGGGTGGACGCCGAGGACGGGCCGGGCGCGACCGGGGAGGCGCTCGTCGGCCCGCCGCGTCACCTCGACCGTGAGATCGAACGTCTCCCGGAAGCCGGCCTCGCCCTCGACCGCGCCGACGAGGTCCCACGAGGGCTTGTTGAGGACGTTCAGATGCGTCCCGCCGGCCGCCGCGAACGTCTCGGCGGCGTCGACTCCCTGGCCGTTGATCGGATCGAGATGGAGGTGGTTGTCCAACACCGGACCGTCGTACATGGCCCGCGCTTGGCCGCCGGGCGGCAAAACGGCACCGCTACCGCGCCGCCGTCGCCGTCGCTTCGGTTCGCTTCCCGCCGGCGGGTCCGGTCTCACCCGAGCGTTATCTCGTCGTGGGCGGCGTTCCGGAGCGCGTCCGAGCGGCCGTGCGTTCCCGGGGCGACGGCGACCGTCCGGAGCCCGCGCTCGGCGGCGATCTCCAGGACGGGCTTGAAATCGGCGTCCCGGGAGACGACGATGACCGCGTCGATCCGCCCGGAAACGGCGGCCTCGACCGCGTCGACGGCGAGCCTGACGTCCACGTCGCCGCTCGTCGTCACGACCGCGAACCCGCGGGCCTCGGCGGCCTGTATCAGCCCGCTGCCGGCCTCCTCGTCGACGTAGACGCGAGAGACCGCGATCGTCCCCTCGTCGCCGGCTATCTCCCGGAGGTCGTCGAGGTCGACGTCGAACTCGGGGCGGAACACGTTCGGGCCGTCGACGAAGATCCCGACCCGCGCCCCGCGGCCGAACAGCCGCTCGAACAGTCCCATACCCACCCTGGGGTACCACCCGACAAATAGATACTTACTCCGGGCCGTCGCAGGGTCGGTATGTCGCTTCGAACGCCGCCGCTCGCCGCCGATCACGCCGCGTCGGGCGCGAAACTGACCGCGTTCGGCGGCTGGGAGATGCCGCTCGAGTTCGACTCGATCCGGACCGAACACGAGGCCGTCCGGGGATCGGTCGGCAAGTTCGACGTGTCGCACATGAGCCAACTCGCGGTGTCGGGACCCGACGCGGGGCGGCTGATGAACCGCCTGACGACGAACGACGTCGCCGAACTCGCCCCCGGGGACGCGCAGTACTCGGCGATCACGGACGCCGACGGCGTTGTGCTCGACGACACCGTCGTCTACCGCCTCCCGGAGGGCGCCCCGAGCGACGCCGCGTTCCTGTTCGTTCCGAACGCGGGCCACGACGCCGAGATGACACAGCGGTGGGCGAGACACACCCAGCGGTGGGACCTCGACGCGACCGTCGAGAACGCGACCGACGGCTACGGCATGCTCGCGGTGCAGGGCCCCGAGGCAATCGAACTACTGGGCGGGCTCTGTGAGTCGCCCGGATCGGTGTCGCGCTTTTCGGTCGCGCCGCGAGAGATCGCCGGCGTCGAGTGTCTCCTCGCTCGGACGGGCTACACCGGGGAGGACGGCGTCGAACTCCTCTTCGACGCCGACGCCGCGGCGGCGGTCTGGTCGGCGCTTTCGTGTCAGCCCTGCGGGCTCGGCGCGCGTGACACCCTCCGACTCGAGGCCGGATTCCTGCTCTCGGGACAGGACTTCGACGCCGAGGACAACCCCCGGACCCCCTACGAGGCGGGCATCGGCTTCGTCGTCGATACGGACACCCCCTTCGTCGGCCGCGACGCGCTTTCGGCCCCCGGGGCCACAGACCCCGAGGAGCGTCTCGTCGGCTTCCGGCTCGCGGACCGCGGGATCGCCCGCCACGGACACGAGATCGTCGCCGACGGCGACCCGATCGGGGCGGTCACGAGCGGGACGATGAGTCCGACGCTCGGCGACGCGATCGGTCTCGGGTACGTCCCCGAGGGCTACGCCGACCCCGGGACGGAACTCGGGATCGTCGTCCGCGGCGACACGAAGCGCGCGAGGGTCGAGACGCCTCCGTTCTACTGACGACCCGCCGCCCGTTCGCCCGGAATCCGCCCGGGACCCGCGTCCGGACGGCGTTTCGGCCGAGCCGACAGCCCTACGTGCCCCACCGTGGATACGACTCGTATGAGCTTCGACGTTCCCGAAGACTGCCGGTACCGAGAGACGCACGAATGGGCGCGCCACGAGAGCGGGACGGTCCGCGTCGGGATCACCGACTTCGCACAGGACGAACTCGGCGACGTGGTGTTCGTCGAACTCCCGGCGGTCGGCGACGCGCTCGAATCCGGAGCCGAGTTCGGCGTCATCGAGTCGATCAAGGCCGTGTCGGACCTCTACGCCCCGGTTTCGGGCGACCTGACGGCCGTCAACGACGACCTGATCGACGCGCCGGAACTCGTCAACGAGGACCCCTTCGGGGACGGCTGGATGCTCGAGATCGACCCGGCCGACCCCGCCGAGTTCGAGGCGCTTCTGTCCCCGTCGGCGTACGACGACCAGACGGCGTGACCGACGCGCTCGGGCCCGATACCCGAGTACCCGACCGGCGTCCGGGGCCTCGGCTACCGATGCACAAACACATAAGTCGGGGCCGGCCGTACCGGTCGTCAGGAAATGGTCGATTCGACCCAGCTCGCGGAGAGCAAGTCTATCCACCGACAGACTGGGAAGACCTTCTACTATGCGACCCGTCTGCTGCCCGAGCGAGTCCGCCACCCTACCTACGTGCTGTACGCCTTTTTTAGAGTCGCCGACGAGGTCGTCGACAACCCCGACGGCGGGCTGTCGCCGACCGAACAGCACGAGCGTCTGATCGAGATCAGAGAGGCCGCGCTCGGCAACGAGCCGACTGACGACCCGGTGCTTGAGGCCTTCTGTGAGGTCCGCGAACGGTACGGCATCCCCGACGAGGAAATCGAGGTGTTCGTCGACGCGATGCGGACCGACATCGAGAAGTCCCGCTACGAGACGTACGACGAGCTCGAGTCGTACATGCGCGGGTCGGCCGCCGCCGTGGGCGTGATGATGAGCATCGTCATGGAGACCGACGACATCGACTCCGCGCTGCCGAAGGCCCGCCGACTCGGCGAGGCGTTCCAGCTGACGAACTTCCTCAGGGACGTCGGCGAGGACATCGCGGACCGCGACCGGATCTACCTCCCGCAATCGACCCTCGAGGCCTGCGGCGCGGACCCGGCTGACATCGAGCGCCAGATCTTCACCGACGAACTCGGCGCGGCGATCGGCCGGGAGATGAAACGCGCCGAGGAGCTGTACCGCGAGGGCGTCTCCGGCATCAAGTACCTCCCGTCGGACTGCCAGTTGCCCGTCTTGACCGCCGCCGTCCTCTATGCGGACCACCACCGGCTCATCCGCAGCCACGACAACGACACCGTCACGCGGACGCCCTCGCTCGGAACCCTCCGCAAACTCGCCTTGGTGGCGAAGACGCGGCTGTACTGGGCGTGGAACGACGACCCCGAGGCCGTCTTCGCGAAGGTGAGCGACGTGCCGATGGTCGAGGACGATCCGACGCCGAGGTCCCGCCCCGGCAACCCCGTCCCGACCGGCTGATCCGATCGGGCAGTCCTCGGATTTTGCCCCCGTTCGCTCGTGTTTTTATCGCTCCGGGAAGTCGAACCGGTCGGTCCGCCACAGCGCGTACCCGAACACCGCGGCCAGCACCGCCGGGATCCAGTTTCGGAAGTACGCGTTGATCCCCCCCCAGAGCACGACGAAACTGACCAGATCGTCGAGCATGAACTCACAGTTCCCGAGCCGCTCCGAGAGCGCCTCCCGATCGAAGGCCGCATCGAGGACCGTCACAGCGGCGGTCGCCGACAGCACCCACCCGGCGTAGTTCATCCACGGCACGCCGTAGTACGCGCCGCCGCCGTCGTAGGCCCAAAAGCCAAGCGAGACCGCCGCGGGGTCCAAGGCGAGGTCCAACCCGACCACGGCGGCGATGACGACCGGCACGCGAAAGCGCGCGCGCCCGGCGAGGCCCCCGAGCGAGAGCAGACACAACAGGTAGGCGTTGACGACGAGCGGGAGGAAAAAAAGCGGCAGCGCGGCCGGGACGTGCCCGCCGATCATCGGCCCGAGGTCGACGCCGTACTCGAAGGCGCCGTAGGGATACCCGGTGAGAACGCCCACGAACTCGACGGCGTAGGTGTACGCACAGAGCGCCCCCACGCCGAGCGCGGCCTTCCGGGTGAAAAGCGGGGCGACGCCGGCGACCAGCGGGAGTCGCATCACCGCAACGCCGAGCAAGAGCAGGTACGGGTTGAAACGCAGCGGTCCGGGCAACAGCCCCTCGGCCGAGGCGACGAGCATGACCGCGCCGACGGCAGGGAACACCACGGCGATCGTAAAGCGGTTGTCCCTGACGACGCCGTCGAGTGCGCCCTCGAGTCTGTGTCGGGCCGGCACCCGGACGCTAGCCACGCGTGATCACCCACAGCGCGGCCAGGGTGAAGACCGTCCCGACGGCGGTGTTCAGCGCCGGGAACCACCAGTAGGCCCGATCGACGTCGATCCCGCGAGCGACGATGACGGCGACGAACACCGGGTAGACGCCGATCGCGGCCGCGAAGAACGGGTGCACCGTTCCGAACACCGCCGCCGCCGTGAGCCAGCAGGCCGCGCAGTACGCGTAGGTGTACCCCGTCCCCAGGCGGGTCGCCGTCGTCTCGATCCCGGCGGCGCGGTCGGGTTCGATGTCGGGGATGGCCGAGAAGGTGTGCATCCCCATCGCCCACAGCCACCCGCCGGCCACCGCGGCGACCGGCGGGAGTTCGCCGGCCAGCGCGCTGTAGGCGATCACGCCCGGAAGGACGTACAGCCCGTTCGACACCGAGTCGAGAAACGGCGTCGTCTTGAACCGAAACGGCGGCGCGCTGTACTCTACTGCCAACAGCAGAAAGACGACCATCGCAACGTCGCCGACGCGCGGGAGAAACGGGACGAACGCGAGCCCCAAAAGCCCGGTGGCGGCGACGAGTACGGGCACGAGCGACTCGCCGCGGTACCGGACCTCCCGGTCGTCTTTCTTCGGGTTCTCGACGTCGACGTCGGCGTCGAACACGTCGTTGACACCGTAGAGGAACACGTTCGCCGGGAGCAAAAAGTACGCGAAGAGCCCAACGGCGATCGGCGCGAACAGTTCCGTGGCGCTCTCGGCGGCGTAGGCGACGCCGACGACGACGGGTCCGGCCAGGTACAGCCAAAAGCGCGGTCGCGAGAGTTTGAGCAGATACCCCGTCGTGCTGTCGCCGCTCGGGAGCACGCGATCGGGGGCGAGATCGGTCATGCTGCGTCGTCAAGAAGCGTCGAGGCGGTGTGTTCACCGCTGACCAGACACATCGGGACGCCGATCCCGGGGGTGGTGTACGAGCCGGTGAAATAAAGCCCGGGGCAGGCTGACGACCGGTGGGGCGGCCTGAACAGCGCCGTCTGTCGGAGCGTGTGCGCGAGGCCGAGGGCGGTCCCGTTCGCGCTGTTGTACCGCTCGGCGAACTCCGAGACGGAGAACGTCTCCTCGAACACGATCCGGTCGCGGAGGTCGACGCCCGTGTTCTCGGCGATGTCCTCGAGAACGAGATCGCGGTACCACGTCCGGACCTCCTCGGTGTCGTCCAGCCCGGAGGCGACCGGAACCAGCGCAAAGAGGTTCGAGTGGTCCTCCGGGGCGACGTCGTCGTCCGTCTTCGAGGGCACACAGAGGTAATAGGCGGGGTCCTCGGGCCAGCCGGGGTCATCGAAGATCTGCTCGAAGTGGCCGTCCCAGTCGGTCGGCAACACGAGGGTGTGGTGTTCGAGCGGCTCGACGTCGCCCTCGACGCCGAGATAGATGAGAAACGCCGAGGGGGCGTACGTCCGGTCCTCCCAGTAGCCCTCGTCGTACTGCCGTTCGTGCTCCGCGAGCAGCTCCTGTTCGGTGTGGGCGTAGTCGGCGTTGCTGACGACGAAATCGGCGTCGAAATCGCCCGCGACGGACTCGACGGTGAATCCCTCCCGGCGGTTGACGATCTCGGCCACCTCGGCGTCGGTCACGTACTCGACGCCGAGGTCTTTGCCCACCTCGACGCAGGCGTCGACGACGGACGCGAGCCCGTTTTCGGGGTAGTACACGCCGAGGTTGAAATCGACGTGGCTCATCATGTTGTAGATCGCGGGCGTGTTGTGCGGCGCGCCGCCTAAAAAGACGAGGGTGTACTGCATGATCTGCTTGAGCTTCGGGTGCTCGAAGTACTTCGAGACGTAGTCGTCCATCGTCCCGAGCAACTGGAGCCCGATCGGGGCGGCTCTCATCACGTCGAGGTCGACCCAATCGCGGAGCCGCGGGCGGTCGGTGTAGATGAACTGCTCCGTCGCGACGTCGTAATGCTCCTCGGAGGTGTCGAGATACGAGTCGAGCGCGTCGCCGGCGCCGGACTCGTAGGACTCGAACAGCGTCCGCATCTCCCCGCGGTCGCCGGTGATGTCGACGCTGTCGCCGTCTTTCCAGAAGATCCGGTAGTGGGGATCGAGCCGCTCGAGATCGTAGAACTCGGAGGGATCGCGGCCGAAGTGCCCGAAGAACCGCTCGAACACGTCGGGCATCAGGTACCAACTCGGGCCCATATCGAACTTGAACCCGTCGGCCTCGAGCACCGACGCCCGGCCCCCGAGCCCGTCGTTTTTCTCCAGTACCGTCACGTCGAGGCCGGCGTCGGCGAGATAGCAGGCCGACGAGAGGCCGCCGAATCCGGAGCCGACGACGACGACGGAACGAGACTCAGACATTACCTGCGCTACGTGCGGCAGCCACATTAAAACGTGTGTCCGGGAAGATCTCTCGGGGAAACGACCTTGCCGGTGGTGCCCCTAACGGCGGTATGGACACCGTAGTCGTCACGGGCGGATCGCGCGGGGTCGGACGGGCCGTTGCCGAACTGTTCGCCGATCGGGGAAGCCACGTCGTGACGTGTTCGCGGCGGCGAGCGGAGATCGAAACGGTGGCGTCGGCGATCGAATCAGAGGGCGGGTCGGCGACGGCGGTGCGGGCCGACGTCCGCGACGAGTTCGACGTCGAGCGTCTGATGGAGACCGCCGCCCGCGCCGGCGGGGCCGACACGATCGACTGCGTGATCGCGAACGCCGGCGTCTACCACGGTTCAGCCGGCGAAACACCGCTTTCGACCGAGGGGTACGCCGACTTCGACGACACGCTCAGAACGAACGTTCGGGGCGTCTTCTCGACGCTTCGGGAGGCCGAACCGCACCTTTCCCCGGACGCCCGCGCGCTCGTCCCCTCCGGCCGCATCGCGAGAGAGGCGACGGCCGGCTTCGGCTCCTACGCCGTCTCGAAGGCCGGGGCCGAAGCCGTCGCCCGACAGTTCGCCGCGGAGTCGGACGCACCGACCGGCGTCCTTGATCTCGGACAACTGGAGACCGAGTTGACCGGCCACGGCGGCGGCCGGGACCCGACCGACATCGCGCCGATGTTCTGGTGGGCGGCGACCGACGCCGACGCCGACACGGTCGACGGCGCGGTGGTCGGCCTCCGCGAGTGGAAGAAGGCGACGCGGTAGCCGGGCGCCTCAGAGCCCGGTCGGGTGATCGAGGTACGTCGCCTCCACGCCCCACCGCTCGACGAGCCGTTTCAACCCCCGGACGCCGAACGTCTCCGTCGCGTAGTGTCCGGCGAAAAAGACGTTCAGCCCCGCCTCTCTGGCCTCGTGGTAGGCCTGCTGTTTCCCCTCGCCGGTCACCAAGGCGTCGACGCCGGCCGCGGCGGCCTCGCCGATCCAGTCGGCCCCCGATCCGGTCACGATCGCGATCTCCTCAATGCTCGAGGCGCCGAAATCGAGGACCCGAACGTCGCGGCCGCCGGTGTCGAGCGCCGAGAGCCGCTCGCGGAGCGACTCGACCGTGTACGGCTCGTTCGCCCGCGCGCGGCGTCCGATCGTGACGCCGCCGTACTCCCCGAAGTTCCCGAGCGGTTCGCAGTCGAGAAACGCCGCCAACCCGGCGGCGTTCCCGAGTTCGTCGTGACCGTCCAACGGGAGGTGTGAGGCGTACAGCGCAACGTCGCGCTCGACGCAGGCGGCGACCCGATCGTAGGCCGCGCCGGTCACGCTGTCGAGGCCGCCCCACACGATCCCGTGGTGGACGACCAACGCGTCCGCCGACGCCTTCGCGGCCGCCTCGATCGTCGCGATCGCGCCGTCGACGGCGAAGGCGATCCGGCCGACGTCGGCCGATCCGTCGCCGACCTGTAGCCCGTTCGAACTCGCGTCGACCCCGGCGTAGCGGTCGTGTTCGAGGCGCTCGTTCAGCCGATCGCAGAGCGTGGACAGTCGCATGGACCCACTTCCCCGGGCGAACGCTTGAATCCGACGCCGCCCCGTCGGGCCGACGCGGCTCAGCCGTCGCCGTCGGCGTGCGCGAAGACGAACGCCCGGAGCAGTCCGGCGGCGAGCGCCGCCGCCTGCCCGTCGTCGCGGTCGTTCACCTCGACGACGTCGAACCCGACCGCCCGCGGCGCGACCGCCCGGACGGCGCCCCTCAGTTCCCGCGGCGTCAACCCGAAGGGGGTCGGGGTCCCCGTCCCCGGCGCGAAGCCGGGGTCCGCCGCGTCGATATCGACGCTCAGATACGCACGCTCGCCCTCGAACGACGGGGACCACCCGGGGACCTCCTCGGGGGGTACGACCGTCACGTCCGCATCGCTCGCGCGGTCCCACTCGGCCTCGCTGCCGGTCCGGACGCCAAGCAACACCGCCCGATCGGCGGTCTCTAAGGCGTGTTGGGCGACCGTCGCGTGCGAGAACTCGTCGCCGGCGTAGCTCTCGTACAGATCAAGGTGGGCGTCTAAGGCGACGTAGACGTCGGGCGAGGCAGCCCGAACCCCGGCGACGGTGACGGTGTGTTCCCCGCCGACGAGCAGCGGGACCCGCCCGGCGTCCCCGTGGTCCTCGAGGCGTCCGGTCAGAAACTTGAGGTACTCGGCCGCGTCGTTCCACGCCGAGACGTCGCCCGCGTCGGTGACGAGCTCCGAGAAGCGGCGGCCGGTCCGTCGGTCGTACCCGTCGGCCGGCCGGGCGAACCGCCGGATCCGCTCGGGACCAAACCGGGCCCCGGGACGGAACGTCGCGGAGGCGTCCAGCGGCGCGCCGACGACCGCGTAGGCGGCCGACTCGGGCGGGGCGTCGGCACCGGGAAAGCGTGCCATCCGGCCGGGCTCAGACGACCTTTCGCTGGCCCTCGAACTCGAGGTACTCGATCTCGTCGTCCGACTCGGGGTCGAGGTCCTCCGGGATGCGCATCGTGATCGTCTCGTAGGTCTCGAGATCCATGACCTGCATGTCCTTGCCGGAGACGGAGACGACCTGTCCCTGCTTCCGGTTGACGATCGGGACCCAGATCTTCGCGTCGACGGGCTGGGTGAAGTTCCGCTTTTGTCCGTCGAACACGCCCGTTCCCTCGACGCGGGCCTTCGCGCTGCCGTGTTTGCCGGGCTTCGACGTGCTGTAGGCGGTGATCTTCGACGGGACGTCGTCGATCATCACGTAGTTGCCCTCCTGTAGATCGCGGACCTCGCTCTGCTGTTTCGGCATACCAACCGGTTCTCCGCGGCGGAGTATAAACAGTTTGGATACCGCCGGAGGCGACGAGTTATCGGCTCACGGCCCCGATCGCGCGCTCCGTGATCGGCTATGGCAGGCCGAAGCTCTCCGCTAGGATCGCCTCGTCGGTCCGCCCGACGACCTCGACGCCCTCGCCGACGACGTCGACGGTCACCCGCGCGGGGGCGAACACCTCGTGTGGCACCTCGTAGAAGTCCCAGTCGTGCTCCGCGAAGATCCCCTCGAACGGGACGCCGAACTCCGCCCCGGCGCTCGAGGGGAGGTCGTCGAACCGATCGAACGCCGTCTCGACGGTCATGTGCACCTCCGCGCCGTACGCGAGCGCGTCGTTCGTCCGGGCCATGGCGACGTCGTCGCTGTCGGCGACCGGCGCGACGGGCGCCGCGGCCGTCGTCGTCAGCATGTCCAGTGGGTCGTACCCCAACTCCGAGAGCCGAAACGCCGCGAGTTCGCCCGCCCGCGCCGCGAGCGCGACGCTGCCGGTGAGACTCGCCGTCGAGAACGTCGGGAGGAACACGCTCGAGGCCGGCACGCCGGCGGTCTCGGCGACGTGTTCGGCGACGGCCTCGCCGGGCAGCTCCTCGCTTTCGATCGCCAGCACGGCGAACTCCGCGGCGTCGCGGTACCCCATCCGCTGGTACTCGCCCTCCTCGGCGACGAGCGCCCGGGCCGGACCGCTCCCAAGCCCCTCGAACCCCTCGACGGAGAGTTCCCACCCCGCCTTCTGCGCGGCCAGAAACGCCATCGCGGGGTGATCGGTCGACACCTCGACGTACGTCCGGGGGGTCCCCTCGATTTCCCCCATCCCGGTTTGGACCGTCGCCAGCCCGCCGGTCTGGATCTCGCTCAACAGCAGCCCCGCCTCGACGCCGCCGACGGCCTCGACGCCGAAATCGCAGACGACGGCCCCGTTATCCAGTTCGTGGATCTCGATCGCGAGTTCGTCGGCGAAGTCGATGGCCTCGTCGACCAACTCGACGGCCATCCGGTTGAGGCTCTCCATACCCGGATAACGCGCGGATACGACTATAAGGTTCGCGGCTCGCGCCGAACGAACGCGGCCCCGACGGGACCGCAAACAGCATGCCGAGCAGGGCGTTCCATGTTCGATGCGTTGGCCACGCTGGGGTGAACCAGCACGCCGAGGTAGGGGCTGCTCTTGGATGAGTTCGGTCCCACTGTGACGTGTGGGTTCAAACCGTCCCGCGGCCGACCGCCGCCGACCGCCGACCGCCGCCACACGGCCGGGTTCGATCCGGGGCGGTCGGTCCCCAACGGCTATACACGCCGGCGTTCAACCCGCGGTATGAACGCCCGCGAGATCATGACCCGCGACGTCGAGACCGCTTCGCCCGACGACGACGTCGCCGAAGTCCTCGGTCGCCTCGCCGAGGCCGACTTCAACGGGTTCCCGGTCGTCGAGGGCGGTCTCGTCGTCGGGATCGCTACGCAGGGCGATCTCGTCGACCTGTTTCGGCCCTCCGACCGGACGCTTTGGATCCCGGTCGGGTTCCCGCCCTTTCTCGAATCGCTCACGTACGCGATCGATATCTCCTGGGACGAACTCGACGCGGGCATCGACCTCGCCCGCAACGCCGGCCGTCCGATCCGGGAGGTGATGACCGCCGAGGTCGTCACCGTCGGTCCCGACGCCGACACCGACGAACTCCTCGCAATCCTGGCCGACGGCGACCGGGACATCAACCGCGTCCCCGTCGTCGACGGGGCGGGCGCGCTGCTCGGGATCGTCGCCAGACAGGACCTTCTCGAGTCGCTCCGCGACGAGCGAAACGCGGGCCAGACCGCCGGGTAACCGGCGCCGCCGACCGGAGTCGCGTCGAAAAATTGAGGCCCGGTTCGGTACAGGTCCCACCGTGGGCTACCGCACACTCCCGTTGTTCCTCGCGCTCGCGGCCGTCTGGGGATCGGCGTTCATGGCGATCAAAGCCGGCGTCGGCGACCCGGCTGCCCCCGGTTACTTCTTCGACGCGCCGGTGCTGTTTGCGGCCCTCCGGTTCGACGTCGCCGGGGTGTTGATGCTTGGGTACGCCGTCCGGGCGGCCGATCGCTGGCGCCCGCGAACCCGCCTCGAGGTCGCGGCGGTCGCCGTCGGCGCCGTGTTCATCATCGCCGGCTACCACGCGCTGTTGTTCGTCGGCCAGCGCGGCACGACGAGCGCCGCGGCCGCCGTTATCGTCTCGCTGTCGCCGGTGTTGACGACCGCCTTCGCGCGCGGACTGCTCGACGACGAGCGACTCGCGCCGCTCGGACTCGCCGGGATGGGGCTGGGTCTCGCCGGCGTCGTCGTGCTCTCGCGGCCGGACCCGGCGAACCTCGTCGGCTCGCGCTTCGAGGCGCTCGTCTTCGGCGCCGCGCTGTGTTTCGCCCTCGGGAGCGTTCTCACGCGTCGACTCGACACCGACCTCCCGATCGAGGCGTTCGAGGCGTGGTCGATGCTCGGCGGCGCGGCCCTCATGCACGGCCTGAGCCTCGGTCTCGGCGAGTCCGTCTCGGGGGCCCCCTCTCCGCGCGGACTCCTCGCGCTCGGGTACCTCGCCGTCGTCGCGAGCGCGCTCGGGTTCTTGATCTACTTCACGCTGCTGGAGCGACTCGGGGCCATCGAGATCAACCTCGTCTCGTACGTCGCGCCCGCCTTCGCCGCGCTGAGTGGGTTCGCGTTCCTCGGCGAGGGCATCGACGCCCCGACCGTCGGCGGGTTTTTCGTCATCCTCCTCGGGTTCGCGCTGATCAAGCGGCGGGCGATCCGCGAGACGCTCCGGCACCGATCCGGCTGAACG
>NZ_JAQCNO010000070.1 GCF_028274965.1 Natronomonas sp. | reverse complement strand
GGTTCCGAACCAGGGTAGCGAGGTCGTCCGGACGGAGGAAGCTCTGTTCGCGACGCTTGCGCCCCTCACACTGGAGTGAGATAAATGCCACAACCAAGCAGACCACGAAAAGGCTCGATGGGCTTCAGCCCCCGCAGCCGTGCGGCCAGTGAGATACCGCGTTTCAACTCCTGGCCGGGCGACGAGGGACAGCCCGGGCTACAGGGCTTTGCCGGCTACAAAGCGGGCATGAGTCACGTCGTGACGATAAACGACGAGCCCGACTCCCCTCGGGAGGGCCAAGAGCAGACCGTTCCGGTGACCGTCGTCGAGACGCCGCCGATGCGGGCTGTCGCCGTTCGAGCTTACGAAGACACACCGTACGGAAAACGACCGCTGACCGAGTCCTGGACCGACGAGATCCACGACGACCTCGGTCGGTCGCTGTCCGTACCCGACGAACAGTCCGGCGACGCCGAAAGCGAGATCCGCGAGGCACTCGACCGAGGAGTCCTCGCGGACGTGCGGGTCATCACCCACACCGTCCCCCGCGGGCTTTCGAGCGTGCCGAAAAAGGAACCCGACGTGATGGAGACGCGCGTCGGCGGCGGCTCCGTGGCCGACCGGGTCGAGTTCGCGTTCGACCTCGTCGACGACGGGGGCGAACACGCCATGACGGACGTGTTCCGCGCCGGCGAGTACACCGACGTCGCGGGGATCACCAAGGGCAAAGGGACGCAGGGTCCCGTCAAGCGCTGGGGCGTCCAAAAGCGGAAGGGTAAACACGCCCGTCAGGGCTGGCGCCGACGCATCGGCAACCTCGGGCCCTGGAACCCCTCGCGGGTCCGCTCGACGGTCCCCCAACAGGGCCAGACCGGCTACCACCAGCGGACCGAACTGAACAAGCGGCTCGTCGACATCGGCGACGACGCGGTCACCCCCGACGGTGGCTTCGTCAACTACGGCGAGGTCGAGGGATCGTACGCGCTGGTGAAAGGCTCCGTTCCGGGACCGAACAAGCGTCTCGTTCGCTTCCGCCCGGCGGTCCGACCGGCCGACCAACCGCGTCTCGACCCCGAGGTGCGGTACGTCTCCACCGCCTCGAATCAGGGATAACCAATGCAGACAACAGTACACGACCTGGACGGGGAGGACGCGGGCGAGACCGAGCTGCCGGCCGTCTTCGAGACGGCCTTCCGGCCCGATCTCATCAAGCGCGCCGTCCTCGCCGCTCAGGCCAACCGAACGCAGGACGCAGGCACCGACGAGTACGCGGGCCTCAGAACGCCGGCGGAGTCCCAAGGCAGCGGCCGCGGGATGGCCCACGTTCCGAGACAGAACGGGCGCGCACGCGAGGTGCCGCAGGCCGTCTCCGGCCGCGCGGCCCACCCGCCGAAAGCGGAGACCGACCGCGGACTCGACATCAACACGAAGGAGCGCAAACTCGCGACGAGAAGCGCGATCGCGGCCACCGCCGACGGCGAGTCGGTCGCCGAGCGCGGCCACGACTTCGATGAGGACCTCGCCTTTCCGCTTGTCGTGAGCGACGAGTTCGAGCACTTAGAGAAGACGAGCGACGCCGTCGACACGTTCGAGGCGCTCGGCGTGTACGCCGACATCGAGCGCGCCGAGGACGGCAAGACGGTCCGCGCCGGCCGCGGCACCACGCGCGGACGGAAGTACACCCAGCCGAAGTCGGTGCTCGTCGTCACGAGCGAGGAGCCCTCGCTGGCCGCCCGCAACCTCGCGGGCGCGGACGTCGCAACGGCCGCCGAGGTCAACGTCGAGGACCTCGCGCCCGGCACCGACGCCGGTCGGCTCACGCTTTGGACCGAACGCGCACTCGAGGGGGTGGCCGAGCGATGACGATCAAACACCCGCTCGTGACCGAGAAGGCGATGAACGACATGGACTTCGAGAACAAGCTACAGTTCATCTGTCTGTCCGAGGCGACGAAGACGGAGATCGCCGAGGCGGTCGAACGGCAGTTCGACGTCGGCGTCGCGTCGGTCAACACGCAGATGACGATGAACGGCGAGAAGAAGGCGACGGTCGAGCTCTCGGCCGACGACGACGCACAGGAAGTCGCCTCGCGGATCGGGGTGTTCTGACGATGGGACGACGCATCCAGGGACAACGCCGCGGCCGCGGAACGTCGACGTTCCGCGCCCCCTCACACCGGTACAAGGCGGATCTCTCGCACCGAAACGTCGAGGACGCCGACGTCGTCTCCGGCGAGATCGTCGGCATCGAACACGATCCCGCGCGGTCGGCGCCGCTCGCGGACATCGAGTTCGCCGACGGCGACCGACGGCTCGTCCTCGCCCCCGAGGGCGTTGCGGTCGGCGACGAGATCCAGATCGGCGTCTCCGCGGAGATCGCCCCCGGCAACACGATGCCGCTGGCGGAGATCCCCGAGGGCGTGCCGGTCTGTAACGTCGAACGACAGCCCGGCGACGGCGGGAAGTTCGCCCGCGCCTCCGGCGTGAGCGCGACGCTTATGACCCACGACCGCAACGCCGCGGTCGTCCAGTTGCCGAGCGGCGAGACGCGGCGGCTCTCGCCCGAGTGCCGCGCGACGATCGGCGTCGTCGCCGGCGGCGGTCGGACGGAAAAGCCGTTCGTCAAAGCCGGCAACAAACACCACAAGATGAAATCCCGCGGGACGAAGTACCCGCGCGTCCGCGGTGTTGCGATGAACGCCGTCGATCACCCCTTCGGTGGCGGCGGCCGACAGCACCCCGGCAAACCAAAGAGCATCTCCCGCAACGCGCCGCCGGGCCGGAAGGTCGGCGACATCGCCTCCAAGCGGACCGGACGCGGCGGGAAAGGAGGACGAGAATGAGTTCGGAATACCAGATCGGCCACGAGGGCGAGTTCACCTACCGTGGCCACACGCTCGACGAGTTGCAGGAGATGGAACTCGACGAGGTCGCGGAACTGCTTCCCGCACGCCAGCGGCGAACAATCGATCGAGGCCTCTCCGTCGAGGAGCAGAAGCTCCTCGAGAAGGCCCGAAACGCGGGCGAAGAGGAGACCGCGAACGACCCGATCCGGACGCATCTGCGCGGCATGCCGATCCTTCCGGAGTTCGTCGGGCTGACCTTCGCGGTCCACAACGGCCAGGCGTTCGAGCGCGTCGCGGTCGAACCGGAGATGCTCGGCCACTACCTCGGCGAGTTCCAGTTGACGCGGAGCTCCGTCGAGCACGGCCAGGCCGGCATCGGTGCGACCCGATCCTCGAAGTTCGTACCGCTCAAGTAACCATGGGAATCAGCTACAGCGTCGACGTCGACCCGGACGAGACGGCGAAAGCCATGCTTCGGGAGCGTCACATGAGCCACAAGCACAGCAAGGAGATCGCCAGGGAGATCAAGGGCGAAACGGCCGCCGACGCCGTTTCGTACCTCGAGTCGGTCGTCGACGGCGAGCGATCGGTCCCGTTCAAGTCCCACAACAGCGGCGTCGGTCACCGAAACGACGTCGACGGGTGGGACGCGGGCCGGTACCCCGAGAAGGCCTCGAAGGCCTTCCTCGATCTCTTGGAGAACGCCATCAACAACGCCGACCACCAGGGCTTCGAGGGCGAGGCGATGACGATCGAACACGTCGCCGCGCACAAGGTCGGCGAGTCCGCCGGCCAGCGGCCGCGGGCGTTCGGTCGCGCCTCCTCGTGGAACACACCTGAGGTCGACGTCGAACTCGTGCTCAGACGGGAGGGCGAGGAGTAATGGCCGACGAACACCAGTTCATCGAGGACGGGCTCCAGCGGACCCGGATCGACGAGTTCTTTTCGGACGAACTCTCGCGGGCCGGCTACGGCGGCATGGACGTCGCCAAGACCCCGATGGGCACGCAGATCGTGCTCAAGGCCGAAAAGCCGGGGATGGTCATCGGGAAGGGCGGAAAGAACATCCGGAAGATCACGACGACGCTCGAAGAGGAGTTCGACCTCGACGACCCCCAGATCGATGTCCAGGAGGTCGACGAGCCGGACCTGAACGCCCAGATCGTCGCCGACCGGCTGGCGAACGCCTTAGAGCGCGGGTGGTACTTCCGGAAGGCCGGTCACACGACGATCGACCGGATCATGGACTCGGGCGCGCTGGGCGCGGAGATCATCCTCAGCGGGAAGGTCACGGGCGCTCGCTCCCGCGTCGAGAAGTTCAACCGCGGCTACATCAAACACAACGGCGAACCCGCCGAGACGATCGTCGACAGCGGCGTCGGCACTGCGGTGATGAAACTCGGGACGATCGGCGTCCGCGTGAAGATCATCCCGCCGGACGCGGAGCTTCCGGACGACTTCGAGGTCTACGAGGACGTCGAGGTTGAGGATTTCATCGAGGAGCCCGAGGGCGACGTCGAGGAGCTGCTCGAAGCGCCCGAGGATCCCGAGGCCGAACCGGTCGGCGCCGACCCCGAGGCCGTCGCCGACGACGCGCCCGACGTCCCCGACGACGTCGCCGAGGAGGTCATCGAGGAGGTCCCCGACGAGGAGGTCGTCGAGGAGGAGGTCGTCGACGAGCCCGACGAGGAGCCCGAAGCGCTCGATGAGGCGGTCGAAGCCGAGGCCGCCGAACTCGTCGAGGAGATGGAAGACGGCGACGAGGAGGCCGAGTGACCATGGCCATCCTGCACGTCGACGAGATGCGCGACATGACGCCCGCCGAACGCGAGGCGGAGCTCGAACAGCTCGAAACGGAGTTGCTCAACGAAAAGGCCGTCCTGGCCGCCGGTGGCGCCCCCGAGAACCCGGGCCGCATCGGCGAACTGCGACGGACGATCGCTCGCATGAAGACGGTTCAGCGAGAGGAGGGCGACCTCGAGGAATGACCCCCGAAACGCTCGCTCGCCACGAACTCGCCGGACTCGACGTCGCGGTCGACGAGTCGCCGAACCCCGACGCGGTCGGGATCGGCGGCCGCGTTCGCGACGAGACGATGCGGACGCTCGTCGTGGCGACGGGCTCGGGGGTCAAGCGGGTGCCGAAGGCGGGGACGACGTTCCGGTTCGAACTCGAGGAGTGCGACGTGCTCGTCGACGGCGACCGGCTCGTCGCGCGGCCCGCCCGCCGCACCGAAACACGCGGAGGTTCACTATGGCAATAGGACTCGACGTACCAAAGCCCCCGGAGCCCGAAAACCCGGAGGCCTACGACTACGAGACGTGTCCCTTCTACGGTGAGTTGCCCGTCCGCGGGCAGGTCATCGAGGGGACGGTCGTCTCGACCGACATGGACCGTACCGTCGTCGTCGAACGGGAGTACGAGGTGAACGTACCCAAATACGATCGTCAGATGAAGCGACGATCGAAGATTCCGGCGCACGTGCCGGGGGTACTGGAGCCGCTCTCGGTCGGCGACGACGTGAAGATCGCGGAGACACGACCGCTCTCGAAGACGAAGAGCCACGTCGTGGTAGAGGTCACGGAGGGGGCCTGATGGAGGCACTCAACGCCGACGTGACCCAGGGCCTCGAGAAGGGATCGCTCGTCGCCTGCGCCGACAACACGGGCGCGCGACAGCTGAAGATCATCTCGACGGCCGGCTACTCCGGCACCAAGAACCGCCACCCGAAGGCCGGACTCGGCGACAAGGTGACCGTCTCGGTCACCAAGGGCACCCCGGAGATGCGGCGACAGGTGCTCGAGGCGGTCATCATCCGCCAGCGGAAGCCGATCCGACGACCCGACGGGACGCGGCTCAAGTTCGAGGACAACGCGGCGGTCATCATCGACGAGAACGACGACCCCCGCGGCACCGAACTCAAGGGCCCGATCGCCCGCGAGGTCGCCGAGCGGTTCGGAAGCATCGCCTCGACGGCGACGATGATCGTATAGCCATGACACGACAACCACACAAACAGCGCAACCGACAGGAGCGCGCCCCGCTGCACGAGAAACAAAAGCAGGTCCGCGCGCCGCTGAGCCCGGAGCTCCGCGAGGAGTACGGAACGCGGCGCGTCCGCGTCAACGCGGGCGACACGGTCGAGATACAGCGCGGCGACTTCGCCGGCGAGTCCGGCGAGGTCATCCGCGTCGACCTGCGGGCCACCGAAATCCACGTCGAGGACGTGACGCTCGAGACGGCGGACGGCGAGGAGGTCCCCCGCCCGCTCGAGGCGAGCAACGTCCAGGTGACGGATCTGGACCTCGAGGACGACCGCCGCGAGGCGCGCCTCGAAGGCGACGCCGAGGAGGACACCGAATGACGAACCACCAGAAACGACTGGCCGTCCCGAAGTCCTGGCCGGTCGAACGGAAAGAGGAGACGTACACGACGAAAGCCGCCGCGGGCCCCCACGGCGAGGACGGGGTTCCGCTTTTGATCGTCCTGCGCGACGTGCTCGGCTACGCCGACTCGAAAAAGGAGGCCCGCTACGCGCTCGATCAGGACAGCGTTCTGGTCAACGGAACGGCGGTCTCCGACGAGCGGCGACCGATCGGGATGTTCGACATCCTCGCGTTCGTCGAACGCGAGGAGTACTACCGGGTGTTCCCGGACGAGGGCGGCCGGCTCTCGTTGACCCCGATCGACGCCGAGAGCGCGGGCTCGAAGCTCGGCAAGATCGTCGGCAAGAGGCAGGTCCCCGGCGGCGACACGCAACTGACGCTGCACGACGGGCGGACGCTTCTCGTCGAGGACGCCTCGGCGTACGCCGGCAACGACTCGATCGTCGTCTCGAACGATACTACGGATATCGTCGCCCACTTCACCTACGAGGAGGGCGCGCTCGTCACGGCCGTCAGCGGGGCCCACGCGGGTCGGATCGGGACGATCGACGAGATCCAGGTCACGCCCGGCTCGTCGGCGAACAACGTCCTCATCGACGCCGCCGACGGCGAGGAGCGCTTCGAGACCATCGAGGAGTACGTCGTCGTCATCGACGAGAACTTCACCGACGACGGGGGTGACGAGGAATGAGCTCCGAGCCCGACGCGGGCGAGTTCCACGAGATGCGGCGCCCGACCGTCGAGAAGGTCGTCGTCCACATGGGCGTCGGCCAGGGCGGAGAGCCCCTCGCGCAAGCCGAGGAGATCCTCGGCGAGGTCGCCGGCCAACAGCCGGTCCGAACGACGGCCAAGCGGACGATCCAGGACTTCGAGGTCCGTGAGGGCGACCCGATCGGCGCGAAGGTGACGCTCCGCGGGGACGAGGCCGTCTCGTTTCTCGAGACCGCCTTGCCGCTCGCCGACATCGACGAGACGCAGTTCGACGACACGGGCAACTTCAGCTTCGGGATCGAGGAACACACCGACTTCCCGAGCCAGGAGTACGACCCCGAGATCGGCATCTACGGGCTCGACGTGACGGTCAACCTGGTTCGGCCGGGCTATCGCGTCCACAAACGCGACAAGCGGACCCAACAGATCCCGGCGAACCACCGGCTGACGGCCGAGGACGCGGTGACGTTCCTCGAAGCGAACTACGACGTGGAGGTCTCAGAATGAGCGAATCAGAACAACAGACGGGCGAGCAGGCCGCAAAGCGGACCGGCCAGCTCGAATCGTGCCAGCGCTGTGGGCGCAAGCAGGGCCTCGTCGGGAAGTACGACATCTGGCTGTGCCGACAGTGCTTCCGCGAGGTCGCCCGCGGCGTCGGATTCAGGAAGTACAGCTAACAATGGCGGACAACGATCCACTGGCCAGCGCGCTGTCGGGGCTCGACAACGCCGAGAGCGTCGGCCACTTAGAGCAGACGATACAGCCCGCCTCGAACGAGATCGGTTCCGTGCTCGAGGTCTTCTACGACCGCGGGTACGTCGGCGGCTTCCAGTTCGTCGACGACGGGAAAGCCGGCCGCTTTGAGGTCGAACTGAAAGGCGCTATCAACGAGTGTGGCGCGGTCAAGCCCCGCTACTCCGCGGGGGCCGACGGGTTCGAAAAGTGGGAAAAGCGGTTTCTCCCCGCCCGCGACTACGGGACGCTCATCGTCACGACCAGCCACGGCGTCATGAGCCACTACGAGGCCCGCGAGGAGGGCGTCGGTGGACAGGTAATCGCATACGTCTACTGAACAATGCGCACAGAAATAGACATCCCGGACTCGGTCACGGCGACGATGGACCACCTCGAGTTGACCGTCGAGGGGCCGAACGGACGCGTCACGCGACGCCTCTGGTACCCCGACATCACGGTCAGCGCGACGGACGGCGCCGTCGTGATCGAGTCCGACGACGACAACGCGAAGACCAACTCCACGGTCGGCACCTTCGAGAGCCACGTCGAGAACATGGTTCACGGTGTCACCGAGGGCTGGGAGTACAGCATGGAAGTGTTCTACTCGCACTTCCCGATGCAGGTCACGGTCGAGGGCGAGGAGGTCGTCATCGAGAACTTCCTCGGCGAGAAGGCCCCGCGACGGACGCCCGTCCGCGGCGACACCGATGTCTCGATCGACGGCGAGGAGCTGACGATACGCGGCCCGGACATCGAGGACGTCGGCCAGACCGCGGCCGACATCGAACAGCTGACGCGCGTTTCGGACAAGGACACGCGGGTCTTCCAGGACGGCGTCTACATCACGGAGATGCCCGACGGGGGTGACGCCTGATGAGCGAGGACGGCGAGTCCGACCCGGACCCGGCCCCCGAGTACGACGAGCTGACCGACATCAGCGGCGTCGGCGACGCGAAGGCCGAACGGCTCCGCGAGGCCGGCGTCGAGACCGTCGACGGCATCCGGGGACTCACCCAGGAGGAACTCGCAGACATCGAGGGCATCGGCAACGCGCTCGCGGCGCGTATCAAAGCCGACGTCGGCGACCTCGAGGTCGCAGACGAGACCGAAGCCGAGGTCGAAGACGAGACGCCCGACGCCGACGAAGCGGAGACGGACGAAGACGTCGAGACCGAACTGCGGCCCCGCGGTTTGGCCGAGAAGACGCCGGAGCTGAGCGACGCCGAATCGCGGCTCCTCGCACAGCGGCAACGCGTCGGGAAACCGCAGTTCAACCGGCAGGACTACCACAAAAAGAAGCGGACGCCGACCTCGTGGCGACGGCCCCGCGGCGGCCTCTCGAAACAGCGCCGCGGCGTCAAGGGGAAAGGCCCCAAAGTCGAGGCGGGCTACCGGACGCCGAAGGCGGTCCGGGGGCTTCACCCGAGCGGCTTCGAGGAGGTCCGCGTCGAGAACCCCGACGACCTCGAGGGGATCGACGGCGATCGGGAGGCCGCGCGGATCGGGTCGACGGTCGGCGCGCGCAAACGCGAGCGGATCGAGGAACTCGCCGAGGAGGCGGGGATCCGCGTCCTCAATCCGACGTACGTCGAACAGGAGGTCGAGGAATGACTGATCTGAAGGCACAAAAACGGCTCGCGGCCGACATCCTCGGCGTCGGGAAGAACCGCGTCAGGTTCGACCCCGAGGCCCAAAGCGAGATCGCGGACGCGATCACACGGGACGACGTCCGGGAGCTGATCGAAGACGGAACGATCGAAGCGAAAACGGCGACGGGCAACTCCCGTGGCCGCGCCCGAGCGCGACAGAAGAAACGCTCCTACGGCCACCAGAAGGGCCACGGAACCCGGAAGGGGAAATCGGGCGGCAGACAGAACGAGAAGGACAACTGGCAGAGCAAGATCCGCGCACAGCGGCGCGAGCTCCGGGAGCTCCGCGACGAAGCGGAGATCGACCGCTCGCAGTACCGCGAGCTGTACGAGATGGCCAGCGGCGGCGAGTTCGACAGCGTCGCGGACCTACACAGACACATATCCGACGAATACGGTGAACAATAATGGCGACAGGACCACGATACACGGTGCCGATGCGGCGTCGCCGCGAGGCCCGAACCAACTACCACCAGAGGTTGCGCCTGCTGAAATCCGGCAAACCACGCCTCGTTGCTCGCAAGAGCAACAGCCAGACCAGGGCGCAGCTGATAGTCACGGGCCCGCAGGGCGATGAGACAGTCGTGAGCGCCGCCTCGAACGACCTCGAGACGTTCGGCTGGGAGGCGCCGACGGGCAACCTGCCCGCGGCGTACCTGACCGGCTTTCTGGCGGGGAAACGCGCACTCGCGGCCGGCCTCGGGGAGGCGGTCCTCGACATCGGGCTCAACACCGCGACCCCCGGAAACAAGGTGTTCGCGGTGCAGGAAGGGGCGATCGACGCGGGCCTCGAGGTCCCGCACAACGAGGACGTCTTCGCGGACTGGGAGCGGACCCGCGGCGGACACATCGCGGCGTACGCCGAACAGGAAGACGGGCTCTACGGCGGCGACTTCGACGCGACGGAGCTTCCGACCCACTTCGACGAGGTACGGGAGCGCATGGAGGATGAACTATGAGTAACGGATGGGAGCCGCGAACGCGGCTCGGACGACAGGTAGCGGACGGTGAGATCACTTCGATGCGCGAGGCCCTGCAGTCGGGGCTTCCGCTGAAGGAGCCGGAGCTCGTCGATCAGCTCCTCCCGGGGCTCGAAGACGAGGTGCTGGACATCAACATGGTCCAGCGGATGACCGACTCCGGGCGGCGCGTGAAGTTCCGGTGTGTCGTCGTCGTGGGCAACCGCGACGGCTACGTCGGGTACGCCCAGGGCCGCGACGACCAGGTCGGCGGCGCGATCCAGAAGGCGATCGAGATCGCGAAGCTGAACATCATCGACGTGCCCCTCGGGTCCGGCTCCTGGGAGGACCGCCCCGGCGGGCAGAACTCGCTGATGCGCCGGACGACGGGCAAGGCGGGCTCCGTCGAGGTCGAACTCGAACCCGCGCCGCGCGGGCTCGGCCTCGCGGCCGCACCGACCGTCAGACACGTCCTCGAACTCGCGGGCGTCCAGGACGCCTGGACGAAGTCCCACGGCAACACGCGGACGACGCTGAACCTCGCGAAGGCGACGTACAACGCCCTGCAGAACGCCTCGGAGTCCCGGACGCCGGAGCACACCCGACAGGTCCGACAGGAGGCCAGAGAATGAGAGCGATCGTCCAGCTCCGCGGCGAGGTCAACCAAAGCGAGGCCGTCCGCGACACGCTCTCGATGCTGAACCTCCATCGGGTCAACCACGCGACGTTCGTCCCCGAGACGGACACCTACCGCGGGATGGTGACGAAGGTCAACGACTGGGTCGCCCACGGCGAACCGTCCCGGGAGACGGTGGAGATGCTCCTCGCGCGGCGCGGCGAGCCCGCCGAGGGCGACGCCGACATCGACGACGCGTGGGTGTCCGAACACACCGCCTACGATGACCTCTCGGCGCTCGCCGAGGCGCTGTTGGGAGAGGAGACGAAACTGCAAGAGGAGGGGCTCGCACCGACGCTCCGTCTGCACCCGCCGCGCGGCGGTCACGACGGGGTCAAACACCCGACGAAGGAAAACGGGCAGTTGGGCCCACACTCGAGCGTCGAGATCGACGCACTGCTGGAGGCGATGCGATAATGACTTCAAAGAAACGACGACAGCGCGGGTCCCGAACGCACGGCGGCGGCACGCACAAGAACCGCCGCGGCGCCGGCCACCGCGGCGGGCGCGGTCGCGCGGGGCGCGACAAACACGAGTTCCACAACTACGAACCGCTCGGCAAGTCCGGGTTCACGCGGCCACAAAAGACCCGACGCGAGACGGAGACGGTCAACCTCCGCGAGATCGACGAGGACATCGCGGTGCTTTCGGCCGACGGCGTCGCCGAGGCGTCCGGCGACGGGTACGCGGTCGACGCCCGCGATCTCGTCGAGGACGGCCACGACGCCGACGTCGTGAAGATCCTCGGCGCGGGACAGGTACACAACGAACTCGAGGTCGTCGCCGACGACTTTTCGGCCGACGCCGAGGCGGCACTCGAGGCCGCCGGCGGCGCGGCCGTCCTCTCGGAGCGCGGCGAAGAACTGCGAGCCGAAAAAGACACAACCGACGAGGACAACGAGGAAGCGTAAATGAGCTGGAAGGAGGCCGCCGAGCCGGTACTCACGCGGCTGCCCGCCGTCGAGCGACCGACGGGCCACGTCCCGTTCAAGCGGAAACTCGCGTGGACCGCGGGCGTGCTCGTGTTGTACTTCTTCCTGACGAACGTCGGGGTCTACGGGCTCGGACAGGGACAGGACATCTTCGGGCAGTTCCGGACCATCCTCGCCGGCGCACAGGGATCGATACTGCAGGTCGGGATCGGCCCGATCGTCACGGCGTCGATCGTGCTACAGCTGCTCGGCGGAGCGGACCTGCTGGGGTTGGACACCGAGGAGAACCCCCGCGACCAGGCGCTCTATCAGGGCCTCCAGAAGCTCCTCGTTATCATCATGACGACGCTGACCGCCCTGCCGATGGTGTTCGCCGGCTTTCTGCAGCCGAGCGCTCAGATCGCCGGATCCATCGGCCCGAACGGAATCTCGACGACCGCGCTCTCGTGGATCATGTTCGCCCAGATCTTCGTCGGCGGCATGCTCATCCTGTACATGGACGAGGTCATCTCGAAGTGGGGCGTCGGCTCCGGGATCGGGCTGTTCATCATCGCCGGGGTGAGCCAGCGACTCATCGGCGGGTTCATCGCCTGGAGCGGACTCGACGCCGGCTACGTCGGTTTCTTCCCGCGGTGGTACGGCATCCTCACCGGACAGGTCGAGGTCGGGCCCGTCCTCACGCAGACCGGGCTCTCGGATCTGTTCTTGGGTCCGGGCGAACTGCTCGGGTTCATCACGACGCTTTTGATCTTCGGGATCGTCGTCTACGCGGAGTCCGTCCGCGTCGAGATCCCGCTGAGTCACTCCCGGGTCAAGGGCGCCCGCGGTCGGTTCCCGGTCAAACTCATCTACGCGAGCGTCCTGCCGATGATCCTCGTTCGCGCGCTACAGGCGAACATCCAGTTCGTCGGGCGCATCCTCAACGCCCAGTGGAGTTCGATGCCCGCCTGGCTCGGCGACTACCCGCCGCAGTCCGAGGGGCTGGCCGAGCCGACCGGCGGGCTGTTCTACTACCTGGCCCCCATCTACACGCCCGAGGACTGGATGTGGTGGCTCGGCGAGACCCAGGCCGCGACCTGGCAGATCATGGCCCGCGTCGGCGTCGATCTGACGTTCATGATCGTCGGCGGCGGCATATTCGCCATCTTCTGGGTCGAAACGACCGGCATGGGGCCGAACGCGACCGCAAAGCAGATCCAGAACTCGGGGATGCAGATCCCCGGGTTCCGGCAGTCACCGGGCGTCACCGAGAAGGTGCTCGAACGCTACATCCCGCAGGTGACCGTCATCGGCGGCGCGCTGGTCGGCCTGCTGGCTGTCATGGCGAACATGCTCGGGACCATCGGACAGGTCTCCGGCACCGGGCTGTTGCTGACGGTCTCTATCACCTACAAGCTCTACGAGGAGATCGCCGAGGAACAGCTGATGGAGATGCACCCGATGATGCGCCAGATGTTCGGCGACTGATCGGGTTCACCACCGCTCTCGACGCCTTCGCCCCGGGCGGCCGCGTCGGTCCGCCGGTAACGATACCAACGAATACGACGCGTGTCGACTCCCGGTACCGATTTGATGCGCGGCCTCCTATGCGTCCCGGACGACGAGAACCGGCCGCTCGACGCGTTCGACGACGCGTCCGGTCGTCCGACCGAGGATCCGATCGCGGAGCGAGGGCTCGGATTCCCCGACGATGAGTATCTCGAACTCCCCGGCGGCCGCGACGATGGCGTCCGTCGACGAGTCGCCCCGGTCGAGTCGACACTCGATGCGGTCGGACCCGATCCCGCGCTCTATCAACCGATCGCGGGCGTCTTCGAGCAGCGACTCGCCCCGAGCGGCCTCGTCGTCCGATCCGGCGACGTTGTACAGGGCCACGGTGATGCTGTTGTCTCGCATCAGATCGCCAACGAACCGAACGATCCGCTCGAGGTTCTCGTCGCCGCGTATTGGCACGAGCACGCGGGCGAGCGTCGCGGCGTAATCGCCGGGGACGAGGACCGCATCGACGTCGTACTCGTCCGCGACGCGATCGATGGTCTCGTCCTTGTCGTGGGTGAAGACGACGACGGACTCGACGTCTGCGCCCCGGTCCGCGAACCGGGCGACCACGTCCTCTATCGCGGCGGTCACCTCCTCCTCGCGGTTCGCTCGGATCTGATCCGGCGCCGCCTGGCTCGGGACGGGGTAGTACCCCAACACGACGATGCGTATCGGGGCGAGCGCCTCGGCCAGCGCCACGGGCAGGGTCTTGGCCTCGGCGGCGTCTATCGGAACCAGCACCGTCGATCCCTCGCGCCCGTCGGCGTCGGTGTCGCTCATACACCGGTGTTCCCGCCCACCGCAATTAAACGGCGGGGCTGCCGTACTCACCGTCGCACGCATCCAGGCGTTTATATACCGCCGAGCCGTCTCACATCGTGAGACAAGACGGTGAGTACCACTCGCATCCGTTCGCACGGTCGGGACACCTCAACCCCGGGGCGATGACGTGAGCGAGAGCCAACTTGATCGGACGCTCGGCTTCACCGAGGCGATGACGCTGGGCGGCGGGACGATGATCGGCGCGGGGATATTCATCCTCCCGGCGATCGCGGCCGAGGGCGCCGGCCCGGCGAGTTCGATCTCCTTCGGTATCGCGGGTTTCGTTGCGCTTCTCGCCGCGCTCTCGCTTGCGGAACTGGCGACCGGGATGCCGATCTCGGGGGGCAGCTACCACTACGTCAACCGCGGGCTCGGGAGCTTCTTTGGGAGCATCGTCGGGTGGGGGATGTGGACCGGCCTGATGTTCGCCAGCGCGTTTTATATGGTCGGGTTCGGGCAGTACATCGTCGAATCCGCCCCGTTCTTGGACGGGCGGGCGCTCATCGTCTTCGTCGGACTCATCGGGCTCTGTCTCATCGTCGGGGTGAACTACTACGGGACCGAGGAGTCCAGCGGCGCACAGAACATCATGATCGGCACCGAGTTCGTCATCGTGCTGCTCTACACCGGCATCGGGCTCTTTTTCATCGAGACGGCGAATCTGGTCGACTTCGCGCCGACCGGCCCGTCGGGGATCGTCGCCACGACCGGAACCGTTTTTGTGACGTTTCTCGGCTTCGAGATAATCGCGACCGTGGCCGGCGAAATCAAAGAGCCCGGCAGGCTCATCCCCCTGACGATGGTGCTCTCGGTCGTCGGGGTGACGATCCTGTACATGATCATCATGATCGTCTCGACCGGCATCATCCCGTACCAGGAACTCGGCGGATCGCTGGTCCCCGTCGCCGACGTTGCGGTCGTGTTCGCGGGCTCGATCGGCGTGCTCGCCATCGTTTTCGCGGCGGTCATCGCGGCCATCTCGAGTTCGAACTCCTCCATTCTGGCGGCCTCGCGGGTACTTTTTGCGATGGGACGGGACAACCTGATGACCGACTGGCTGAACGAGACCCACGACCGGTTCCACACGCCTCATCGCGCGGTCGTTGCGACCGGCGCGGTGACGGCCGGGCTGATCGGCGTCGGTCTGGAGATCGAATCGATCGTTGCGCTGCTCGCCGAGGTGGCGAGTTTCAGCTTTCTCGTGACGTACGCGCTCGTCCACGTTGCGCTCGTCACGTTCCGGCGGGCCGACCCCCCGGAGTACGACCCCGACTTCGAGGTGCCCGGGCTGCTGTACCCGGCGATCCCCGTCCTCGGCGTGCTCGCGTCGGTGTTCGTCATCACGCAGATGTCGCGGATCGTCCAGTTCGTCGGCGTGGGACTCACCGTGCTCGGGGGGCTCTGGTACGTCGTCTACGCCCGGAACAACGCCGTCGAGGACGGGCTGCTCCGCGACGCCCTTCCCGGGCGAGAGCCGACGTACACCGTGCTCGTTCCCATCGTGAACCCGGACACACAGCGGGGCTTGCTGGAACTCGCCGGCGCCAGCGCCGCCGCGAACGCCGACGGGAAAGCGGTGGACATCGTCGCGCTCAACGTACTCCAGGTCACCGGCGACGGCCGACAGAACGTCGCGGCCGCCCGTCTCGACCACCAGCGCGACCTGCTGGAGGCCTCCCGAGATATCGCCGAACGCATAGACATCCCGATCCGAACCCGCGCGGTCGTCGGCAGCGACGTCAGCGAGACCATCCGCGAGGTGATCGAATCCGACGAGGCAGACCACGCTCTGCTCGGGTGGCGCGGGTCCTTCGGCCGTGGCGCGTACGCGTACGGACCGAACCTGGACGCCCTCCTTGCGAGCCCGCCGACCGACGTGACGCTGGCCAACTTCCGCGAACGCCCCCTCGGCGACGTCGTGGCGCTCGTCGGCCGGGGTCCGAACGCCCCGACGGCCGCGCGCAGAGCGGCGGAGTTCGTGCGCCTCAGCGACGGGCACGGACGATTGACGCTAATCAACGTCCAACCGCCAGACGACGCCGACGACGGAGCGACGACCCCGGACGGCGACCCCGCGGAGCGCGGCGAGGAGACGGTCGAAGGGGTCGCACGACAGGCTGGACTCGACCCCGAGGCGTACGACGCGTCGGTTCTGGTCGGCGACTCCGTCGTGTCGGCGGTCGCCGGCATGGTCGGCGAGCGCGATCTGGTCTGTCTCGGATTATCCGACCGATCGGACCTCCTCGACGACCGATCCGGATCGATCGCCGAGAGGATCCACGACCGCACGGCCTGTAACGTCGTGATCGCAACACGCGGCCAGGAGGTCCCCGAGAAACGGCGCGATCCCGGCGAGTAACGCCTCCCGAGAGACGCCCGACGTGGATTTCACGATCCACGACCCACGACCCACGAGCCGCGGACCACCCCGAGAGCGGGACCCCCACAGACCGATCCCCCGACGTTTCGGGTCCGCCGGGGCTCCAACTTTTGAGGCGTCCCTCGACGGTACCCGGTCGTTCACCCGGGTCTCGATGAACGAGTCTCGACCGTTCGGCCGTCTGAGCCGTCTCAGCCGTCTCGGTCGTCGTTCTACCGGCCGCTGGCTCCCGTACTCCTCCGCAAAGGCGGCGCTACACCGCGCCGTGTTGGACCGAGACCCCCGACGGTGAGACCGGTCTGTTCCGGAGCGCCGACGGCTCCGTGTCACCGCTTTTCATCCGGATAGTAACTCACTTCAGGCGCCCCGAACCATGAGGAGTATGCGCACCGTCATCGTCGGGGCCGGCGAGGTCGGGACCTCGATCGCGAAGAACCTCTCGTCGGATCACGACGTCGTCGTCATCGACATCGACGAGGACCGGGCGGAACAGCTGAAGTACGACCTCGACGTGATGACGCTCACCGGCGACGGGACCACCCTGACGACGCTCCGGTCGGCCGAGATCGAATCGGCCGACCTGTTCATCGCCAGCACCGACAACGACCGGACGAACCTCGTCGCCTGCGAAACGGCCAAGACGATGGCGGACCCCTTCACGATCGCCCGCACGAAACGCGTCGAGTACCTCCGGACCTGGGAGCTGACCGAGAAGGCCTTCAGCGTTGACTTCATGGTCTGTTCGGACCTGCTGACCGCCGAGAACATCGTCCGCGTCGTCGGGCTGCCCTCCGCGATCGACGTCGACCCCTTCTCGGGCGGGCTCGTCCAGATGGCGGAGTTCGAGATCAACGAGACGAGCCCGGTCGCCGGACAGACGATCGCGGAAGCCGATCGCTTCGACGCGCTGACCTTTGCCGGGCTGTTCCGCAACGACAAACTCGTCCTCGCAAAGGGGACCACCCGCATCGAGGCCGGCGACCGGGCGGTGGTCATCGGAAGCCCCGAAAGCGTCCAGGCGTTCGCGAGCGACATCGCCCCGGAGGCGACACCCGACGAGGCCGACGAGGTCGTCATCATCGGCGGCTCGGAGATCGGCTACCAGACCGCACGCCTGCTCGAGGAGCGCTCGCTGTCGCCGCGGATCATCGAGCAGGACCCCGATCGGGCGCGCTATCTCGCAGAGGAACTGCCGGACACGCTCGTCATGGAACACGACGCGACGGACACGGACTTCCTCGCCCGCGAAAATATCGACGAGGCCGATGTCGTCGTCGCCGCATTAGAGAGCGACGAGCGGAACCTCCTCGTCTCGGTGCTCGCAAAGCGACTCGGGACCGATCGCGTTGTCGCGGTCGTCGACATCGGCGAGTACGTGACGCTCTTCGAGGAGATCGGCATCGACGTCGCGATCAACCCCCGGCAGGTGATGGCCGAGGAGATCACCCGCTTCACCCGCGGCGGCGTCGCCGAGAACATCGCGCTCTTAGAGAACAACCAAGCCGAGGTGTTGGAACTCAAACTGAGCGACACGAGCGAGCTGATAGACCGACCGATCAAAGACGTCGCGGCCGACCTCGGTGCGAACGTCGTCTTCGGCGCGATCACGAGAAACGGCGAGCTGATCGCCCCCCGCGGCGACACGGAGCTGTACACCGGCGACCACATCGTGGTGTTCTCCGAGGCGTCGTTCGTCGAGGAGCTCACCACGATGGCGTAGATGGTCCGAATCCGCGTCGATTGGCGGACGAGCCTCGATCTGACCGGGCGGGTGCTGTTGTACCTCGCCGTTCCGCTCGTCGTTCCGCTCGTCGTCGCCCTCTGGTACGGCGAACCCCTCGCCCCGTTTCTCGTCGCCATCGCCGCGTCGTTGCTTCTCGGCGGCGGGTTCCGGGCCCTCCCCGGCGATCCGAGCAGCCTCGGGCCGCGGGAGGCGTTTCTCGCGGTCGCGGTCATCTGGCTTCTCGTCGCGGCGGTCGGCGCGATCCCGTTCGTCGTCGCCTCCACCGGGACGATCGCACACCCGATCAACGCGATGTTCGAGTCGATGAGCGGGCTGACCACGACGGGGGCGACGACGCTCCAGGACTTCTCGATCCACGACCGCTCGGTGCTGATGTGGCGACAGCTCATCCAGTGGCTCGGCGGGCTCGGCATCCTCATCCTCGCGACGGCCATCCTCTCGGAACTCGGGGTCGGCGGCGCACAGCTGATGGAGAGCGAATCCCAGACCCGAAACGTCAACAAGCTGACCCCGCGGATCTCGGAGACCGCCCGGCTCATCTGGGGGCTGTATCTTGGGCTCACGGCGCTCGCCGTCGCCGTCTACTACGGGCTCAACCTCGCCGGTCTCGCGCCGAACATGGGCCCGTACAACGCTTTTGCCCACGCCTTCACCTCGGTCGCCACCGCCGGTTTTTCGCCCGAGCCCTCGAGCGTCGGCGCGTTCGCGCCGGTCGTCCAGTGGGCCGTCGTCCCCTTCATGATCGCGGGATCGACGAGTTTCGTGCTGATGTACTTCGCGATCCACGGCGACCCGATGCGGCTGTTGACAAGCGAGGAGTTTCACTTCTACATCGGCACCATCGCCTTCTTCTCGGCGGTCGTCGCCGCGAGTCTGGTCTTCGATTCCACGACGCAGTTCAGCACCGAGGCGACGGTCCGACACGCGGTCTTTAACGTCGCCTCGATCGTGACGACGACCGGGTACGCGAGCACCGACTTCACTCTCTGGTCGGCGGCCGCAAAGCACATGCTCTTCGTGTGCATGTTTCTGGGCGGCATGGTCGGCTCGACCACCTGCTCGATCAAGTCCCTCCGGTGGCTGGTCGCGCTGAAGGCGTTCAAGCGGAACCTCTTTACCAGCGTTCACCCGAACGCGATCCGGCCGGTCCGGCTCTCCGGGCGGTCGGTCGACGAGGCGACGATCCGGGACATCTACGCGTACCTGCTTTTGAGCATCGTCATCTTCTTTCTGTTCACCATCCTCATCATCGTCGACTCGGCCCGGATCGGCACGAACGTCTCCGAGTTCGAGGCGATGGGGGCGGCGGCCTCGACGTTTCTCAACATCGGCCCGGCGTTCGGCGCGGCCGGTCCCTTCGGCACCTACGACGGGTTCTCCACGACGACGAAGACGGCGATGATCCTCCTGATGTGGGTCGGCCGGATCGAGATCATCCCGGTGCTCGTGCTCTTTACCGCGGCCTTCTGGAAGTCCTAACGGGACGCGCCGACCGCACCCCTCATAGCCGGGACGGTCCCGACGGCCGCGGTCGCTGGTAGACGCCCGAGACGGCCCGGCGGTGCCGGCTCGCTCCGTGATCGCTTCCGAACGATCGCCGCGCCCGCACAGGTTTTTCACCGCCTCGGTTCAACGGCTGGCATGGACCGGATCAAGCGTCGAGCAGCGTACTATTTCCTGTTCATCGTCGCGTTGATCGTCGCCTCGACCGTCGTGTACGATTTCGGAATGCGGACCTTCGAGCCCGGGCCGTACCCGCCGCCGGGGACCGAAGTCTCGATTCTGCACTCCATGCAGGTCGTCGTGGAGACGTTCACGGCGACCGGGTACGGCTCGGACTCGCCGTGGGCCAGCGCGGAGATGAACCTCCTCGTGATGGTTCTGGACATCACCGGCGTTGGCCTGTTCTTTCTGGCGCTGCCGGCCGTGTTGCTCCCGTTCCTTCAGGAGGCGCTCTCGCCGTCGCCGCCGACGGACCTCGACGCGGACGTGGCGGGCCACGTCGTCGTCTGTTCGGACACCTCCCGGGCCGAGACCCTGATCGACGAACTCGACGCCAACGGCATCGAGCACGTCTTCGTCGAACCGTCCCGGGATCGCGCCCTCGAGCGCAGGGAGGACGGCTACCGCGTCATCCACGGCGACCCGGAGTCGACGGCCGACCTGGAGGCGGCGAACGCTGCCACCGCGAGGGCGCTCGTCGCGGACCTCTCCGATCAGGTGGACGCGAGTATCGTCCTCGCCTCGAAGGAGGTGAGCGAGGACCTCCCGGTCATAAGCGTCGTCGAGGACGCCGACGTGAGACGGTACCACGAACTCGCGGGCGCCGATCACGTCCTGACGCCGCGGCAGGCGCTCGGGCGGGGGCTCGCGAGCAAACTCACGACGGGGGTCTCCACCGACATCGGTGACAGCGTCCGACTCGGGGAGAACTTCGAGGTCGCCGAACTCCCCGTCGACCGGAACAGCCACCTCGCCGGCCGGACCATCGCCGACAGCGACCTCCGGGCGGAGTACGGCGTGAACGTCATCGGGGCGTGGTTTCAGGGCCGCTTCGAGGCGCCGGCACCGATCGACAAGACGCTCACCGACGGGACCGTCCTCCTCGTGGCCGGCGAAAACGAGGCGATCGACCGGCTCAAGACGACGGCGCTGCCGCGCACCCGCCGCAGCGAGTCCACGGAGGTGATCGTCGTCGGCTACGGCGAGGTGGGACAGACCGTCTGTGCGGCGCTTTCGGAGGCGAACATCCCGTACACGACGATCGACCTGCGGGACGACGACGGCGTGGACGTCGTCGGCGACGTGACCGAACCGGAGGTGCTCCGGGCCGCCGGGATCGACTCGGCCGCGGCGATCGTCCTGGCGCTCCCGGACGACAGCCTCACCGAGTTCGCAACGCTCGTCGTCAGGGAGGTCGACCCGACGACAGAAACCATCGTCCGGGCCGAGCAGGCCGACGGCGTACAGAAGGCCTACCGCGCCGGCGCGGACTACGTCCTCTCGCTGGCGACGGTCAGCGGACGCTCGATCGCCTCGCGGATCGTCGACGACGGGACCGTCGTCTCCGTCGACACGAACGTGAACCTCGTCCGAACGACCGCCCCGGCGCTCGCGGGCCGGACGCTCGCAGACACGAACATCCGGGAGGAAACCGGGTGTACGGTGGTCGTCGTCAAGCGCGGCGAGACGGTCCACGTCGACCTCGACGGGACGTTCAGACTCCAGGAGGACGACGAGTTGGTCGTCGCGGGCACGGACGACGACGTCCGTCGGTTCACGGAGCGCTACGCTTCGGCCGCCGAGTGACCCGACGCGCCGTCCGACGCTGATTCGGGTCGTCGCAGCCCTCGGCGCTCACCGGAGTTCGTACCGCTCGGGGCGCTCGTAGACCTCCCGGAAGAGCGCCTCGAGGAAGTCGGCGACGCGTTTCGCGTCGGTCACGGCCGAGAGATACCGGACGCCGTCGGGCGCCTTCCTCGTTTCCGGCTGTTCGGTCTTGAACACCCGGTACGCCTCCAGCAGCCCCTCCAGACGCTCCCGTTCGGCCGGCGTCGCCTCGAGTCTGATCGCGCGGTCCTCGTACTCGACCGTGACGCCCTCGGCCTCGAAGACGACCGGCTCGTCGGCCCGCCTGGACTCGACGATCCGGCGGACGAACTCCCGCTTGCGGTCGCCCGGCGTGTCAGCCGCCGTCGGCACGCGTTGCGGTCGGGTCCGGCGGCATATCAACCCCCTGCTCGTCCTGTTCAGACAACTCTTTTAGGTGGCGGTCTGTACGGGCGGTATGAGCCAACCGAAGGTCCTGTTGCTCGGGCCGCCGGGCGCCGGAAAAGGCACCCAATCGGGCAACGTCGCCGAGACGTACGGCGTCGAACACGTCACGACGGGCGATGCGCTCCGCGCGAACAAGGACATGGAGACCGAACACGGGACGCCCAGAGAGTACATGGAGGCGGGCGAACTCGTCCCCGATCCGGTCGTCAACGAGATCGTCGAGGCGGCCGTCTCCGAGGCCGACGGGTTCGTCCTCGACGGGTACCCCCGGAACCTCTCGCAGGCGGAGTACCTCGACGGGATCACCGCCCTCGACGTCATCGTCTCGCTCGACGTCGGCCGCGAGGAGCTCGTGCGGCGGCTGACCGGCCGCCGCGTGGACCCCGAGACCGGGGAGATCTACCACACCGAGTTCGACATGCCCGACGATGACGCGGTCGCCGACAGACTCGTCCAGCGCGACGACGACACCGAGGACACCGTCCGCGAGCGCCTCCGGGTCTTCGAGGAGAACACACAGCCGGTGATCGAGCACTACGAGGAGGCGGGCGAACTCGTCCGGATCGACGGCGAGCAGTCCCCGGAGGCCGTCTGGACGGATCTCAAGGCGGCGATCGACGACGCCTGAGCGACGCCGCGCGCTCGACGGCGGGCCCGGACCGCGAGAGTAAAAGGTTGATTACCCACGACACACAACGCTCGGACGATGACACGCACGGCCTCGAAGATACAGGAACTCGTCTCGGAGGACGCGGAGATGGAGTCCGCCATCGAGTACCTCCTCGAACGGGCGGACGAGGGAACCGTCGCCTGGGGTGACGTCTCCGACGAGCTGACGAGCGGCCAGTGGGGTCGGCTCATCGAGACGGGCGTCCTCGTCGACTCCGACGGCGAGGGGTTCGACGTCGCCGACCCCGACGGGGTCCGAAACGCCCTAGAGGACGACGACATCGAGTTCGAACTCCCCGACGCGCCCGACACCGACTCCTCGTGGTCGAAGTGGGACAAGGTGGCCGCGGTCGGCGCGATCGGGCTCTTCGCCGGGTACGCGTTCCGATCGGTCCGGGAACCGCTCGCGGACACGCTCAACATCGCCCTCGGGCCGCTGTTGGATCTGCTCCCGTTTTTCGTCGTCGTGATGATGCTCGCGCTCTTTACGGGGCTGTACTCGACGCTCCTGCAGTCGAATCTGATGGACATGGAGGTGATGGGCGCCTACCAGAGCCGGATGAAGGAGATCCAAGAGCGGCGCAAGGAAGCCAAGGAGCGCGGCGACGACGAGGCCCTCGAGCGCATCCAAGACGAGCAGATGGAGGCGATGACGGACAACCTCGGGATGTTCAAAGAGCAGTTCCGACCGATGGTCTGGATCATGGTGCTGACGATCCCGGTCTTTTTGTGGATGTACGCCGTGGTCGGGTTCCGCGGCGCGCCGCTGTACCCCGGGCTCGATCTCGCGCCGATCGTGCTGCCGATCGCCGGCGAGGTCGGCTGGAACGTCTCGATCCTCGGGCCGATCCAGGCGTGGATCGTCTGGTACTTCGTCTGCTCGATGTCGTTCACGCAGATCATCCGCAAGGCGCTGAACATCCAGACGACCCCGACGTAGCCCGACGGGACCCTCGGGGCCGAACCCCCGACTCGCCCCGCCGTGAAGGGCAACGTCTTTTAGCGACAGCGGCGGAGTAGCGGTATGTTGATAACCATCTCCGGCCCCGCCGGCAGCGGCAAGAGCACCGTCGCCGCCGGGTTGTCCGAGAGACTCGGGTACGAACACGTCAGCGGCGGGGACATCTTCCGGGAGTTGGCCGACGAACGCGGCCTGACGCCGCTCGAGTTGAACAAACTCGCAGAGAGCGACGACGCCATCGACCGCGATCTCGACCGCCGACAGCGCGAACTCGCCGCCGAGCGCGACGAACTCGTCCTCGAATCGAGACTCGCCGGCTGGATGGCCGGCGAGTACGCCGACTTCCGGATCTGGCTGGACGCGCCCCTCGACATCCGCTCGAAGCGGATCGCCGACCGCGAGGACAAGCCGATCGGGACCGCCCGCGAGGAGACCGTCGAACGCGCCGACAGCGAGGCGCTGCGGTACGACGAGTACTACGGGATCGACATCGACAGCCTGGAGATCTACGACCTCTCGCTCAACACGGCGCGCTTTTCGCCCGGGTCGGTCCTCGACGTCGTCATCATGGCCGTCGAGGCGTACGACCCCGGCGACGACGAGGGGAAAACGCCGATCGACGGGATCGAGTACGACTTCTGATCATGGACGGACGCGGCCCGCCGGCCGACAGATCGCCCGAGGCGCTGTTGGACTTCGGCGTCATCAACCTGGACAAACCGCCCGGTCCCTCCGCACACCAGGTCGCCGCGTGGGTCCGGGACATGTGCGACGTCGGACGAGCGGCCCACGCCGGCACGCTCGACCCGAAGGTCACCGGGTGTCTGCCGGTGTTGACCGGAACGGCGACCCGCCTCGCGCAGGTGTTCGACGACAGCCGAAAGGGGTACGTCTCGGTGCTCGAACTCCACGCCCCGGCCCCGACCGACCTCGAGTCGACGCTCGAGGAGTTCGAGGGCCCGCTGTACCAGAAACCGCCGCGGAAATCGGCCGTTGCGAGGCGGCTCCGCGTCCGGACGATCCACCGACTCCGGGCCCTCGAGTGCGACCAGCGCCGCGTCCTGCTCGACGTCGAGTGCGAGAGCGGGACGTACGTCCGGAAGCTCTGTCACGACCTCGGCCTCGCGCTTGGCACCGGGGCGCACATGGGCGATCTCCGGCGGACGAAAACCGGCCGCTTCGACGACTCGACGCTCTCGACGATGGAGGACCTCGCCGACGGCCTCGCCTTCTGGCGGGACAACGACGACCCGGAACTCCTCGAGAGCGTCGTCTCACCGGCCGAGCGGGCCCTCGAGGGGCTCCCGAGTCTGACGGTCGCGCCCTCCGCCGCCGCCGAGATCGCCAACGGCGCGCCGGTGTACGCTCCCGGCGTGATCGACGCCGCGCTACGGGACGCCGAACCGGGGTCGCTTCTGGCCTGTTACACCCCCGACGGCGCCGCCGTCTCGCTCGGCCGCCTGGCCGGTGACCCCGAGGCCGACGGCGGTCTCGTCGCCGATCCCGAGCGCGTGTTGGTGTGAGGCGGGCCGAAACGAAGAGACTAAACCTCCGACTGCCGTCGGTCGACACGCGAGGGACCGTGGGGTAGTGGTATCCTCTGCGCATGGGGTGCGTTGGACCCGTGTTCGAATCACGGCGGTCCCATCGTCTCGCTGTAAACCGCTTTCGAGCAGCGACGCCCCCGAACGCGCTCCGGTCGAGCGGCCCGCGGCGTCCGCAAAAAACCGTTCTCGCCCCCCTCAGGACCCCCGCGAGCGGACGGCGACGCCGACCCACACGGCCGCGGCTCCGAGCGCCCCGACGAGGCCAGCGACGACGAACGCCCCCCGGTAACTCCCCGCGGTCTGAAACCAGACGCCGGCGAGGGAGGGCGCGAGCAGCCCGGAAACCGAAAACGAGACCGAAAGCAGCGCGAACAGCGTGTTGAGCGACCTGTCGCCGAAGATGTCCGCCGTGACCGCGCCGAGTAACCCCCCGCACCCGCCGTAGCCGACGCCGAGCGCCGTGACGAACGCGAGAAACGGGCCGGTCGTCGAGGCGAGGCCGAGCCCCACCGTTGCGCCGCCCAAAAGCAGCGCACAGGCGACGAACGTCCGGACCCGACCGAGGTGATCGGAGAGCCAGCCGATCCCGAACCGCGCAAGCGTCGTCGTCCCGCCGACGACCGCGATGGCGAACACGCCGGTCGATCGGCCGACGCCGACGTCCGTCGCGTGGAGCACGACGTGGCTCAACACGGCGAAAAGCGGGGCGAAGACCAACAGCCATCCGGCGAAGACGAGCCAAAACGAGCCCGACCGGAGCACCGACCCGAGGTAGCCACGCTCATCGGTCGCGTCGGCCGCAAGAACCGCCTCGGGGTCGGCGAACTCGACGCCGAGGTCGGCCCCGACCGCCTCCGGCCCGTCGGCGAAAAGCGAGACGACGACGACCGACAGCGCCGCGACCGCGGCGGCGACGAGGAGCATCGCCCCCCGCCAGCCGAACGCGGAGATGGCGTAGTCGGCGCCCGGCGGAATGACGACGAGGCCGACCCCGAGGCCGGCCGAGGCGAGCCCGGCGGCGGCCCCGCGGCGGCGCTCGAACCACGCCGGGAGCGTCGCGTACCCGACGATGTACAGCCCGGACATGCCGACGGCCGAGAGGACCCCGAAGGCGACGAGCAACTCGGCGTAGGACCCCGCCATCGACGTCCAGACGAGCCCGACGACGAGGACGGCCGCGGAGCCCGCCGCGACGCGTCGCTGTCCGACACGCTCCGTCAGCCGTCCGGCGCCGACGGCGGCGAGATAAAGGACGGCCGTCTGGAGCCCGAAGACGAGCGCGATCACCGACCGCGAGCTGTCGAACTCCGCGATGAACGCGTCGTAGAACACGCCGAAGGCGTACGTCGTCCCGAAGACGACGACGGAGGCGAGAAAACAGGCGACCGCGATCACCCACCCGTAGTACACCCGATCGGCGAGTTCGGCCCGGAGTTCGAAGGACATTCGGCGTCCGTATCTCCCACCGAGCGGCGGCTTCAATGTGTGGGTTTCGCCCCGACCGCCCGGCGGCGGCCCGTCTCGACGCGACGCGATCCGACCGCGCCGTCTGCGCTCGCCCCGATAGCTTTTATCCGCGTCCCCGTTAGCACGCCCATGTCCGCGTGGATCGGACGGACCTTCGAGAGCGACGTCGGGTGGAACCACTTAGAGACCCTCGTCGACACCGGCAACCGGATGGCGGGCAGCGACGGCGAGCGGCGCGCAGCCGAGGCAACGCGGGACGCGCTCGAGGCGGTCGGGTGCCGGAACGCCCGCCTCGAGCCCTTCGAGATCCAGGGGTGGACGCGGGGATCGGCCGACGTCCGCGCCGGCGGATCGACCCACGAGGCGATCGCGCTGCCCCGGAGCCCCTCGGCCGACGCGACCGGGGAACTCGTCGATCTCGGCTACGGGCTCCCCTCGGACTTCGAGCGGGACCTCGAGGGCGCGGTCGTTCTCGTCGCGAGCGACATGCCCGAACACTACGGCCGCTACGTCCACCGCCGCGAGAAGTACTACCACGCGGTCGAGGCCGGCGCGTCGGCGTTCGTCTACCGCAACCACGTCGAGGGCTGTCTGCCGCCGACGGGCAGCGTCGGGACCGACGATGAGCCGATCGGTTCGATCCCCGCCGTCGGCGTCTCGAAGGAAGTCGGCGCGCGGCTCGGCCGCCGGTTTTCCGGCGACGCCGTGACCGTCTCCGTCGACGCCGACATCGCCCCCGCGAGGAGTCACAACGTCCACGCCGAACTCGGCCCCGACACGGAGCGGGCGGTGCTGTTGACGAGCCACGTCGACGCCCACGACATCTCCGAGGGGGCGACCGACAACGCCGCCGGAACGGCCGTCGTCCTCGAGGTCGCCCGCGCGCTCGCCGACCGCGAAGGGGACCTCGATACGCGGGTCCACTGTCTCGTCTTCGGCGCGGAGGAGGTCGGTCTCGTCGGGTCGACGCGCGACGCCGACCGACGCGACCCCGAGCGGATCAAAGCCGTCCTGAACAACGACGGCGTCGTCCGCGATCGGACGCTCGTCTGTCACGCCCACGGGTTCGACGGCCTCGTCGACGCCGTCGAGCGGGTCGCCGACCGGACCGACCACCCGATCCGCGCGCCGCCGGAACTGAACCCACACAGCGACCACTGGCCGTACGTCACCCGAGGGGTCCCCGGGTACCACGTCAGATCGAGCACGGGCGATCGGGGCCGCGGGTGGGGCCACACCCACGCCGACACGATCGACAAACTCGAGGCCCGGACGCTCCGCGAGCAGGCGATCCTGCTGACGGAACTGACGGTCGAACTCGCCGACGCCGAGACGGCGATCGCGCACCGATCGCCCGACGCGATCGCCGAGCAACTCGCGGCGGAGGACCTCGCGGAGGGGATGCGGGTCATCGGCGATTGGCCGTACTGACCGGTCGAGCGTCCGGGTCGACGTCCGTCCCGAGGTATATTTATGCGACCGAACCGAACTCCCGGTCGTGCCAGACGGGTCCGACGGTGGCCAGCGCTCGCCGGACGGCATCGACGACACCCCCACCGTCGCGTGCCGCCAGTGCGGTACCGAGTGGAACCTCGAGTACGAACTCGACACGCTCCGGGTCGGCAACCGCGCCGTCGAGCGCTTCGCGCTCGATCACAAGCGACACACCGGGCACTTCCCGGACGACGTCAGACCCTGGATCGTCGCCTGCGAGAGCTGTCCCGACGGCGACGAGTTTCTCACGGAACGCCCCGCGCGCCGGTGGGCCGAGACCCACGCCCGACACACCGACCACGAGGTGACGGTTTCGAGCGCCGACGGCGAGGCGACGACGATCGCGCCCGATCGCTGAGGCGACGGCGTTCGCGCCGCTCGGCGACCGAGCGACCGAGAAACGTCCTCACGCGAACGTAAGACGCGGAACGCGGAGCCCCACGACCCGGCGCCTGCGGAGGCGTACGGAGTTTACTCGATGTGGCCTTCGCGGCGCAGCTGTTCGGCGTCCTGGCTGTCGTAGCGCCACTCGATGTTGGCCTTCTCGTCCTGCCAGTCCCAGGGCTCGACGAGGACCGTGTCGCCCTCGTTGATCCAGACCCGGTACTTCATGCGGCCGGGGATCCGGCCCATCCGGCTTTTGCCGTCCTCACACTGCACGCGGACGTGGTTCCCCCCGTCGTGTTGGGTTACCACCGCGAACAGCTCGTCGTCGTTGGGCATCCGTAGGTTCTTCCGCCCTGACTCTTCGCTCACGGCGTATCTACGCCCTCCCGCGCATAAAAGCGTGCGGGAGGGGTGAGACCCCGACGCACGGCGACCGAACGCGGGACCGACCCGGACGGCGAGGACGCGCCCCCGGTTGGCCCTGGCCCGCCGATCCCTCTACCGGTCGCGTGATACTCGTTCGCACGCTCGCGGCGTTTGATAACCCTTTAGCGGCTCGTTCGGCTCCGTACGCACAATGAGCTACACGATCGGGCTCGTCGGCAAGCCCTCCGTCGGCAAGTCCACCTTCTTCAACGCCGCGACGATGAACGACGTCCCCGAGGGCGCCTACCCCTTCACGACGATCGACCCCGCGGTCGGCGAGGCGTACGTCCGTGTCGAGTGTGCGGCCCCGGAGTTCGGCCGCGAGTGCACGCCGAACCACGGCTACTGCGCCGAGGGCGTCCGGTTCGTTCCGACGAAACTCGTCGACGTCGCGGGGCTGGTCCCCGGCGCCCACGAGGGAAGAGGCCTCGGAAACCAGTTCCTGACGGACCTCAACGAGGCCGACGTGTTGATCCACGTCGTCGATTTCACCGGCCGGACCGACCTGAACGGCGAACCGACAGAGGACCACGACCCCCGCGAGGACATCGACTTCCTCGAGACCGAACTCGACATGTGGTACCTCGACGTCCTCGAGAAGGGAATCGAGCGCCACCGCTCGGGCTACGACGGCGCCGAGCGGGCGATCGAGGCCGACCTCGCCGAGCAGATGTCCGCCTTCGGCATCGACGAAACGGAGCTCTCGCAGGTCCTCCTCGCGTCCGATCTCGGGTCCGATCCCGCGGCGTGGGACGACGCGGACCGGGAGGCGCTCGCCCGCGAGATCCGGATCCGGACGAAGCCGATACTGATCGCGGCGAACAAAGCCGACACAGAGGCCGCACAGGAGCGCTACGCCGAGATCGCGGCCGACCCCGACTACGAGCACCTGACGATCGTCCCCGTGTCGGCCCACGCCGAGAAGGCCCTCAAGCGCGGCGACGAGACCGGCGCCCTCGAGTACCGCCCCGGGGACGACGCGTTCGACGTCACGGGGGACCTCCCGGCCGAGGAGCGCGCCGGCCTCGCGGAGATCGAGACCTTCCTCGAGCGGTTCGGCGGGACCGGCGTCCAGCGCGCCCTCGAGGCCGCGCTGTTCGAGGAGTTGGGCGCGATCGCCGTCTTCCCCGGTGCGCGCGCGCCGGCAGAGGACGGCTCGTTCCTGCAGGACTGTTTCGTCTTCCCCGAGGGGTCGACCGTCGAGGAGTTCGCGTACTCGCTTCACACCGACATCGGCGACGGGCTGTTGCACGCCCACGACGTCCGGTCGAGCCGACAGATCGGCGCCGACACGGAGCTCACACACCGCGACGTCATCGAGATCACGACGACGACCTGAGCGCTTGCCGCCGTCCGTCGTCGCTCGCCTACCGTCCGCCGTCCCCCGGAACCCGGAGACGCTTCCGGGCGCGAAAGCCACAATAGGGCTCGGTCCAACCAAGTAGTATGTCTCGATCCCTCCCGGCCCCGCCCGAGTCCGGCGTGCTCAACGCTCTGCGGTTCGGCACGGGGACCGCCCGGTTCCTCGAGGGCGTCCAGGCCCGATTCGAGGACGGAACGGCGATCCCGATCCCCGGGCGCGCGCCGCTCGTCGTGTTGACCAACCCGGAACTCGTCGGCGAGGCCCTCGATCGGCCCGACACGTTCCGCCGGGTCCCGGCGCAGGGCGCTGCTGCGATGATCGCCCAAAACGGGCTCGTACAGAGCGAGGGCGACCTCTGGTCCCAACAGCGCTCGGTCATGGCCCCCGCCTTCGGCGGGCGGCAGGTGACCGCCTACGCGAACGCGACCGGTCGCCGGGTCCACGACCGCGCCGCCGAGTGGGCGGACGCCGGCGACCACGAGACGGACCTCCACCGCGAGATGACGTCGATCACGCTCCGCGTGGCCTCCGAGACGATCCTCGGCGAGGACATCGGCGCCGAGCGGGCCGACCGGTTCCACGGCTGGATGCGCGCCGCCGGCGAGGAGTTCGAGTTCGGCCTCGAAACGGTGCTCCCGGACTGGGTGCCGAACGCCGTCTCACCCGAGTTCGAGGCGGCGGCGGCCGGCATCCGGGGGCTGAGCGAGGACCTCATCGAGAAACGGCGGGCAGCCCTCGCCGCCGGCGAGGCCCCCGACCGGCCCGACATGCTCACGATGCTGCTCCGGCGGGAGGACGACCCCGAGGTCGAGTACCCCGAAAACCAGATCCGCGACGAGGTCGCGACCTTCCTCATCGCCGGCCACGAGACGACGGCTCTGAGCCTCACGTACGCGCTGAGCCTGCTCTCGTGGCACCCCGAGGCGCGCCGACGGGTCCGGGCCGAGGCGCGTGCGACCCTCGGCGAGGGGCCGCCGACCCGGGACGACCTGGCCAGCCTCGAGTACACGAAGCGGGTTTACCGGGAGGCGCTCCGGCTGTACTCGCCCGCGTGGGCCGTTTTCAGACGGGCCGACGGCGACGCCGAACTCGGCGGCTACCGGATCGCCGACGGGTCGGCGGTGATCATGCCGCTTTGGACGATCCACCGCGACGGCCGGTACTTTGAGGATCCAGAGACGTTCGATCCCGACCGCTGGACGCGGACGACCCCGAACGAGACGGCGGCCTACCGCCCCTTCTCGTCGGGGCCACACGCCTGCGTCGGACAGGGGTTCGCGCTGGCCGGCGCGACGCTCGTCCTGGCTCGGCTGACCCGGGAGTTCGACATCGACGTTCCCGAGGACGCCCTGGACGATCTCCGGTTGACGCCGACGCTCCGCCCCGCCGACGGCGTGTCGGCGACGGTCGCGCCGGCCGCCACGGCGGACCGAACCGGACCGCGGGCGTCCCGCTAACTGTCCTCCAACAGCGCCTCGTCCCCGTGTTTCTCGCGCAGTCGGCGCAGGTACTCGCGCTGCTCCCGGACCCGCTCGGGGAGGTCGGCGTAGGCGTCCGCAAAGAGGTCGTCAGGATCGGTCTCGACGTCCGCGGCGCGGTCGATCGCCTCGGCGACCGCCTCCGTGACGTCCGTTTCGATCGCGTCGGCCCGCTCGTCGTCGAGACTCCCCCGCTCGCGGAGGAACGTCTCCAACCGTGGGATCGGGTCCCAACGCTTCCAGCGTTCGACCTCCGCGTCGTCGCGGTACGCCGAGGGGTCGTCCGCCGTCGTGTGCGCGCCGAAGCGGTACTGGACGGCCTCGACGAGTGTCGGGCCCGCGGCCCCCTCCGCCGCCGACTCCGGGCGACTTTCCGTGACGGCCTCGGCCCGCTTTCGCGCCTCGGCGACGACCTCGAAGGTCGCTATGGGATCCATCCCGTCGACCCGGACGCCGGGGAAGCCGTACGCCTCGGCCTTCTTTGCGAAGCTCTCGCTCGCCGTCTGTGTCCCCGCCGGCACGGAGATCGCCCACTGGTTGTTGTTGCACACCAACACGGCGGGCACGTCGAAGACGCCGGCGAAGTTGAGCCCCTCGTGGAAGTCCCCCTGACTCGTCGATCCCTCCCCGAAATGACAGACGACGACCCCGTCGTCGCCGCGGAGCTTCGACGCCCAGGCCATCCCGACCGCGTGCGGGATGTGCGACCCGACGCCGATGTTCAGCGGCGCGATGTTGTGCTCTGTTAACGCGGCGTTTCCCTCCTCGTGGCCCATCCAGTACCGGATGTACTCCGCGAGCCCGCCGCGGTCGATCACCGCACCGTGCTCGCGGTACTGGTACAGCACCCAATCGTCCTCGCTCAGCGCGTACATCGAGCCGAGCTGTGAGCCCTCCTGGCCGGCGAGCGAGGCGTAGGTCCCGAGTCGACCCTGCCGCTGGAGGCTTATCATGCGCTCGTCGAAGTGCCTGGCGAGGCGCATGTCGCGGTACAGCTCGACCAGCCGCTCGTCCGACACGGGCGGCTCGTAGCCGTCCTCCAGCGGCCGGCCGTCGGCGTCGAGCCGCCGGTGTACGTCCGCCTCTTCGAACTCCATACCGCGAATGTGGACGCCCACACCATAGCTCTGTGGTCCGTCCACCCCGGAGCGGTCCGCGATCGTCGTGGGTGCGACCCGCGATCGGTTCCGGCGTTCGGGGGCGAAACGCTACGCATAAGTAACCGCACCACTCAAAAGCGCAACACCGGATCACCGCTCATGAAAGACTACATCGTCGAGGACGAACAGCGGCTCTCGCCCATCGTCGTCGCAACGACGGCTGTCCTCGTCGCGATATTCCTCCTAGGCGTGTTTTATCGGCTCGGAACCGCGCTCCTCTGAGCGTCCCCGAGCACAGCGAGCCCCGACGCGTCGGCCGCGCTCAGACGACGCCGGCGATGACGAGGCCGTTCCAGACCGTCACCACGCCGCCGACGAGCGCCAGCGCGAACGGGACCGCGACGCGCCCCGGCGTCTCGAGCGCCCGCCAGACGACGTAAAACGCCGGGAAGACGACGAGTTTGATGCCGACGAGCGCGATTCTTCCGTGGGCCTCGACGAGCGGTTTCGCGATCGGTCCGGCCTCCGCTACGCCGCCACTCGAGAGCCCGAGAACGGTCGTCACCGCGTCACCGACCCCGTACAACCCGACGGCGGCGATCCAGAGGAGCCGCTCGTTCGAACCGAGGACCGCCACGGTGTCGTCGCTCACACGCGTCCCCTGAAGCTACGGCAGTATAACGGCACCGGCGGCGACCGCGAGCACCACGACGAAAAGCGAGATCACGAGAAAGTCCGCCATCGGGGAGATGTACGCCTCGCCGCCCTCGGTCGCGACCGTCTCGACCGTCCGTGGGGTGTCGGCTGCCATGCGCGGTCGTACGCCGCGTCCGTATTTCAACGCCCTCTCGGTTTCGAGCGCTGAGTCGGCACCCGGTTGTCGGTACGGCAACCCATATTAGCGCGCGGCGCGGTAACACGCCCGTGTCGGGGTCCCGAGACCTCCGCCGGCCGAAGCACGCGATCCCGCCCCAATCCGAGGAGATCGAGCGCGAACTGGCGCGCGGGGACAGAGAGCTGTTGCACTGTCTGCGCTGCGGCCGGCAGCTCGCGGCGCTTCGACACGGCGATTCGTGTCTGTTCTGCGGGTCGAAGGCGATCGTCGTCGAGGCCTGGGGGTGACGCGCCGACCGCCGGAGCCGAGCCCGCCCGCCCCTCGAGACGCGAGACGGCCCGTTTGAAGTGGGTGGGACTCGGAGAGCGTGTCATGTACGACTCCGTTCTGTTGCCGACCGACGGAAGCGACGGTGCCGTCGAGGCGCTGGATCACGCACACGCCGCCGCGACGGCGTACGGGGCCGACTTGCACGTCGTCTCGGTGATCGACAGACGCGTCGTCCTCGCCGCCGACGCCGACGAGAAACCCGACGTCCGGGCGCGACTCGTCGACGAGGCCTCGACCGCCGTCGAGGAGCTGCGGGCCCGGATCGACGATCCCGACGTCTCCGTGACGACGGCGACCCCCGAGGGCGTCCCCCACCGCGAGATCCTCTCGTACGCCGAGGAGGCCTCGATCGACCTGCTCGTCCTCGGCACCCACGCCCGGACGGGGCGCGAAAAGCGGCTCAACCTCGGCAGCACGACAGAGCGCGTGGTGAAGAAGGCCGACCGCCCCGTCCTCGTCGTCGATATCAGCTAAGACGGCTCCCCGACGGTGTTTCTGAGCGTTCCGATCCCCTCGTAGTGAATCTCGATCTCGTCGCCGGGCTCGATCACCCCGGGGTTGGCCGGGCTCCCGAAGCTGACGACGTCGCCCGGCCGAAACGTGAACCGCTCGGAGAGAAACGAGACGACCTCCCGCGGTCGGATGAACATGTTCTCGGTGTTGTCCGCCTGTCGCCGCTCGCCGTTGATGTGCGTCGTCATGTCGAGACCGACCGGCTCGACGTCCGCGACGACCGGCCCCAGCGGCCCCGAGGCGTCGAAGGCCTTTCGCGCCGTCCGGCGCTGTTGGTCCAGGCAATCGAGGTCGTTGAGGATCGTGTACCCCCGGACAACATCGTCGACGTCGCTCTCGTCGACGCGTTTGCACCCCGTGTCGATGACCGCCGCCAGCTCCCCGGCGTAGGTCACCTCGCTCGAAAAGCTCGGGTACGGGATCGGCTCCTCGGGCGGGTGCAACGACACCGGCGGCTTGATGAAAAAGTCCGGCTCCTCGGGGATCTCGTAGTCCATCTGGGCCACCTTCTCGCCGAAGTTCCGGCCCACGCAGTAGAACGCCGAGGGCTCACACGGGGCGAGCAGGTCGTACGCCTCGGGCTCGTAGACCCCCGCGTCGGTGCGGACGGTCCCGTCGTCGTACTCGCCTTCGAACACCCCATCGGCCGTCTCGATGCGTGCGCGTTTCATGCCCGTGTGCCGTCCGCCGGTCTGTTAGGTGTTGTGACATCGCCGCCGACGCGGCGGATCCCCGGCGCGATCACTCGAGCGGTCGGATCAGCTCCGGGTCGTCGTTTGCGGGGCTGTTGACCGCGGTCGAGACGGGGTACGAACGGAGCCCCGACGGCGGCGCCGGATCGAGCGGCACGTCCCCGCCGGCGAGCCACTCGTCTTCCTCCTCCGGCCCGAGGATGACCGCCATCCGATGGTGGAGCGGCTCGACGACCTCGTTCGGCTCCGTCGTTATCACGGTGAACGTCTCGATCGGACCGCCGTCGGTCGGTTCCGAGGCCCCGTCGCCGAAATCGCCGAGGCCCGCCTGTCGGGTCTCCGGCGTCCAGCGCTCCCAGAGGCCGGCCATCGCGAACGGCCGGTCGTCGTCGTATGCGACCCGGTAGGGCTGCGTTCCGCCCCCGTCATCGACCCACTCGTAGAACCCGTCGGCGGGGACGAGACAGCGCCGGCGCTCGTAGGCCTCGGCGAAGGCGGGCTTGTCGGCCACCGTCTCGGCGCGGGCGTTGATATGGGAGTCGCTGGCGCTGTCTGCCCACCGCGGAACGAGACCCCACTCGAGCCACCGGGCGCGGTCCGGATCGGCGTCGGTGACGACCGGCAGCGACTGTCCCGGGGCGGCGTTGTACCGCGGCTCGAACCCCTCGAACGCCGCGTCGAAGCGCGCTTCGAGATCGCCCCGTGGGGTGAAGAGGCTGTATCGTCCACACATACCGACGGACACGGCCTCCCGCTCGTTATAGCTGACGCCGGGCGCTAGGCCGCCGGACCCGACGCCCCCATTGGTCGTTCGCCGGCGAATTTAACCCATCTGACGACGTACAACGCCCGTGGCCGACGACCAGCCGACGTTCGCCATCCCGAAGCGCCCGACCAGGCGCTACCCCCGGCGCGGCGGCGTCGAGTACGAGGGCCAGACGGTGTTCTCGCTGACGCCGGCCGGAGAGTACGACGACGACGCGCTCCGGGCGCTCGTCGAGGCGGTTCTCCGCCGCCCCCCGTACCGGTACGGCGACTGGTTCGACCTCCCGATGCCGCTGTATCTCGTTCACGACGACCGGACCGGCGACACGTTCCGGGCGGCGGTCCGGGACGGTGCCGTCGAGTTGTACGTGCTGCCGGAGACCGAGCGCGACGGGCTTCGGGCCTTCTACGAACGGTTGTGTGAGTCCTCGGAGACGTCCTGGAACGTCGCCTGCCGGACGGACTGACGCGCCCGCGGCGGCCGGGCCGCGCAGCCGACGGCCATCGCCCCACGCCGGAGCCGAGACGCGCCGCGCGACCGCCGACCCCGTCCGGTTCGTGCTCTCACAACCCCTATTACCTCCCGGTGCCAACCGCCGTCAACGACACGTTCTCATGACAACGAACGGCAGCCCCTACGCGTCACACACGGACGCAGAGACGGCGGCGATGCTATCGGCGGTCGGGGTCGACACCGAGGCGGCCCTCTTCGACATCCCGGAGTCGGTCCGGTTCGACGGATCGCTCGACATCGACCCGAAGGACGAGCGGACGGTGCGGGCGCTCGTCGATCGCACGCTGAGCCGCAACGACGACCTCGTCGAGTTCCTCGGCCGGGGCCACTACGACCACTACGTCCCGTCGCTCGTCGACCGACTGTCGGCCCGCTCGGAGTTCCTGACGAGCTACACCCAGTACCAACCCGAGGTCGCCCAGGGGTTCCTACAGGCGCTCTTCGAGTACCAATCGATGATCGTCGAGTTGACCGGACTCGGCGTCGCGAACTGCTCGATGTACGACGCCGCGACGGCCCTCGGCGAGGCGGCGACGCTCGCCGTCCGCGTCCGGGAGGCCGACGGCGACCGGATCCTCGTGCCCGAACACCTCCAGGAGGGCCGCCGCCGAACCCTCTCGAACTACCTGATCGGCCACGACATCGACGTCGAGTCCTACCCGATGACCGACGGCATCGCCGACCTCGGGGCGCTCGAGGCGTCGATCGACGACGAAACGCTGTTGGTGTACGCCGAGACCCCGACCGTCCGGGGCGTTATCGAAGAGCGGCTGGGATCGATCGGCGGGTTGGCGGCCGACCACGACGCGCTGTTCGCCGTCGGATCGGACCCGATCGCGCTGTCGGTGCTAGAGCGCCCGGCCGACGCCGGGGCGGACGTCGTCATCGGCGACGCGTCGACGCTCGGCCTCCCGTCGGCATACGGCATGGGGACCGGCCTCTTCGCCTGCCGGGAGGCGTTTCTCCGTCAGGTCCCCGGCCGTCTCGTCGGCGCCGGCGAGGACGAACGCGGCCGGCGGGCGTACACCCTGACGCTGCAGACCCGCGAACAGCACATCCGCCGCGAGCGGGCGACCTCGAACATCTGTACGAACCAGGCGTGGGTCGCCCTCCGCATCGCGATGCACGCGGCCTGGCTCGGTCCGGAGGGGCTCACCGAACTCGCAAACGAGTGTGTCACCCGGGCCGAGACGCTCGCCGAGCGGGTCGACGACATCGGGGGCATCAAAGCCCCGGTCCACGACCGACACCACTTCCGGGAGTTCCTCGCCCGCACCGACCAGCCGGCCGCCGCCGTCCGCGAGGACCTCGAAGCCGCGGGCTACGCCGTCCACGCCGTCGGCGAACACGAGATACAGGTCTGTGTCACCGAAACGAACGACGGGACCCTCGATGGGTTCGTCGAGGCCCTCCGGGAGGCCGCCCGATGACGCCGCCGAACGGGGCCGACAGCGCGGACGACGCCGACGGCGCAAACGACGCGGACGACGCGGACCGTCTCGCCTACGATCAGGCCCGCTGGAGCGCCGGCGAGGAGGCGTACGAGCCGCTTTTGTCCGAGAAGAACACCGAGCGCGTCGCGGTCGAGTCGCCGCTGCCCGACGACCTGACGCGCGAGGAACTGACGCTGCCGGCGGTCTCGGAGCCGACGCTGGCCCGACACTACACCAGGCTCTCGGAGATGAACTACGGCGTGGACTCCGGGCCGTTCCCGCTCGGGTCCTGTACGATGAAGTACAACCCGAAGTTCACCGAGGACGTCGCGGCCCACCCCGAGGCCTCCGTCCACCCCGACCGCTCCACGCGGTCCGTCCAGGGCGTGTTGGCGCTCCGCTACCGGCTCCAAGCGCAGCTCGCGACGATCGGCGGGATGGACGCCGTGACCCTCCAGCCGCCGGCCGGCGCCGCCGGCGAGTTCACGGGGATACTCGTCGCCAGGGCCTTCCACGAGGCCAACGGCGACGAGCGAAGCGAGGTGATCGTCCCGGAGTCGGCCCACGGAACCAACTTCGCGAGCGCCGCCATGGCGGGGTACGACGTCGTCGAGCTGCCGAGCGCCGAGGACGGCCGCGTCGACCTCGAGGCGCTCGACGCCGCGCTCTCCGAGGAGACCGCAGCGCTGATGCTGACCAACCCCAACACGCTCGGCCTGTTCGAGCGCGACATCGTCGAGATAGCGGGGATGGTCCACGACGTCGGCGGACTGCTGTACTACGACGGCGCGAACCTCAACGCGCTGCTCGGACGCGGCCGCCCCGGCGACATGGGGTTCGACGTGATGCACTACAACGTCCACAAGACGTTCGCAACGCCGCACGGCGGCGGCGGTCCGGGGGCCGGCCCGGTCGGTGTGGTCGCGGACCTGGCGCCCTTTCTCCCGGACCCGCACGTCCGACAGGCCGAGGACGGCTACGAGCGGTACACGCCCGACCAGACCATCGGGAAGGTCCACGGGTACGAGGGCAACTGGCTCGTGCTGTTGAAGACCTACGCGTACATCTCGCGGCTCGGCGAGGAGGGGCTGACGGACGCGAGCGCCAAAGCCGTCCTCAACGCGAACTACCTCGCCGAACGGGTCGACTACGAGATCCCCTTCGGACCGTTCCACCACGAGTTCGTCGCCAGCGCCGGCAAACAGGACGCCGCCGACGTTGCGAAACGAATGCTGGACTACGGCGTCCACCCGCCGACGACGAAGTGGCCGGAGATCGTCTCGGAGGCGCTGATGACCGAGCCGACCGAGGCGGAGCGAAAGCGGACGCTTGACCAGCTGGCCGCGGCGTTCAACGCCGCTCGCGCCGACGACGACGACACGCTTGCGGACGCGCCGAACCGGACGGCCGCCCGCCGGATCGACCAGGCGTCAGCGGCACGGAACCCGCGGCTGTCGTGGCACGCCCTCGACGACGAGTAGCGCCTCTCGCGTTCGTCCGCCGGGTGCCGCCCGGCGGCCCGCGATCTTGGAAGTTGAGACCACACCGGGATTAGCAGGGCTATTCTCACTCACGCGTCTCGTTCGACGATGACACGCACCGTTGATGCGTACATGATCGTCACAAGTGCGTCCTGAAAGAGAAACTCCACAGAGGGCATATGACTGGTCTCCTCGACTGTACGAGTTTTGAACAAGCCATCTAATTTGTCTGCATCAACGAATTCCAACACCGGAGGTGATCTGCTGAGCTCCGGCCAGTCTTCGACTGCTTTCATAACTGTCTCAATGACCGCATCCGAAACACAGACAGGTCTGTCAAATTCACGCACTACTTGGGAATCTGTACTCCATCCCGTAGGTTCAGACTCTCGGTGCGGAGAGCTTTTGGCCATACAGGATACATCTATTCTATAATCAAACGTCTTCTGCCCTCTAATATCGGGCTACCAAATTTAATGCCTATATGGAAAGGATCGCTATTTGCAGCCAGTTCTCCGACTGGCCACAGGCAGGGCAGTCTGAATACCTCAGAATGTGGCTCTGAGCCAGGTCACGGTTCGGTTGAATCCTGATAGAGAGTCGTCAGCAGATTAGACTCAGCAGCTCGAAGATGCTGGTTGAACGTTGACTGTGCGATATCGAGAGTCTCGGCAATCGACGTCGAATCTGCATCCCGCGGCCAATTAAAATACCCTGCGTAGAGCGCCGTCTGCAAGACTTCTTCTTGCCGGGCGGTAAGAGCTCCATCAAGACGTGCTGAGAGCGAGGTATTGGTTTCTCCCCGCTCACTATCCAGTTTGGATAACAGGGTGAGATCGCTGTAGTCTTCCCGGAGTGAACTCAGATATTCCCCGACGTCGACTGTGAATGGCACGGTTACTGAAACCACGATCTCGTTGGACTCGGAAGCGTTTGTGATCTGATTTATCGCAGCTCCTTGATCGGTCAGTTTCTCGCAAAAGCTGCTGTTCCGCACCGGGATTTTACAGTGGATACAATTTCGAGAGTCGCTCAAAACAACCGTCTCTGGATCGAAACCAGCAGCTTCGAACGCCTCGTGAGTCACGTTTTCTCCGGTCAATCGCGCGAA
>NZ_JAQCNO010000066.1 GCF_028274965.1 Natronomonas sp. | reverse complement strand
GGTCGCTTCTGGTGCATGTACGAGGACGCCAGTCCGTCGTCGTAGCGCTTGATCGTCAGCGCTAATTCCTCACTGCCCGGGAGATTCGTCGGCGTGTACGGTCGGACAATCTGCTCGTCACCCGATTCGAACCGGATCGTCGTGTGCTGTCCTGGCTTGTATTCGAACTCGTGACCGGGTACCCGCAAACGGAATCCTTTCACGCGAGGCGTGATCTGGTACGTGTCAACGACTGTTGCTTTGTGTGTCATGATCAGATTGAGTGCTGTGTAGTGCCGACAGGGGCGGTCTTCTCCGCTACGCTAGACAGGCCGTATCGGAACACGGGGCATCTAGCAACTGTTAGTGCCGTCGAACGGTGTTGCACCCGCCCCGAGGAGGCGGCCCAGTGGAGGCCGGGTGAAACGGTCCGATGGAGATGCTACCGCTGAGACCGGAGAACGCTGGAGTGTCTGTAGTTGGCTGTATTTGCGTGTTAGAGATACACACTCATAAACAGCGTGGCTGTTCGGTAGCGTCGATAAGTACCACGGACTTTCCGAACGTCCCTGTGGTGGGGGCTGCTCGAAGAGCGTGAAAAGAGGGTAAACGGATTACAAACTGATCGGCGTCCATGGCCGCGCTAACTCTATTCGCTACGGATAGATTGTGAGTCGTGAGTGCCGAGGCCAGCCTTCTACCAATACAGTTCGAAGGAGGCGTGAACGAACCGTAGAGGGGTTCGTCCGTCGCTCTTTGGGGAGTTCGGAGCCAGACGACACGCGGATCACTCGGCCGAGTTCTCGCGGCGGAGTTCCTCCGTCCGGAGTTCCGCGTTGGCGTGCCACGTCCGGGGCCGGAACGCCAAGACGATGGCTCCAAGAAGTGTGATGCCGACAGCGACCGTTAGGACGCTTCCGGGTACCATCCCGATCCCGGCACTCTGTGGCCAGTTCGCGGTCCCGAACGCCGTTACCCGGACGACCCACGCCGCGTTCAGTACCGCGAACAGCGGAAGGTAGATGCGACGGAGTCGGTGAGCGATCGCCTCTTCGGTCGTGATCTTGACCGTCGGTTCCCGATAGTCGTCCGCTAACCGGGTTCGCCAGGCTGGATCCGTCGGCTCCGAGCCGTCCAGCCCAACCGCCCAGATCTCCTTTTGTAGAGTCCGAACGCGGGAGCGCCAGATATCGTAGGCCCGGTAGCGACGCGCCTCGATCGTCAGGAACGTCGCCAGGACGACGTTTCCGATCAACAAGAGGTAGTGGGGGTTCCCGTCAGTGGAGAACGCCCACGTCAGGACGGCTGCGAGTACGATCACAGCCCAGTTGGTCGTCCGATCGAGCCGTTCGCGCCAGAACGTCATCCGGTGGACTTCGCCGCGGTACAGGTGTGCCATCGCAGAACTGGGCCCCATCTCGGCGTCCAGCAACCCCTGACCGACGGTCGGGTCCGACCGCCCTGCCGTGGACCTGTCCGGATCTGCAGCCGGGGGGTCGGCATCATCGGCGGACGCCCCGTTCCGAGGCGCACCGGTGTTGGCGGTCGGCATCCGCTTACACCAGTAACTGGATATCGGCCTCGGCCATCTCGCTCAGCGCGGAGGCGGCGCCCACGCCGGTCGTGACGCCGTCATAGAACGCGCCCTCGTCGTAGTCCATCATGTCTGCGGTCATCTGACAGGCCTGCAGATCCGCGCCCATCTCCAGACACGTGTCGACGAGTTCGTCGATCGTGGGCGTCCCGACGTCGTCGATGCTGCGGCGCATCATGGTCGTCGTCAGGCGGTCCATCCCCGGGAGCGCCGCCAAAGCGTTCGGTAGCGGCGTGTTCGGGTTCCCGACCGAGGAGAGCTGAAGGTCCGCCGAGCGCTCCTCGTGGAGGATCTCCAGTCCCCAGAACGTGTGAAAGACCGTCACCTCCCAGCCGAACGCAGCCGCGGTCGACGCCAAGATGAGCGGCGGGTAGGCCATGTCCAGCGTGCCCTTCGTCGCGACGATCGTCATCCGCGTCGACCCGTCGTCGGTCGCAGCCGCGAGATCAGCCTCCAGCTCGTCGAGACGACTGTGTAGTGTCTCGACTCGGTCAGCCAGCGGCGGCTCCGTACTGTCGGTATCGCTGCTCGCTGCCCTCTTCGGCCCGGTCGGAGCTCCGTCGGTCTCGGAGCTCATGCTGTCTTCCGGACGACGTGCCGGTAGATGTCGCCCTCGTCGGTCTGGTTCAGCAGCTCGACGCCGTCGGTGGTGTCTGCCCAGCCGGCGAGGTCGCTCATGCTCCCGGCGTCCGTGGCGAGCACCTCCACCGTCTCGCCAGCGGCGAGCGTGTCGATCGTCTGCTTGGTCTTCACGACCGGCATCGGGCAGGAGAGCCCCTTTGCGTCCAGTGTCTCGGTGATCTCGTAGTCTGTCATGGTGACACCCATATTGGGCTTACTATACAATCTTGTCTACTTATTGAAAAGCTATTCGATCGGTGGGCACCTGGAAGAACGGTTTTCTACCATTTTAGCGCACCTTATCGGTCCAAGTTCCGGCTTTAGAGCTTGAGAGATACTGATCGGCGTCAGATAGTATTGTGTTTTAGTTGCAAACTATTTTATACCCCGAGTGTGAATCTCCTGTCGATGACGACGGCAATCGACACGACGACCGATACCGTGACTCCCGAACGGCTCCGCGAACGCCTCCGAGCAGGGGCTCCCGTCGGAGTGCTTGACGTCCGGGCGCCGGAGACGGCCGAAAAGTGGCGGATCAACGGCGGTTCTATCGAGTACCTGAACGTGCCGTACTACGAGCTACTGGACGGCATGCCGGAGTCCGTCCTGACGGCCCTCCCTGAGGGCCCGCTGGTGGTCGTTTGTGCCAAGGGCGACTCGAGCGAGCTGATCGTCGAGCAACTAGCCGATGCGGGCGTCGACGCGGTCAGTCTAGAGCGCGGGATGCGCGGCTGGGCGGACCTCTATGAGTACGCCGAACTCGACGTCGGGACGGACGCCACCGTCGCGCAGTATCACCGGCCCTCGAGTGGCTGTCTCGGCTATCTCATTGCGGACGGTGAGGAGGCTATCGTGGTCGACCCGCTCTTGGCGTTCGTCGACGCGTACGAGCAGGACGCCCGCGCGTTCGGCGCAGATCTGATCGGAGCCGTCGACACGCACGTCCACGCCGACCACGTTTCCGGTCTCCGAGAGCTGTCCGCACGCGGCGTCGAGAGGATGCTCCCGGCGGCCGCGGTCGCCCGCGGTACGGCGTTTGAGCCGGATCGGACGCTCGCGGACGGGGAGGCGATCACCGTCGGTGAGACGACACTCGAGGTGCTCCGCACGCCGGGGCACACCTCCGGGATGACCTCGCTGTTGGTCGACGGCGAGGTGCTGTTGACCGGCGACGGGCTGTTCGTCGATAGCGTCGCCCGTCCGGACCTCGAGGACGGCGACGACGGTGCTCCGGAGGCGGCCCGACAGCTGTACGATACGCTGCAGGAACTCCTTGGACTGGACGAGGGGATCGTCGTGGCGCCGGCCCACGCGAGCGACGGCACGCCCCGACGGGACGATGGGACGTTCACCGCCACACTCAGAACCGTGCGGGAGCGGCTCGCCGTGCTTGACGCCGACCGCGAGACGTTCGTCGAGCGCGTGCTGGCGGATATGCCGCCTCGCCCGGCCAACTACGAGACGATCATCGACACCAATCTCGGCCGTGCCGACACCGACCAAACGGAGGCGCTGACGATGGAACTCGGGCCGAACAACTGCGCCGCCAGCGCCGGCGGCCTGGAGGCCGACGACTGATGGCCGGATGTGGGGGCGTCCTGCTGCAGTCCGGTCCGGTCGTCGGGGCGTTTCCCCCGTGGCTGGCCGCGCTGTTTCCCGAAGGCGTCGTCTCGTACGCGCTGGGTGGCTTGTTCATCGGACTCGGCGTCGCGGTCATCTACCTCGGGACGGGTATCACCGCCGGGGCGTCGACGTTTCTCGAGACGACGCTGTCGTACGCGTCCCGGCTGCCGCGGTTCAACCGTCGTACGTACCTCGCCTCGCGGGACTGGCGGCTCACGTTCACGCTGGGGATCGTCCTCGGCGCAGCGGTCTACGCCCTGACGATCGGCCCCGGTGGGTGGACCACTTCGGTCCAGCCGTGGCGGCTGCTCGTCGGCGGCGTCCTCGTCGGTATCGGGACCCGCGTCGGCAAGGGCTGTACCTCGGGCCACGGGGTCTGTGGGGTCGGCTCGCTCTCGGGGACGAGCATCGTCAACGTCGCGACCTTCCTAGTTGTCGCCGCCGGGACCGCCCAGGTCGTCATGGCTTTGGGGGTGGTGCCGTGAGCGACGGGACAGAGCCGGATGGCCGCGGCGCTCGCTTTCACGGGCTCATCCTGATCGGCGGGTTGCTGTTCGGCTTCGGTCTCGGCGTGAGCCGGATGGCCCGGCCGGAGGTGGTGTTGGACTTCCTCCAGTTCCAGGATTTCGGGCTGCTGTTCGTGATGGGCGGTGCCGCAGCCGTCTCGGCCGTAACGTTCACGCTCGGCGCGGACGTGTTCCGCGGGACAGCGCCGCTGACCGGCCGCGCCTACGGTCGGCGCGTCAAAGGGCTTGACCGGAACGTCCTCGTCGGGGGCACCGTCTTCGGCGTCGGCTGGGGGCTGTCCGGTATCTGTCCCGGCGCGGCGTACGCCAGTTTGGGGGTCGGCAACTGGCCGGTCCTCTGGGCCATCGGCGGGATGTTCCTCGGCGCGTACACGCAGGGGTACGCCCGGTCCGTGCTCGCCAGACGGCAGGGAATGGAGGGAACTGTCGGTGCAGACTGACGCTGCTGTCCTTCCCACAGGTGTCCGGCACCGACGTCCACCACGGACAGTCTCTTGTCCCGGCGGTGAGTACGCGTAGCCATGCCTGACGCGATGACAGAACTACTCCAAGAGGAGATGCGGTGTGAGAACCTCTTGGACTGCTTCCACGGACTCTCCAAACTGGACAAGGAGGTCTTCGGTCTGCTCGTCGAGGCCGACGAGCCGATGACCGTCGACGGAATCGCCGATGAAATCGACCGCGAGCGAACCACCGCCTACCGCTCCGTCCGGCGGCTCCGAGAGGCGGATGTCGTGGAACGAGAGCAGATCAGCCAGGAAGGCGGGAGCTACTACCACGTCTTTTCGCCCCGCGACGCCGAGGAGATCGCCGACGCGATGCAGCGGACGCTCAACGATTTTTACGCGAAGATGGGCCAACTCATCGGCGAGTTCCGCGAGAAGTACGCCGCCGACGAGCGGGGAGGCGGGGCTGGTGGGTCCGCGACGCGACTCGACGCGCAGCGATCGCGCTGACGATACCTACCGTTCGTCGCGCCGGTGCCGTCCGCACACCGGGGCGAAGACCAACGAACGCGGTCAGCGAGCGTCCGCGGTCGCTCGGCGGGCGTTCGGCCGCGCCGCGGGCGTCGCTGTCATAGAGGGCGTCGCTGTCATAGAGGGCGTGGCGTACTGGAGGGGCTGGCGCGTCTCGCGCGCGCACGCGAAACCCCTAACCGTCCAGGAGCCCTCCGTACTAGCGTGAGTGACTCAGAGACATCCGAGACCGTTCCCGCCCACGACACCGTCGACGCGTCGGTGCTCGTGATCGGGGCCGGCGCCGCGGGTGCCCGGACCGCGATCGAACTCGCCGAACGCGGCGTCGACGACGTGTTGGTCCTCGGCAAACGGGGCCATGGCGACGCGCACACGACCTGGGCCCGCGGCGGTATCAACGGCGCGCTCGGGACCCACGACCCGGACGATTCGTGGGCGATCCACGCCGCCGACACGCTCAACGAGGGGCACTTCCTCAACGACCCCGAGAAGGTCGAAACGGTCGCAAAGCAGATGCCCGACCGGCTCCGCGAACTCGACGAGTGGGGCATGGAGTTCTCCCGGACGGAGGACGGCGGGATCGACCAGCGCTTTTTCGGCGCGCAGTCGTTCCGCCGGACCGCGTTCGCCGGCGATCACACCGGCGAATCGATGCTGAACGCGCTCGTCGACCGGGCCCAGGAGCTCTCCGTTCCCTACCGCGAGAACGTGATGATCACAAGCGTGCTCTCGGACGGCGACCGGGCGTACGGCGCCGTCGGGTTCGACATGGACACCGGCGAGTACGTCCTTTTCAACGCCGGAGCGGTCGTGCTCGCGGCCGGCGGGTACGCGGCGATCTACAACCGCCACACGTCCAGGGAGGACGAGAACAACGGCGACGGCCCGGCGCTTGCGTACCGCGCCGGTGCCGAGTTGATGGACATGGAGTTCGTCCAGTTCCACCCGACGGGGATGGCGGTCGACGAGAGCGACCCCGAGTGGGAGCCCTGGAGCGGACGGCTCGTCACCGAGGCGGTCCGCGGCGAGGGGGGACGCCTCTACAACGCCGAGGGTGAGCGGTTCATGGAGCGGTACTCGCCGAAGCAGATGGAACTCGACGCCCGGGACGTCGTCGCCCGCGCGATCGCACGCGAGGTCGCGGAGGGCCGGGGCACCGAAAACGGCGGCGTCTACCTCGATCTCTCGCACAAGAGCCGGTCGTTCATCCGAGAACGCCTGCCGAGGATGTACGAGCGGTTCGACGGCCTCGGGGTCGACATGGCGTCCGAGGCGGTCGAGGTCGCGCCGACGGCCCACTACGGTATGGGCGGCGTCGCCGTCGACGAGTACGGCGAGACGGGGGTCAATGGGCTGTTCGCCATCGGGGAGACGATGGCCGGCGTCCACGGGGCGAACCGCCTGGGCGGGAACTCGCTTGCCGAGACCGTCGCGTTCGGCGTCGTCGCGGGCGAGCGGATCGCCGGGCGCGTCGACGGTCCGGGTCGGATCCCCGAGCGGGTCCTCGACGGCGTCGCGAAACCGCAGATGCGCGATCTCACGGCGCTCGCAGGCCGCGACGGCGCCCACGAGGTCACTGACGTGTTCGCCGACCTCCAGGACCTGCTGTGGACCCACGCCGGGATCCTCCGGGACGAGGAGTCCCTGCGGGCGGGGTTGGATGAACTCAGCGCGCTGCGGGAGAGCGCCTCGGACATGGACGTCGGGCCGATCACGAGCGACTCCTTCGAGTTCGCCGTCGACGTCGGGTTCATGCTGACGGCCGCGGAGGCGGTCCTGCGGGGTGCGCTAAAACGGACGGAATCCCGGGGCGCACACTACCGGACGGACCACCCCGACGTCGATCCCGACTGGCGGCGGAACGTCTACTTCGAGCGGGCCGATCTCGGCGGCATGTCCGCACACACGGGGACGGTCGGGACCCCGAGCGAGGCCGTCCAGGACGCGCTCGACGAGGGGCACGAACTGGACTACCACCAACTCGAGTGAGGACGCCCTCAGGAGGCGCCGCGACAGCGTCGGTCGGCCACGCGGAGCCGAACGCTGAAATCCCCCGCCCCAGTACGGAGCGTATGAACGTCAGCGTCGTCGGGACCGGCTACGTCGGGACGACACTTTCGGCGTGTCTGGCCGATCTTGGCCACCGGGTGACGGCGATCGACATCGACGAGGGGACCGTCGAGCGGCTCAACGAGGGCGAGACGCCGATACACGAGCCGGGGCTCGGGTCGCTCGTGTCGGCGTACGCCGGGCGGCGTCTGACCGCGAGCACGGACCACGCCGCCGCCGCCGAGACGGACCTCACCGTGCTCGCCGTCGGAACGCCCGCAAAGGCCGACGGGAGCATCGACGCGGCGGCGCTCGTCGCGGCCGCCGAGGACGTCGGCGAGGCGATCGCCGAGAAGGACGGCTACCACCTCGTCGTCGTCAAATCGACCGTGCTGCCCGACGTGATCGAGGGAGAGGTCGTCCCGGCGATCGAGACCGCCTCGGGAAAGACCGACGGCGGATCCCTCGGTGTCGCGGTCAACCCGGAGTTCCTCCGGGAGGGAAGCGCCGTGGACGACTTCATGAACCCCGACAAGATCGTCCTCGGCACCGACGGCGACGAGCGGGCCCTCGACGCGCTTGCCGAGCTCTACCAGCCGCTGTTGTCGGAGTGGGAGATCCCCGTCGTCGAGACCGGGCGGCGCGAGGCCGCGATGATCAAGTACGCCAACAACGCGTTTCTGGCGGCAAAGATCAGCCTGATAAACGACATCGGGAACGTCTGCAAGGAGTTCGGCGTCGACGCCTACGAGGTCGCCGACGCGATCGGTCTCGACTCCCGGATCGGGTCGGCCTTTCTCCGCTCGGGGGTCGGGTGGGGCGGGTCCTGTTTCCCGAAGGACACCGCCGCGCTCGCCGCCGCCGCCGAGTCGGTCGGCTACGAGCCGCTCGTGATCGACGCGACGATCGAACTCAACGACCGCCAGCCCGAGCGGCTGCTCGAACTCCTCGATGCCCACGTCGACGTCGACGGCAGGCGGATCGCCGTGTTGGGCCTCGCGTTCAAGCCCGGCACCGACGACGTCCGTGGATCGCGGGCGAAGCCGGTCGTCCGGGGGCTGCTCGATCGGGGCGCCGACGTCGTCGCCTACGATCCGCGGGCGGCCGAAAACATGGCCGAGGCGTTCCCCGACATCGAGTACGCCGGGTCGGCGGCCGAGGCGCTGGAGGGCGCCCACGGGGCCGCCGTCGTCACCGACTGGCCGGAGTTCGGGGACCTCGACGCGGCGTTCGATGCGATGGCCGATCCGGTCGTCGTCGACGGGCGCCGCGTCGTCGCCAGACGCGAGGGGATCACCTACGAGGGGCTGACCTGGTGAATGCGGCAGTTCGTCGTTCTCGCCCACGAACTCTCGGCGTCGGCGTCGATCGGTCTCGGTGACCTCCCCGGGACGGGTCGGCTCGACCTCCTGTGTCGGTGCGTCACGAGCGCGCTGTTGGTCTCACACGACGTCCGCGAGGACGCCCGCATCGACCTCGTGATCGACGGCTACGTCGTCCGGTTCGACGGCGGGTCGGTCAGGCGGCTCAACCCCGACGAGCGCTCCACCGCGGCGCTGATCCGCGACGCGCTCGCCGAGCGATCCGAGGCGGTCGGGGCGATACCGGCGACCGTCTCCCCGGGCGTGTCGGTCCGCCGCGGCGACCTCGAGGGGACCCTCGAGCGGTTGGACGGGACGCTCGTCGAGTTACACGCCGAGGGCCGGCCGATCGCCGAGGAGAAGCCGCCGGCGGATCCGGTTTTCGTCCTCTCGGACCACCGCGATCTCACCGACGCGGAGGCCGGGTTGCTCTCGGCGCGCGCCGACCGGCGCGCGTCGCTCGGTCCGCGCGCGCTGCACGCCGATCAGGCGATCACGGTCGCGCACAACTACCTCGACACGGACGGGTTCGGGAGGTACTGAGAAACGCCGGACGGGCGCGTACCGCGCCGGGGGACGGCGGGGACCCGGACGGGCGTGACGCGGGGGGACCCATCTAGATTGGTACTCCTATTATAAGCGAACGGGGCGTATTCGTTTCCGTATGCAAACCATTGCAGATAGCCGGCGCACGATACACGTCCACCGCGACCAGAGCATCGAGGATCTGCCGCTGACCGGATCGCTCTCGCTCCCGCCGGTCGCGGACCGCGGTCCGTTCGTCCCGGACAACATGGACGACCCGAAGCTGTTCATGGGCGACGTCATCGTCGGCGTGAACGACGGCGACGTCACGTTCGGCGAACTCATCACTGACGTCACCGACGACGCCATCATCACGTACCCGCTCAACGGGAAGATGCCCGAGTACACCCCCAAAAACATCTTCAGCGCCCGGATCTTCCAGTCGGACGAGATACACATCTACGAGGGCATCGGCGAGACCGTCGACGGGTCGGACGTGGAGTTCGACGTCTCGAAGATCGAAGCGCCCGACAAGGAACTCAGGTAACGCGGTCTCTGTCCTGAGGTTCCGGGACGACCCTCCTCGTATCGCCGCCGAACGACGGGCCTGCTTCAACACCATGGAACTGTTAGAAACACGCGTACGAAACTACAAGAGCATCAACGATACGGGCTGGGTCGAGATCGACGACATGACCTGCCTGATCGGGAAAAACGAGTCCGGGAAGACCGCGTTTATGGAGGCGATCGGGCGGCTCAATCCGGCGTACGGCGAGGGGACGTTTACCCCGTACGACGACTACCCGAGACACCGCTGGCCGGAGTACAAAAGCCGCCACGACGACGACCCCGACCCCGCGGTCAGCGCCCGGTTCCGGCTCGAGGAGGACGAGAAACAGCGCCTCGCCGCCGAGACCGAGGCCGCGACCGGCGATGTCGAGGGCTCCGAGCTCGTCGTCACGAAGACCTACACGAACGAGCTCCACTGGAAACTGACGCCGACCGACGGGGACGGCTCACCGGAGCGGATCGACGGCGCCGCCGAGGTGCTCACCGAGGACCTCCCGGAGTTCCGGTATCTCGGCGAGTACACGACCCTCGACCCCGAGATCGACGTCGAGGCCTTCCGCGATCGGCTCGGAACGGACGCGGCGACGGCGTCGGATCGGGTGTTTCACTCGCTGTTGTCCGTCGCCGGGATCGACCCCGAGACGCTCGGCGAGGGCGACGACGAGGAGATGCTCACCGAACTCGAGGCCGCCTCCAGCGAGATCACCGACGCCGTGACGCGGTACTGGAGCCAGGCCGACGACCTGCGGGTACACATCCGGGGCGGCGACGGCGGCGACACGCTGTCGCTTCGCGTCGAGAGCCCGAACCACGGCGTCAGCGTCGGGTTCGGCCAGCGCTCGCGGGGGCTCCGGTGGTTCTTTTCGACGATCTGTACGATCTCCGACCTCCGGGCGGCCGAGCGGGATCAGGTGCTGCTGTTGGACGAACCGGGGCTGCACCTCCACCCGAAGGCGAAACGGGAGTTCCGCGAGTTCCTCGACGAGGAGTTCGCGGCCGAGCAGACGCTCGTCTACAGCACCCACTCGCCGTTTATGATCGACACCGACCGGGCACACCGGACGAAGCTGCTCGAGAAGGACCACGAGGCCGAGGGGACCGAGCTGAAGTCCCCCGGCGAGGCCGACAGCTACACGCAGTTCCCGCTCCGGAGCGTCTTCGAACTCGACGTGATGGAGACGATCATCTCCCGATCGCGGCTGCTTCTCGTCGAGGACGAAACGGCCTACACGTACCTCTATAACGTCTCCGAGCTGCTCGAGGACACGGACACGGACGGCATCGACTACCGGTGGACGGTGCTGCCGATCGGCACCACCGAAAACGTCGGGACGGTCCGCGAGCTGTTCGACGTGACCGACCGCGAGGTGGCCGTGTTCCAAGAGCGGACGAGCGGGGGCCGGGCGATGCCCGATGACGTCACGCTCACCGCCGTCGGCGCCCACACCGACGTCCGCGGGGACGCGACCGTCGAGGACGTCCTCTCGGTGTCGTTCTACTTGGAGCTCGTCAGCCGGGCCTACGCCGGCGCGCTCTCCGAACAGCCCGAACTCCCCGACCGGATCACCGACGGGACGCTCGGCGCGAGCGAGCGCCCGATCGTCGAGCGGGTGGCCGCGTACTTCGAGGCGAACGGCATCGCCGACGGGGAGTTCGACCGCTCCGTCCCCGCCGAGTACCTCCAGCGGAACCGCGAGGAGTTCGTCGACGCCCTCGACATGGAGACGAAACGGACCTTCGGCGCGCTCGCCCGCGATCTCAACGCCACCCTCGAGGACATCGACCGCGGCTCGCGGCAGTCGCGTTCGTTCCTGGGATCGCTGTTCGGGAACTGACCGCCGAGCCCGTCCCGCGAGTTTCGGGCCGCCTCGCGCCGTCTCGCGTCGCTTTCGGGAGACGGGTCGGCTCAGTCGCGCCCCTCGAGGGCGGATCGCTTCGTCTTCCCGGTGACGGTCTTCGGGAGTTCGGGGATGAAGCCGAACTCCCGGGGGTACTCGTAGCTCGCCAGCCGGTCTTTGATGTGCTCTTGGAGCTCCGTCTCGAGGTCCGCGTCCGGATCGCGGTCGCCGCTGGGGACGACGTACGCCTTCGGGACCTCGCCGCGCATCTCGTTGGGGACGCCGACGACGCCGGCGTCGGCGACCGCCTCGTGCGTCGAGAGCGTCTCCTCGATCTCCGTCGGGTCGATCCGGTAGCCCGCCGAGATGATCACCTCGTCCTTGCGGCCCTCGAAAAAGAGGTACCCGTCGCGGTCGACGGTCGCCAGGTCGCCGGTGAGAAGCCAGCCGTCCTCGACTTTCTCCGCCGTCCGTTCCGGTTTGTTCAGGTACGTCACGAAACAGACCGGGTCATCGTCGTACCGCACCGCCAACTCCCCCGTTTCGCCGGGGGGCGCCGGCTCGCCGGTCTCGGGGTCCAAGACGGCCACCTCGTGGCCGGGCAGCGGCCGGCCCATCGACCCCTCGCGCCGGGGCGACAGCGCCGTGCAGTCGCCGACGACAACGTCGGCTTCGGTCTGGCCGTAGTGTTCGTGCACCGCCGCGTCGAAGACGTCTTTCGCCCAGGCGACGACGTCGGAGCCGAGCGACTCGCCGCCCGCTTCGACCACCCTGACGTGCTCCAGATCGTACCGCTCGGTCGGGTTCGGGAGTTCCCGCATCTCCCGTAGCGCCGTCGGCGGCGCGCCGAAGCAGGTGACGCCGTACCGATCCAGGATCTCGTAGGTCTCCTCGGGGTCGAAGGAGCCGGCGGCGTGGGCGACGAGCGGCCGGTGGTAGAACAGCGCGGGAACGACGAAGTTGAACATCGCGATCCAGGCCCACTCGATCGGCGCGTAGAACACGTCGTCGTCGCGCAACTCGAGGTTGCAGAACGAACAGACGAAATGCGGCAGCTGCCCAAGGAGCGTCTGGTGGTCGTGAACGACGCCTTTGGGCTCTCCGGTCGTGCCGCTGGTGTAGATTATCAGCGCCGGATCGTCCGGGGCCGTCGGGACGGTCTCTCTGGCGTCGTCGGCCCCCTCGATCGCGTCTCCGAGCGCCGTCTCGTTCGGTCGTCTGTCCTCGACGTCGACGGTGAGCGTCACCGGCGGGTCGGCGTCGTCGACGGCCGTCCGGAACGTCTCGACGTTCGTCCGATCGACGATGCAGGCGTCGACGCCCGCGTCGGTGAGCCGGTACTCGAGGCCCTCCGTGCCGAAGAGGACGCTCATCGGGACCGAGACGGCGCCGAGCTTCCACGCCGCGAGGTGACCCAAGAGCGTCTCCGGCTTCTGCGGGGCGTTGATGCCGACGGCATCGCCCGCGCCGATCCCGCGGTCCGCGAGGTGGTTCGCCAACGCGTCGGTCCGGCGGGCGAGTTCGGCGAACGTGACCGTCCGTCTGCCCTCCGGTCGCTCGGAGTAGATGGCGACGTCGTCGCTGTCCGCCCAGCGGTCCGTCAGCACGCTCGTCATGTTGAACGGATCGGGGACGTCCCACTCGAAGCGCTCCCGCAGGCGCTCGTAGCTCTCCCAGGAGTCCTCGTGGAGCCGGTAGCGGTCGGTGTCGGGCGGTCGCATGTTACCAGTCGATCCCCTCGGAGGGGTCGGCGTTCGCGAGGTCCCCGAGCACCGTCTCGAACTCTAAGACGTCCTCGACCGGGAACGCGTTGTTGAAGCCCTTCTTGTTCAGCCGCAACGCGAGAGAGGACTTGTTCTCGACGACGTCGTCGGCGACGGCCCGCACCTCCTCCGTGAGTCGCTCGCGGGGGAAGACGCCGTTGACGAGGCCGATCTCCTCGGCTTCGGCCGCCGGGAGGTCCCGGCACGTGTACACCAGTTCGCGGGCGCGGGCACCGCCGATGAGCAAGGGGAGATACATCGTCGAGGCGTTGGATATCGGCAGGCCGACCTCCGATTCGGTCATCTTGAAGACGGTGTCGTCGGCCGCGTACCGGAGGTCGAACGACAGCGTCCACTCGAACCCGCCGCCGATCACGTACCCGTGGAGCTGACCGATGACCAGCCCTTCGAACTCCCGCGTCGCGCGGGTCATCTCCTGGTACAGCCCCGCCTCCTCGCTTTCCTCCTGGGCCTCGTCTAAGTCCGCACCCGCGGTAAACGAGTCGCCGTTCGCGTCGACGATCAACACGTCGTACTCCGAACAGTCACGGATCGCCTCGGGAACGGCCCGGAGCAGGGCCTTGTTCATCGCGTTCAGCTTCTCGGGCCGGTCGAGGGTCAGTCTCGCTACCGAGTCCGTGAGCTCTGTCGTCGTCACCAAACGGTCGTCGACCATATCATCACGAATAAACGGGCAGTTTCATAAACGTTTGCAGGGCGGCACGATCGGGGGGACCCGAACCCGGGATTCGATCGGTCCGCAGAGGGCCGATCGGCCGGAAGCCGAGGCCTACCGGTGGCGCGTCCCGCCGCGTCGCGGGAGGGCGGGCGGTGTCGCAAGGATTAAACCCGCGAGCGACGTTCCTTCGGATGCGGGCCGGTGGGGTAGCTTGGTATCCTTCGGCCTTCGGGTGGCCGTAACCGCGATTCGAATTCGCGCCGGCCCACTTCTCCCGCAAACGCTCTACATCCACAGGGCAGCAGTACGTCGTTTATAAATACTGTCGCCGTGTTTACTGTAGAGTCCAACTGAATCACAAACGCACCTCTTCGGCGTCTCGGACTTCACGAGATACGGGAGCCTGTAGTACAATAAGATCATAAGCCTACAGACAGGGTTATTAGAAACTGTACGGCTTGTTTTCGGTATTCATGACGGGCCTGTATGTGCCGTTGAAGCAGGCCTGTGCTCTCACGGTCGCCCTATATGCATTGATTTCGATTTTGAGCCGTTTGAGAGCCTCGTAGAGACGTTCCGTATTCTGTCAGATTTGAACGGACGTTTACCAAAGAGGGTTATCAGCATTCAATTGACGTACTCAACGACTTTGAGGAAGACTGGATCCGTTCATATGTGTCGGAGCCACCCGCAGATCTGTAGGCAGAGCGTATCGAGATTCAGGGGTCAAACGGTCTCCCAGACACCAACAGCAGGCAAAGGGCTGAAAAGAATAGCTAATCACTAATACCCCACCAGAACGGATCGGGACGTTCGAGACTGTGCGTGAGCAAAAGCCCGGCGACGGGTGGTAATCAGGACTGGCTCTCGAACCGTTCTCCGGTACTGTCGTACCGTTCGAAGCAGTGCTCCTCGGCAACGTCACGGACGAGGTCGGCGTCGTTTGAGTCAAAGAGGTCAAGCGTGACTCGCATACCCTGTTCGATTCTTTTCGCAGTTATGTTCATAACGTCGGCGTCTAAAACGGCAAGTGCGTGGACGAAGTCGCTCGTCCGGGCTCCGAGGTTGTCGTCGGTCATGGCACCTCGGAGAGCAGGTTCCTGTGTCATAAGCGGAGGGGAGCAATAAGATGGATCGTCGCAACACAGGGGATAGCGAGCCTGTCGCTTCCCATGAGGGCCGTCTCTCGACGTTAGAGAGCCAAAGGAGTATGAGGGCAGGTGGATCCGTCGTAGTAATCGAACGCTTCGGGAGAGAGCCGTGTTCTTGCGCAAAAACGCAGAGTAAAGTAACAATGAGTTCTTCAAATGATGGTTGAGGAGCCTAGTTACAGTATTAAGATCGGTGATCTCTACGAATCATCAGCGGGAGGATTAATGTACACAGAGTCACAGATTTAGCGGCACATGTCTGGCTCAACGAATAATGAGGACGCCCACCAGGAGTGTGATTTCTCGGCTAACGATCTCTCTATTAGTGAGGGGATTCTTACAAAAAAGAATCTCACTTCGTGGAAGTGTTCGCGCTCGGTATGGGAGGAGGCTGACGCACCCCTGTGTATTTATCACACCGAGGGAACCGACAAACCACGACTGGAATTGATTAACACAGCAGGAGACGGCGATCTCAGTGGGGCCGATCTTATTGGAGCCAAACTTATTGGAGCTGATCTCTCCGAGACTGACCTCTCTGGGGCTGACCTAATCGGGGCTACCCTACACGGGAGTAGCTTGGAAGCGACCGATCTTACTGGTGCTGACCTCACTGAAAGTGTAATCAGAGATGCCATCCTCACTGGAGCTTCCTTTGCCGATGCTAATCTCACGGGGGCTAAAATACACGTGACGAGGTTCACAGACGCTCAACTCGCAAACGCACAGTTTGAATACCAGATACCCCACGATGAGGAAATTTCGCCCAAGGACATCGTCCCGGATGCCAACCTCCACGAAGCTGGGCTGAATCATGCCGACCTTTCGGGCGCTTTCCTCGAAAAGGCTGACCTCTCCAAGGCTAGAATATGGGACGCAGACCTCACTGGGGCCACCTTGTCCTCGGCCAACCTTACCGAGGCTATTTTGTCTAAAGCCGATCTTACCGGAGCTGACCTGACAAATACCAACCTCACAGAGGCTTCTCTTGACAAGGCTGTCCTCACCGGAGCTGATTTGCATAGGGCCAACCTCACCAACGCCAAACTAGACCGGGCTAACTTTACCGAGGCTAAAATAAGAGATGCCAATCTTACTGAGGCTACCCTAAATGAGGCAAACCTCACCGGAGCTGATCTGAAAAATGCCGTCCTCACCGATGCTGAAATGACAGATGCCAATCTATCCGGAGCTGACCTAAGAGGCGCCGACCTTACGGGGGCTACCCTGTATGAGGCCGATCTTACCGGAGCTGACCTAAGAGGCGCTGACCTTACGGGAACTACTTTACATGAGGCCAACCTCACCGAGGCTCATCTTGAATCGGCTGATCTTACCGGAGTAAACTTGGAGGGAAACCCGTTTATTAAAGCTAAATTAGAGGGAGCCAATCTCAGTAACGCTGAGTTATTTGATCTTACCCTTACCCACGCAGACCTGTCAGACGCAATACTGACTGAGGCAGACCTACGGCGCACGGATTTGCAGGATGCCATACTGACGTCTGCGGACGCCGCCGAGGCAGCTTTTACTACCGCCGATTGTGAGAACGCCCGTTTTGACGAGGCGAACCTGAACCGTGCCACATTGGAGAATGCCGACCTCACAGGCGCGGACCTCTCACAGGCGTACCTCTATCAGACGCGATTGGACGGGGCACAGATCAACGACCGGACACAGTTTTGTCCAGACGGAGAAGTCGGTAACCCAAGCACCGATAATGCGTGCAGATACGACTCAGATATCCCTCCGGAGTCGGCCGCCACGTGTCTCGCCGATCAAGTAACATCCAACACCGACGTCAATCCAGACGAAACAAGAGCCCGCCGCGCCCGCAGTACGTACAGTCGGTTGGAGGCTCTGGCAAGAGAAAACGGATTTCCGGAGCTCAAGTCAGAGATGTTTATTCGCCGTCAGGACGCTCGCCGAGAACTCCTTTTTGCGCAGGATCAGCGAATGAAAGGGACGTTCGCGCAGATTCAGAAATGGATATTCAATTACGGAGAGAGCTTCCGCCGTATTGGTTTTATTTCAGCTGCGATAGTACTCGTTGGATGGCTGTTGTATATGTTTAGCGGGATTGTCGCAACTACAAGCGGCGAACCGATCACCCTCCGAGTGATCACTGAGAACCCAGTTCTGGCCTACGATACGTTGCTGCACAGCACCTTGGTGTTCTTCGCCGGGAGTCGTGTACTGGAGACGACAGGCCGGATCGGTGAAGGTGTTATTGTGTTCGAGTCGATGGTAGGACCAATCTTAGTGGCACTTCTCATTTTTGTGCTTGGCCGCCGGGCAGCGCGATAGTGCCAGGAAATTCAAATTTAATCTTAAGTCATGGAAAATAAATAATACGCCTACTGTGGCTTACTTTCGGTTCGTTTATATATTTTGGAGCAACGACGCTGTCGTCCTCAGAATCAGTCCGGTGGGATAGGATAGCGGCTTCCTCAACGCTATCAACAGTGTGTGTCGTCGTTCACCGTGACGTGAGGTTATCATACGTTTTCAAAAGATCCGCACCGCTGTTCGATTTTCACTTCCTCGGAACGACGGTCGTAGTGTTCTTCGAGCACCCGTTGACTGACGTTCATACGGTCGGAGACGACCTGTTCGGGTACGTCTTGGGTGAGGTGGTGCGTCATCAACCCCCGCCTGACTGCGTGGGGAGAAACCGACAAGAGGTACTTCAAGACGGCCATCCTCGTGTTCACCGCTTCACAGTCGTCTTGGTCTCAACCGTAGGGACACAATCCACGATACATACAGGGACCAGTCCAGCGGTAGACGGTCGTACGGATCGTGTCCTTACTGAGGCGTCCGTTTTCGGTTGCGAGCAACGGCTCCTGTCTGGAGTCGTCAGTCACCTCGGGACGATTAACCTCGATATAGTCCGACAGTATGGCACGCGTCGACGGATCCAGCGCGACGAGCCGTTTGCCGTTCGTTCAACGGGGTGTCGGACTCAGGACGGTGGCAGACGGAGACACACTCGTCTTCGGGGTTGAGATCGTCGAACTCAAGAGCATGGGCTGAACCCATACGAAGTCCGGTTCGCCACAGTAGGAGGAGAAGTGTGTGACCGAACGTTGCGTAATTAAACCGACCGAGGTGTTCAAGAAGTTCCTCGGCCTCCTCTGTGTCGAGTTTCACGTCACGTTGGCCGACACCGTCGCTAAGCGTCGGGAACATCACCTTTCGTGGAGGTCTGGTTCGACAGCATCTATCAGCTCACAGAACCGCAGAAAGGCCCGTAGCGTGTCCATCTGTGACTTCAGCGAGACTTGGTTTAGTTCGCCGTCTCCCTGTCTTCATAGTCTGTAGCGGTGTAAGTCACGGCCAGTAAGGGCGTTCATATTATCTATGTTTTCGGCCTCGTCGCACTGACGGACGAAATGACTAAGACGATACTTGTGGGACTGTAGCGTGCTGTCTGTGACTTCTGCACTCCGCTCCCGGAGGTAGAAGTCAGCTGCCTCCTCCGGCGACGCATCGGTGAGGTCGTGTAGTGTGGGCATAGCAGTTCACCGAAGCCCGAAACCGACAGGAGAGGAGGCAACGGGTGGCCGTAACCGCGTCCTCGTGGAGCGTTGCTCCGCGGTGATTCGAATTCGCGCCGGCCCACGTTTTCACCGACGCGTCAGGTCACCAGCGCTCGGACCGCCGTTTTGTCGGCCACCCGGAGCAGGAAGCGGTGTCCGACCCAGACGTATATCCCGATCACGAGGAGCGCAACGACCAGACTTGCCCGGGTGCTGACTGTCAGTTTAGCCGACCGGATGGCACCGATAGCCGGGAGCACCGAGAGTACCGCATACGCCTGCTCGCGACTGAACGGGGTAAACCCGTCGCGGAGATACAGGACGAGAAGTTCGGTCGTGTTGTTGACGACCACCGACAGCAGGTACGCAACCCCTAGCCCGAGTGCCCCGAACTTGGTGGTGAGAACGATCATCAGTGGAAGTGCGACGCCGGCGTTGAACACCTGTGTGAGCAGACTCGCGCGTTCGTTGTCGGTCATGAGCAACAACAGCCCCACGCTCCCGAACATGGTTGCGGCGTACTGTGCGAGAAGTACCGCACGGAGAACCGCTGCCTGTCGAGCGTACGCCTCGTTGAACGTCGTGAGCAACTCCGGGGCGTACGCGTATCCGAGTACGAACGCTGGCGTTGTCGCGACGATCGCCAGTCGACTCGTCCGTTGATAAAGTCGTTGTAGACTCTGGGTTTGCCCGTCATCGTAAAGCGATGCGGCTATTGGGGGCAAGATCCCGTTCACCCCGCTTAGCGGCCATCTAACGGCGAGTGCGAAGACGATAGAGAGGCTGAACGCGCCGGCGGCCACCGGCGAGAGGTACAGAGCCATGACCGCGAACACGGCACGCCGCTGGACGAGTTCCAGTGCCGCGACCCCGCTCGCGTCCCCGGAGTAGCTGAGAAAATATCGGACCGTCGAACGGTGTGCCCGAACTGACCCGAACCGCACGCGGGTGGAACGGAACAACAGGCCTGCCCCGGCTGTTACCAGGAGGAGAACCGTACCGACGACGCCTATCCACAGGTTCAACAGCGAACGCTCGCTGGTGACGACGCCGACAGCCAGGACCCCGGTCAGCAACGCCAGCGGAACGAATATCCGCGACACCAGCATCGCGAGTTTGATCCGCCGGAGTGCCCGGAATATGTCCCGGAAGTTTCGTAACAACAGAAACGGCAACAGTCCGAGTGCGAACACCACGACGACTGTCTCGTGGCGCGGTTGGAGAAGCGTCACGTCGACGAGACGCTCTCGAAACGCGATGACCGGCGCCGCGACGACGACCCAGACGGCGACGTACCCGGCGGTGCCAACGCTCAACAGCGTTCGCTGTGCGGATATCGACACTCTCGGTACCGTTCTGGTGTATCCGTCTCCGAGGCCGGCGACCAGATTCCGGGAGATCGTCTCGCCGCGAATGAACACGGACAGAAATCCGTACGCCGCCGCGCCCGAAACCGTCGTGACGGCATACGCGACCCCGGTCAGAAGGATGCGTTCGGAGACGAACGCCACGATTCCGACCGAAGACTTCTCCACCACCTCCGCGAGCAGGTCGTCATCGCTCTCCTCCTTCGGGGGGGCCGTCATCGCAACCGTGCGTCCATGTGCCCGACCTAATCGCCTCTCCCACTTAGTCTGCTTCCGGGCAACCGCAAGAAGCTGTGCATTGTCCACCAGGGCAGCGGTAACCGCGATTCGAATTCGCGCCGGCCCACTACCGTTCCCGCACTCAACGAACGCCGAGCGGCGGCGAGGCGTTGTGAGTGTGGGGCGTCGTGTCGCCGAGCGAACGCGTCCGAAACCGCCGCTGCCCGTATATTTACGTCCGGTGAAGCGGTACCGCGGGTATGGACGATACGCCCGTCGGCGAGTTGATGACGGAACCGGTGCTGACAGTCAACCCCGAGGATCGGATCGACGAGGTCGGGGAGGCCATGCTCCACCAGTCGATCAAGTCGGTCGTGGTGATCGACTCGGAGTGTCGACCCCAGGGGATCCTCACGTCGACGGACTTCATCGAGATCGCAACGAAGCGCGCGGACGTGACCGAATCGACCGTCGAGGAGTGGATGACCGCACGGACCCTCACGGTCGAGTCCGACGCGTCGGTTCGGCGGGCCACCGATGAGATGCTGTCGAACGGGATCAGTCACCTCCCCGTGGTCGAGGCCGACGGCGGTGTCGTCGGCATCCTCTCGATGACGGACATCGTCAGCGGAAGCGTCGAGAGCGTCGAAGCGGGCGGCGTCGCGTAGGGGCTGTGACCGGCGGGGTCACGAGGACGTGCCCGGCGGCGAGAGGCTCCGCCCGAACTCGTCGAACTCCTCGAAGTCGGCCGGTAGCTCCCGCCCGAGGCGGCGGTCCTCGCGGTTGTCGGCGAGCGGACCGAGGGTCTCGGCGGCGTCCTCCCACCCGGGCTTGATCTTGACGCTTTTTGCCGGCGCGCCGACGGCGACGTGGTGGGCCGGCACGTCGCCGAGGACCGACGCCGAGGCCCCGACCATCGCGTTCTCGCCGACCCGACAGCCGGCGTTTACCATCGATCCGTAGCCGAGTCTGGCGTCGTCCTCGACGGTCGTCCGGTACGTCGTCACGTCGGTCTGGTCGACGAGGTCGTGGTTGTGGGTGTGGAGGTGCGCCCGGTCGGCGATCGAGACGCGGTCGCCGATGACGAGTTCGCCGCGGTCGTCGAGCAACACGTCGTTGTGGACGACGACGTTGTCGCCCATCTCGATGTTCGAACCGCACTGGATCTTGATCCCGCCGAACAGCCGGAGGTCGTCGCCGGCCTCCGAAAACAGGTGATCGGCGAGCAGCTGTCGGAACGGGAGCGCGAAGGCGACGTTGTTCGACAGCGGCGAGCGGTCGAACCCCTCCCAGAGGTACCGGAGCGGCTTCGAGGCTTCGAGCTTGTCGGGGTCCTGTTCGGCCCAGTGCTCCGTCTCGGTGACGGCGTTGCGGGGGTCGTAGCTCTCGATCCGCATCCGGGTCATCGGGTCGAGCGTCTCGCCGGCGAGGTACCGCTCGTAGGCCGGGCGGTCGCCGAAGGCGTCGACGAGCAGCTCCTGGACGACGGCGCCGGTCGGGTCGTCGGAGCTGAGTCGGTCGTCCGCGTACTCGATCGCGGCGTCGATCGAGGCCTGCGTCGCCGCCGACACGTCGACGTGGCGCTTCGTCACGGCTCTACCCCCCGCGGCGAGCCGAGGGCGCCCGCGCGTCGGCCGGTCGGATCGTTCGGGTTCGTTTGCTCGGATAATTCGAATAAGCGACTGCGTATGATCACAATATCTCGTTACAACCACTGATATGTAAATATTTTCCCGCGCGAGCGGGACGAACGGACTCCTCGAAGGCGGTCGGACGCGAGAAGAACCGATCCCGACCCGATCCGGCCGGAATCGCGGAGGCGGCCCACCAGGTCCGGTCTCCGCGTCGCTCAGCGGTGCTCGTTCAGCCGTCGCTTCAGCCGCTTTGCCGCCTCGCCGGCCGCCCGGAAGTACGACGCCTCGTCGTCGGCCCCCTCGCCGGCGAAGATGATGCCGCGCGAGGAGTTGATCGCGCCGACGCCGTCCGCGAGGCCGTACTCGACCGCGGCGGCCGCGTCGCCGCCCTGTGCGCCGACGCCCGGGACGAGAAACGGCACGTCGACGAGGTCTCTGAGCGCCGCCAGCTCCTCGGGGGCGGTCGCGCCGACGACGAGCCCGACGTTGTCGTTGTCGTTCCACTCGGCACAGCGCTGGGCGACGTACTGGTACAGCGGCTTTCCGTTGCCGACGTCGAGGTCCTGGAAGTCGCCGCCGCCGCTGTTGGAGGTCCGACAGAGGACGAAAACACCCTTCTCGGCCCGCGAGAGGTACGGCTCCAGCGTGTCCCGGCCCATGTAGGGGTTGACGGTGACGGCGTCGGCACCGAGTCCGTCGTCGTCGAGAAGCCCCGCGTACCGGCGGGCCGTGTTGCCGATGTCGCCGCGCTTGGCGTCGAGGACGACGGGGACGCCTTTGCCGTGGGCGTACGCGACGGTCTCTGCGAGGGCGCGCCAGCCGTCCGGGTCCTCGTAGAAGGCCGCGTTCGGCTTGTAGCAGGCGGCGTGTTCGTGGGTCGCGTCGATGATCCGGCGGTTGAACGCCCACCGCGGGAGCTCCGCGTCCAGAAACGGCGGCAGCCGGGTCGGGTCGGGGTCGAGACCGACCGAGACGACGCTGTCGGTCGAGTCGATGCGCGCGGCCACGTCCTCGAAGAATCCCATAGGGGTGCTCCGACAGCGGCGGATAAAAAACCGCCTCCGACCGCGCCGTCGGAGCGGCCGATGCGGGATCGCGGTCCGGTACGGGGTCGGCCTATACGGCGTACTCGTCCTCGCGGATCTGCGCGTACCGCCCGTTCCGGTAGCCGAACTTCGTCCAGCGGTACTCACCGTAGAGCCTCGCGCCTGTCAGCCCCGCCCGGAGCGCGCCCTCGGTCTCGAAGCGTTCGTCGCCTTGCACGTCGTTGACGAGGCCGAACAGCCGGTCCCAGTCGTCGGGCTGGTACCCCCGAACCATGTCGGCGAAGACGCAGTTGCGGCGGATCTCGTCGCCGACCGCGCGACGCCACTCGGCGTTGAACGCCCGGAGCGCGCCGAGTCCGGCGAGCCGTCCGGCGATCGATCCCGTCCGGATCGCAACGTGGTCGCCGCCCTCGTGGAACGCCGAGGTCGCGCCCATCGCGCCGCCGACGATGGCGACGTTCGCGGCCGTCGGCGACTCGATGGGCCGCGTCGAGGAGATGGGGTACGTCTCGGTGCCACCGGACTTGCCGCGGTCGGTCTGAAGCGGGAACTCCTCGGTGTCGTACTCGGGGTAGACCGCCTCGATGAGCCGCTCGACGTACGTCGCCCCCCGCGGGATCCGCTCGTCGTCGGCCTCGAGCAGCCGGTAGTGCTCGCGGTTCTCGACGGAATCGAGATCCAGCCCGATCGGCATCGTCAGCCCGATCCGAGCGACACGGCCGTCGTTCGGGAACACCCACGGGTAGGCCGTGTGCCCCGGCATGTAGCCCCACCAGAACTTGATCCGGTCGTCCTCGAATAGCTCCGCCGGGAGCCGCCGGTACTCCTGATAGGCGATGTGGTTCGTCCGCCCGGCGGCCAGACGCTCGGTCGCGTCCTCAGGGAGCCACCGCTCGAGCACCTGCCCCGTGACGGTCCGCTGTGGCCCGTCGGCGAGGATCAGGTACTCGGCCTCGATCTCGGTCCCGTCGCGGAGCGTGACCGTGTGTGAGACGCCCCGCGTCAGGTCCGTCTCGACGTCTGAAACGGCGGTACCGACGCGGTACGTCGCGCCGGCGTTCTCGGCGCGCTCGCGGAGCCAGTCGTCGAAGCGGGCCCGGTGCATCGTGAACCCGAAGTTCGGGTACGACGAGTCGAGTCCGGTGTCGGTCAACTCGACGGACTCGGTCGGGCCGATGAACTCCGCGGCCGACAGTTCCCGGTGTTTGACGCGCTCGGGGATCGGCTCGCCGAGGGCCATGAGGTCGACCCAGTAATCGAGGATGCCGGCGGCGTCGGTCGAGTCGGGTCCCGGCTGCTCGCGGTCCGCGCGCGGAACGCCCTTTTCGACGACCACGGCGTCGGCCCCTTCGCTGGCGGCCGCGTGGCCAGCCGCGGCTCCGGCGGGACCGCCGCCGACGATCACGACGTCTGCGTGCTGCATACAACGCCCGATCGGTCGGGCGCGGCTTAAAACGATTGGAGCGCGTCAGTACTCCGGGGCAGACTCGGGGACGCCCTCTCGTTTGTTCACGACGCGGGCGAGGACGAACAGCGCGTCCGAGAGGCGGTTGAGGTACGCCACGGAGGCGTCGTTCACCGGCTCGTCGGTCGCCAGCGCGACCGATCGCCGTTCCGCGCGCCGACAGACCGACCGGGCGTGGTGCAGCTTCGCGCCCGCCTCCGAACCGCCAGGGAGGATGAAGCTCTGTAGGGGATCGAGTTCCTCGTCGAAGGCGTCCATCCAGTCTTCGAGTTTCTGGACGTGGTGGGCCTCGATGTGCGGCGTGTCGGGGTCGTCCTTGTCGGGGCTCGCGAAGTCGGCCTGGATGATGTGGAGGTGGTTCTGGATCGTCGCCAGCTTCTCGTCGATGTCGTCGTGCCCCGAGGGCTGGACGACGCCGACGAGGCTGTTCACCTCGTCGACGGTGCCGTACGCCTCGATCCGCGAACTCGTCTTCGAGACCCGGGACATGTCCCGGAGGTCCGTCATCCCCTCGTCGCCGCGACCGGTGTAGATTTTCATGAAACGCGGTACGGTCCAGGCGGAGTTAAACGTACGGCTATCCGTTCGGTCCGGGCGGTTCGGCGTCGTCGGTCGGCCTGACGAAGAGATACGCGAACGCCGCGAAGGCGACGCCGAGGCCGAACCCCCACCGGATCCCGACGCGGGGCGTGCCGATGAGGACCCCGCCGACGGCCGCACAACAGAACGCGAGCGCGAAAAACGTCGCCGTCCGGACGACGGGGTCGGCGACGAGACGGCGCATTACCCTTCGTAATCGTCCCGGCAACTAAAACGTCCGCCCGGGGCGGGGCGAGGGGCTTCGGGCTGAGCCGCCGTCACTCGATCTCGACGTACTGCTCTTCCCACTGGCGTCTGGCATCTATCTCGCGTCGGCCCCGCCGCGTCAGCGTATAGAAGTTCGTCCGGCGGTCGCGCTCGCCTTTCTCCACCAGCCCCTTCTCGACGAGCGTATCGAGGTTCGGGTACAGGCGGCCGTGGTGGATCTCCTTTTCGTAGTAGTCCTCGAGTTCCTCCTTTATCGCGAGTCCGTGCGGCTCCTCGCGGCCGGTGATAACGTACATCAGGTCCCGTTGAAAGCCTGTCAGGTCGTACATCGGTAGGGTCTGTTCGCGTGTTACTGTCGCTGAAGTTTAAATATACCGAACGCGACGTGTTCTGACGCGTAAACGTCGCGCGGTCGAAGAACGGGTGTCCTGCCGGCCGACGCTGGCCGTCTCCAACATCGAGCGCGGCGAACGTGTCCGTATCGTTATCCGTAGTGGTGACGGTTTTCATCACCGAACCGAGACGACACGCTTCGGGAGTGATGGCCATCGGATCGACTACAACGCCCTCCGTCGGGCGCGACAAACGGGTTCGTTTACCTGCCCGTGGACGTGTGTTGGTCCAGCGAGAGTGGAAAGCGATCCGGCCGGATGAAAAGAGCCGGCCGGACGCTTGCCGCCCTGAATTGGTCCCCGCTGACGCTTCGGCCCTCCAAGCGAAGCGTCATCAGGTAGTAACCGCCTATGGAGCATAAATGTACCGGACTTCTCCGGGGGCGGTCGGTGCGCTCAGATGTGCTCCTCTTCGAGCGTCCAGCCGAGCGCTCGCTTGTAGTACGTGAACATCTGTCGAACGCCTTCGTGGTTCATGTCCTCGTCGTCCAACTCGGCCTTCAGGAACTCGTACTGTTGGCGGATCTCCTCTTCGTCGCGCATACCCACCCGTTTGTGGACGACGGAAATGAAGCTTCGTCCTCCGGACAGCCAGACGCGCGCGATCGGTCCGGGGGTCACGTCGTCGGCCGCGGGGTCGGTGAACACGGGTCGCGCCGGGCGACCGGGGGTTTTTGATCCGGCCGGCCCCAACGCATTCGCATGGAGATCCGGGGGCGGCGGCGATGCAAGTCGTGCGGGACGCGCTGGTCGTACTACGAGACCGGCTCGGTGTCGTGTCCCGACTGCGGGAGCCGCCACAGCGTCGGGATCGACGAGGAGCGCGTCGTACACACCGCAACCGCGGCGACGCTCGATTTAGCGCCGATACGGGCGGACGTCGACGCCGAACCGCTCCGGCGACTCGCCGAGCGCGGGAACGAACGCGGCCGGGAGTTCACCCGTGGGTACGGGTTCATCGACGCCGGGGAGCTCGTCGGGCTCGACGAGACGTACCTGGCGGCGATGGAGCTCCGGTACGCGTCGGCCGAGCTGTCGCGCCGGATGGACGTCGGCGATCGGGCGGAGCAGTACTTTTTGAGCCTGCTCCGGGCCGACGAGGGAAAGCGGCCGGATCCGGACGCCGTGCCCCGGTCGATGTGGTCGACGCGGGGGATGGCCTACGCCGACGCGGTCGAGGAGTACCGCTCGGATCTCAGGACGTACGCGGCCGAGGGCGAGCGCCCGGACGCCGCGATCGACGGTGTCATCGAGCGGATGTCCACCCACGTCAGGCGGATTCGGGCGCTGGACGGCGACGTCGAGCCGGCGGTGTCCGGTCGCCTCGTCGCCGTTGCGCGCGATATCGGACGGTATCTCTCCGAGGGCGACGAAGAGGCGCTCGCCGCGGCCGAGGCGGGGCTCGACGCGTTGGCGTGACGGCGCCGGTCGGCGTCCGAACGGCTCGGCGCCGCCGGACGTCGCGCAGTCGACCGGAGCCGAGGCCGAGGCCGGGTCGGACCGGCCCGGCGGTAACGGGCCAGCGCCGGGACACTTGAGACGTTGGGGAACGTTCGGATCGTATGCGTATCTGTGACGTGACGCTCGAGGAACTGTCGACGCGTCCGGACGAAACGTACACGAGCGAACAGTACGTCGAAGCGGGACGCGCGCTGGATCGACTCGGCGTCCCGCTGATCCAGTTTGACGATCCCGGGTCCGGTTCGATCGACGCGGAGACGGTGCGGCGGCTCTCGGAGGACCTGTCGGCCGACGGTATCGTCGCCACGGACGGGCTCAACGGCGACGCGGACGCGGCGGTCGAGGCCGGTGTCGACGCGATAGAGGTTCGCGTTCCGGTATCGACCGCGCGGATAGAACGGACCACCCACGGCTCTCGGGAGGCGGTGTTCGACGCCGCAGAGCGGACCGTCCGGCGGGCGGAGAGCGCGGGCTGTGACGTGCGGCTCAGGCTGACCGACGCGTTTCGGGCCGAGATCCCGGCTGTCGCCGGCGCGTTCGGGCGTTTCGACTGTCCGATCGTCCTGGCCGACAGCGTCGGGGTCCGGACGCCGCCGTTCGTCGCCGGGTTCCTCCGGACGCTGGCCGACGCGAGCGCGGATCTGACGCGGGCCGGCGTCCGGTTCCGCGACGACCTCGGCTGCGGGACGGCGAACGCCGTCGTCGCCACCGAGACGGGGATCGATCGGGTCGACGCCAGCGTCGCCGGACTCGGCCGGGGCATCGGCCCGACCGCGACGGAGGAGATCGTCGTTGCGACCGCCGTCGCCGGCGGGGATCCCGGCGTCGATCCCGCGGAGACGATCCCGGCGTGTGAGGCGGTCCTCGACGCGTTCGGTGCCTCTGTCCCGGACGGAAAGCCGGTGCTCGGAGCCGACGCGACGACGCGGTGGGCGACCGACGAGACCGACGGGATCGCCTCCGATCCCGAGCCCTTCGAGCCCTTCGCCCCGGCGGCGTTCGGCGGGACGCGGCGGCTTCGTTTCGGCGAACGGACCGGGCGGGACGACGCGAGACGGCTCATCGAACGCGCCGGGGGCGTGCCGGACCGAAACGCCGTCGAAGCGCTGTTGGATCGGCTGGCCTCGGAGGGACCGCTCGGGCTCGAAGGGGCGCTCGAACTCGCCGGAGAGGTCTGAGAGCCGCCGGCTGCCGTGGCGAGCAGGCGACGCGGCGTGAGTCGGGGGTCCGCGCTCGGCGCGTCGCGCGATCGCCGAGGCCGAACGCGGTCGAAGGGTCAGCGCACGGGGTCGCTGGTCGCGTACCGATACTTAAACCCGCGCCTCGAGGAGCCGACGGACGAGCCCGCGATCGAAGGTGTTCTGCGGGAGCTCTCCGCGCCACGCCGTCTCGTCGATCGCGGGGTCATCGGGCCCGGTGGCCGCCCGCGGATCGGGGACGGAGGGCTCCCCGAAGAACGTCGCAAAGCGGAACTCGTAGCACTCATCCGAGCCCTCCCGGAGGAACGTCTGTTCGGCGATCGCGGCGAGCCCGTCGATCGCTATCTCGAGGCCCGTCTCCTCGCGGACCTCCCGTTTCGCCCCCGCCTCGGCCGACTCGCCGGACTCGAGGCGCCCGCCCGGGAGGAGCCACGTCTCGCCCTCCCGAACGAGGAGCGCGGCCCCGTCGTGAACGACCAACGCGCCGACGCCCCACGCCCCGTCGTCGCCGCGCTCGACCCCCTTCCGGAAGCGTTCGGCCGGGAGTTCGATCCGTTCGCTCTTCCGGTAGGGCTCGCCGTACCGGGCGACGAGGTCCGACGCCGAGGGCGACATTCAGGGGAGCGAAACGTCCGTGTCGGTCTGGAGCCCGGCGGCGTCGACCGTGTTGTACAGAAGCATCGCGCGCGTCATGGGGCCGACACCGCCGGGGACCGGCGTCAGCGCGCCCGCGGTTCCGGAGACGCTGTCGTGATCGACGTCGCCGACGAGCTCGTAGCCCTTCTCGGTGTCGGCGTCGACGCGGTTGATGCCGACATCGACGACCGTCGCCCCCTCGCGGATCATCCCGGCGTCGATGAACTCGGGGATCCCCGCCGCGGCGACGACGATGTCGGCCGATCGGGTCTTCTCGGCGAGGTCCTCGGTGTGGGAGTGACAGACGGTCACGGTCGCGTTGCCGTCGGCGGCCTTCTGAACGAGGAGGTTCGCCAGCGGCTTGCCGACGATGTTCGAGCGACCGACGATGACCGCGTCGGCCCCGTCGGTGTCGATGTCGTACGCCGCGAGGAGCTTCTGGACGCCGTGCGGCGTGCAGGGCCGGTAGCGGTCGTCGCCGGCGACGAGGCGGCCGACGTTCTCGGGGTGGAAGCCGTCGACGTCCTTGATCGGGTCGATCCGGCGGAGGACGCGGCGCTCGTCGACGTGCTCGGGGACCGGCATCTGGACCAAGATCCCGTGGACGTCGGGGTCGGTGTTGAGGTCGTCGATCGTCTCGTAGAGCGCCTCGGCCGGGGCGTCGGGGTCGATCTCGACGTGCGTGCTGTCGATGCCGACCTCGGCGCAGTCGCGCTGTTTCATCGAGACGTACGTCTCGCTCGCGGGGTCGTCGCTCATCAACACGGTCGCAAGCCCCGGGGTGACGCCGTCAGCCTCGAGCTCCGCGATCGAGTCCGTCAGCGAGTCGCGGACGTCGGCGGCGACGGCCTCGCCGTCGATGCGGGTTGTCATTACGTGATCGGCGGCGCGCGGACGTATCAATCGTTCGGGTCCGGCCGTGACGGGCGAGCGGGGCGGTCAGAGCGTTCCGCCGAGGACCTTCGCGGCCGTCAACACCGGGTCCCACGTGGTGTTGAACGGCGGGGCGTACGCGAGGTCGTAGTTCGAGAGCGCCTCGAGGTCGATCCCCTCGGTGACCGCCCCGACGAGGGCGTGGCTCCGGTGGACCGCCCCTTCGCCGTACTCGCTGACGAGACTCGCGCCCAGCACGCGGCCGGATCCGCGGTCGGCCGTGAGCGTGACGCGGACGGTGCCGCCCTCGGGGTAGTAGCCGGCCCGCGATTTGGCGTCGATCGTCTCGGTGACGGGGTCGAAGCCGGCCTCGGTCGCGGCCTCGTGATCCAGGATCCCCGTCCGGGCGGCCTCGATCTCGAATACCTTGACGGCCGCCGTGCCGGCGACGCCGCCGCCCTCGGTTGGCGTGCCGGCGACGGTGCGCCCGATGGCGCGGCCGTGGCGGTTGGCCGTCAGCGCCAGCGGGACGTGCGTCGGCTCCCCGGTGACGACGTGTTCGGCCTCGGCGCAGTCGCCGGCGGCGTAGACGTCCTCGCGGTTCGTCTCGCGGTAGCGGTCGGTCGCGATCGCGCCCGTCGGACCCAACTCGATGCCGGCCGCCTCGGCGAGGTCGGTCCGGGGGCGCACGCCGGTCCCGAGCAGCGCCATCTCGACTGTGACGCGCCCGTCGGCGGTCCTGATGGCCTCGATCCGGTCGTCGCCCTCGAAGGCCTCGACGGCCGAGCCGAGATACAGCGCGACGTCCTGCTCGGCGAGGTGCTCGGCGACGGTCTCGCTCGTCGCCTCGCTGAACCCCTTCAGCACGCGGTCGCCGCGCTGGAACAGGTGGACCTCGAAGCCGTTGGCCGCGAGCGCCTCGGCCATCTCGACGCCGATGTACCCGCCGCCGACGACGGCGACCGCGCCGCTGCAGCCCTCGAGAAAGTGACACGCCGGGCCGCTGTCGGGCTGTTCGGTCGGGCTCTCCTCGCGGGAGCGGGCGACGAAATCGCGGAGCTCCTTCCCGTCGGTCATCGATCCGAGCGTGTACACGCCCGCTAAGTCCGTGCCCTCGATGGGCGGGACGACCGCCTCGGCACCCGTCGCAACGAGGAGGTGATCGTACGGCTGTACCGTTTTGCCGTCCCCACCGACCGCGGTGACGGTCCGGTCCTCTGGGTCGACCTCGACGACCTCGTGGCCGGTCCGGAGGTCGATGTCGCGCTCCTCGCGGAACTGCTCGGGGGTGACCGAGACGAGGTCCTCCAGCGTTTCGATCTCGCCTTTGACGTAGTACGGCAGCCCGCAGGCCCCGTAGGACACCCACTCGCCCTTCTCGAAGACGACGACGTCGAGATCCGGGTCGTCCCGTTTCGCTTTGCTCGCGGCAGACATCCCCGCGGCGTCCCCGCCGACGACGACGAACGTGCTCATACCGCGGCGTTCGACGCGGACGTATATAAACGCGGGTCGGGTGTGTACCGAGGACAGCCGAACGAACAACCGAACGAACGAGCGGACGACCCTCGATCACCGGGGCGTTTCGGGACCGACGGGCGGGCTCGGACGGGTGTACCACCACGCCCACCCGATGAGGACGATCTGTGCGGGGAGTCTGGCCCACCGAACCGCCCCGGAGGGGTCGACGGTCCCGATCGGGGTGCCCGGGACGGCGACGCCGCTCGTCGCCATGTACACGTTCGCCGGGAAGACCGCTATCAGGAGTCCGACGAGCCCCCACGCCGCCGCGCGCCGGGTGCGGGGATGGAGGAGCCCGGCCCCGAGGGCGATCTCGGCGATCCCCGAGAGGTACACCGCCGCGAGCCGTCCCGGGAGGGCCGGCGGGACGATCCGGAGGTAGGCCCCAGGGGCGAGAAAATGCATCGCTCCGGCGAGGACGTACAGAACCGCCATCGCGTACCGGAGCGGTCGCTTGTACCGTCCGAGCGCCTCGGAGACGGAGACGCGTTGCACGGTCGTGTTCGCGGCGCGGCGGGGATAGCCGTTGTGCCGCCGGGCGGTACGAGGGATGGATTTACGTCGGGAGCGCGCGTCGTCACGGTCGTCGATCCATGACGACAGCTAACGTCATCCACGCGTTCGACACGGCGAGATGGGCGCTCGACAACAGCTTCATGGAACAGTTGACCGACCCCGGCGAGGCCTACGAGGCGGCGTGTCCCTTTTATCTCATCGAGCACCCGGAGGGGCTCGTCGTCGTCGACACGGGGCTGAGCCACGAGATGCTGGATGACCCCGCCGGGTACGGCCAACACGGCGCGGGGTTCATGGAGGCGTTCCTGCCGGCCATCGAGTACGGCCCCGAGACCCACCCTGAAGCGCAACTGGAGGCCGCCGGGTACGCCCCGGATGAGGTCGACTACGTCGTCATGACGCATTTGCACTCCGATCACGCCGGCCACATCGACACGTTCCCGGACGCGGAGTTCCTCGTGCAGACGCGCGAACTCCGGTACGCGAACTGGCCGGTGCCGGTCCAGGACGTCTTCTATCTGGAGGGCGATTTCGACGTGTTGCGCTCCGACGGCTACGACGTGACGCCGCTCGAGGGCGAGTACGACGTGTTCGGCGACGGGACCGTCCGGACGATGCCGACGCCGGGACACACGCCGGGCCAGCAGTCGGTCGCCGTCGAGGTGCCATCGGGAACGGTCGTTCTCGGGGCCGACATCGCCCACAAGCAGTCGGGCTACGACAGAGAGCACCTCGCGTCGTTCAACTGGGACCTACAGACGTCGATCGAGTCGCTCCGGAAGATCAAGGCCTTCGCCCGCGCGAACGACGCCGACGTCTACGTCACCCACGACAACGACCACATCGAGGCCTTCGAGGGCGGCCTGCGGTGAGCGCCGTCACTCGACGTCGGTGATCCGCCCCTCGCGGTCATAAAGCGGGAACTCCGCACAGAGCGCCTCGACCTCCGAGGCGGCCTCGGCTTTGATCGCCTCGTCGTCGGGGTTGTCGACGACCCGGTAGATGACGTCCGCGACGCGCTCGCAGGCCGCTTCGTCGAACCCGCGGGTGGTGAGCGCGGGCGTCCCGGCGCGGATGCCGGAGGGGTTAAACGGCGAGCGCGTCTCGCCGGGCACCGTGTTCTTGTTCAGGACGATGCCGACCTCCTCGAGGGCCTCCTCGGCGACCGTCCCCGAGGTGTCGGGGTGGGACTCCCGGAGGTCGATCAACACGAGGTGGGTGTCGGTCCCGCCGGAGACGAGCGAGAACCCGTGGGACTGGAGCCGCGAGCCGAGCGCCTCGGCGTTGTCGACGACGCGCCGTGCGTACTCCTCGAACCCCGGCGAGAGGGCCTCCTCGAACCCGACGGCCTTGCCGGCGACGTTGTGCATGAGCGGCCCGCCCTGGGCGCCCGGGAAGACGGAGGCGTCGATGTCGTCGGCGTACTCCTCGTCGCACATGATGATCCCGCCGCGGCCGGCGCGGATCGTCTTGTGCGTCGAGCCGGTGACGAAGTCGGCCACGCCGACCGGCGAGGTGTGGACGCCGGCGGCGACGAGGCCGGTGATGTGGGCGATGTCGGCGAGGTGGTAGGCGTCGGCCGCCTCGGCGGCCGCCTGAACGCGCTCGAAGTCGACCTCGCGGGGGTACGCCGAGTACCCCGAGACGACGATGTCGGGGTCGAAGCGCTCGGCGCGGTCGTAGAGGCCCTCGTAGTCGATGTAGCCGGTCTCGGGGTCGACCTCGTACTGCTCGACCTCGTACGTCTGGCCGGTGAAGTTCGCCGGGTGGCCGTGGCTGAGATGCCCCCCGTGTTCGAGCTCCAGCGACAGGATCTTATCGCCCGGATCGAGCATCGCGAGATACACCGCCATGTTCGCCTGCGTCCCGGCGTGCGGTTGGACGTTCACGTGGTCGGCCCCCCACAGCTCCTTTGCGCGTTCGACCGCGAGTTCCTCGACCTCGTCGGCGCGCTCACAGCCCGCGTAGTACCGCTCGCCGGGGTAGCCCTCGGCGTACTTGTTCGTCAGCTCCGAGCTCTGGGCCTGCATGACCGCCTCCGAGACGTGGTTCTCGGAGGCGATCATCGCAAGCGTGTTCTCCTGGCGTTCGCGCTCCCCGGCGAGGGCGTCCGCGACCGCCGGATCGACGCCGCGAACCTGGTCGTAATCCATACCCACCGTTGGGGACGGCGAAGTAAGAAGCTACCCGTTATCGGCCATCATCGCGGGTATCGCTCCGATCCGACGAGGCCGCGGCGCGGCGGGTGCGAACGCGGGCGCGATCGCCGCGGCGCCTGTTCTCCCGGGCGCCGATCGCGGGGTCACAGGCGCGCACCGGCGAGCCCGCCGGGGATCCGATCGGGCGGCTCAAACCGCCAGAAGGGCTCCTCTGCGTAATGATTTCCCGAACCGTCGGCACTAATATTAAGTACGATCCCGCCCATAGAGGCGGTCACGCCGATGAACGCGAACGTCACGGGAACGACGGTGGCCGACGTTCTCGACAGCGTCCTCGAGGCCGAGGGCGACCGGCTCTCCGTCGTCGCCCCGGACGCGGGGACGGTCGAGGCGCTCGTCGAGGCGATCGATGGGGACGGTCCGACGGTCCGTCTGCTCTCGGATCCGGAGACGCTCAAGGAGGCGACCGACGGCTTTCTGATCGCCGGGCGCACGGCGGACCACGTCGACGGCGGCCGCCTCGAGATCAGGACCGGCCGCGAGGGATCGAACGCGGTGGTGCTCACCGAAACGGCCGTCGTCGCGATCGTGCGCGGACACGACCGCGTCGCGGGGGTGAAAACGGCCGATGAGGAGATCGTCGAGAGCGTCGGGGAGCGGTTCGCCGCGGCGTGGGGCGACGCCGAGGCGTACGCCCTCCGGACGCCGCCGCTCGGCCGGGTCCGGGAGACACTCGAGCGGGACCTCGGGGCGGCGACCGCCGAGGACTTCGACGCGGTCGTCTCGTCGATCAACGCGGTGCGCGGCGAGGGCGCGCTCGACGAGGTCGACATATCGCTTCTGGTCGCCGCGCGGAACGAACAGCTCCTGTACGACGTCTCGAAGTGGGGCGAGGACGTCGATATCGCCTCGAAGGCGACGTTCTCGCGGACAAAAAAGCGCCTCGAGGAGGCCGGGGTGATCGGCACCGAGAAGGTCCCGATCGAGGTCGGTCGCCCCCGGCTCAGGCTCACGCTGGCGGACGAGGAGATCGGGGAGGCCGACCCGGAGCGCTTGGCGCACATCGCACAGTCGAGACTCGAGGACTGACCCGCCGGCGACCCGTGCTTCGGCGGGCGCGAGGTCCGTCCGGGCGTTTTATCGCGCGTCGGGGCGACCCGTAGGCCATGGAACCGAACTCACACTCGAGGGCGTCCGTCGGTGGCTCGGCGTGACGACGGTCGGATCGGTCGGTGACGGCGCCGCGGTCGCGGCGATCCGCGCCGCGGTAGGGGACACGGACGCCGAGGCGGTGTCGATCGCCGCCGAGGGCGTCGGCCGAACGGACGTCGCGGTCCTCGCGGACGACGTCGGATCGAGCGCGTTCGAGGCCGCCGCCCAGCGCGGGCGGGAGACCGAGACGCCGCTCGTCTGCGTCGAACTCGGCGGGGTCGGCGGCATTCCCGTCGACGGCGTCGAGGCGGCGGTCTCGGGGTACGCGCCGGGAACGGCGTGTCACGCGTGCCTGTGCGATCGCGTCGAGGCGGGGGCTCCCGAAACGGACGAGGGGGCCTACGACGCGTCGACCGCGCGGTTCGTCGGCGCGCTCGCCGGGCGGGAACTCGCCGCGCTCCTCGAGGGCCGCGAGTCGGCTGTACTCGGCGGCGTGATCGAGGTTCCCCACGCCCGTCGGCGGGTGCTCCCGGTGCCGTACTGCGCGTGTGCGGACCGACGAGAGGGGACGGACGGTCTCCTCGACGGCGTCGAGCCCCGGTCGCTCCAGGAGTCGATCGCGCTGGCCGAGGCCGCCTTTGACGAGCGGGTCGGCCCGATCGCGTCCGTCGGCGAGGCGGAGTCGTTCCCCGTGCCGTACTACGTGGCCGCGCTCGCCGACTCGCCGTTTTCGGACGGCGACGCGCCGGATCACGCCGCCGGCGTCGGGATCGACTGGGACCCCGCGTTCATGAAGGCCCTCGGAGAGGGCTTAGAGCGGTACAGCGCCGCGGTGTACCGGACGGCCGGGCTCGTCTCCGAGCCGGACCGACCGATCGCCCCCGAACGGTTCGTTTCGCCTGACGGCGGGTCCGACAGCGTGGAGCACTGGCACGACGCCGAACCCATCGGCGGCGGCGAGACCGTACAGGTCCCGGCCGAGACCGCCGTGTTCCCGCCGCCGGAACGGGCGGTCCGACCCGCGATCACGACCGGATTGGGCCTCGGAAACGACGGGGGCGAGGCGGTCCGCTCGGGGCTCTACGAGGTCATCGAACGCGACGCCGCCATGCTGGCGTGGTACTCGACGTACGAACCGATGGGCCTGTCCGTCGACGATGAGGCGTTCGACACGCTCAGGGCGCGGGCGGGCAGCGAGGGGCTCTCGGTGACCGCGCTGTTGCTCACGCAGGACATCGACGTCCCCGTCGTCGGCGCGTGCGTCCACCGCACCGGCGGGTGGCCCCGGTTCGCCGCCGGATCGGACGCGGACCTCGACCCGGCCGCCGCCGCCCGCGGGGCGTTAGAGGAGGCGCTGCAGAACTGGCTGGAACTGCGGCGGATGGGCCGCGAGGACGCCACAGAGACGGGCGGTGCGATCGGCACGCACGCGGAGTTCACCGAGGCGGGTCGGCGGTTCGTCGATCCGGCGACGACGGTGCCGGCCTCGAGCGTCGGCCCGACGGCCCCGCCGGAGGGCCGAGCGGTCGTCCCGTGGCTCGGCGAGCGCCTCGCGGACGCGGGGCTGGACGCCTACGCCGCGCGGTTGACCCCGCGGGACGTCGAGGGCCTCGGCTTCGAGGCCGCCCGCGCGATCGTCCCCGGCGCGCAGCCGCTTTTTACCGGCGATCCGTACTTCGGCGAGCGCGCGCGGTCCGTCCCGGCGGCGCTCGGGTTCGAACCGCGCCTCGATCGGACGTACCACCCGTTCCCGTGATCACACGCACGCCCGGTCGTCCTCCCGTCCTCGAAGGGCGCGGTCGCCGGGACCTCGACGGACGGGTCTGACTCGCATCCCATGGCGGCCGTTCGTCCTCCGAGAACGTGTACACCGATCGCGTCTCGGGCGGCGACAGTAGGAACGTTTTTTGCCGCGTCCGATCGAACGACCGTATGAACGGACCGGCCGTCCCGGCGCAGACGGGGGCGGAGCCCTCGTCCGCCGGCGGCCAGGGGATCTTCCCGCCGGCGTGGCTACCAGAGACCGTGCCCGTGTCGCTGTACCGGCTCGTCGTCGCGGCGGGTCTCATGGTCGTGGCGTACTACGCCTCGAAGCTCGCCCGCCAGATGCTGGGCCGGCGGGTCGCGCGGTACTTCGATCGGCCGTCGGTGACGCAGACGGTGCTGCGCGGCCTGCAGGCGGCCATCGTGCTCGCGGCGGCGCTGACCGCGCTCGGGTTCTTCGGGCTCGGGTTCGGCAACATCGCCCTCTCGGTCGGCGTCTTCTCGGCGGTCGTCGGCATCGTTCTTGCGCCGATCATCGGCAACGTCATCAGCGGTGTGTTCGTCCTCTCCGAGCAGCCCTACGAGATCGGCGACATGATCGAGCTCAGCGACACCGAGACGAAGGGGTTCGTCGAGGAGATCACGCTCGTCTACACGAAGGTGTTCACCCTCGACAACACCTTCATGGTGCTGCCCAACGGAACGATGCGGGAACGGGACGTCATCAACTACTCCGCGGAGGACACGCGGATCCGGATGACCCTCGACGTCGGCGTGACCTACGAGAGCGACATCGACGTCGCGCGGACGCAGATGGAGTCGGCGGCCCGCGCCGTCGACGCGGTCGTCAACGGCGGCCCCGGCATCCGCATCGGGGCCGCTCGGTACCCGGCCTCGCCGAGCTGTTACATCCGCGAGTTCGGCGACAGCGAGGTCTCGCTGCGGCTCCGGTACTGGGCCAACGAGCCGTACAAGCAGACGACGGTTCGCTCCCGGGTGATGACCGAGGTCTGGCGGCGGTTCGACGAGCACGACATCGAGATCCCCTACCCCCACTCGCACATGGTGTTCGACGACACCAGCGGGGAGTTGCAGGTGTCGACGCGGGAGGCGACGGCGGCCGCCGAGTCCAGACCCGGCGGGGCGACGACGAGACAGGGCGACAAGGCGGCCGACGGCGGAGGCGGCGGGGACCGACCGGCGGTCGACGGCGCCGAGGGAGACGGAGGCGGAGACGGGGACGCGGGCGAGAGCGGGGCGGACGGAAGCGAGGACGGCGGGGACGGCCCGGCCGACGCGGCTACGGACCCACCGTGATCACTTCGCACTCGAGTTCGCGGCGCAGGAATCCCTCTATGTCCGGGTCGTCGACGATCCGGCGGATCATCCGCCGCCACCGGCCCGTCTGTTTGCGGCCGATGACGACGTAGTCGGCCCCCTCGGCGGCGACCTCGTCGAGGATCGTCTCCTCGACCAGAAAGCCCGGTCGGACGGCGTACCTGGCGTACGGGAGCCGGCCGAAGGCCCGCTCGACGGCGTTTTTCAGCTCCGTTCGGGAGGTGTCGCCGTCGTTCTGATAGAGGTTGACGTGTAGCACCGTGAGGTCGGCGCCGTGCTCCTCGGCGACCTCGATGGCCCGCTCGAGGGTCGCCTTCGAGTGTTCCGAAAGCGGGTACCGGACCGGGACGACGACGAGAGACATCAGCTAGTCGTGTCCGAACAGCCGCGACGGCCTGAAGCTTCCGGTCGGAGGGGCGGGGGTCGGCGGCTCCGCAGGGGACGGCCGCCGCGAGCGCCTCAGAGACCCCGCCGGTCGATTCGGCCCTCGATCGCGGGGTCGACGCCGACCGTTTCGGCGTACTCGATGAGGACATCGTACTGCGTCTGTAGCCGTTCGACGACGTGCGACTCGGTCAGCGTCGGGAACTCGACGTCGGTGTGCAACAGGAACGCCGAGGCCGCGAGGCGGTACCGTCGCCCGTCGTCGATCGGTTCGCCGTCGACGGCGGCCTCGACGAGCCGCCCCTCCGCGTGGTCGTAGGCGAGCCGGACGCCGGAGACGTGGGCGTGCCACCACGTCGGCTCGCCGAACCCCGGCGTGTCGCCGCCCTCGGAGAGCACGGAGCGCAGTTCATCGCCGGCGAGGTCGGCGACGACGAGCGGTTCGTCGAACGGGACGACGCCGACGAGATCCGCGGTCGTGACCGAACCCGAAAGCGGCGGGCCGGTCCTGATCCCGCCGCTGTTCTGCAGTCCGACGACCGGGGGGTCGGCGCCGACGGCGCGCTCGGCCGCCCACCGGTAGGCGTCGGCGACGAAGTTGCCGATCCGGCTCTCGCCGCCGAAGGCCTCCGGTTTGCCCCGATGGATCGGCTCGTCGACGCGGCCGACGACCTCGTCGAGCCCGGCCGCCGCGAGTCGGTCCCGGTAGGCGGCCGCGAGGTCGGCGTCGATCGGCCCGTCGGCGACGTCGTGTCGGGAGACGGTCCCCTCGGAGAGATCGACTTCGAGGACCGTCTCCCCGCCGTTGCCGGGGCGGGTGAGGACCGTCCCCTCGATGCGTTCGACGCGCTCGCTGTGGACGTGGCCGCCGAGGATCACGTCGACATCGCAGGCCGCCGCCAGCCGGTCGTCGCCGCGGCCGAGATGCGACAGCGCGACGACGTGATCGACGCGGCGCTCGCGGAGCTGATCGATCGCCCGCCGGGCCGCGGGGATCGGGTCCGAGAAACGGACGCCGTCCTCGGGGCCGCCGATCGTCGGCGTGGTCGGATCGGTGAGGCCGAAAAAGCCGACGCGCTCGCCGCCGACGCGCTCGATCCTCCACGGTTCGACGCCGCAAAAGGCCTCGCCGTCGCGGCGGACGTTGGCCGAGAGCCACCGCTGGGGCGAGCGGTCGATCAGCTCCGCCGTCCGGTCGGGTCCGAAGTCGAAATCGTGGTTGCCGAGCGTCTCGACGGCCGGCGAGACCGCCGAGAAAAACGAGAGGGCGATTTCGCCGCGGGAGACGAGCGGCAACACGCCGGGGGCGAGGTCGTCGCCGGTCCCGCAGACGAGCGTCCGGTCGTCGTCGAGCGACCGGATCGTTCCGGCGAGGCGGCCGATCCGCTCGGGGTCGTCGTGGGCGTTCTCGACGTCGGAGTACTGGACCAGCCGCACGGTCCGTGTTCCGAGTGGAGACGGAAAAACCGTGTCGTCTCGCCGCGGGGGCCCCTGAGGGACCGTGAGCGTTTTGTCGCCGGGTGCCGCATCCGCGGTATGGACGAACGAACCGGGCCGAACGGCGACACGCTGTATCTCGCTTCGTCGGCGGAGACGGGGAACAAAGGGCCGTTCCGGATCGTCTACGCCGACGGCGAGGGGACGCGCCGCTGGGGCTTTTTTTGTGAGAACTGCGAGTCGTTCGACAACGCCGTCGATTCGATGGGGCGGATCCAGTGCAACCGGTGTTCGAACTTCCACAAGGCCGAGGAGTGGGACTCGGCCCACGAGTGACAGGATCTGAGGGCCGGGCCGGCACGCGGTTTCGGCCGACCTACCGGTTCGTGGACAGGTCACCGAACGAGCACGTGCGAATGTTTATTTCCCGTGGCGTGCAATCCGAAGCTGAATGGGAGCTGTTAGCACGTCCCTCATACAGAAGGCACGCACCGTCTTCCGCGAACTCGGCTACGAGGTCACCGACGAGGGTGACGAACTCCGCGCGGAACGGAAGTGGCGGACGGTCTACGTGACGGCCGCCGATCCGGCGGAGGCGAACACGCACGGGCGGCTCCGGTGTTTCGTCGCCCGACCCGACCGCGCCGCGGACGTGCGGGATCGGCTACTCGAGCTCGAACCCGACTACGATTGGGCCGTCGTGGCCGTCGACGAAGGCGATTCGAGCGTGCTCCACCCGAGCGCCGACGTGCTCCCGGCCCCCTGAACGGCGTGCGGCGCGGGCGGCAAACGTGTCCGTCTGTTGATACATCAGGGTACCTTTACTACCCGCCCGGGCGAACCACGCGTGTTATGGTGTTCAAGAAGGTCACCAATCTGAAGTGAACATCTAGTGTTGAGAATTAGGATTGGGCGAAATAAGAGTGAGACCTCCACTAGTAGGTCGATGATTCTTCAACTGGTGTCGGCGGAAGTTCGGCCTGCCAACTCGGGTCTCTGGTAATCATCCCGATTGGAGCAGGAGTAGATGTCTCGATATATACATACTCATCACCTTGGTACTCGTACGTCGCTGGGACGAACAGACCCTGAACATCATCATCCCCACCAGCCGTTATTACTTCACTAATTCCTAGCTCTTCTTTCGGAACTGCCGTCGATACGTGACCGACAGTACCCCCGCCACTATTGAACTGGTCTATACCTTCCAGATGACCTGCACCAACATCTATATTAAACTGGTCGGTCAATGCTATTGCATTAAATAGGACAGTAAAGTCTTCACAGTCACCCAATCCAGTATAGAGAGTCCAGACTGGATGGCTGACAGTTCCACCTAGGCTGATGCTACTGTAGTATTGTGTTGGAACGTCCGACATATCACCCCAAACGGGTTCAAGATCATCATAGTCTGTAGAGACGTGTGGAAGATACTGAACAAAGTCAGCGACAACTCGGAGTTGAGCCGCCTTTGAATCCGCTCCAATATTATCGCAGACAGTCTTTAGCTTTGACGCCACCTCTTGGAGCTTCTGGTGCTGAAGAACCCTATCATCCTCGTACATAACTGTAAACGTATTCTGTCCTTGATTACTGGCTTGTTGAATCATCTGTAACCCTTCTCTTTTTGCCTCCTGTGCAACCTGTTCTGGAATTGTATAATCAATACCCCACATATTCTGCACGTTACCTCGAATAAGGTTTGATGCTATCATCCCTGCGTACTTGAGTGGGTCATCACCCCTTGTCGAGTCCATACGAGCAATCTCTTTCATTTCTGGACTGTGTCGACCATAATGGGATATTCTGAAATGATTCACAGTATTTGTTCCTCCGTCTCGTTCGACGCTCGTATGGAATCCAGGTCTGTTGAAAACATCATAGTAGAGAACAAACTTCTGCGTTGTAACGTGCAGAGGATTTGGCTTCTTGTCCTTATCATTTACTGTTGGATGTTCAATACCATCATACCCTAGACTGGTTGGGTTCTGTACTTCATCTCCTACTCGGACAAACTGACCTGTCTGTGCAACAATTTCTCCAGCTCTATCTGAAACTGTTGGTTGTTCCGTCCAAGCAAAGGTGAATATCCCAGGTGTTGTTTTTGGGATTTCCTTATCTAGTTCGATGTCTTTTATATATGGGAAATGATATACTGGCTGAACATCCAACGGATATGTTCCAACAGCTTGATTCTGGGAGACTAGATGAACTCCAGAAGAGGTATTTTGTGCGTTGTTTACCCTGTATAGTCGCTTATCGTACCTGTCACCGACGGAAGGAAGCTGAGTATACCAGTCTTTGTATTCTGTAGTAAGATAGTTCATTCCAGTACTACTATAGAGATACTCTGGAAGCTCATCTTTGCTGAGTCCTTCTGGAGGATTAACATCCTCTGATACCATTCCCGCCGCTCCCGATGGTACAGTAAAGCTCGCAACTTTCTCCCCGTATTCTTGTGCTTCAAAGCTTTCACGAGGCGTCAGCTCAAATCTTCCGCTTTTCTTTCCCTCAGGAACGTCAGGAACCCACGTGTGAGTTTCCCTGTCGTATGAGGTATTTGCGGAGTTCACAATTGGTTTATTGTATTCCCAGTCTGTTGGTAGCTGACCAAGAGGTGTAAAGTACACTTCAATATCGTAGTCAGCAAGTGGATTCGGCATCGCCTGCATTCCTATTGATACCGATGTTGGCGTTATATCCCATATATTGTAGACTTGTATGCTTGGGCCAACATTCATCTGACCGTCTGAGACGTACTCAGACTCCTGTGGGCTTGTTTTGATGGTTACAGTCTTGTCTTGCCCCTCAGTCTGGGTTTGACCTTCCTCACCCGATGAACTCACAACATCAAACGCGGAGCAACCTGCTAGCCCTGCAGTTATACTCGCTCCAATACCTGCTAGGATTTGCCGTCGGGTGTTATCTCTCCACATACTCATGTCATCTAATAAGAATGGACGAATATATGCTCTATCCTTCGTTACCCGATAAGAGATGGGCTAACAAACTCATATTGCGGTGTAATCAACTAATTACAGGGTCGTGATTAGTTAAGCGACGACTGACTGAAAAACCACCAACAGGCGAGGACTGGAAGGAGCTGCGTTCTTGACGAGCGGGATGATGCGAGGACAGCAGGACGATATCCGAGGACCGCAGTTAATCGCAGGCATCGAGAGCGTAGGCGCTTCCGAATTATTCACTTCTCCTTTCGGGACAGATTCGATGTTAACTAAATAGTATCACGCGACGCTCCCTGAGACTTATGCTACGACGTGTCGTAGCGTAACGTGACGATGGTCTTCAAGAAGATCACACTGATCGGAACCAGCGACGAGAGCTTCGACGACGCGGCGGAGAGCGCGCTCGATCGCGCCGAGGACACGCTCGACAACATCTACTGGGCTGAGGTCGAGGAGTTCGGCGTCGAGATCGCCTCGGCCGACGGCAGGGAGTACCAGGCCGAACTCGAGGTCGCCTTCGAGTTGGAGTAACCGGACGCCGGGAGCGTCGGGGGCTTACGCCATAGGGTTCGGGGCGCCCTCGCGGGCGGTCGGTCGCGTTTCGAGGCGTGCCACAGGCTTATAACCCACACCGTCATGGGTCCGGATGTATCGCATGTCGCTCGCCGAGCTCATCGCAGGGGTCGAAGGACATCAAAAGGAGTTGACGGTGTTCAACGCCGAGGAGCACTCGGTTTCGGCCCTGCGCGAGCGGTTCCACGACCGGAACGTCTCCGTCGGGGCCGAGCACACGCCCAGCGGGAGGCCGACGGCCTTTGCGGTCCTCTCGGACGGCGAGGAGTTCGTCGCCGCCGCCGACATCGACGCTGTGCTTCGCCCCGAGGACGGCACCGCTTCGGGGGGCGAGGACGGTCCCCACCGGCCGATCGTCGAGCACCTGGACAAGACGCTTTTCACCTCGTACGACATCGACCAGATGGTCTCGGCCTCGCGCGAGATCGAGGACCGCGCGTGGCGGGTCGGATCGGGCGCGCTTCACGCGGGGTTCCAGAAGCTCTCGATCCTCGGCGAGCAGATGGACATCTACGAACGCCTGGCGGAAAACGGGTCGCTCGACATCCACGCCTACGCGATCCCGGACGCGGAGGTGCCGGACCACGGCGACGGCCTCACGATCCACGTCGAGCGGAGCGACGAGATCGGCCGGTCGTGGTTCGTCGCCTACGACGGGGACGGCGTCGACGTGAACAAGTGCGCGCTCGTGGCCGAGGAGCGCGATCCGCGCTCGTTCTACGGCTTTTGGACGTACGATCCCGCGACCGTCGATTGGATCATCGAACACCTCGAATCGACGTACGGCCTCGTAGAGACGCGCTGACCGGGTGACGGCGGCGCCGTCGGAACGCCCCGAAGCTACTTGGTCGCGGCCGAGCCACGTCTTTCGTATGCAACCGGAGCGACTCGGGGAGGCGGTCGTCGCCGCCGAGTCAGCCCTTGAGGCCGCCGTCGGCCTCGCGCGCCGGAACCCGCGGCTCTCGGTCGCCGTCGGCGTGGTCGTTGCGCTGCTCGTCCTCGCCGCGCTCTGGTGGTACCTCCGCCCGAGCACCGTCGACAGGTTCCGTTCGGCCCTCGCCGATCGAGACCGGATAACCGTGCTCACGCACCCCAACCCCGACCCGGACGCGATGGCCGCCGCGATGGGCGTCGCCGCGCTGGCCGGGGCGGTGGGCACGGACGCGAGCGTGCAGTACCCCGGTGAGATACGGCACCCCGAGAACCGGGCGTTCGAGGCGGTGTTGGACTGCGATTTCGACCGCATCGAGAGCGCCGACGAACTCGACTCCGAGGCCGTCGTGTTGGTCGATCACAACGAACCGCGGGGGTTCGGCGGGGCCGAGACGGTCGAGCCCTACGCCGTCGTCGATCACCACCCCGGAAACGGCGAGGGCCAGGCGTTTACCGACGTGCGCCCGGAGCGGGGGTCTTGCGCCGGCATCCTCGCGGAGTACGTCGAGGAGTGCGGGTACTCGAACGGCGTGGACGGGCGCGACGGGCCGTCGCTGACGCCGGCGCTGGCGACGGCGCTTCTGTACGGGATCCAATCGGACACGACGGCGTTCACCCGGAGTTGCACGCCCGAGGAGTTCGACGCCGCGGCGTACCTCTTTCCGGCCGCCGACTCCGATTCGCTGGACCGCATCGCGAACCCGCAGATCGACAACGAGACGCTCGAGGTCAAGGCCAGAGCGATCGAGGACCGGACCATCGAGGGGTCGTTCCTGCTCAGCCACGTCGGGACGGTGTCGAACCGCGACGCGCTGCCGGTCGCCGCCGAGGAACTCGTCCGCCTGGAGGGTGTCACGGCGGCCGTCGTCGCCGGCGAACACGAGGGGACGATACACGTCTCCGGGCGCTCGCGCGACGACCGCGTCCACATGGGCAAGTCGCTGTCGAGGGCGCTGGATGCGATCCCGGAGGCCAGCGCCGGCGGGCACGCCCGGATGGGCGGCGGACAGGCGCCGCTTTCGGGGGGCGACGGCGTCGCCGAACCGGACGCGCTGCGCGATCGGGTCTTCGCCGCGATGAACGGGAAACTGTGAGACTACCCGGCCGTCGGTGCGTTCGGCCCGTCACCACTGCGCTTGCTTGTAGATGAGGTTCCGCTGGATCTCGTTTGCGCCCTCGTAGATCACGGGCACCCGGACGTCGCGGTAGACGCGGGCGATCCGGTTTTCGGTGAGCACCGAGCGGCCGCCGTGCAGTTGCATGCCGCGCTCGGCGCAGGCCGTCGCCGTCTCGGTCGATTTGACCTTCGCCATCGCGGCCCAGTGGCCCGCGGCGTCGCCGTCGGCGACGCGGTTGGCGGCCTGCCAGTTGAGCGTCCGGGCGGCCTGGAACTCGGTCACCATATCGGAGAGGATGTGCTGTACCGCCTGGAACTCGGTGATCTTCCTGTCGAAGGCCGTCCTGCCGTGTGCGAAGTCGGCGGCCTCCTCGATCGCGGCGGCGGCGAGTCCGATGCCGTGCCCGCCGACGATGACCCGCCCCTGGTTGAAGAACTCGGCCAGCATGTAGAACCCCGCCCCCTCGGTCCCGACGAGGTTCTCCTCGGGGATCCGCGCGTCGTTCAGTTCGATGTGGGCCTGCTTCGACGCCCGAAAGCCCATCTTCTCGGGGATGTGCTCGGCGTCGTAGCCGTCGGTGTCGGTCGGAACGATGAACATCGAGAAGTTCCCGTAGCGGTTGTTCGGGTCGTCGCCGGTCTTCGCGTACAGCGTGATCCAGTCGGCCTCGACGCCGTTGCCGACCCAGTACTTCTCGCCGTTCAGCACCCACTCGTCGCCGTCTTTCTCGGCGGTCGTTTCCATGCCGGCGAGGTCCGATCCGGTCTCCGGTTCGGAGACGCCGAGCCCCGAGATCTGCTCGTGTTCGGCGACGGGGCGGAGCCACCGCTCGCGCTGTTCGTCGCTGCCGTACTCCTCGACGATGTCGGTCCCGAAACTCGCGAGTTGCAGCGTGAGCGCGATGCCGGCGTCGGCGCGGTAGAACTCCTCGGCGACCGCGAGGGTCTGATGGAGGTCCCACCCGCCGCCGCCGTACTCCTCGCCGATGTTCCGGGCGACGAGCCCCGCCTCCATGCCGGCGTCGAGGATCTCCCAGGGGTACTCCCCGGACTCGTAGTACTCGGCCGCGTTCGGCGCGATATGCTCCTCGGCGAAGTCTCTGGCCTCCCGCTTCAGATCGTGTGCGCGCTCCGGAACGACGGCGGTATCTAACAGTTCCATCTTCGAACGCGTTTGCGCTTCCAGTGGTAAATACCTTCCTCGGAGCGCCGAACGGTGCTGCCGTCGGGGTCGAACGAGGGGCTTATTTCCGTGACGCCCTTCGGGACGGTAATGAGCGAAACCGCCGGAATCGACCGGATCGACCGCGCCGTTATCAACGCGTACCAGGGTGGCTTTCCGGTCGTCGAAGCGCCGTTCGAGCCGGCGGCCGCGGCGCTTCGGGACCGCGGCGTCGAGATCACGGCCGCCGAGTTGCTCGAGCGCGTTCGCGCGCTCGACGAGGAAGGGACACTGACCAGATTCGGGGCGTTGATAAACGCCGCGGAGATCGGCGGGGCGGCGACGCTCGTCGCCATGCACGCCCCCGAGGACCGCTTCGAGGAGATCGCGGAGGCGGTCAACGCCCACCGCGAGGTCGCGCACAACTACCGCCGCGAGCACCCCCATCTGAACATGTGGTTCGTGGTCTCGGTCGCCGACCCCGACGCCGTCGAGCGCGTCCTCGGCGAGATCGAGGCCGAGACGGGACAGGAGACGTACAACCTGCCGAAGCGGCGGGAGTTCCGCGTCGAGGCGAAGTTCCTGCTCGAGGGACCGATCTCCGAGGGCGACGTCGATCTCTCCGCGCTCGGACCGGCCGTCGAACCGACCGATCGGGGGACGCTGACGCCGGCCGAGCGGGACCTCGTCGTCGAGATACAGGGCGGGCTCCCGGTGTCCGCGACGCCGTACGCCGACGTCGCCGACGCACTCGGCGTCGACACCGGGTGGGTCTTAGAGACGATAAAACGGTTCGACGCCGAGGGGAAGGTCCGCCGCGTCGGGGTGATCCCGAACCACTACGCGCTCGGGTACACCGAAAACGGCATGACCGTCTGGGACGTCCCCGACGAGTTACTCGACACGGTGGGGCCGAAGGTCGCCGCGCTCGGGTTCGTGACGCACTGCTATGAGCGGCCGAGACACGAGGGCGTCTGGCCGTACAACTTCTTCGCGATGACCCACGGCCGCAGCGAGGCCGAGAGCGACCGCCGGATACGGCGCGTGAAGTCCGTCATGGAGGAGTACTGGGATGTCGGGGCGGACGACTGGGACTCGCTGTTCTCGACGGAGATACTCAAAAAGACCGGGATCAGAGTCGACGAGCGCGCGGCGGCCAACACCGAGTGAGATGATCCCGCTGTACCACGATTTCGGCGGCGAGACGGTGCTCGTCTTCGGCGGCGGCCCGGTCGGCGCGCGGAAGGCGAGACGCTTCGCCCGCGAGGCCCGGACCCGCGTCGTGAGCCCGGCGTTTCCCGAGGACGACTACGGCGGCGCGGAACTGATCCGGGCCGCCCCGAGCCCCGAGGGGATCTCGGGGTGGTTCGATCGGGCCGCGCCGGCGCTCGTCGTCGCCGCGACGGACGCGGCCGCGGTCAACGAGGCGATCGGGTCAGAGGCGCGCTCCCGGGGCGTTCTCGTCAACCGGGCCGACAACTCCGGGGAGCGCGACCACGGCAGCGTCGTCGTCCCGGCGACGGTCGAGGACGGGGGCGTCACGGTCGCCGTGTCGACGGGCGGGCGGAGTCCGGCGCTCTCGAAGGAACTGCGGCGGCGCATCGAAGCGGAGATCGAGGGGGTCGGGGAGTTGGCGGACATCACGGCGAGCGTCCGGCGGTCGCTGAAGGACCGGGGCGTCGACCCCGAGCGGCGGCGCCGGGCCGTGCGCGACGTGGTCCGGTCCGCGGGCGTTTGGAAGGATTTAGATAGCGCTGAGACGAACCCACGACAGACGGTCGACGCCGTCGTCGAGGCGGCGCTGGGTGAGAACACGTGACAACGAGAACGGATGTCGTCGTGGGTGTCAGCGTCTCCCACAGCGACGCGGCGATCGAGGACATAGAGCGCGCGGCGGCGGCCTCGGGGCGGGCGGCCGTCGAGTCGCTCATGGAGCGTCCGGGCGTCTCGGAGGCGTTCGTGCTACAGACCTGCAACCGCGCGGAGGCCTACGTGGTGACGGAGGAGCCGGCGGCCGGACGCGACGCGCTGTCGGCGTACCTCGGCGGCGTCGATCCGGCGGTGGTTCGGGAGCTCGACCACGAGGGGAGCCTCAGACACCTCATGCGCGTCGCCTGCGGGCTCGAGTCGCTCGTGGTGGGCGAAGACCAGATACTCGGGCAGTTCAGGGAGGCCTACGAGAGCGCACGCGGGGTCGGTGCGGTCGGGGTCGTCCTCGACGACGCGCTGCTCAAGGCGCTTCACGTCGGCGAGCGCGCCCGAAGCGAGACCGCGATCAACGAGGGGACGCTCTCGCTTGGCTCCGCGGCCGTCCGGTTCGCCGCCGCCGAGCACGAGTTAGAGGGCGCGACCGGGCTGGTCATCGGGGCCGGGGAGATCGCGACGCTCGCGGCGGAGGCCCTCGACGAGCGCGTCGGGGAGCTCGTGATCGCGAACCGGACGCTGCCGCACGCCGAACACGTCGCCTCTCAGCTCCGGACGGACGCCTCGGCCGTCGGGCTGGACGCGCTTTCGGAGGCGATCGAGGCGGCGGACGTGGTCGTCTCGGCGACCGGCAGCGCCGATCACGTCGTCGGGGCGGAGGCGTTCGAGACCGCAGGCGAGACGTGCGTCGTCGACATCGCACAGCCGCGGGACGTCCCGGCGGCGGCGGAGGCCTTCGAGTCGGTATCGGTGTACGACCTCGACGAGATCGAGACGGTGACAGACGGGACCAGACGGCAGCGGCGGGCCGCCGCCGAGAGCGTCGAGGCGATGATCGACTCGGAGTTCGAACACCTGATGCAGCAGTACAAGCGGCGACGGGCCGATCAGGTCATCGCCGCGATGTACGAGGGCGCCGAGCGGATGAAGACACAGGAGCTCCGGACGGCGATGCGCAAACTCGAAAGCGAGCGTGGCAGCGAAATCCCTGAAGCCGAACGCGAGATCGTCAACTCGATGGCGGACGCCCTCGTCAGCCAGCTCCTCTCGGCGCCGACACAGAGCCTCCGGGACGCGGCCGAAAACGACGAGTGGTCGACGATACGGACCGCGCTGACGCTGTTCGGTCCGGCGTTCGACATCGAGCCGGCCGAGCCCCCCGAGGCCCCGGACGCCCCCGAAAGCCCGGAGTCGATCCCGGCGGAGATGCGCGATCGGATGCCGGATCACGTCCTCGAACAGCTGACGGGCGACGACGAGTGATCGGCCGAAAAAACGCGGCGAGCAGCGTCGCGTCGGGGTCTTAGAGCTCGTTCAGCTTCCGGAGGAGCTGCCCCTCGTACTCCGCGTCGGCACGGATGCCCTTCAGCTCGAGGACGTTCCGCTCGAGCTTGTCGAGTGCGACCCGAAACGCCGTCTCGGCGCCGTAGCCCTCCCCGGACCCGGCGATCTGCCCGCGGTTCGTCCGGAGCCTGATCTGACAGCGCATCAGCGGCGTCCCGCGGAGGCGCTCTTTGTGCTCGCTGAACCGGACGTGGGCGTGGTGGACCTGCATGTCCTGGTACTTGTCGACGACCTCGGTGATCGCCTCCTGGATCGCCTCCCGGGAGAGCGTCTCGAGGAGGGCGACGTTCGTGATCTGGACATCCATGCTCTCCTCTTCGGTGTACGTCAGCGCGCGGAGCACGTCGGTCTTCGTGACGATGCCCCCAACGGCGGTGTCGTCGTCCGACGGCGTGACGACGAGCCCGGAGTAGTCGTTGTCGAACATCCGCTCGACGGCCGTCCTGACCGACGCGTCGCCGGTGATCGTCGCGACGGGGCTGTTCATCAGGTCGTAGACCGGGAGATCGAGCATTCGGTCGGTGTCGCCGGAGCGATCGCCCTTCTGTTGGCGCTCCATCGTCCTGACGGCGAAGTCGGCGATGTCGTGCGTCGTGACCATGCCCGCCAGCCGACCGCTCTCGTTGACCACCGGGAGCCGCGAGATGTCGTTCTCCCGGAGGTAGTTGATCGCCTTGCCGAGGTGGTCGTCCTCCCGCAGGGAGATCACCTCGTCGGTGTAGATCTGATCGACGGTGAGGACATCGAGGTTATCGAGGACGGCCCGGAGGATCGCGTCCTCGGTGACGATACCCCACAGCGACCCGTTCTCGAAGACCGGCGCGACCTTCGTTCCCCCCTCGACGAGCATCCGGGCGACCTCCCGGACCCCGTCGTCGCGTTCGACGCGGGGGACGTTGTTCCGGACGAGGACGCTTGCCTTCGCGTTGTCCTCGATGTGCGACTGCAACAGCTGTCGCTCCGTGATGACGCCCGCGTACTCGCCGCCCTCGGTCACGACGATCCCCTTGGGGTTTTGCCTCTCGAAGACGGCGCGGACCTTGCCGAGTCGCTCGTCGCTGTCCACCTGGACGTACTCCTCGGTGGCGATATCTGTGATCTTCATCTCTGTCCGAGAACTTGGCCGCGACGGCTCTTGAAACTACTCCCCCTCGCCGGTCCGCACCGGAGCGTGCGGTTCGACGCCGGGCTCGAGGCGTCGCACGCCCCGATCGCGACGCACCGCTCGCGGCGGTCGCGAGGCGCTACTCGCCCCAGTTTCGGCGTTCGGTCGGCCGATCGGAGAGCGCCATCACGTCGAGCGGTTCCTCGGCGGTGCCGATCGCCTCGAGTGTGGCCCGCGCGCTCGGGACCGTCGAGAAGTAGGTGATGTCCTCCTCGACGGCGACCTCGAGGAGATCCCGGTCCCGCGAGAAGACCACGTCGATCTCGCCGTCGCGCAACGCCCCCGGGAGGTCCTCGAAGTCGTCCTTGCGCCGCACGTCGAAGGTGCGCTCGGCCCCCTCCTGGACGTCCGAGATGTCCTCGTTTTTCTGTGACATCCCCCGGAGGGTGTCGAGATCGACGATCGCCGTGCCGCCGGTCGGGATCGACTTGCCGGTCGCGGACTGCGCTTTCAGGTAGGCCTTGCCGAACGAGCGGGCCGTCCCCATCACCTCGCCGGTCGATTTCATCTCCGGCCCGAGGCGGGGGTCCGAACCCGGCAGTCGGTCGAACGGAAGCACGACCTCCTTGACCGAGACGTGTTCGGGGACCTGCTCGTGTGTGTCGAGATCCCCAAGAGAGCCCCCGGCCATGACCTTCGCGGCGAGTTTCGCGATCGGGACGCCGGTGGCCTTCGAGACGAACGGGACGGTCCGCGAGGAGCGGGGGTTTGCCTCCAGTACGTACACCTCGCCGTCGCGGACGGCCAACTGGACGTTCAGCAGGCCGACCGTATCGAGACCGCGGGCGATGTCGAGGGTGACCGCCCGGACGCGCTCGAGGACGTCCCGCGAGAGCGACCGGGGCGGGATGAGACACGCCGAATCGCCCGAGTGGACCCCGGCCGCCTCGACGTGCTCCATGATCCCGCCGATGAGGACGTCCTCGCCGTCGGCGACCGCGTCGACATCGAGTTCGACCGCGTCGGCGAGGAAGTCGTCGACGAGGATGGGCTTGTCCGGGGCGACCCGGACGGCCTCCTCGATGTACCCCTCGAGTTCCTCGTCGGAGTACACCACGTCCATCGCGCGGCCGCCGAGGACGTAGGAGGGGCGGACCAACACGGGGTAGCCGATCTCGTGGGCGAGATCCAGCGCCTCGGGCTTGCTCGTCGCGGTGCCGCCCTCCGGTTGGCTGATGTCCGACTCGTCCATCAGGGCGTTGAACCGGTCGCGGTCCTCGGCGAGGTCCATCGCCTCGACGGACGTGCCGAGGATCTCACACTCGAGGCCGCGACGGTCGAGTTCCGCCTCCAGCGGTTCGCCGACGTTGACCGACGTCTGGCCGCCGAACTGGACCATCACGCCGTCGGACTCCGTCTCCTCGACGATGTCGGCGATCTCCTCGGCGGTGATCGGCTCGAAGAAGAGCCCGTCGGAGGTGTCGTAGTCCGTCGACACCGTCTCGGGGTTGTTGTTGACGACGTGGGCCTCGACGCCGACCTCCCGGAGGGCGCGCACGGCGTGGACCGCACAGTAGTCGAACTCGACGCCCTGGCCGATCCGGATCGGGCCGCCGCCGACCACGACGACGCTCTCGACGTCGCGGTCGACCTGGACCTCGCTGCCGCCCCGGCCCGTCGGCGGCTCCCGCGCCGAGTAGTAGTACGGCGTCGAGGCGCGGAACTCGCCGGCGCAGGTGTCGACCTGCTTGAACGTCCGACGCGAGGTGTCGCCCTCGACGTCCTCGACGGTCGCCCTGGCGCCGTCGGTCTCGAGGGGCCGTCCGGTCTCGGCGTCGCCGGGCGCCGCCGAGGGGATCCACGAGGCGTGCGTGTCGTTGAACTCGCCGCCCGCCATGGCCGCGATCTCCTGGTTCGTGAACCCGGCGTCGGCCGCCGGCTCGAACTCCCCCTCGACCGCGTCGGCGGCGGCCTCGGCGATCCGTCCGAACCGCTCGAGGTACCACTCGTAGATCCCGGTCAGGTCGTGGATCTCTTCGACGGTGTAGCCCCGCATGAACGCCTCGAGGATCGCGTACGGGCGGTCCGGGGTGGGCCGGACGAGATACTCCGATTCGAGTTCGTCGTCGCCGACGTCGGCCCACTCGACGGCGGGGTCGTACTCCGAGGAGCGAAGCGCTTTCAGCAACGACTCCTCGAAGGTCCGGCCGATCGACATTGCCTCGCCGGTCGATTTCATCGCCGGGCCGAGTTCGAACTCGACGTCGGAGAACTTGTCGATGGGCCACCGCGGGACCTTCGTGACGATGTAATCGATCGCCGGCTCGAAGGCGGCGGTCGTCTGGCCGGTGATCTCGTTGTCGATCTCGTGGAGCCGCTTGCCCATTGCGACCTTCGCCGTGACGCGGGCGATCGGGTAGCCGGTCGCCTTCGATGCCAGCGCCGACGACCGGGAGACGCGGGGGTTGACCTCGACGACGCGGTACTCCCCGGAGGGCGTCCCGTCGTCGCGCCAGGCGTGTTGGATGTTACAGCCGCCCTCGATCCCCAGCTCGCGGATGACCTTCAGCGCCGAGTTCCGCATCTCCTGGTGGGCCTCGTCGGGGATGACCTGCGAGGGCGTGACGACGGTCGACTCCCCGGTGTGGATCCCCATCGGATCGATGTTCTCCATGTTGCAGATGATGATACAGGAGTCGTCGGCGTCGCGCATCACCTCGTACTCGAGTTCGACCCAGCCGGCGATCGATTCGGTGATCTGGACCTCGTGGTTCCGCGAGAGCTGAAACCCCTTGCGGGCGATCTCGCGCAGTTCCGCCATGTCGTCGACGACGCCCGAGCCGGAGCCCCCGAGCGTGTAGGCGGTCCGGGCGATGACCGGGAGGCCGCCGACCGATTCGACGGCGTCCTCGAGTTCGTCCATCGATCCGATCGTCTCGGAGCGACAGACCGGTTCGCCGATGTCCCGCATGCGCTCGCGGAACAGTTCGCGGTCCTCCGTGGCGTAGATCGTGTCCAGCGGCGTCCCCATGATGTCGACGTCGTACTCCTCGAGGACGCCCTGCTCGGCGAGCTCGGCGGTGACGTTCAGCCCCGTCTGCCCGCCGAGACCGGCGATGACGCCGTCCGGTCGCTCGTTCCGGACCACCTCGGCGATGGCCTCGGGCGTGATGGGTTCGACGTAGACCTTGTCGGCCATCTCGGGGTCGGTCATGATCGTCGCGGGGTTCGAGTTGACGAGGACGACCCGGGCACCCTCCTCCCGGAGCGCCCGACACGCCTGTGCGCCGGAGTAGTCGAACTCGGCTGCCTGTCCGATCTGGATCGGCCCGCTGCCGATGAGCAGGATGGTGCGGTCCTCGTCTGGCATTACTCGATCCGAGCCCGTACATCGTAATAAGCCCGGCGAAAGGGTGCGGAATTCGTAGCTCGGATACGAATTTCGAACCGCGCCGCCGCCGTACGGTGGGCCGCGGTCGGCTCGCGTTCGAAGCCGCGGCCGTCCGGCGCGTGATCGCGTCGGCGGGGGGTTTTAGCCGTCCCGACGCCGAAGTCCGGTATGACGCTGAACGAACTGCCCGAGATCGCGCCGGAGGCGGGGACGGTCGAAACCGCAGAACTCGTCGTCGAGGACGACGTGCTCGTGAAACTGTTCGCGATCGGTCCCGGGGCCGCCTTCGACCCCCACGTCCACGACGACTGCGAGAACGTCTTCCATCTGCTCGAGGGCGAGGTCGTCGTCACCCAGGGCGACACGGAGGAGACGGTCGCCGCGCCGGCGGTCGTTCACAACCCCCGCGGCGTCCCCCACGGGGCGAGAAACGACGCCGAGGAGCCGGCGCTCCTGACGGCGAGTCTCTGCCCGCTGCCCTGAGCCCGAACGGTGCCGCGTCCCGAGGGCCCGCGTGTTTCAGGGGTTCAGACAGTTTCAGTCGTCTCTGTCGTCGCCGTCGCCACCCTCGTCCCCGTCGTCGCCGGGGGCGTGCCTTTCTGGGTCGTCGTCTTCGGACCCGTCGTCGCGGGTCGCCAACCCAACCAGGTGCGGCGCTTCCTCGACGACGATCTCCGCCGTACCGAGCCGGACCGCGCTCTCGCTGCCGGGCAGACAGAACACCGGCGCCCCGTCGGCGATGCCCGCCGTCGCCCGCGTCCCGACGACCTTGGTTCCGATCTGCTCGCGCGAGAGGCTCCGGAACAGCTCGCCGAACCCGGGGAGGCGCTTGTCGAAGAGCGGTTCGAGCGCCTCGACGGTCACGTCGTCCGGGGTGACGCCGGTGCCCCCGGTCGTGACGACGCAGTCGGTGTCGCCCCGGTTGACGAAGCGATCGACGGTGTCCTGTACGGCGTCGTAGTCGTCGTTTATCAGCTCCCGGACCGAGACCTCGTGGCCGGCCTCCCGGACGATCTCACAGATCGCCTCACCGGCGGCGTCCTCCGCGCTGCCGCGGCTCGAGGAGACGGTCAACACCGCGACCTCGAGTTCCGCCACGTCGTGGTGGTGGTGATCGTGTTCGTGCCCGTCTCCGTCTCCGTGTTCGTGTTCCGTGCCCTCGGCCCGCCCGCCCTCGTCGTGGTCGTCCATGCGCGTCGTTCGGGCGGCGTCGGTGAAAAACGCCCTGAAGCGGGCTACCGCTAACGTTTTGAGTCGGCCGGACACAACAGGAGGGTATGAAGGCGATCTTTTACGACGAACACGGTTCGACCGACGTCCTCCAGTACGACGAGTTCGACGACCCGGCGATCGGCCCCGAGGAGGTCCTCGTCGACGTCAAGGCCGGCGGCCTGAATCACCTCGACGTCTGGACCCGCCGCGGGATGCCCAGCCCCGAGGAACTGCCGCACATCCCCGGCAGCGACGCCGCGGGGGTCGTAAGCGAGGCCGGTGACCGCGTGACCCGCTTCGAGGCGGGCGATCGCGTCGTCGTCGATCCCGGGCTGTACTGCGGCGAGTGTGAGTTCTGCCGGAAGGGCGAGCAGTCGCTGTGCACCGACTACAAGATGATCGGCGAGCACGTCCGCGGCGTCCACAGCGACTTCGCGGCCGTCCCCGAGCGGAACCTGCTGTCGCTGCCCGACGACGTCGGGTTCGTCACCGCCGCGGCCGCGCCGCTCGTCTTCCAGACCGCCTGGCGGATGATGACGACGCGGGCGGAGATCGACCAGTCCGACAGCGTGCTCGTGTTGGGCGCCTCGGGCGGCGTCGGGCACGCCTGCGTCCAGATCGCCGCCAACGAGGGGTGTGAGGTCTTCGCAACCGCCTCCTCCGAAGAGAAACTCGAGTTGGCCCGCGAGTGCGGGGCCGATCACCTCATCAACTACGAGGAGGAGCCGTTCGACGAGGCCGTCACGGAGCTGACCGACGGCCGCGGCGTCGACGTCGTCGCCGACCACGTCGGCGAAGCGACGTGGGACAAGTCCCTGAGCGCGGCCGCGCGCGGCGGCGCCGTCGTGACCTGCGGGGCGACCTCGGGGGTTTCCCCCGAGACGAACATCCCCAAGGTGTTCTGGAAACAGCTCGACATCCTCGGTTCAACGATGGGGACGCCCGGCGAGATGGACGAGGTGATGGCGAAGGTGTTCGACGGGACGTTCGAGCCCCACGTCCGGGAGGTGCTGCCGATGAGCGAGATCGTCCGCGGCCACGAGATCCTCGAGTCCCGGGAGGGCTTCGGGTCGGTCGTCGTCGTGCCGGACGACGAGTACGAGGCCGGGACCTACGAGTGAGAAGCGACGGCGGCGGCGACGACGCCGAGGACGACCGAGGGATGGTCCACCCCGACGAGGTCGACCGGGAGTTCGACTGGCGTGGCTGGGCGCTCGTCGCGACCGTCTTCGTCGCCCTGCTCGTCGTTCCGGCGATCATCTACCTGTTCCCCAAGGTGCCGACGGGGTTCGGGCTGAGCCGCCGGGACGCGTTCCTCGCGTTGCCGATGGTGTCCGCGACCGTCCTCGGCATCCTCGCGGTCTGGGCGACGACGCGGCCCTGAACCGGCCGCGGAACGCTTTTTTTGTCGCCGGTGTTCGGGTACGGTATGAGTTCGAGCGGGGCGATCGCCGAGTTCGCGGCGGACGTTCGCTACGAGCGGCTGCCCGAGGACGTCCGCGCGGCCACGAAACGGCGCGTGCTCGACGCGGTCGGCGTCGGCCTCGGGACCCGAGAGACCGGCGAACGCGACGCGATCGCGCGGGCGGTCGGAGGCGGTGGCAGCGGGGACGGCAGCGGCGGCGAAAGCCGGCTGTGGGGGGCGACGACGGCGTCGGCGCCGATGGCCGCCCTTCATAACGCGGCGCTCGCCGAGGCCGGCAACGGCGCCGTCTTCCTCTCGCCGGCGCTCGCTCGCGCATACGGACCCCTCGGGGCCGTCCTCGCGGCCGCCGAGACGGAGGGGTCGACCGGCGACGCGACGCTCGCCGGGCTCGCGGTCGCGCTCGAGGTCCACGGCGAGTTGGCCTGGAGCGCCCCGCTCGAGGGGTTCGGGCCGGCGACCCACGCCGGCCTCGCCGCCGCGGCTGGCGTCGGACGGGCGATGGGGCTCGGCGCGGACGGGATTGAGCGGGCGATCGGGCTGACCGCGAGCCGCGTTTCGCTGTCGGTCGGCGGGGAGGCGTTCCGCCCGGTGTCGTCGGGGCTTGCGTCGCAGGCGGCGGTCGTGGCCTGCCGGCTCGCCGCCGAGGGCGTCGAAGCGCCCGACGCGATGACCGCGGCGGGCGGGTGGCACGACCGGGTGGGCGCGTTCGATCTCGATTTGGACCCGGGCTGTGAGCGGGTTCGCGACGCCGCGGTGTTGCCGTACGACGCCCACCCGTACGGACAGTCGGCGATCGAGGCGGCGATCGGACTCGCCGAGGAAACCGCCATCGATCCGGCCGACATCGGGCGGGTCGGGGTCGAGACCGTCGAGCGGGCGGTCCCCGAGGTCGACGCCGAGCGGATCGCGGCCGCCCTCGTCGATCGGGCGCTCGCGGTGCATCGGGCGGGGCGGGCCGACCTCCGCCCGGTCGCCGAAAGGGTGACCGTATCGTCGATCGGGCGGTCGGACGATCGCCCCGATACCGCGGCGATGCCGGCCCGGGTGACGGTCGAGACCCGCGACGGCGCCACGCACGAGCGGGCCGTCGAGCGCTTCAGCGGCCACCCGGCCGCCCCGGCGTCGTGGGGGACGGTCGAGGGGAAGTTCCACGCACAAGCGGCGGCGTACGACCGCGACCGCCGCGAGGACATCGTCCGTACCGTCCGGAGCTTCGAGGCCGAGACGGCCGTCGAACTCGCGCGGCTGCTCGGGCGGGCGCGGTCGGACACAGAGCCGGGTCAGGCCTGACGGCGGGATCGACGTTCGGAGACGGAAAACGGGAGCGGCGGGCGATCCGTCCGCAGCCGACGGCCGGTCTATGAGAACCCGGCGGGGCTACTCGTCGGCGAAGTCCCGCCGCATCGCGATCTCGAACCACGGGCAGAGCCGGAGCTGTCGGTACCACTTCGGGTGCTCGTGGAGTCGGTCGTAGGGGACCCACATCACGCCGGCGACCTCCGTCTCGTCGGGGTCGAGCGACCGGTCGTCGAGCGTGCACTGCAGCACCGAACAGACCTCCCACTCGAGGCCCTGATCGAGGTAGTACCGCTTGTACTCGAACTTGTCCGTCACCCGGAGGTCGTCGTACTGCTCGGGCGTGACGCCGAGTTCCTCCTCGAGACGCGCCTCCGTCGCCGCCACCTGGCTCTGTCCCTCGATCGGGTGCGAGGCCACGGTGCCGTCCCAGTGGGTGTCCCAGAGCCGCTTGTCGGGGGCTCGCTGGGCCAACAGCACGTTCCCGTCGCCGTCGAAGACGAGCGCGGTGAACGCCCGGTGGCGCACGCCGTCGCCCGTGTGGGCGTCGAGTCGGTTGATCGTTCCCGTCGCCGTGTCGTCGGCGTCGACGACGACGACGTCCTGTTCGGCGTTCTCGTGGCGCTCGGCGGCTTCGGCGCTCGACCCGGCGGGGTCGGCGTCGTCCGTGCTCATACGCGCTACGACGGGGGACTGTATTAAGTTCCCTTCGGATCACCCGAGTTTCTCGTCGAGGATGAGCCGGGTCTTCGTCGAGACGACCTCGTCGAGTTCGCGGGCCCGCGTTATCAGGTCGTTGAGCGTGCCGGTGTCGGTCGTATCGACGACGACGACGACGTCCTCCTCGCCCGAGACCTGCCAGACGAAGTCGACCTCGGCCCACTCGGCCATCCGGTCGGAGATCTCGCCCGTGTCGACATCGACGGCGACGCCGATCTCGACCATCGCTTTGATGTTCCCCGTCCGGGTCGACACGGTAAAGCGTTCGATGACGCCGCGCTCCGAGAGGGCCTCGACGCGGTTCCGGACGGTCCCCTCGGAGGTCCCGACCCGATCGGCGATCTCGGTGTAGGGCGTCCGGGCGTCCCGGCGGAGGATCGCGAGGATCCGGCGATCGAGGTCGTCCATCGAGGTCTGTGCGTTCCACGCGGGGGCACTTACCGATTACGAATTTCGTAACCGAACTTCGAACACAAGCGTTAATTGCGGATGTGTCGTACGGATCTCGTAATGACCGACGCCTATCTGGCGCTGGAGGACGGCCGCACCGTCGAGGCCCGCGCCCGTGCGCCCGGACGCACCCGCGGCGAGTTGGTGTTCACCACCGCCTACACCGGCTACGAGGAATCGCTCACCGACCCGAGCTACGAGGAGCAGATACTCACCTTCTCGTACCCGCTCATCGGCAACTACGGGGTGCGCGAGGAGCGCTTCGAGTCCGACCGCGTCCACCCCCGCGGCGTCGTCGCCAGGGAGCTGACCGAGGACGTCGCCGAGTGGCTGGCGAGCGAGGGCGTGCCCGCCGTCGACGAACTCGACACCAGAGACCTCGTGACCGGGGTCCGCGAGCAGGGCGCGATGAAGTGCGGGATCGCCGCCGGGGCCGACGCGACAGCCGCCGACGCCGCGGCGGAACTCGCCGAGTGCAAGGCGATGAGCGAACACGTCGACATCGGATCGCAGGTATCGGTGAGCGAGCCGGTGACGCACAACCCCGAGGGCGACGGCCCGACGGTGGCGCTCGTCGACTGCGGCGCGAAGGGGTCGATCGCCGCCTCGCTCGTCGAGCGGGGCGCGACCGTCGAGCGGATCCCCTACGACGCGACGGCCACGGACGTTGAGGCGATCGGTCCGGACGTGCTTTTCATCTCGAACGGCCCCGGCGACCCCGAGAACTACGGGGCCGCCGCCTCGCTCGTCGACGAGTACGTCGGCGACGTGCCGCTGGCCGGGATCTGTCTGGGCCAGCAGGTGATCGCGAACGCGCTGGGCGGCGGCACCGAGAAGATGGAGTTCGGCCACCGAGGAGTCAACCAGCCGGTCAGGGACCTCCGGTCGGACCAGGTCGTCATGACGACACAGAACCACGGGTACACCGTCACCGAGTCCGGCGAACTCGACGTCACCCAGATCAACGTCAACGACGACACCCCGGAGGGGCTCGAAAGCGACGAACTCGAGGTCATCACACGACAGTACCACCCCGAGGCGAACCCCGGTCCACACGATACGCTCGGCTTCTTCGACGACGTGATCGCGATGGTTGACCGGTAGCTGGCTAAAAGCGGCCTGGCTCCATTACGCTTCGAGCGCCGATAGGACCCCACAGCCGCGCGTCGGCGGGACCACAGAGCGGCCGTGGGTCACTCGACGAAGCGGTACTTCCGTTCGCCCATCCGGCCCCAGCCGTCGAAGGCGAACTCCGAGTCCGGGGTCGTGAACTCCTCGACGGCGGCGTCCTCGTCGTGGTTGTGGGCGTCGTGGACGTCCTCGTACTCCGCGAAGGTGAGCTCGTAGCGGTCGGCGAGCTGTTCGTCGATATTCAGGGCGTCGATCTCCTCGCGCCAGTTCTCCTGGATCGTCTCGACGTGGATCTCGGCTTGGGCCCCCGAGCCGTACGAGCCGACGAGGAGCCGCTTGCCGGCCGCGTCTTCGCCGTCCTCGGCGAGCGATTTCAGCCCCGAGACGCGGGCGACGTGGACCGAGCAGGTGTACCAGTTGCCGACGCGCCTGGAGATGTCGAGCGTCGGGTCAATCGTCCGGTCGTACCACGAGCGGTACCGCTCGGTCTCTTTCAGCGCGTCGGTGTACTCCGAGAGCGCCTCCCGGTAGGTCTCGTCGTCGTCGAAGGCCTCGCTGCGCGGTTGGCGGCCGATCTCCGCGGCGAGTTCGTCCTCGATGTCCGTGTCGCGGGTGATGTGTCGGTACGCCAACAGCGCGGCCTTCCGGACCATGCCCGGGAACGGCGTGTGAAACGGCCCGAGCCGGAAGTCCTCGGCGTGGATCGTCCCGCCGACGCGTTGGTAGTCGACGAGCGCCTCCCGCATCCGGGCGAGATAGACGTTGACCGACCGCTTGCCGTCGACGCTCGGGAACTGCTGTTGGGGCTTCAGGAAGTCGGTCTCGTCGGCCGACCCGTAGCCCTGCTCCGTCGAGAGTTCGACCAGATCGGGGTCCTCGTCGATCACCATCGCAACGGCGCCCGCGCCTTGGGTCGCCTCGCCGGGGTCGTCGCGGGCGTACAGCGCCGTGTCGGTGGTGATCACGAGCGCCGCCCGCCCGCGGTGGCGGTCGGCCCTGATCCAGTTGTACGCGTCGTCGATGCTCTGGGTGCCCGCCACGCAGGCGAACTTCCGCTCGCCCTTGTTGGCGTGATGGAAGTCGCCCTCGAAGACGTCTTCGAGACAGCCCGCGATGTACGTCGACACCGGCTTGGAGTGGTCGAACGCCGACTCGGTGGCGACGTCGATCCGGCCGATGTCGTCCGGTTCGAGCCCCTTTCGTCTCATCAGCCGGTGGGCGGCGTTGGCCCCCATGGTGACGATGTCCTCGTAGGTGTCGGGGAAGGAACTGGCGTGGAGGCCGAGGCCCTTCGTGTACTTCTCCGGCGAGTCGCCCATCGCCGGCGCGAACGTCTCCGGGAGGTCGAGTCTGAGTTTGCCCGTGTGGATCTCGATCCCGTCGATACCGACGCCTGTCATACTCGGGGTCTCGGGGAGCGGGTATATTATTTTGTCGATGGATATTTCGACAGTCGTCGAAAAGACCGCGGCGCAAACGTTTCCGCCGGAGCGGCCTATATGATCACGGCCGTTCTCGCGGTCGCCGTCGGCGCGGTCGCCGTCCTGACGAACGTCGGCATCGCCTTCGCGGCGGGCGTGGTCTGGTACGCCGTCACCGAGCGCGCGTCGGGGGAACGCTCCGGGACGGAATCGTCATGAGACGGGCGCTTGGGCGACACCTGTCATGCTCGGGGGCTCTTGTACTGTCGATGATTGTTTCGACGGTTATTAGAATAATTTACAGCGTGCGGTCCGAATTATTGTCAAATTATTTATCAGGGTGATATTGCTCCGACAGTTATTAGCAATTTGACAAAATAATAAGATATCAAAATAATGCGATCGAACGAAGAATTGTTCTATCAGATATTGTTATCCAATAATAAATGATCGCGGCCTGAACTAGTCATTAAATCGGCTCTGTACGGCGGTCCTGCTCAACCCCGTTAGAATCATACAGAATGACGCGCACCTCCGAAGCCTGGTTTGCGCCTTGGATATTTTCGGTCTGTGGTTGCGTTCCGTCAACATTAATAATACCTGTGCTATCTCGAACGGTGCCATCGTTGTCCAGTGACTGTACATTCACCTGCGCGTTCGGATCAGTTGTGTCAATCTCGAATGTGACTTCAATGTCGTTTCCGCCGGGTGTTTGTGGATCCACACTCACGACATCGTACGTATCCGATCCACCGGGACCCCCGACAGCACCTTGTCCCTCGATTTGCATCGGGGTAAGCGTTTTATCATTTACCTGAGCATCATTATCAACTCCGACCCGGGTCACACGGAGGTTGTAGCTGTCATTGGCAAGCGTGACACGAATGTCGTCGTCGTCAGGATCGGGTGGCGTCTCGAAATCAACGCCGTCTAATGATTGGATCGTACTGTTCCACGCCGTTGGCGACCGGGTCGGGATCTGCACCGTTATCGGGTCCGTACCGCTTCTGTTGATCGGTACCGTGTCCGTTGGTCCATCCAGAGTTTGCGGGTCTATACTGATTGCTTGAGAACCCGATCTCGAGAGATTACCCTCAAGCAGGACGATATTTATTCGAGTAGCGTTTGGTCGTATTACTGTCTGCTGAGTGACAGGGATGCGGGCGTTCTGAAACTCATTATACATGAACGAGTGTTCCAAAACGGTTGTCGGTGGGGTTTGATACTCCGTGTACACAGGATTATATATTAAAAAGTTCGTGCTCATGTCTGCTGCCGGGTCCGTGCCTAGCAGCTTCTCGGGATCTTCGTGAAACTCACTGTCTATTTTAGACGTGTTGACGCCAGCATTTTCGATGCGGAATTCGCTTTGGGATTCTTCGGTCCGCAATTCTCCGGAGGGTGCGGGTGGGTTCAACGCGATCAGTCGTGCCGGATACTGTGTTCCTAAACGGATCCGGACCGATCGGTGTTCTGAGATAACTGTATACTCGCCTTTGCCAAATCGTTCTACCGACCGCACGTCCAAAAGCGAGTTCCGAAGCTCCTGCATGTCGGTTTGGACGTCGCCGTTGTGGTTGAACTCCACCTCGGCGTTCTGGTTCGGAACGACGAAGGCCTGGTACGACGAGAAGGCGATGATCAGGATCGCAAACAGCAGTATCGCGCCGACGAGCGTCGATTGTGCGCGCTCGTCGGAGCGAAATCCCATAGACGACAAACGGCAGTCCCGGATAAAAACGTACGCCCTATTCGTCCTCTTCGACGACCGAGGGGTCGGCGAGGGCCCGCCCCAGCGAATCGAGCCCGTTGATCCAATCGGCGACGAGGCCGTACTCGATCTCCTCGGCGATGTCCATCGAGAGGTCGGCCCCGTCGACGACGAGCGTGCCGGCCTGCACGCAGTGAGCCAACGCCGTGTCGAGGTCCTCGTTCTCGGTTTCGGCGGCGGCGGCGGCCTGGAGGTGTTCCTCGACGGTCCCCTCCGAGGCGGGGCCGCCGACGATGTACTCCTCGGCGGTGTACAGCGCGCACACGAGGGAGGTCTGGATGCCGTCGACGAGCGTCAGTTTCTCCTCGTCGTCGATGTCGACCTCCGAGAGCACGATCTCCCGGACCCGGCCCAGCTCCGCGGTCGCGGCGTCGGCGTCCTCGAACTCGCCGTCGGTGTGGTCGGTGAGGATCTTTGCGATGGCGATGGTGGCGTCGTCGAGCAGATTGAAAAACAGCCGCGCGGAGTCGTCGCTCTCCGGGTCGATCTCCTCCTCGCGGAGCCGATCGAGCCAGTTGTTCCAGCGTTCTGCGGTGTAATATTCGCCGGGAGGCGCACTCATGCCCGAAGGTATCGGATGCCCGGGGATATGCCTTTTCCTTGCGTCGCTTTGGCCTATCGCTCCCGTTTCGCGTCGCGGCCGAGTTCCCGCTTGACGGCCTCGACCTTCTCGGAGGCCCGCTGGTCCCGGGTCCGCTTGTCGTCGATCTTCAGGAACGTGCTCACGCGATCGGCGTCGACCGCCTTGTGTGCCGCCCCGACCGCCGCCAACAGCGTGTCGACGTCGTCGGCCTCGATGACGGTTCCCATCGGGTTCGTCTCGTAGGAGACGTCGAACTCCTCGAGGGCCGCGACGGCCGCCGCGACCTCGCCCGCCATGCTGTCCTCGATCACCGGCGCGACGCTCAACAGCGCGATCACGCTCATGGGTGCGCCTCGGTTTCCACGCTCATACCGGTGTCGTCGGGGCGCCGGTAGTTACTTGATAGCCCCGTGTTCACGCCTGGGTATGAGCAGCGAGACCGCCGACCCCCACCGGAAGCGGCGGCGGGTCGACGCCAACGGGCTGACCTTCGAGTGTCTGGTCGTCGGCGACGGCGACCGGCTGGCGCTCTGTCTGCACGGGTTCCCGGACAACGCCGGGTCGATGACGCCGATCCTCTATCGGCTCGCGGAGGCCGGGTTCACCGCTGTCGCGCCGTTCATGCGCGGGTACGCGCCGACCGACCCGGCCCCGGACGGCGACTACTCCGGCGGGGCGCTCGGGCGGGACGCGATCGCGCTTTCGGAGGCGCTCGGGGAGGAACTCGGCACCGACGACGCCGTGCTCGTCGGCCACGACTGGGGCGCGGTCGCCGCATACGCCGCCGACCGGCGCGACCCCGAGGCCTTCTCGGAGCTCGTGACGCTTGCCGTCCCGCCGGGGTTCGAGCCGCTGTTGTTCGAGTACCCGAGACAGGCGCTGCGGAGCTGGTACATGTGGCTGTTTCAGCTCCCGGACGCGCCGGAGCGGGCGCTCAGGTGGCGGAACTTCGCCGCCATCGAGTTCCTGTGGGGGCTCTGGAGCCCCGGCTGGGACTACCCCGACGCGCGGATCAACGACGTCAAAGAGACGTTCCGGGCCGAGGGGACCGTCGAGAACGCCCTGGGGTACTACCGCGATACCGTCAGCCTCCCGGCGGCGGCGGGCGTCGTCGGCGATCGGCCCTCCGTGGCGGACGTCCCGCCGATCCGGACGCCGACGCTCGTCGTCTGCGGCGAGCGCGACGGCTGTATCGGCCCCGAACTGTTCGAGCACGCCGGGGCGGTCATCGAGGACTGCCGCGTGGTTCGGGTCCCGGGGGCGGGCCACTTCATGCACCAGGAGCGACCCGAGGTAGTCTGTGACGAGATCGTCGCGTTCCTCCGATCCGAATAGCGAGGAGAGCGGGTCTCACCCGCCGTCGTGGATGCGGTCGTGGACGGCTTCTTGTAGCCGGCGGCGCTCGTCGTGGTTCGACGCCGAATCGGTTCGGACCTCGATGAGTTGGGTCCCGTCGCTCTCGAGGGAGTCGGCGTACAGCTCCCGGAAGCGATCGCGGTCGTCCGTCCGGGCGAACCGGAGGTCGTACAGCCCGGCCGAGTGCTCGAAATCGAGGCCGTGGGGGGTTCGGAACCACGACTCGAAGCTCTCGTGGTCCTCGATCGGCAGCAGGTGGAATATCCCGCCCCCGTCGTTGTTGAGACAGACGATCGTCGCGTCGACGCCGGCCCGTTCGACCGCGAGCAGGCCGTTCATGTCGTGGTACTGCGCGAGGTCGCCGAGGACGAGGATCAGAGGGTCGTCGGTCCCGTAGCCGGCCCCGAGCGCGCTCGAGACGATCCCGTCGATCCCCGACGCGCCGCGGTTGCCCAAGACGGTGAGTGCCGCCGTGCGGGGCTTTCCGAACCGATCGAGGTCCCGGACCGGCATCGAGTTCGAGACAAAAATCGTCGCCGGATCGGGGGCCAGCCGGGCCGCGTCGGCGAGGATCGCCCCTTCGGGCGGTTCGCTGCCCTCGACGAACTCCCAGTAGGCGGTTTCGGCCGCTCGGAGCCGATCGGCGTACGAACCCGGCCGGCGGTCGATCTCCGCCGCGAGGTCGGCGGCAAAGCGGGTCTCGTCGGCGACGACGAGATCGCCCGCGGTGAACGTCGCCTCGCGGTACCCGCCGGCCGGATCGACGAGGAACTGCCGGCCGCCGGCCTCGCGGAGGTAGTTCCGCAGCGGCTTCGACGTCGGGGACGCGCCGAACCGGACGACGGTCTCGGGGGTCGCCTCGAGTGCGGCCGCGTAGCCGTCGTACCCGCCGCAGACGGCGACCGACTCGACGTGGGGGCCAAACCGGTGTCCCGAGAGCGGGTCGGCGACCACCGGGAAGCCGCTTGCCCGCGACAGTTCGGCGAGCGCCTCGGCCGCCGGGGCGGGGCGGTCCGTCGGCCCACAGACGATCAGGCCGCTGTCGGCGTCCTCGAGGGTCTCGGCGATCCTCCGGCGCTCGCGTTCCGGGAGCCGGCTCTCGCCGCGGGTCGTCGAGACGAACGGCCCGTCCCGTCCGGCGGTGGCGGGTCGCGGCGGCGTTTCGAACCCCGACGGGACCGCCCCCTCAGGGACGCCGGGCGGGAGTCCGCCGGCGTCGGCGGTCGGTTCGAGCGGCTTGCGCAGCGGGACATCGAGGTGGACGGGCCCGGGCTCGGACCCGGTGGCCGTTCCGACCGCCCGGGACACGGCGGTGCGGAGCGACCGGAGCTTCCGGTCGGCGGCCTCGGGCTCGGGGAGTTTCCGGTAGTGCCGGACGAAGCCGCCGTAGAACTTCTCCTGATCGATCGTCTGGTTCGCGCCGCTGTCGGCGAGTTCCGGCGGCCGATCGGCCGTCAGGAGGACCACCGGCACCCGGGCCGCGTCGGCCTCGACGACCGCCGGGTGGAGATTCGAGAGGGCGGTCCCGGAGGTGCAGACGAGCGCCGCGGCGCGGCCGGTCCGTTTTGCGTACCCGAGCGCGAAGAAGGCGGCCGAGCGCTCGTCGAGGTGCGAGACCGCCTCGATGTCGGGGCGCTCGGAGACGGCGACCGTCAGCGGCGTCGACCGGCTTCCGGGCGCGAGGACCGCGGTCTCGACGCCGGCGGCGGCAAGTTCGTCGGCGACGGTCCGGCCCCAGAGCGCGTTGATGTTCGGTTCGCTCATCGGCTCACTCCAGTTCGTCGAGGATCGGCCGGTACTTCAGCTGCACCTCGTCCCACTCCCTGTCCGGGTCCGAGTCGGCCACGATCCCGACCCCGGCAAACAGGGTCGCAACGTCGCCGCGGGCGATCGCCGACCGGAGCGCGACCGCGAACGAGCCGTACCCGGCCGCGTCGAACCACCCGACCGGCGCGGCGTACCAGCCCCGGTCGAACGGCTCGGTGTCGCGGATCGTCTCGAGCGCGCTGTCCGGCGGTAGCCCGCCGACAGCCGGCGTCGGGTGGAGCGCCTCGACGAGCGTCAGGACGTGTTCGTCCGTTGCGAGCTCGGCCGTGATCGGCGTCTCGATGTGCTGGACCGTCGCGAGCCGCCTGATCCGCCTGGCGCCCGCCCGGACCGACGCCGCGTGTGGTTCGAGCTGCTCGCGGACGGCCCCAACGACGAGGTCGTGTTCGTGGCTATTCTTGTCGTCGGCCAACAGTTCGGCGGCGAGCCACTCGTCTTCCTCCGGCGTCTCGCCGCGGCCGGTCGTTCCGGCGAGGGCGCCGGTTTCGACGGTCCGCCCGCGGAGGTCGACCAGCCGCTCGGGGGTCGCTCCGAAGAAGCCGGCGGAGCCGTCGGCGGGTTCGAACAGAAACCGGTAGCAGTCGGGGTACGTCTCCCCCAGCCGCGCGAGGACGTCGGGGATCGAGACCCGCTCGGCGAGGGCGGTTCTGAGCGCCTGCGCGAGGACGACCTTGTCGAGTTCGCCGGCGGCGATGCGGTCGGTCGCGGCGGTGACCCCGCGCCGCCACTGCGCCTTCGAGGCGGTGCGGGTGCGGGAGACGACCCCCGGCGGCGTGTTGATCGCCGACGGGTCCGGGAGAGACTGGACGCGCTCGCGGGTCCGCTCGAGGCGCGTCTCGACCGCGCTCGCGTCCGCTCCGACGGCGTTGACCGTCAGCCACGCCTCGCCATCGACGTACGTGATCTGCGTCCGCGGGAGCACGAACTTCGCGCTCGGGTAGCCCGCCCACGCGCCCTCCTCGGCGTGGTCGTCGTGAAACGAAAACCCGCCGAACAGCCGGGGGCGGGCCTCGAGGGCGCCCGCGTGAACGTCGCCGACCGAAAACAGCCGCTCGGCGGTCGCGCGGACGCTCCCAAAGCGGTCGGTCCCGGCCGCCTCGAGGGTCCTCGCCGCGCCGCTGCCGACGACCGTCGCCTGGTCGGGGGCCGCCCACAGGGTCCGGGGCGGGTCCGCAACGGAGAGGGCGGCCCGCGGCTGTGGGGGCGTCGACAGGCGGGTCGCCCGACTCGTTATCCCCGCGGACTCGGGGGCCGTCTCGTCGCTCCCCGGCGGTTTCATTACCGGGCGTTCGGGTCCCACCGGTTTAGGTTACGCGTTCAACGACGACCCCGGGGCCCGCACGCGGTACGCGCGTGGCGTCTCAGAGCTTCGACTCGGCGTCGTCGGCGAGTTCCTCCATGCGCTTGCCGATGCGGCCGGCGTCGGAGAACTCGTCTTCGGCCATCACGTTCGCCAGGGCGTTCCCGAGGACGAACACCGCGTGTTTGTGCTCGCTTTTCGACTTGTGGACGTCGTCGGGCGTGACGTCGAGTTCGTCGTAGGGCTCGAACACCGCGTTGTCGATCCCGTCCATGTCGCGGAAGTGATCCATAATGGAGACCATCTTGGCGTGTAGCTCCAGCAGTTCCTCCTTGTGCATGCCGTCGCGTAGGACAACCGCGCGTTTAACGCTTGTGCGGGTCGGACCGCTCCGCGAGCGGTGAACGCTCCGGAGTCGGCGGTGCGAGGGCGTTCCGAACGCGGAGACGGGCGGGAGGACGGAAACGGGCGGACCGGCAGGGGCGAGGCGGGGACCGTGCCGAGGTCACCGAGCGGTCAGAAGACGTACTCGTCGTCGTGGCCCATCATCCCGTCGTCCTCGAAACCGGGTTCGTCGTCCTCGATCGGGCCGCTCGTTTTGTACGCCCGGAGCCCAGTGGACAGCAGTTCTTCGATGGCTTCCTCCCTGTTGACGAACTCGCCGTCCTCGACGAGTTGTGCGATCTGCATCTCGAGGTGCTCCGGAACCGTGAGTTGTACCTTCGGCATCGGGACAGTCGGTCATTCGGGTATGGGGTATTTAATACTGTCGGGGATTTTTCGTTACCACGAAAATTGACATCGATAAATCGGAAGGATATTTTCGTTATTCGCCAGCTAATCTATCACTCAAAGCGAAACGAGTGTGGGCGCCGTCGGGCGACAAACATACCTGTCGGGTGCTCCTGCCTCCGGTATGCGAGACCTGACGGACATTCACGAGGCGTTCGACGGGGACCGGCTCCCGCCCGGTCAGCGGGAGACGGACCGGTTCCCGACGCTCTCGAAGGGCGAAACGCCGTCGGTGCCGGACTCGGCGACGCTCGACGTGTGGGGCGCTGTCGGGTCGGAGCTCTCCGTCCCGCTGAGCGAGTTCAAGACCTTCGACAGCGAGACACAGCGCCAGGACTTCCATTGCGTCACCGGCTGGTCCCGGTTCGACTGCCTGTTTCACGGCGTTCCGTTCTCGGCGCTCGCCGACCGCGTCGGCATCGACGAGGCGGCGACGCACGTGCTGTTTCACGCACACGACGGCTACACGACCGATCTGCCCCTCGAGGAGTGCCTCCGGGAGGGGGTGCTCTTCGCCTGGGAGTTCGACGGCGAGCCGCTGGCGGGCGAACACGGCGGGCCACTGCGGGTCGTGACGCCGCACAGGTACGCCTACAAGGGCGCAAAGTGGGTCTCCGGCGTCGAGATACTGACCGAGCCGGAACGGGGGTACTGGGAGCAGCGCGGCTACTCGGCGAGCGCGAACCCCTGGAACGAAGAGCGGTACGTCTGAGACACTCCCGGCTCGGGTCGTGAGTCAGCCAGAAGCATTAACCCCCTATATGCCCGACTTCTCATATGGCCGGTCCCACGCGCGTACTGCTCGTCGACGACGATCCGTCCTTGGCCGATCTCATGGCGAACCAACTCGGCACGCTCGGCGAGGAGTTCTCCATCCGCATCGAAACCGATCCGAGCGACGCCCTTGAGGCGGTCGACGACGGCGACGCCGACTGCGTCGTCAGCGACTACCACATGCCGGAGATGACGGGGCTCGAACTGCTCGAATACGTCCGCGAGATCGACGCCGATCTCCCCTTTATTCTGTTTACCGCCCGCGGCAGCGAGGAGATCGCGAGCGAGGCGGTCTCGGCGGGCGTCACCGACTACTTCCGGAAACGACGGGGGGCCGATCAGTGGCGGATCCTCGCAAACCGGATCGAGAACGTCTCGGCGCGGTACCGGGCCGAGGAGGCGGTCCAGCGGCGCGAATCCGCGCTCAGGCGGCTCGCGCGGACCGTCATCGACAGCGTCTCGACGCCGACCGAGGAGCTCGCCGAACTCGGCCGCGAAACGCTCGACGCGGAGTACGGCGCGTTGGTCACCGACGACGGGGACGGCGTCGAGATCCTCGTCGAGAGCAGCGACGGAGGGCTCCCGTTCGACACCGCCGAGGGGGTCCCGCTGGCCGACGACGTCGAGGACCTGACCGTCGACGGCAGCGGCATCGTCGCCGTCGCAACCGACGCCGACGGCGAGTCGGGGTTTTCCTCGTACATCGGAACGCCGGTGTACGTCGGCGATCGCCGCCACGGGACGCTCTGTTTCTGTGACCGCGGGGACAGAGCCGAGTTCACCGCCTGGGAGCGGGCCTTCGTCGAGCTGCTCGGCGACTGGCTCGGCCACGAGTTGACCGGCGAGTGGGCCCGCGACCAGAGCGAGGCCGTCAGCTCCGCCGAGAACCGGATCGCGAAGGCCCGCAAGGCGCTCTCGGAGGGCGAAACGGCGGCGGTGCGCTCGGAGCTCGACGCGATCGAGGACCTCCTAAGCCGGGAGCCACCGGCGGCGACGCCGGTGTCGATCGAGTTCTCCTGAGCGTTCTGGCGTTGCGGCCGAAAAGAGGAGTCGCCGCCCGGGGCGGCTCTCACTCGCGTCTGTCGCGCACGCAGGCCTCGATCGGGGCGACGAGTTCGTCGGCGACAGAGTAGGGGTCCGTCTCCTTTCGCAACACGCGATCGACGTAGGACTCCAAGCCGCCGCGGGCGTCCAGTTCCTCCTCGAGCAGCGACGCCGTGTCCTCCCGGAGCAGCGTCTCTATCTCGGCCGCGTACCGCTCGCGGGCCTGGGCCTCGCGCTCGCCGCTCTCGGCGAGCCAGGCGGCGTGGTCGGCGATCGTCTCGAGGAACGTCTCGACGCCGTCGCCGTTCTTCGCGACCGTCTCGACGATCGGCGGTTCCCAGCCCGGGTCCGCCTCGTCGTCTCCGGGTCCGGTCTCGTCCCTCTCGGCGGCTCCGGGGTCGACATCGGCGCCGTGGTGGCCCGCGATCGGCGACACGTCGCGCATGTTGATCATCTCTCTGAGTTCCATCACGGTCCGGTCGGCCCCGTCCATGTCGGCCTTGTTGACGACGAAGACGTCGGCGATCTCGAGGATGCCCGCCTTGAGCATCTGGACGTCGTCGCCGGAACCGGGCGGCACCAACACCGCGACCGTGTCGGCGGTCTTGACGATCTCGATCTCGTTTTGGCCCGCGCCGACGGTCTCGACGATGATCTTGTCCTTGCCGAAGGCGTCGAGGGCCTTCACCGCGTCCGTCGTCGCCGTCGAGAGCCCCCCGAGCGAACCGCGGGCCGACATCGAGCGGAAGAAGACGTCCATGTCGCCGACGTTCGAGGCCATCCGGATGCGGTCGCCGAGCACCGCCCCACCGGTAAACGGCGAGGAGGGATCGATCGCGATGACCCCGACCGTCTCCCCCCGCTCGCGGTACGTGGCCGCCATCTTGTCGACGAGCGTCGACTTGCCCGCGCCGGGCGAGCCGGTGATGCCGATGACCTCCGCTTGGCCCGTGTGCTCGTGGAGCCGCGAGACGAGATCGCGGTACCCCGGCGACCGGTTCTCGATGTTCGTGATCACGCGCGCGAGAGCGCGGTGTTTTCCCGCGAGCAGCCCGTCGATGAGCGCGTCCTCGGACATCTATCGTTCCGGGGCGTTCTCGCGGACGAACTCGATCGTCTCGTCCATCGACGACCCGGGGCCGAATATCTCGGCGACGCCGGCCTCGTACAGCGCCGCGCGGTCGTCTTCGGGCACGATCCCACCGACGATGACGAGCGTGTCCTCGAAGGCGTCGTACTCGCGGAGCCCCTCGAGGATCTTCGGAACGAGCGTGTCGTGAGCCCCCGAGAGGATCGAGATCCCGAGGACGTCGACGTCCTCCTGGACGGCCGCCTGAACAATGTCGTCCGGGGACTTGTGTAGACCGGAGTAGATGACCTCGAAGCCGGCGTCCCGAAACGCCCGCGCGATCACATGTGCGCCGCGGTCGTGGCCGTCAAGGCCGACCTTCGCAACCAGACACCTGATGGTTCGCTGTCCCTGTTCCGTGCTCATGACACACACTATCCGCGGGCAGGTGTTTGACTTTAACGGAGCGTCCGAACCGGGCGGGTCGGCCTCGGCGGGCGGTCCGGGAGGGTACGCTCCGGACGGCTCGCCGGCCGCTTCGATGGGTTTATCAATCGCCTCGGGATATGATCCGGTGACCGCGGGCTCGTAGATCAGCGGTAGATCATCCCCCTGGCACGGGGAAGGCCCCGGGTTCAAATCCCGGCGAGTCCATCTCCTTCGTTCGCGGTGCTCACTCAGTCGATGGGCTCGCCGACCCTCGCAAACCCTCCGGGTTTGCTCAGTCCCGGCGAGTCCGTTCGTTCGGTTCGTCTCCTCAAACTCGTGTTCCGCCGGTATGCGTTTCGTGTGGTGACACCCCAGGCCGCACGGCGTGCTTCGAACGCCTCACTCG
>NZ_JAQCNO010000060.1 GCF_028274965.1 Natronomonas sp. | reverse complement strand
GGGTACACCGCCCACCGGATCGAACTCGAAAAACCCATCAACGACGGCTCCGAGGGTACAGACGGCGACGCGTAGCGCCCCGCGTTGCGCCAGGGGAGCTTGGGCGGTTCAAGCACCCGACTTGTAATCGGGAGTTCGTGGGTTCAAATCCCACCCCTGGCTTGCACTCTCGGATCCGAAACCTCCACCCGGGCTTCCCTCTCGCCCGTTTTTGCCCCGCCGCCGGTGCGATCGTCTCCGACCGCGAACGGAGAGACGCCCCCGAGACTACGGACGGAGACGGGGGCTACAGGAAGCCCTCGACGTGGTCGGCGACCTCGTTCGGCGTGTCGCCGACCGGCACGCCGGCGTCGTTGAGCGCCGCTATCTTCGACTCGGCGGTTCCGGTCCCCGACCCGGAGACGATCGCCCCGGCGTGTCCCATCCGCTTGCCCGGCGGGGCGGTCCGACCGGCGATGAATCCGGCGACCGGCGTGTCCATGTGCTCGCCGATGAACGCGGCGGCCTCCTCCTCGTCCTCGCCGCCGATCTCGCCGCACATCACGACCGCGTCGGTCTCGGAGTCGCGCTCGAAGAGTTCGAGGGCGTCCACGAAGTCGGTCCCGATGATCGGATCGCCGCCGATGCCGACGGCGGTCGTCTGACCGATCCCCCGCTTCGTCAGGTTGTCGACGACCTGGTAGGTGAGCGTCCCCGACCGCGACACGAGGCCGACGTTCCCCTCGGCGAAGATGTTCCCCGGGAGGATCCCGAGTTTCGCCACGCCGGGCGTGATGAGCCCCGGACAGTTCGGCCCGATCAGGTGCGTGTCGGTCTCGCCAAGCCTCCGGTAGACCCTCGCCATGTCCTGCTGTGGGACCCCCTCGGTGATCGCAACGACGAGATCGACCGGCGAATCGAGCGCCTCGAACAGCGCGTCGGCGGCGAACGCCGGCGGAACGAAGACCACCGACGCGTTCGCGTCCTCCTCGCGTGCGGCCTCGTGGACGGTGTCGTAGACGGGGACGCCCTCGACGTCCTGTCCGCCGCGCCCGGGCACCGCCCCCGCGACGACGTTCGTCCCGTACTCCATCATCTGTGCGGTGTGGAACTTCCCTTCTCCGCCGGTGATGCCCTGTACCACGACGCGCGTGTCGGTATCGACGAGAACACTCATTGGTTCGCCCCCTCCGCGTAGCTGACGGCGCGCTGGACGGCGTCCTCGAGCGTCTTCTCGACCGTGACCAGGTCCGTGTTCAGGATCTCCATGCCCTCCTCGGCGTTCGTACCGGCGAGTCTGACGACGACCGGCTTCGGGATCTCCTCGAAGCGCTCTAGGGCCTCGTTGATGCCCTTTGCGACCTCGTCGCCCCTGGTGATCCCGCCGAAGATGTTGAACACGACCGAATCGACGTTCTCGTCGGAGAACACCATATCGAGCGCGTTCGTGACGCGTTCGGCCTTCGCGCCGCCGCCGATGTCGAGGAAGTTCGCCGGCGCCCCGCCGTAGTAGTCGACGAGATCGAGCGTCGTCATCACGAGCCCGGCCCCGTTGCCGATGATCCCGGTGTTGCCCGACAGGCGGACGTAATCGAAGCCGTACTCGTTGGCCTTCGCCTCCAGTTCGTCGCCGGCGGCCTCCTCCTCCATCGCTTCGAGTTCGGGCTGTCTGAACAGCGCGTCCTCGTCGATGTTCATGACCGCGTCGGCGGCGATCACCTCGCCGTCGGCCGTCACCATCAGCGGGTTGACCTCGATCTCCGTGGCGTCGCGTTCGGCCCAGAGCTCGTACAACTGCGTCAGGATCGACGCCGTGTCGATCGCGACGTCTTGGTCGACGCCGGCGTCGAAGACGGCCTTGCGGGCCTGATACGGGTGGAGTCCGAAGGCGGCGTCGACGTGCTCGCGGACGATCGCACCGGGCTCCTCGGCGGCGACCTCCTCGATGTTGACGCCGCCGCGCGTCGAGACCATCGCGACCGGCTTCCCCTCGCCGCGGTCCATCGTCACGCCGACGTACAGTTCGTTGGTGAAATCGACCGCGGCCTCGACGAGCACGCGATCGACGTGGAGCCCCTTGAGGTCCATCCCGAGGATCGCCTCGGCGGCCTCGCGGGCGGATTCGCCGTCCTCGACGATCTCGATCCCGCCCGCCTTTCCGCGCCCGCCGACCTGTACCTGGGCCTTGATAACGACCGGAAACCCGATGTCCTCGGCCGCCTCGACAGCCTCCTCGACCGTCGACGCGAGCACCGAGTCCGGGACCGGGATCCCGGCGTCGGCGAACACGCCTTTCGCTTGATACTCGTGAAGCTTCATGCTCGGTTGTGTGCGGACCTCGGCGGACCCGGAGTTAGTGTTTCCGGAACGGCCCTCGACGCCGCCGGTCCGGCCGTCGCGATAGCGGAACGCCTTTTTCATCGCTGGCCGTTCGTGAGCCAAGACCATCACATGACGGACATGGAAGACAAGATCGAGGAGGTCCGCGAGATGAAACGCGAGGCGGCCCGCGGCGGCGGGGACGAGCGGATTCAAAAGCAACACGAGAAGGGCAAACTCACCGCCCGCGAACGGATCGAGTACTTCCTCGACGACGGGACCTTCGAGGAGTTCGATCAGCTCAAAACCCACCGATCGACGAACTTCGACATGGCCGACACGCGGCCCTACGGCGACGGCGTCGTCACCGGCTACGGCGACGTCGACGGGCGGACGGTGTTCGTGTTCGCCCACGATTTCACCGTCTTCGGGGGCTCTCTCGGCGAGGCCTTCGCCGAGAAGGTCTGTAAGGTGATGGACCGGGCGCTCGAGACCGGCGCCCCGATCATCGGCCTCAACGACTCCGCGGGGGCCCGGATCCAGGAGGGGATCGACTCGCTTGCGGGGTACGCCGACATCTTCCACAGAAACCAGAAGGCCTCCGGCGTCGTGCCGCAGATCTCGGCGATCATGGGCCCCTGCGCCGGCGGCGCGGTGTACTCGCCGGCGATCACCGACTTCATCTACATGGTTCAGGACACGAGCCACATGTTCATCACCGGCCCGGACGTGATCGAGACCGTCACCGGCGAGGAGGTCGGCTTCGAGGAGTTGGGCGGCGCGAGCACGCACACGACCGACTCCGGCGTTGCGCACTTCTCGGCGGCCGACGAGAAGGAGGCCCTCGACGACATCCGGTATCTGCTCTCGTATCTCCCCTCGAACAACGTCGAGGACCCGCCCCGCGTCGAGCCGTGGGACGACCCCGAGCGCCGCGACGAGGAACTCGAAGGGATCGTTCCGAACGAGCCACAGAAGCCCTACGACATCGTGGACGTGATCGACCGGGTCGTCGACGAGGACTCGTTTTTCGAAGTCGCCGAGTCGTACGCCCGCAACCTCGTGACCGGGTTCGGCCGCCTCGACGGCCGCTCCGTCGGTCTCGTCGCCAACCAGCCCCGCGTCAACGCCGGGACGCTCGACATCGACTCCTCGCTGAAGGGCTCGCGTTTCGTCCGCTTCTGTGATGCGTTCAACATCCCGATCGTCACGTTCGTCGACGTCCCGGGGTTCATGCCCGGGACGGACCAGGAGCACAACGGGATCATCAAACACGGCGCGAAGCTTTTGTACGCCTACAGCGAGGCGACCGTCCCGCTTTTGACCGTCATCACGCGGAAGGCCTACGGCGGCGCCTACGACGTGATGGCCTCGAAGCATCTCGAGGCCGACGTCAACTACGCCTGGCCGACCGCCGAGATCGCGGTCATGGGCCCGAAGGGCGCGGTCAACGTCCTGTACCGCGACGAACTCGCCGACGCCGACGACGTCGAGGCCCGCCGCGAACAGCTCATCGAGGAGTACCGCGACACGTTCGCGAACCCCTACATCGCGGCCGAACGCGGGTTCATCGACGACGTGCTCGAACCGGCGGACACGCGACCGCGGCTCATACGCGACCTCGAGATGCTCGGATCGAAACGCAAGGACGGCCCCGACCGGAAACACGGGAACATCCCGCTTTGACGATGGAACTCGACGTTCCGGACGACGCCGACGCCGACGAGACGGCCGCAATCGCCGCCGCGATCCGCGCACACACCGCCGCCCTGGCGACAGCCGACAGGGGCGACGACGAGCGCCCGCGGGACGCGTGGCGACTGACCGGCCGGATCGAAGCCCTCCAGAACAGACGGGTTCGGGCGCCGGAGACCGCGCCGCGGGACGGGTGGAGCGCCGCCGGTCGCACGGAGCGCTTTTGAGCGACGCGGTCGGATGCGCCCGGTGAGGGCGGCCGTGACCGACCGACCGACAGAATAAGGTACTCGGGGGGACAGCGCTCGGACAACATGTTCGAGAAGGTTCTCGTCGCCAACAGAGGCGAGATCGCGGTTCGGGTGATGCGCGCCTGTGACGATCTCGGGATCGACACGGTGGCAGTGTACAGCGAGGCCGACCGCAACGCCGGGCACGTCCGGTACGCCGACGAGGCGTACAACGTCGGCCCCGCCCGCGCCGCCGACTCGTATCTCGATCACGACGCCGTCATCGACGCCGCCCGCCAGGCCGGTGCGGACGCGATCCACCCGGGGTACGGGTTTTTGGCGGAGAACGCGGCGTTCGCCGAGAGCGTCGAAGCGGCCGAGGGGATCACGTGGGTCGGCCCGGCGAGCGAGACGATGGAACAGGCCGGCGAGAAGACGAAGGCCCGGACGGTGATGAGCGAGGCGGACGTGCCGATCGTCCCGGGAACGACCGATCCCGTCGAAGAGCCGGAGGCGGTCCGGACGTTCGGCGAGGAGTACGGCTATCCGATCGCGATCAAAGCCGAGGGCGGCGGCGGCGGTCGCGGCATGAAGATCGTCCGCGGCCCCGAGGAGGTCGACGACGCCCTCGAGAGCGCCAAACGCGAGGGCGAGGCGTACTTCGACAACGAC
>NZ_JAQCNO010000053.1 GCF_028274965.1 Natronomonas sp. | reverse complement strand
TTCGGGTGCACGGAGCCGACCGTCCTGTTCTCGCGGCTCCGGCTCGTCGCCTGGACGACCTCGAAACAGGGGTGTCCGGCGAGCAGCCGGAGCAGTTCGCCGCCGGTGAACCCGCTTGCCCCGACGACGCTTGCGGTGTGGACGCCGCCCCCGGCGTCGGCGTCGGGGTTGGGGTTGGGACCGCTCATGCGGTCACCTCGACGCCCTGGACCGTGGCCTCGAGCCAGTCGACGACCGTCGCCGGGACGTCGACGTCGGAGACGTCGTTGAGCGCCTTGAATTCGACGGTGTGGTTGACCTCGTGGACCGTGTAGGAGTCGCCGGTCTCCATGAGGTCGACGCCGAGGAGGCCGCCGCCGACCGCGTCGGAGGCCCGCTCGACGAGGGCCGCCATCTCGCCTGTGATCTCGATCTGCTCCGTCTCGGCGCCGCGGGCGGCGTTCGTCAGCCAGTGATCCGAGGCCCGCGCCATCGCCGCGACCGGCTCGCCGTCCGTGGTGACGACGCGGATGTCGCGGCCGGGCTTCTCGACGAACTCCTGGATGTAGAACACCTTGTGCTCGTAGTGGCCGAGGGTCTCTTTGTGTTCGAGGATGGCCTCGGCGGCGTCCCGGGAGTCGATCTTCGCCATCAGCCGGCCCCACGACCCGATGACGGGCTTCAACACGCAGGGGTAGCCGAACTCCTCGATCGACTCCATCGCCGACTCCTTCGTGAACGTGACCTCCGTCGCCGGGGTCGGAACGCCGGCCTCGGCGAGCACGAGGCTGTTTCGGGCCTTGTCGGCACAGATCGCCGCCGTCTCCGGGTCGTTGACGACCGGGATGCCGTAGGCGTCGACGAACCGCGTGACGTAGCGCGAACGGCTGGTGGCGAGACAGCGATCGACGACGATGTCGACGTCCTCGAAGGCCGCCGGCGCGTCGTGGACCCCGAATCGCTCCTTGCGGACGTCGATCTTCGTCACCTCGTGGCCCCGGTCGCGCAGCTCGCTCAACAGCAGTTTCTCGTCGCGGCGGATGCGCGAGTAGAGGACGCCGACGTTCATCGGCGCTCACCCGGCGCTGTCGGGGGGCGGACGTCCCGGCGGGCGTTTCGGCGGCGATCCGTGCCGGCGTTCATCGCCTTACTCCCCCCAGTCCTCTTCGAGTTCCGGGGCCTCCTCGAGGGCGATCGGGTCGACCGCGACGACCTCGAGTTCGGTCCCGGTGACGGGGCTGTCGATGATCTCGCCGACCTCGACGTCGGCGGGGATCTGGATTTCGTCGCCGGTGATCGGGTCTTCGGCGCTGATCGTATCGTTCGTCATCGTACCCGCTACTCCGTAGCGAACCCACATAAAAGCTTCGAACTTATCAGATGTAGTTAATGACCCATACGCGGCTATTGAGGCGTTCAAAGCTTCCGTACCGCCGTACGGTATCTGAATGTCAAATATATTTTACTTATGGCGGTCGCCGCCGGCGCGGTCGATCAGACACGCCTGGAGACCTCCCGCTCGAGCGCGGCGGCGGCGTCTTCGAGCGCGTCCCGTCGGTCCCGCACCGCCTCCGCGTCGGCCTCGACGCCCGCGTCGAGCGCCGAGAGCGTATCCGCGAGTGCCCCCGGCGCCGGCCCCCCGAGAGAGTCCCGCGAGCGGACGCTCTCCACCGGATCGAGCGCGTCCGCGACCGCCTCGGGGTCGAGATGCGCTTCGAGGCCCGACCCGAGGACTTCCCGAGCCGCCGCGTCGAGGTCCGCCGCCTCGACCGGCCCTGTCGCTCGCTCGGCGGCCAGCGCGACGAGTTCGTGGGCCGTCCGGAAGGGCACGCCGGCCATGGCGAGCAGGTCCGCGACCCCGGTCGCCGTCGTGAACCCCTCGCTTGCGGCCGCCTCGAGCCGCTGTGTGCGCCACTCGGCGGTCGCAACCGCGCCGGCCGCGACCGTCGTCGCCTCGGTCACCGCATCGACCGTCCCGAACGCGTGGGGGTGTGCGCGCTGGAGGTCGCGGTTGTACGCGCGCGGCAGGCCCTTCAACACCGACAGGAGCGCGTTCACCCCGGCGGCCGCATCGCCCGCCGTCGCCCGGACCAACTCCATCGTGTCCGGGTTCTTCTTTTGGGGCATGATCGACGACGTCGAGGCGTAGGCGTCGTCCACCTCGACGTACCCGGCGTTCGAGAACACGACGACGTCCTCGGCCAACCCGGACAGCGTCGTCGAGAGCGCCGCGAGCGCCGCCGTCGCCTCGAGCAGGAAGTCCCGTGCCGAGGCGGCGTCCATCGCGTTCTCGATCACGCCGTCGAACCCCAAGAGCGCCGCCGTCCGCTCGCGGTCGATCTCGAAGGGCGTCCCGGCGAAGGCCGCCGCCCCCAGCGGCGACCGGTTGATCCGGCCGTAGGCGTCGAGCAGCCGCTCTGTGTCGCGCGCGAGCGCCGACGCGTACGAACAGAGGTAGTGCCCGACGGTCGTCGGCTGGGCCGGCTGGAGGTGCGTAAAGCCGGGCATCACCGTCTCGGCGTGTTCGGCGGCCGCCTCGAGCAGCGCTCTACGGGCCTCGATCGCCGCCTCGGCGGCCTCGAGGACGTCCGTCCGGAGCCGGTAGCGGAGACAGGTCGCGACCTCGTCGTTGCGCGAGCGGGCGGTGTGCATCCGGCCGCCGCGGTCGCCGACCCGCTCGATCACGGCCGTCTCGATCGCCGCGTGGACGTCCTCGCCCGCCGGGAGCGCGCCGTGGCCGGCCGTCTCGATCGCCTCGAGCGCCCCGAGGATCGCCGAGGCGTCCCCGTCCGCGAGGATCCCCTGCTCGTCGAGCATCACGACGTGGGCCCGGTCGACGGCGACGTCGGCGCCGAAGATGCGCTCGTCGGCGGCGAGACTCGACAGAAACCCCCGCGCCGGCCCGCCGCTGAAGCGGTCGCGGCGGACGACGTCCTTTCCGCCCTCCCCGCGTTCGTCCCCGCCCTCGTTTCCGCCCGAACCGCCGCGACCGTTCCCCGGCATCGTCACTCCCTGTTGGCCCCGATGACGCGGTTCGCCAGGCGCTCTTGGAACCCGTGGTACTTCGCGACGCCCGTCGCGTCGCTCTGTTCGATGCCGCCGGTGACGTCCTCGGTGTTGAACGACGCCGCCTCCGCGGAGTAGACGGCGTACGTCGACTCCCGGCCGACCGGCCGGGCCTGCCCGCCCTCAAAGCGGATCGTCACCGTGCCGGTGACCCGCGTTTGGGTCTCCTCGATGAACCCCTCGAGCGCGCCGACCAGCGGCGCGTTGACGAGGCCCTGATACCCCTTTTCGGACCACTCGTGGTCGACCCGCTTTTTGAACGCGCGCTCCTCTTTGGTCAAGACGAGGTCCTCGAGGGCCTCGTGGGCGTTCAAAAGCACCGTCGCTGCGGGGTGTTCGTAGTTCTCGCGCACCTTCAACCCGAGCATGCGGTCCTCCATGATGTCCGAGCGGCCCACGCCGTAGCCGCCGGCGAGGTCGTTGAGCTTCTCGATGAGTTCGACCGGCTCGATCGCCTCGCCGTCAAGCGAAACGGGGTACCCGTCCTCGAAGCCGACCTCGACCTCGTGCGTGTCGCCGCCCGGGGCGTCCGTCCACTCGTAGATCTCCTCGCCTGGCACGTGGCCCGGCTCCTCGAGCTCCGAGCCCTCGACCGAGCGGCTCCAGAGGTTCGTGTCGATGCTGTACTTGCCCTCGTCGCCGCCCTCGATCGGCAGGCCGCGCTCGGCGGCGTACTCCTGTTCGAACTCCCGCGTCAGCCCGAGCTCCCGCACCGGCGCGATGACCTCGAGATCGGAGTCGCGCCAGACCGCCTCGAACCGGAGCTGGTCGTTGCCCTTGCCGGTCGAGCCGTGTGCGAGCCCGGTACAGCCCTCCTCGCGTGCGACCTCCAAGATCGCCTCGGCGATGACCGGACGGGCGAGCGCGGTCCCGAGCGGATAGCCCTGGTAGGAGGCGTTGGCGCGGACGGCGTCGAAACACAGCTCGGCGAACTCCTCGGTCGCGTCGACGACGTGGTGTTCGAGACCGAGCGCCTCGGCGGTCTCCTCGGCCTCGGCGAACTCCGAGGCGGGCTGACCGACGTCGACGGTGACGCCGATGACGCCGTCGTATCCGTATTCCTCTTCGAGCAGCGGTACGCAGACCGTCGTGTCGAGCCCGCCCGAGAAGGCGAGCGCGACGCGTTTGGTGTCGGTGTCTGACATTGGTGTGGGTGGTGTGGGCGTGGCCGTCGACCGGACGGCCGTCGTTGCGGATCGGAGCGAGCGCGACGGGGTGTGAGTGTGTGACTATTCGGGCCTGCCGGCCCGTCGCCGCGGTCGCGAAAAGAGGGGGGACCCACCGTTCGGATCGGACGCGTCGGCGCGGCAGGTCCGTCTCATGTACTCCGTTCTATCCGGAGAACGGTACTAAACGCTTGCGGAACGCCGGTGCCGTGCGAGGCGGTGTCGCGGACTCAGCGCTTCCGACCGATGAAAAGCGCCGCGAAAAGCAGCGCCGACACGCCGAGCGCGATCGGGCCGCCGTAGGTGTCGTCCCCCTCGGCGAACTCCGGTGTCGGCTCCTCGGCGGCGGTCGCAACGACCACGAAGTCGTCGCCGAACGACGTCAGCCCCGGCCAGCCGACGGTGTTCTCGATCCGCCGTTCCGGCGGCGGGGAGACCTCCGTGAGCTCGTACCCCGCGGGGGCGACGACGACGAGTTCCCTGTCCAGCGCGTCGAACGTGGCGAAGGGCTCGGTGAGCACGACCCGGCCGCCGTCGACGCGCGTGAGGTTCTCCCAGCGGAACCGGTAGGCGACGATCCCGGCGTCGCCGCTGACGCGCGTCTCGACGGTCACCTCGCCGATCCGCAACTCGCGATCGATGCCCGCACTCGCCTCCTCGGAGACGCTCTGGAGCCCCGAGCGGAGCTCGGCCGCGGCCGCCGCCCTCCGCTCGTCGTTCCGCCGGATGTCCTCGAACGCCGCGCGCTGTCCGTCGACGGTCAGGTTGTACGCGTCGACGAAGACGGCGTCGGCGCCCCCCTCGTCGTCGAGTTCGACGAGCAGCCGACCGTCCGCCGGGGCGTCCGCGGCGGCGGCGGCGCCGCCGAACAGCCCGATCGCTACCGCGACGACACAGACCGCAACGAGCGTCCGCGCGAACGGCGTCGACGTCATCACCGGAGGGATACGGCCGGCGGACAAAAGCCGACCGGTCGGCTGCGACCGTCCTCCTCTGGCGCCGCCGCCGGCCGGCGTGCGAGCGCCCGGAGAGCGCCCCCGCGATCGGTATCGTCGCGCTTATGATCGCGCACCCTTGAGTGGCCTCACGCCGTGTACAGCTGTAACGTCCCCGTCCCCGCGGACGTCTCCCGACTCGCACGCGGGCTCGCGGCCGACTGCTATGAGGCGACGCCGCGGGACCGCCACACGCTCGTCCTCAAACGGCTCGGCGACCCCGACCCGGACCCCCGCTCGCTCACCCGACGCGTGCGGCGCGCCCTTGAGGGGGTCGGGCCCTTCGAGGCGCGAACGACCGACATCGAACTGTTCCGCGACCCGCCGACCGGCCGGGGACCGGTCGCGTATTTGGGCATCGAGTCGCCGGCGCTGTTGGAGGCCCACGACGCCCTCTGTTCCGTCGTCGATCCCGTCGAGGGCCTCGAGCGCGAGGAGTACGTCCCGCACGTCACGATCGCCCGCGGCGGCGACGCCGACCGCCTCGCGGGCGCGAGGACCGGCGACCCGATCACGTGGACGGTCGACTCGCTCATCGTCTGGGCGGCCCCCTACGCCGAGGCGGTCCGGCGGATCTCCCTGCCGGCCTGAGCGCCGCTCGGCCCCGCGAGCGAACTACCGCTCCTCGATCGCCTCCTCTATGCCCCACGCGTCGGCCTTCTCTGTGGCCTCCTCGCGCGCGGAGCGTTTGATCCCCTCGATCGCTGCCTCGTCGTCGAGGAACGCCTCGAGGCCGTCGTCGGGGTCCCGGTCGAGGGTCCCGGCCCGCTCTCGGGTCCGGTCGGCGAGGGCGGGGTCGCCGGCCAACCGCTCGGCGACCGTCCCCGGCCCGACGCGGAGGTCCTCGTTGCGGTGGGGCAACTCGAGGGCGTCGGGATCGAGGGCGTACAGATCGAACCGGTACGGCGCCGCCCCGATGTCGTCGAGCGCCTGCGGCCCGCCCCGGTCGGTCCGGGAGTGGTACGCGAGGACCGGCACGCCGTCCTCGAAGGTGACGACGCCGCGTTCGCTGTCGGACCCGAGGAGGCCGTCCCGCGAGGCGACGAGCGCGTAGCCGTCGAGGCGCCGCTCCAACACCGCCGAGAGCGCCGGCGCGAGCGCCGTGAGGACCCGCGATCGCAGCAGGTCCCCCTCGGGGATCATGGCGGATCGGGGATGACCGCGGTGCGGAACCGCTCGGCGACGGCCTCGGAGTCGCCGTCGGCCACCGACAGCGCCCCGGCGGCTCTCCGGAACGCCGCGGCGGCGGGGCTGTCCGGCGCGTGTTTCAAAAGCGGCGTCCCGTCGGACCGGGCCGCCTGCACGGCGTCGCTCTCCGGCACCGTCGCAAGCGTCGGCCCCTCGAAGTACCGGTCGGCCTTCTCGGTCACGCTCTCGGCGTCGCCGCGCGTCCGGTTGAAGATCGTCCCGGCGATGTCGGAGCCGTACGAGAGCGCGTACTCCTGTACTTTCAGCCCGTCGGAGACGGCCGGAACCGTCGGGTTGAGCACAACGATGACCCGGTCGGACAACACGATGGGTAACACGGCGCTTTTCGAGCCGAGCGTCGCCGGCGAGTCGAGCAGGAGGACGTCGGCCCCGGCCGCGAGGTCGGCGACCGCGCCCCGGAGGCGCTCGGGGTCGGCGTCCTCGAAGCCCGCAAGGGAGGTCCCACACGGGACGACGGACATCCCGAAGCGGTCGTACGTCGCCGCCTCGACCGGAACGTCCCCGGCGGTCATGACGTCGTGAAGCGTTGTTTCGACGTCCTCGAGGCCGGCGTGAAACAGGAGATTCGCCATCCCCGTGTCCGCGTCGACGATCGTCACGTCGTACCGATCGGCCAGCGCCATCCCGAGCGCGACCGTGCTCGTCGTCTTGCCGGTCCCGCCCTTTCCGGAGGCGACCGCGAACGCCTCGACCATTTTGTTCCGATTGTGCCGGGTTCGAAGATAAGGGTTCGGGTCCCCGCGGCGCCGCACCGACGCCGCGACGACGCCGACGCGGTCTCGAGTAGCGAGCGCCGCCCGCGTCTCAGACGACGTCGCCGCGAACGCTGACGCCGGTTTCGTCGTTTCGGTGCGCGCGAAGCGCCTCCGCCGCCCGCGCCGCCTGATCGGGGTCCATCCCGAGGCTCTCGAAGGCCGCCGAAAGCGTCGGAAACACGAACTCGCCGCCGGCCAGCTTCCGGAACGCCTCCTCGCTCGTCCGTCCGCCGTCGTCGGTATCGACCCACAGACAGGCCGCCCGCGGGTCGAGCAACTGCGTGTAGTCCTCCCGGGCGAGCGCGCCCTTTAGCCGCTGTCTGACGTTGTTCTCGAACCCCGTGTTACACACCTCCAGGTGGACCGGCTCGTCCGGCTCGAAGAGGTGTGCGGCCAGACACCGCTCGGGCGCGGCGTGCCCGTTCGCGTTCGCCCGAACGCGGTCGGGGAAGTCCTCGGCCCACGCGGCCGAGACCGTCTTACCGACGCCGCCGACCCCGAGTTCGGCCTCGAACTCGGCTTCGCGCTCGGGGGCGTCCTTGAACAGAAGGTCCTTCGTGAGGTAGACCCGGAGCCGGTCGATCGGGTCCGCGCCGAGGACGACGTCGCCGAAGGCCCACACCTCCCGCACGGGGACCGGCATCGGCCCGGTCTCGACGGCCTCGACCACCGACCGGAGCCGCGACACCGCCGTTGCGCGACTGTAGCTCATCGCCCTCGGTAGGGCAGCGACGGTAAAAACGGTTGCCTCCCGACCGCGAACCGCAGGGCGGTGTGACCTTCGCGGGGACGCTTCCGCCGTCCGGCGACAGCGGTCAGCCGTCCGTCATACACGCCGTTTACGCCGGATGTATCAACTAACACAGTTGATAATAGCAAGAAAAACGCAATACGAAGGCTTCGTAAAACGTATAAATTTTCGTATCTATCGGACGACGTCAATACCGTTGTTCTGTTCGATGCCCGAGTGCCCGCCGTCGGTCTCGCCGACGTCGTACTCCCGCCTGTTGGTCCCCGATGCCTCCGCCGAGGCCGAGCTGAACTCGCCGTCGTCGTCGAGGCCCTCGATCGCCTCCCGGGAGGCGTCGACCTGTTTTTGCGTCGTCGGGCCGAGGATCTGCGCGGACTGCACGCCGGTCATGATGGCCATGACCCGCACCTTGCCCTTGTACTCCTCTTGGATCCGCGCGCCCCAGATGACGTTCGCCGACGCCTCGAGGCGCTCGGTGATGTTCTGTGCGATCCCCTCGGCCTCCTTGAGCGTGAGGTCCGGGCCGCCGGTGATGTGGACGAGTCCGCCGGAGGCGCCGCGGTAGTCGACGTCGAGAAGCGGGTGGTTCATCGCGTCGCTGACGACCTCCTTCGTCTTGTTTTTGTCCTGGGTCTCGCCGACCAGCATTACGGCGACGCCGCCCTGGTTCATGATCGAGGTCATGTCGGCGTAATCGAGGTTGATCAACGACGGCTGGGTGATCGTCTCGGAGATGCCCTTGACCGTCTCCGCGATGATCTGATCCATCACCGAAAACGCCTTACCGATCGGCAGGTTCGGGACGTAATCGAGCAGCCGGTTGTTGTCGAGGACGATGATCGAGTCGGCCTCGTTGCGGAGCTTTTCGAGCCCCTCCTCGGCTTTGACCGTCCGGGCGCGCTCGACGTTGAACGGCGTCGAGACCATCCCGACCACGATCGCGCCCTGCTCTTTGGCGATCTTCGAGACGACCGGCGCGGCGCCGGTTCCCGTCCCGCCGCCCATGCCCGCCGTGACGAAGACGAGATCAGCCTCCCCGAGGACCTCCTTTATCGTCCCTTGGGCCATCTCGGTGGCGCGCTCGCCCATCGAGGGGTCGCCGCCCGCCCCGAGGCCGTTCGTCAGGGACTTGCCGACGAGGATCTTCGTGTCGGCCTCGATCATCTTCAGGTGCTGTTTGTCGGTGTTGATCGCGATCGTCTCCGCGCCGTCGACACCGATGTTGTACAGCCTGTTGACGGTGTTGTTGCCGGCTCCACCCGCCCCGATGATGACGATCCGCGGGTCGCCGAACTCGTCGCCCTCGGCCGTGGTGTCTAGCTCCCGCTGCTCGGCCTCGGCGTTCTCCAGCGCGGAGTTGACGATGTCCTGCATCGTCTATACCTTGGCCCACGGGCGGGTCTTCTCGCCCGTCTCCGTTTCCTGTTCGTTTATCATCTCGCGCACGGCGGAGCGAATCGCCTCGCTCCGGTTCGGGAACTGCCCCGTATCGACCATGCGTTCGACCTCTTCGATCTGCTGCTTCGGGATTCGTAGTGTCACACGCTCCATTTTTGATTCCCCTCTGGGTTGTAGGTAAGACGACGTTGCACACGCGATCGCTCCGCGTTTACACCGGCGAGACAGTCGGAACCGGGCGATCCGCCCGATTCCCGCCGAGTGTAAGACGCGTCGTCTTACGCAAGCGTACGGTACGAAGGAAGGTACTTAAAACTTGGGTCCGGCGTAAGACACACGGCGGAAACACACGTTTACGAGGCTCAGAGACCGAATTTCGGTGTTTACGAGTCGCCGAGAACGTCCGCAGCGGGGGTCCGACGCCCGCATCCCGGGCAGAACCCCCAGTCGGAGCGGAGCTCGTCGCCGCACTCGCAGAACACCCTGTGACTGGCTTTTTCGCCGCAGTTGGGGCAGTACACGTCCGACTGCGACAGGTCCTCGCCGCACTGTTTACACGCGTGCTCGCCGGTGTCGGACGCGTTCTCGCGCTCCGGGGGTTCTGTCTTACGACCCTCGGCGGACTCGTGTGACACGTCCCCGGAATCCCCATCAAGCGCGATGTTCACGTTCACGTCCCGCGGCTCTGCGGGCGTATACGCGCGCTCAAGGCGGTCGGCGATGATCTCGTCGACGCGCTCGACGACGATCTCGTCGAGGGACTCGCCGCCCGCGGAGGCCTCAGAACCGGTGTTTACGCCCGCCTCGCCCGCGTTTACGGACGACGTCCCGCTCTCGCCGAGGTACTCCCGGAGCGCCTCGCGCATGACCTCGCTCTTGGAGGCGTCGAACTCCTCGAGCTGTCGGACGAGTTCGTCGTCCGCCCGGAACGTGATCTTGCTCATTTCGCGTCCAACAGTTGCGTGTGACGGTATTTCAATCTTCGCGCGCTGTCCGACAGCCGTCCGTCAGACGCGGCGCCGCGAGGTCAAAACCGTTAAGTCGAACAGCCGTGTCGTTTCGGGTGCGTCCGCCCTTAGCTCAGACTGGTAGAGCAGTCGACTGTAGATCGACTTGTCCCCCGTTCAAATCGGGGAGGGCGGATGAACGCAGTGAATCCGGCCGACCCGATTCGAGCCTGGACGTCGCAGCGCGCGAACGCAGTGAGCGCGACCGTCTTCCTCCGTTCAAATCGGGGAGGGCGGACTGCTGTTCCGCGAACCAAACGGTGAGCGGACAGCACGTCAGTCCCGAGCCGATCCGAGCCTGGAAGTCACAGCCCGCACAGCGTAGCGAGCAGGAATGTCTTCCTCCGTTCAAATCGGGGAGGGCGGACCTTTTTCAACCAGCCAACGGGAAGCCGCGCTCTCGTTTATCCGTTCACCACCACCCGACCGCCCGCCCGAGAAACGCCAACACGACGAGGACCACGAGCACGGCCTCGACGAGGACGGACTCGATGCTCGACCGCAGGCTCCACTCGGAGTCCGCCGTCTCCAGCGCGGCCGCGAGCAGACGGCGAAGCCCCGCCTCGCGGGAGGCCCCGGCGGCGGCACAGAACTCGTCGAAGCGATCGGCCCGCTCGCCGGACAACCGCACGCCGACCCGCTCCGTCCCCTCGCCGCCTTCGGGAACCCCCGCCGGACCGGCCGCCGCCCCCTCGGTTCCGTTCTCGTCCAGTCCCCGCCGCACGAGCCGCCGAACGCCTTCCTCGCGGGCGAGCCCCTCCGCCTCGCAGAACGCCTCGATGCGCGCGCCGAGCTCGGCGGGCACCTCCGTCTCGACGTACGTGTCGTCCATCGTTTCACCCCGTGTTTCGGGGGTGACGACCTAAACGTTCGGCCCGCCGCTCTCCGCTCTCGATCCCGATCCGGTCGTCTCGGTTTCGCCCCCGCCCGGCGTCGGTCTCACGCGTACTCCCGGTCGTACTCCGGCTCGCGGTCCTCGCCGAAGGCCGCGACCGCCTCGGCGTGTTCGGGATCGTTCACGCACTCCCACTGGTAGGCGATCGCCCGCTCGCAGTACGCCTCAAAGGACTGTTCGGGATCGACGAGCCGGTTGGTGTGTCGGACGGCCGTCGCCGGGAGGTCCCGCATCTCGGCGGCGAACTCGCGGGCCCCGACGGCCGGGTCGGAGCGCTCCTCGACGGCCAGCCCGATATCGACGGCCTCCCGCGGGGTGATCTCCCGCCCCGTGAGGAGGTACTCCTTGGCCTTCGCCTCGCCGACCAGCCGCGGGAGGAGCCACGCGCCGCCGTCGCCCGGCACCAACCCGACGTTGACGAACCCCTCCCGGAGCGAGGCGTCGGTGCCGACGATCCGGACGTCACAGGCCAACGCGAAGTCACAGCCGGCCCCGACGGCGGGGCCGTTCACCGCTGCGACGCTCGGCGTGGCCGCCGCCCGCAGCTGTCGGACGACGTTCTGGACGGCCCACAGGTACCCCGCGTACTCCTCCATGCGCATCTCCTCCCAGTCTGGCATGCCGGTGACGTCCGCGCCGGCACAGAAGGCCTCGCCGGCGCCGGTCAGCACCATCGCGTAGACGCCGTCGTCCTCGCGGGCCGCCCTGATCGCCTCGTTGAGTTCGAGGACCGTCTCGCGGGTGAAGGCGTTGTACGCTTCGGGGCGATCGATCGTTATCTCGGCGATACCGTCGTCGGTCTCGTAGGCAACGTCGTCGTACATTGTCTGATCCGCGTCCGCCGCGGTCGGCTCGGACGTGGTCCGGCGGGAACTTGAACGTGCGTCCGCCGGGCCTCGGGGCCCGCCCGACACAACGCCTATCACGACCGCCCCGGAGAACGGAGACATGCACCCCGTCGAGTCCGACTCCGGCGTGTTACCGCTCGATGGCGTGACCGTGATCGATCTGACGCAGGTGCTCGCCGGGCCCTTCGCCTCGATGACCCTCGGCGACATGGGCGCCGAGGTGATCAAGATCGAGGCCGTCGGCCGCGGCGATCGCTCCCGGAACGTCGAACCGTCACCGGCCTATTTCGACACCGTCAACCGCAACAAGCGGAGCGTCGGGCTCGATCTGAAAACCGACGAGGGGCGGGCGGTCGCGATGCGGCTCCTCTCGGAGGCGGACGTCTTCCTCGAGAGCGCAAAGCCCGGCCGCGCGGAGGCCTTCGGGCTGGGCTACGAGGCGGTCCGGGAGACGAACCCGGGGATCGTCTACTGCTCTATCACCGGGTTCGGCCACGACAGCCCCTACGAGGCGGTACCGGCCTGGGACATGCTCATCCAGGCGATGAGCGGGATCATGAGCGTGACCGGCGAGCCCGACGGCCCGCCGGTGTGGTCCGGGCTCGCAAGCGGCGACATAGCTGCGGCGACGTACGCGGTCCAGAGCGTCCTCGCGGCGCTTTTCGCCCGCGAGCGGGGCCTGATCGACGGCGAGTGGATCGAGGTGCCGATGTTCGACGCCGCGATCTCCTGGCTCACCCTGCGGGCCGGCCACTCCTTCGGGACGGGCGAGCCGTTCCCCCGAGCCGGCCGTCGCCACCCCTCCTTGGCCCCCTTCGGCGCCTTCGAGTGCGCCGACGACCGGATCGTGATCGCGGCCGGCACCGAGAGCCTCTGGGCCGACCTCTGTGCGGCGATCGACCGCCCGGAACTCGGGACCGACGACCGCTTCGGGAGCCTCTCGGCCCGACTCGACAACCGGGCGGCGCTTGTTGAGGAACTCGACGCCGCCCTCGGATCGCGCCCCGCGGCGGCCTGGCTCGAGACGCTCCGGGACCACGGCGTTCCGGCCGGGCCGATCCACGACACGCGTTCCGTCTGGGAGGACGACCACGTCGAGCGCCGCGGGCTGCGCCGCCGGATGGAGCGCCCCGACCGCGAGGCGGCCGAGGTGATCGACAACCCGATCCACTTCGCCAACCTCGGAACGCACCTCGAGACCGCCCCGGAGGCGCTCGGCGAGAGCACCGACGACGTACTCTCCGCCCACGGCTACTCGCGGGCGGAGATCGACCGGCTCCGGGAGGACGGCGTCGTCGAGTGAGCCGCCCCCGCGGCCGGGTCGCGCTCACTCCTCGTCGGGATCGTAGACGTGGTGATCGACGACGCTCGGCGCGCCCATCGCCAGCGTCCGGACGGGCGCGTCGGCCGCCGCGGGGTTGTGCGCGCGGTGGGGGCTGCCCGGTTCGGCGACGAAGGCCTCGTCGGCGCCGACGGCGAACGTCGCGTCCGGCGTCTCGACGGCCAACTCTCCTTCGAGGACGTAGAACACCTCCGTCTGCTCGTCGTGGTAGTGGTACGTCAGCGGCGCCTGTTCGCCCGGTTCGAGGACGTACACCCGCAGCCCCAGCGGCGAGCCGTCGTGATCGAGGCCGACGGCGCCGCTGATTGAGCGCACGTCGGCCGCCCGGTCGTCGTGCTGTTCGAGGTCAGCGATCGGAACGTGGTGATACCCCATACCGGGCGCTCGCCACGCGGTCCCATAGGCCTGTCGTCGCGGCCCTATGCGAAGCCGTTTTAGAGCGTCTCACTCGAACTCGGCGGCCACGACGTCGTTGTGGTACGCCAGGTACGCCCGTTCGAGGCGGTGGCCGTCGGCGACCGAGAGGGTCCGGCCCGTCACCGACGGTTCGTACGCGTGTCGGACGGTCAGCGTCCGGGGGTCGATGCGGACCAGCCCGTGTTCGAGGTCGGCGCGGTGGTTCGGACAGACGACGAGCGCGTTTTCGGGGGTCTCGGGGCCGTCGTGCGGCTCCGCGACCGGCAGCGCGTAGTGGATTTCGGCGAACCCGTCGGCCTCGGCCGGCGAGCGGCGTCGGCGGTCCCCACAGAGCATACACGCGTGGTCGTAGCGGGATTTCAGAGTCCCGATCCCGGCATCGCTCTCCGCCGGGCCGCCGTCGTCCGCCGTCGCCTCCCGGCTCGGCCCGGTCCCCTCGTTTGCTCCCGTGTCCGCCCTCGCGGGCGTCCCCGCTGTACCCTCCGTTTCCGGTCCGGAGCCGCCGGCGTCCACCAGCCCGGCGCGGCCGCCGGAGCGCTCGCGCCCGGCCGCCGTGAGTTCGTTGAGCCCGTCGGCCCGCTCGAGGTAGCCGAGCGCGTCGAGCCACGAGAGACACCCCTCGGCGGCTCGGTTGCCGGCCGCTTCGGCGTCCGTCTGCTCTAGGAGGTCCGCGACCTCGACGTCGGTCAGCGGGCGGACCCCGAGCGCGTCGAGGACGGTCCGGAAGCCGGCGACGTTCGATTCGAGCGCCGCCGACAGCGGGGCGCTGTCGTCACCGTCACCGCAGAGCGCACGCCCCGCGTCGCCGAGGCGGTAGGCTCCGCCTTCGCGTGCGAGGACGCCGACGGTCGCCAGCCACCGCAGCCGCCGGACGGCGCTCTCGCGGTCGCCGCCGCCTCGCCCCGAGAACCACTCGGCGAGGGCCGTCTCCGCCGGCGAATCGCCCGCGACGCGCGCCGTGAGGTCCTCGAGCGTCGACAGCCACGCCGACGGCGGGCCCGAAAGCCGTTCGATCCCGTCGTGGGACACGTCGCTCATCGGTCGGGTTCGGGGCCGGGCGACAAGGAGCGTTCCGGTCCCGGGTCCCGCGGGCGACGGGGCGAGGGGGACGACCGCGCGAGTTTCCGTTGGCGTCGCCGCTTCCGTCCGCCCCGCAAAAGCGACCGCGCGGCGGGACCGTCTCGGCGGCATGCCCGGCCGCCCGCTTGCGATTAAACCGTCTGGAACGTTTATATGCGAGAGCGACGAACGTGGCGCGTACGGTCGGGACGGGCCGTTCTCGACCGGGGGAGATCCGATATGGCACTACTGGCACGCGTACGGAAGTTGCTCACCGACGGCGGCACAGTGTACGAGTGTCGACACTGCGGGGCGACGCTCGAGGCCGACAGCGAGGAGTGCCCCCACTGCGAGCGGGGCGAAGCCGTCGCCTACGACGTCGAGTAACTCGCCTTCGTAGACCGGAGGGCGGCTGTCGATCGGGCCGAACCGAACCGACTAACACGCCGAGACCGGTACCGCCGGCGTGGATCGGAACGACCGCTCGATCGTCGGGTACGTCATGGTCGGCCACGGGCTGGTCCACCTCTATGAGCTTTCGGTCCCGATCCTGATGACGATCTGGCTGCTCGAGTTCTCGGTGACGGCCGCGGTGCTCGGGACGACGGTCGCGGTCGGCTACGGGCTGTTCGGCATCGGCGCGCTGCCCGGGGGCCTGCTCGTCGATCGGTACGGGTCCCGCGCGCTCATCGCGCTCTGTCTCGCCGGCATGGGGCTGTCGTTCGTGGTGCTGCGTTTCGCCTCCGGGATCGCCGGCATCGCCGCCGCGGTGTCGCTGTGGGGGATCAGCGCGAGCGTCTATCACCCCGCCGGGCTGACGCTCATCAGCAACGGCGTCAAGCGCCGGGGCCGCGGGTTCGCCTACCACGGCATGGCCGGCAACGCCGGGATCGCGGGCGGCCCGCTCGCGACCGCCGTTTTACTGTTGTTTTTCGAGTGGCGGGTCGTCGTCGTGATCCTCGCCGTGCCGGCGCTCGTCGCCGCCGTCGTGGGCCTGTTGGTCGAGTTCGACCCGACCGCCGCCCTCGGGTCCGACGCCCAGGCCGACGGCGGCTCCGGACCGACGACGATCGGGGGGTTCGCCACCGAGACCCGACGGCTCTTCACCGCGGCCTTTCTTCTGGTCTTCGTCGTCGTCTCGCTCAACGGGCTGTACTACCGCGGGATGGTGACCTTCCTTCCGGAGCTGCTCGGGGAGTTCCTCGATTCGACCATCGGCGACGTCACCCCCGGGATCTTCGCCGCCGACAGCCCCTTCGCGGAGACGTTCGACGCCGGCCAGTACCTCTACGCCGGGCTGTTGACGATCGGCATCGGCGGCCAGTACCTCGGCGGGCGCCTCACCGACCGGATCGAGCCCGACCGCGGGCTCGTCGTTGCGCTCTGTTGTCTGACCGCGATCGCCGTCGGCTTCGTCCCGGCCGTCCGCCTCGGGACGTGGGGGCTGCTCGCCGCGAGCGTCGTCTTGGGCTTCGTGCTGTTTGCGACCCAGCCGCTCTCGCAGGCGACCATCGCGAAGTACTCCCTGCCCGACTCTCGGGGGCTCTCCTTTGGGTACACCTACCTCGCGATCTTCGGGATCGGCGCGCTGGGGGCGGCGATCATCGGCACGGCCCGCACCTACGGCACCGTCTCCGTCGTCTTCGCCACCATGGCGTCGTTCTCGGCGCTCTCGGCGCTCGTCGCCGTGCGGCTCGTGTTTCGCGGCTGACGCCGCCGTTTCGGGGTCCGCGGTCGGCGGGACAAACGGGGACGCATGCGAGAGCGCGACCGGTACTGGGACCGGGATCGCCCGCCCGGTCGCCGCGAACACAAAGGCTTAGGACCGTTCTCGCCGACGTATCCGAGTACCGTGAGCACAGCGTACGGCACCGCGATCGTGGTCGGGACGCTCGCCGCCGGCGTCGGGAGCGTCGCGTTGCTCCGGTATCTCCTCCGGTACGTCGGTCGCGCCGGCGCGGCGTGGTTCGTCGTGACGATCGCGGCGCAGGCCCTCTCGGCGTTCGCCTACGGCGTCGGCCTCCTCGTCTTCGATCCGGCCGCGCGGGCCTTCGCGGAGGCGTTTCTCTGGATCGGGATCGCCTGTCTCGGACCGACGTTTCTGGGCTTCGTCCTCACGTACACCGGCCGGAGCGGCCTCACCCGGTCGCTGCCGTTCCGGTCGCTTTTCGTCGTTCCGCTCGGGACGACGGCGCTTGCGCTGACCCACCCGTTTCACGGGCTGCTCTGGCGGGAGTTCCGGATCGCGCCCGTCTTCGAGCTCTCGACGGTGCTGTACGAGATACAGCCGTGGGCGTTTCTGAGCATCGCGGTCTCGCTCGGAACCGCCGCGATCGGCGTGCTGTTGTTGCTCGAGACGATCCTCTCGTACGGGCCGCTGTACCGGCGCGAGGCGATCGCGGTCGCGCTCAGCACCCTCCCGCCGGCCGCCGGGGCGATCGTTTGGCTCGCGGGCGTCGGACCCTGGCCCGAACTCAACCTCGCCCCGCTGCTTCTGTTGCCGCACGTCCTCTTCGACGCGTACGCCTTCGTCGGGACCCACATGTTCGAGACGAACCCGACGACCCAGCGGGCCGCCGAGCACAACGGGTTCAACGGGCTCCGGGACCCGATACTCACCGTCGACGCGGACGCCCGCGTCGTGAACGCCAACCGCGAGGCCGCGGAGCTGTTCGGGATCGACGACGCGTCGTTCCCGCTCCCGATCGCGGAGCTGACAGGCGTCGGCCTCGGGAAGATGCGGTCGGCCGGCGAGATGGACATCCCGGGGATCGCGGGCGGCGTGTTCGCGGTCTCGTACACGTCGTTGAGTGATCCGAGCGGCGAGGCGGTCGGCGGGATGGTGGTCCTCTACGACGTCACCGAACAGCGCCGCCGCGAACAGCAACTCGCGGTGTTCAACCGGGTGCTCAGACACAACCTCCGCAACGAGATGACCGTCATCAGGGGCCACGCGAACTCGCTCGAAGCCGACCTGTCGGATCCGGGTCTCAGCGCCCAGGCGGGCGCGATCGCCGACGCCGGCGACCGGCTGCTCTCGATCGGCGACAAGGCCCAGCGCTTCGACCGCGTTCAGGAGCGCGAGGTCAGGCCGACCGAGATCGACCTCCGGGGGCTCCTCGGATCGATCGAGGCGGAGCTACGCGAGCGCCACGACGAGACGGGGTTCACGCTCGACGCGGAGACCGAGGCCGGCGCCGAGTGCGTCCGATCCGACGCCGAGATGCTCTCGTTGATCCTCTCGAATTTGATCGAGAACGCGATCCTCCACGCGGAGGGCGACCCGACGGTGGCGGTTCGGGCGTACCGCCCCGAGGCCGACCCGGACGCGGTCGCATTCGAGGTGCGCGACGACAACGCGGCGATCTCCGATCTCGAGATCGCCTCGATCCGGGCCGGCGACGAGACGCCGCTGCAACACGGCACCGGGATCGGGCTGTGGATCGTCACGTGGTGTCTCACCGCGCTCAACGGGGACCTCGAGTTCGGCTACGACGAGGGCAACGTCGTCACCGTTTCGCTGCCGACCGCCGGGGACGCTTAGAAGTTCGTGGTGACCTCGACGCCGTCGGGCACGCGGAGGTCGATCGGCGTGGGACCGCCCTCGCTCAGGACCGAATCGCCGGTACAGGGGGCAACGCCGACGAGGGCGTCCCGCTCGGCCCGCAGCTCGGCGGTGTCGCCCGGCTCCGAGGGCGGTTCCCGGAAGTCGATGTACGTGTGGTCGGTCACGGTCACCCTCGTGAACAGGTTGAGCACCTCCTGTATCCGGGCTGGATCGACGCCGAGGGGCTCCAACACCGCCTGGAGGTTCCCGCGACAGCCGATCTCGTCCTCTTGGCCGTAGTACTCCGAGACGATCCACTCGTTGCAGGGGCCCAACAGGAGGTCGTTGACGCCGCAGTCGTCGGCGACGAGCGTCGCGATCGGGTCGCCGGCGGTCGTGTACATGCTGTCGCCCGTCTCGAGACGGACCTTCCCGGTCCGCCGGTAGGTGTACTTCGCGGAGAACGCCTCCTCGGGGTCGGCGGCCGGGAACGCGGTGACGTCGATCGCCTGCCCGCCCTCCGTGTCGGTTATCTCGACCGACTCCCCGGCCGGCAGTTCGAACGCGGCGCCTCGCTTCGCCTCGACGTGAACGTGATCCATGCTGTGGCTGTGACCCCCGCGACCGTATGTTTTCTCCCGCGGCGGGGCTCAGACGACCCGGAGGTCGATCGACGCCCCGTTGATCGGTTCGACGCCGCCCTCGGCGACCCGGACCGTGTTCTCGATGCAGGCGGCCCCGATCTCCGGGTGGAATATCCCCGGCTCGACGTTCAAGAACTGCCCGGCCCGCAACTCGGCCGTCTCGTCCGCCCGGACGACGGGCGACGAGGAGATCGTGATCCCGGTGCTGTGACCGAGATAGATGGCGTTGAGCCGGTCGCCGTGTCCGGCGCGCTCGGCGACTTCCCGACCGGCCCGCCAGACGGTGGCGCCCGTCACGCCCGGGGCGATCGCCTCGAGCATCGCGTCGTACATCTCCCGGCAGACCTCGTACAGCGCCCGCTGTTCGGCCGACGGCTCGCCGACGCAGACCGTTCGGTCGCAATCGACGTAGTAGCCGTCGTGACAGGCGATCAGATCGACCCAAAACAGCTCCCCCGCCTCGAGTTCGCTCTCGGTGTGGAGGTACGGCTGGAGGTTGCTCCGGCCCCGCGAGAACGACCCGACGTCGACGTGCGTCGAGACGGCGCTGCCGTGGAGGAACTCCGCGCCCGCCTCGGCCATCGCCTCCAAGGCCGCAAAACAGGCCGCCCGCTCGCTGACGCCGGGGCGACACGCCGAGACGAACGCCTCGAGGCCGGCGTCGGCGATCGCGGCCGTCTCCTCGATCCGCGCGGCGTCGTACGGCGTCGGATCGGTCACCAGACCGGGCCACAGCGACCCGAGCACGCTCACCGTCGGCGCGCCCTCGGCGCCCTCCAGTGCCCCCAACAGCGCCGCCGGGAACTCCAGGTCGGGAACGGCGACGGTGCCCCCCTCGAGCCCCGCGTCCGCGAAGGCCTCCCCGAGACGCGCCCGAAGCGCCGCCTGGTCGGCCCCCGCCTCGGGCCACGGGAGCGCGCGCACGTCGTCGATCCACGTCATCCGCTCGGCCTCGGGGCGGTGCCACTCGCGGTCGAGAAGCAGTATCGGGTCGCCCCGCCGCGGGAGGATCAGAAGCGACCTCGCGCGCGCGAACACGTGGACGTACCCCGTGAGATACCGGATCGGGTCGGGGTCCGGTCCCGCCCCGTAGATCACCGCGCCGTCGGCACCGCTGTCGTCGAGCGCGGTTCTGAGGCGTCCGATCCGGCGCTCGAACTCCTCGTCGGGCGGCGGCGTCGGGACCCCTTCGGCCTTCCGTCGCTGTGGGTCTCTCACCCGACGACAGTCGGGGCGTCCGGACTTAGTTCTGTGGCCCTCCGCGCCCCGCAATTAAATATACGCGTCGAATCGGCCGGTCCGAGGCGTTCGTCTCACTCCTCTGAGATTTAAATGAACACTTCGAAAAGACGAAACGAATGCCACACGACGCTCCGACGGTCCCGAACCCGGAGCCGCCTGACAGCAGACGGGCGTGGTACGCACCGGCGGTACACGACCAGTACGAGGTCGTCCCCGGCGTCGTCGCGACCGTCGCCGACGGGGACGACGCCTTCGCGTACGACGCCCGCACGCCGTCGCTGTCGACGGCCGCGCGCGCCGATCTCCGATCGATCCGGCGGCACTTCGCCGGGGCGGAGCCGAGACGCCCCCGGACCCGGGAGGGCACCGCCGAACGGTTCCGCGAGGGCTTCGACCGGAGGTACGGCCGGGTCATCGACCGCCTGACGGACTGCGCGCCGGCCGAGCGCCGCCGCGTGGAGTACCACGCGCTGGCCGAACTGACGTGTCTCGACGAACTGACGCCGCACGCCCTCGACGACGAGGTTGAGATCGCCGACCGGACCGGCTCCGAGCTCTCGGTCCACCTGACCGACTACGCCCCGGCCAACACGGGCCTTGAGGACCCCGAGTTCCTCGGTCGGTTCAGCGCCGAACGGATCGAGCGCTACACCGTCGAGTTCGCCGGCTACGAGATTCCGGTGGTGCGGTACCGCGAGCGCCTGCTCGGGACCGACCCCTTCGAGCGGAAGTACGCGGTGCTCGAACCCGACCGGCTCCCGGCCGACGAGCGGCTCATCGCCGCGTGTAAGGCCCGGATCTGGGAGGCGGGCACCGACGGCGTCGACGGGGAGGCGACGTTTCACGACCGGGTGGCGGCCGTGCGCGACCGCGGCGAGACGCTGCTCTCGCGGCTGCTCACCGCCCGGAGCTCCCGGGCGTGGCTCGGCTCGCTCTCCGATCGCCTGCGGGGGATGCTCGGCGATCGCGGCCTGATCGCCCCGCCCGTCGATCGCCGCTTCGACGACGGACGGATCGACGACCTCCTCTACTACGTGCTCCGCGATCTCGTCGGGTACGGCCAGCTCACGGTCCCGATACGGGATCCGAACCTCGAGGACATCGAGGCGAACCGCGTCGGCGAGCGCATCAAGGTCGTGCCGAACGGCGCGGGCCGCGAACCGACGAACCTCGCGTTCGACTCCGAGCGGACCTTCGTCGACGTCGTCACCCAACTCGCCGCGAAAGACGGGGTCGAGCTCTCCTCGAGCCGTCCGTCGGCGAAGGTCAACCTCGATCCGGCCGGGATCGACCAGACGATCCGCTGTGCGGTTGCGCTCCCGACCATCTCGGAGGCCGGCCCGCACGTCTCGATCCGGAAACAGGCCTCCGGCGTCCTCACGCCGCCGGAGCTGGTCGCCTCGGACTCGATCCCGACGGAGCTCGTGACGCTTCTGTGGCTGCTGTACGAACACCACGGCGTCGTCCTCTTTTCGGGTCCGACCGGGGTCGGCAAGACGACGCTTCTGAACGCCCACACGCCGTTCATCCGGTTCGACGCCCGCCCGGTGAGCATCGACGAGGGGTCGAGGGAGGTCCTGTTGCCCCACGAGACGGGCGTTTCGCTGACGACGAGAGAGCACCGCGACGAGTTCAAGAACGTCTCGATGGCCGACCTGATGACCGAGATCAACTACCTCAACCCCGACACCGAGGTGATCGGCGAAATAAACACCGCCGAGTCCTTCGAGACGTTCGGCGAGGTCCTCCAGACCGGCCACGGCGTCCTCGGGACGACCCACGCCGACGGCATCGAAAAGCTCGTCAACCGGGTCGTCGAGAAGGGCTTCTCGCCGCATCTGCTCTTCGAGATCGACCTCGTCGTGTTCCCGAAGCGGGTCGACGGCGACCGGTACGTCGCCTCGGCCGTCGAGTTGCTCTCCGAGCGGGAGGCCGACCGGACGGACCGCGAGACGGGGACGATCGAGACCGACGGGGCGACGATCCACTACGACCGCATACTCGAACGGACGCCGGACGGCGGGTGGGAGTTCGCCTACCGCCACCCGGAACTCGGAGACCCGACGGCGCGCAACGGGCTCCGGGTCCTCGAGCGACTCGCCGACGCGACGAACCGCCCCCTCGCGGAGGTCGAATCCGAGTTCCACCGCAAACACGGCTACGTCGAGTATCTGGTCGAGGAGGACGTCTCCGACGTCGACGCGCTGTTCGGCTTTCTGAGCGACCTCCGGACGAACGAGGCCGCGACGATCGAACGGATCCAGCGCCGAGGGCGACCCACAACGGACGATGCGTAGCGGGTGGGGACGCGCCTTCGGGGCCCGCCTCGATCGCGGCGCGTACGCGCTCTTTTCGCGGCACGCCGACCGACCGCGCCACGACCGCGACCGCGACCGACACCGGGGCGCGGCGCTGTCGGTCGGCTTCGAGACGTACCTCGCCCGGGTGTACGCGCTCGCCTGGACCGTCGGGCTCTGTGCCGGGGGCGCGGTCGTCGCCCTCGGCGCGACGCTCGATCCGGCCCTCCTGGACTCGCTCGGCGAGGCCGCCTTCGCGGTCGTCCCCGGCGACGGCTCGGGGTCCGTCTCGCCGCGCCCCCTCCTCGCCGCGTGCGGGCTGTTCGCCGCCGGGTCGCTCAGGCTGGCTGTCATCGGTCTCGGCGGCGTCTACCTCCGGTTTCGATCGAACGCCCGCCGGGCCGCGATCGAGCGCTCGCTGCCGGGGGCCGTCCGGTACCTCCGCGCGCTCGCCGACGGGAGCGAGGGCCGGCGCGCGATGCTCCGACGGACCGCCGACCGGGACGCCTACGGCGAGACCGCCGAGGCGCTCGATCGCGTGCTCGAAACGGCGGCGCTCACCGGGAGCCTCGACACCGGGCTCAGGAACGTCGCCCGCGAGACGCCCTCGAGAGAGCTCCTGTCGCCGTTTCTGTTGAGGTTCCGCGAGCACGCCACACAGGGGTCGGCGTCGCTTCGCCGCTATCTCCGCGCGGAGTCCCGGATGCTCTCACACCGGCAGTCCCGCGCCCGCGAGCGCGCCGACGGCTACCGGCGGCTCCTCGCGAAACTGTTCGTCGCCTCGGTCGCCTCGCCCGCGCTGTTCGTCGTCGCCGTCGCCGCGGCGAGCGTCCTCTCGGCCGGGCCGTGGCGGGCGGCGCTCGCCCCCGGCGGGGCGACGGTTCGCGCGACGCTTCTGTACGCGTGTCTCGGATCGGTCCTCGCGGTCGGCGCGGCGGCGACGGCGTCGGTCGCCCGACTCCGCCCGCGGACCCAGGGCCGGACCTACGAGCGGCCGCCCGGCCCCGAGACGCTCTCGACGGCGCTTTCGAACCCCGCAAGCGCGGCGTTCGTGTTCGCCTTTCCCGCCGTCGCCGCCGGGTGGTGTCTGTGGATCGTCGGCGAGCCCCCGGCAAACGTCGCTTTGCTCGGGTACGCGGCGCACGCCCTCCCCGTTGGCGTCGTCGCGATCCGGCGGGGCCGACTCGACGACCGAAAGGACCGCGAGATGCGGGACTTCGTCCACGCGGTCGCCGGCTACGTCGGCCTCGGACAGCCGTTCGGGTCCGCCGTCGAGACGGTCTCCGGGGAGGTCTCATTCGACGCGCTCCAGAGGGACATCGACGACCTCGCGTTCCGGCTCGGTCTCACGACCGGGACCGGCGACGCCGACGCGCGCCGCGAGGCGCTCGATCGGTTCGTCGCCCGCGTCGGCACGCCGCTTGCGACCCAGACCGTCGGCCTCGTCACCGGGGCGCTGACGGTCGGCAGCGACGCCGGGACGACCTTCGAGACGCTGCAAACGGAGATCGGGTCGCTGTACGACCGGCGCGCGGCGTTCCGATCGAGGATGCTCCTGTACGCCGCGATCGGGTGGGCGACGGCGCTTTTCGTGATCGGCCTCGTCGTCGCCGCCGACGCCTACGCGCTCGCGTGGCTCGCTCGCTTTTCGACGACGCCGGACGCCGGTGCCGCGATCGCGTCGGGCGCGTTCGGGGCCGCCTCGGACGGACCGCGGCTCTACGTCCTGACGCAGGCGACGGCGTTCGCCTGCGGGTGGTTCTCCGGCGTCGCGTCGCGGGGCCGCTACGCGGCGCTGTTTCACTCCGGCGCGCTCGTCGTGATCTGTTATGCCGTCTTCGCGGCCTTCGGGGCGATCTGACCCGCCGGCGCCACCCCGCAGCTCGCGCCGGAGGGATCTCACTCCGGGCGGAACTCGTCGTCGATGACGTCCTCGACGATGTCGGCGTCGCGCCTTCGGTACTGCGTCACGAGGACGTACACGACCGCGTACCCGACCGCCGCGGCCGCCACCCCGAGGACGACCAACCCGAGCGTCATCCGGAGGGTCACGGCGGCCGCGTCGGTGAGGCTGCCGCCCGCCGCGACGGCCGGGCCGAGCAGCTGTACCCCGATCCAGTACGCCGCGATGAACATCGGCGCTTTCACGAGCGGGTTGATGACGAGCGCCGACGAGAAGATCGCGATCCGGCTGATCCGACCGGAGAGCCGCGCGAGAAACAGAAAGAACACCAGCCCCAACCCCAGGGAGGGAAGCGTGGTGACGAACACGCCGATCGAGAAGCTCCCCGCGACCTCGTGTGGGGTGTGTTTCTCCTCGAACGCCTTCCGCAGCTCATCGCGAAACCGGCCGTAGTACCCCGTTGCGGACGCCCGAGCCATGCAGGGACCCCGCGGGGAGCCGACATGAGCGTTCCGGCAGGCAGCGCGCCCGGCGTCGCGCGGCGACGACACCCGCCCCGTCGGTAAGTTTAATTCGAGCCCCCGAGACGTGGCGGTGATGGACGCCACTGACCGAACGATCGGCTTTATTGGCCTCGGGATCATGGGCGAACCGGCGGCGAAGAACCTCGTCGACGCCGGGTACGACCTGATCGTCAACGACGTCCGCGAGGAGCCGGTCGCGGCGCTCGAAGCCGCCGGCGCGGACTCGCGGCCCACGCCGCGGGCGGTCACCGCGGACGCAGACGTCGTGATCACGTTCCTGCCGGAGGGCAAACACGTCCGGGAGGTCGCCCTCGGCGAGGACGGCATCGTCGAGGCCGCCGAGGAGGAGCTCGTGTACATCGACATGAGCACGATCGGTCCGAGCGCGATCGCCGAGGTCGAGGCCGAACTCGCCGAGCGCGGCGTCGAGGTCGTCGACGCCCCCGTCAGCGGCTCGGAGACGGGCTCGCGGGAGGCGACGATGAGCATCATGATCGGCGGCGACGAGGCCGTCGTCGCCGAGCACCGGGACCTCTTCGAGGTGATGGGCGGCAACGTCGTCCGCGTCGGCGACACCGGCGCCGGCCAGGTCGCGAAGGTCTGTAACAACATGATCGCCGCCGCGGAGGTGAGCGTCCTCGCCGAGGCGCTCGTCTTCGCCGAGAAGGCGGGCATCTCCCAGCGCAACCTCGTCGAGGCGATCCGCGGTGGGGCCGCACAGACGTGGGCCCTCGACAACCGCGCCGAGGGGATGATAGAGGGGGAGTTCGACCCCGGCTTTTTCGCCTCCTACATGTACAAGGACCTCCGGATCGCCACCGACGACGGCGAGGAGTACGGCGCGCCGCTTTTGATCTCGTCGACGAACCACGAGCTGTTCAAATCGCTCGACGAACAGGGTCGGGGCGATCTCGACTTCTCCGCCGTGATGACGCTTTATGAGGATCTCGCCGGCCTCTGAGCCCGTCCCCCGCGTCGGCCGGGACCGTGTACGCCTACCGCCCGGCCGGGGACGCTACCACGCGATCGGCTCGCGGTCCTTCCAGAGCCGTCCCGAGGGACTCCCCGGCGCGAACCGCGCGAGCCAGACCGGCGTTTCGGCGCCCTCCGACGGCGACCTCGGGGCCGTCTCCCCGCCCATGTCCGTCCGCACCCACCCCGGGGAGACGGCGTTCGCGATGAGCCCCTCGTCGCCGTACTCGCCGTCGAGGTACGCCGTGAGGCCCCCAACGCCGACCTTCGAGAGCCGGTAGGCCGGGTACTCGCCCTCCATTCGGCCCTCGGTGAACCGCCCGAGCCCCGACGAGAGGGTGACGACGCGGCCCCCCGCTCCGTCCAACAACAGCGGCAACGCGTGCTTGCTCACCACGACGGGCCCCCGGAGGTTCACGGCCATCGTCCGGTCGAAATCGGCGACGTCCATCCCGTCGAGCGGCCCCGACCGCGGGAACACCCCCGCGTTGTTCACGAGCACGTCGAGCGTCCCCCGTTCGCGCTCGATGCGCTCGAAGGCCGCGCGCACCTCCTCGTCTTCGGTCACGTCCAACCGGATCGCGCGCTGGTCGGGCGCGTCGACGTCCGCCGGGTCGCGCGCGCCGGCGTACACGGTCGCCCCCAACTCGGCGAGCCCCGCGGCGATCTCCGCGCCGATGCCACGGGTCGCCCCCGTGATCAAGGCGGTCTCGTCGGTCAGGTCGGCCTTGAGTTCGACCCCTGTCGGCGTCTCCGTCATGCCCCCACGTACGCCGCGGCGCTACTAGAACCACCGGGTCGACCGCCGACGCCTCGGTCCGCCGTTCGCCCCCGACGGGGCGCCTTTCGAACCGAAGCGGGGGCCGCGAGCGCGTCCGGCGATCACTCCGCGGGCGCGATCCGGTAGACCGGCGCGTCGTCGTCGTCGACCGCCACGTAGAGATGCCCCGAGACGGGCGAGACGGTCACGTCCCGGAGCCGCTGGCCCCGGTCGGCCAACAGCGGCTCGACCGCCGTCACCGCCTCGCCGTCGACCTCGAAGTGCGCGAGCGAGCGCTTTGCCGTGCCGGCGACGAACAGGTCGCCGCGCCACTCGGGGACGGCGTCGCCGTCGTAGAAACTCGCGCCGCTCGGCGGGAAGCCCCCGCTCCCGCAGGGCCACCCGAAGACCGGCGCGCGCACGTCCTCGCGCTCGTCGTGGGGGACGCCGACGTCCTCGTCGGAGCCGTACTCACAGGAGTTGTCGGCGACCGGCCAGCCGTAGTTCGCGCCCGCTTCGAGGACGTTTATCTCGTCGCCGTCGCGCTCGCCGTACTCCGTCTCCCACACCGCGCCCGTCTCGGGGTGGACCGCGAGCCCCTGGGGGTTTCGGTTGCCGTAGGTGAACACCGCCCCGGAGGCTTCCGGGTCGTCGACGAAGGGGTTCGACCCGGGGACGGACCCGTCCTCGCGCAGCCGGAGGACCGATCCGAGGTCGTCGTCGACGGTCTGTCCGACGTGCTCCGGGCCGAAGTTCTTGAACTGCCGGTCGCCGACGCTCACGTAGAGGTAGCCCTCGGGGTCGAAGACCGCACGCGATCCGTAGTGGCCGTCCGAGTCGACGAACGGGCGGGCGGTGTACAGCGGCTCGAAGTCGACGAGTCGCTCTCGGTCTCGGTCCAACCGCCCGCGCCCGACTTCGGTGCTCGAACCGCCCGCCCCCGAGACGGAGTAGGTGAGATAGACGAGCCGGTTGGAGTCGAACTCCGGGTGCGTCGTCACGTCCAACAGCCCGCCCTGCCCGCGGGCGCGGACCTCGGGGACGCCCGCCAGTTCGGTCCGCTCGCCGCCTTCGACGTCCACGAGAAGCAGCCGTCCGGCCTGTTCGGTCACGAGCATCCCGGACTCGTCGGGGAGAAACGCGAGCCCCCAGGGGTTCGAGAGCCCCGAAACGGCCTCCGTCACCACGACGTCGGCGTCGGCGTCGGCGTCGGCGTCGGTGCCCGACTCCGGCGGGTCGTCTGCGGGTTCGGAGCCGTCGTCGGACCCGGAGGAAGCGGCGTCGAGACACCCGCCGAGCGCGCCGAGTGCGCCGACGCCGGCGAGCCGTAGGTAGCGTCGTCGGTCCATATCCGAGCTAGGACCTCCGCGCTGAAATCAGGATCGCCGGGGGCCGCCGCCGGCGCCGCGATCGCTTCGATGTGCGCCCCGGTCCGGGGGCCGCCCGCGAAAACCTATATACCGCGGCTCCGACTCCGGGGACGAGCGGCGAGGCGCGAGTACGAACCACCCATGAGTCGAACACAGGGGTCCGCCGGTGCCGAGGGGACGAGCGCGCTGGACGCGTTTCGGCGCTTTTTCGCGCTGGAACGGGACGTGTTGGTGCTGTCGGTGGCGATGTTCGCGTTCAGCCTCGGCTTTCAGATGACCAGCCGGTTTCTCCCCGAGTACATCGTCGCACTCGGCGCCTCGGGGGTCGTCGTCGGCCTGTTCGGAACCGCCGGCAACGTGATCTCCGCCGTGTTCCCGTACCCCGGCGGCGCGGTCTCGGACCGCATCGGCTCGCGGTACGCGCTCACCCTGTTCGGGCTGATCTCGACGCTCGGCTTCGGGGTCTGGCTGATCGCGCCGACCCTCGGTTCGGTCGCCGTCGGCGGCGTGACGATCCCGCCGTGGGTCTGGATCTTCGTCGGTCTGGTGCTCGCACAGGGCTGGAAGTCGTTCGGCCTGGGGGCGACGTTCGCGGTCGTCAAGCAGGCGACCGACCCCTCGCGGTTGGCCGCCGGCTTCGCCAGCACCGAGACGTTCCGTCGGAGCGCCTTCCTCATCGGGCCGGTCCTCGCCGCCGGACTCATCGGCTCTCACCCCGAGTTCACGGTGAGCTTCCGGTACGTGCTGGCCGTCGCCGTCGTCTTTGGGGCTACCGGCACGCTCGCTCAGCACCTCCTCTATGAGGCCCGCGAGGACTCCGTCGGCGGCTCGTTCGCGGGCCTCGATCGGGTCCGTCGGGACCTGCGGGAGATGCCCGGACCGCTCCGGCCGCTGTTGGTCGGGGACACGCTCGTCCGGTTCGCAAACGGGATGGTGTACGTGTTTTTCGTGCTGGTCGTCACGCGGTTCTACCGGGTCGGGTTCGAGACGACGGTCCGACTCGCCGGCCTCTCGTATCCGATCGACCTCCCGCCGGAGGCGTTCTTCGGGTACCTGCTCGGCGTCGAGATGCTGGTCGCGCTCGTCTCGATGGCCCCGGCGGCGAACGCCGCCGAGCGGGTCGGGCTCAAACCCGTCGTCGCGCTCGGGTTCGCGGTGTACGCCCTGTTTCCGATCGTCCTGATCGGCGGCCCGGAGGCCCTCGCCCCGGCGGTGTCGCTGCAGTGGGCGATGGTGCTCGTCTTCGCGTTCTCGGGGCTGCGCTTCGCCGGGTTGCCCTCGCATAAGGCGTTGATCGTCGGCCCCGCCGAGGCCGGCGCCGCCGGCCGCGTCACCGGCACGTACTACCTCCTGCGGAACAGCGTCGTCGTCCCCAGCGCGGCGATCGGCGGCCTGCTGTGGGAGTTTCTCAGCCCCGAGGTCGCCTTCGGCGTCGCGGCGGCGATCGGCGTCGTCGGGACGGGATACTTCATCGCCTTCGGCGAGGAGTTCGACGCCTACCGCTGACCACCCCCTCCTTTCGGGCGCGACCGCGGGCCGGACGCCGCGATCCGGGGCCGACATCGGACGCCGGACGGAGGCTTCGGCTTGGCCCCACCCGCAGTTCAGACGACGGCGACGGTGACGGCGAAAAGCGCGACGAGGACCAGCGCCGCGGCCACGCCGAGCAACGCTCGGTTCTCCGTCGCCTTCTCGCGGAGCGACATGGCGGCGTACTCCTCGCGGAACGCCTCGAGGTTCTCCTCGTCGTAGAAGTGCTTCCTCTTCAGCGCGAACCGCTCGGTCACCGCACAGCCGGTACAGACCGGCTCCCCCTCGAGCCGTTCGGCCCTGATGTGGCTCTCGCAGGCGATCGCCCCGCAGTTCGGACAGAAGGTGTACGTCCCGTCGGCGCCGCTGGTCTCGCAGTGGACGCACCGATGGATGCCGTCCTCGACTGCGACCCGCGAGGGGCCGGCGGCGTAGTACTCGTAGGGGTAGGAGTACTCCAGTAGCTCCGTCGTCTGTCGGACCTCAGGGAGGTAGACCGGCTCGATCGACTGCACCGAGACGTCCGAGCGGTTCGGCTCACAGGCCCTGTCGTACGTGACGTTGTTGTCGCCGGTGTAGGTCACCGTCGTCGTGTGGTACTCCCGGAGGCGCTCGACGGCCCACTCCTTGTAGCCCGTCTGTGTCCGGCCGAACCGCCGTTTCTCGACGTCGTCGAAGGCCTCCCCGAACCGCTCGGACCCGACGTCGACCGTCGCGTGGCGGTTCTCGGCGACGAGCGTCGCGACCTCCTCGTCGGCGACCCGCGGACGCTCGCGCTCGGCGTGGACGACGAACCGCGTGCGGTCGTCGATCCGGTGGATCACGCCGACCGAGGTCTCGAAGACGGCGTCCGTGTCGGCGGTGATCGCGACCACCGGACGGAACGTTACCCGCGAGCGCGGGCTCGGGACCTCCGCAGCCCCGATGTTCTCGACGTCGCGGAACGCCTCCCGGACGGGCGCGTCGATCCCTGCGGTCGGATCGTGCGGCCGGAGGGTCTCCTCACAGAGGATCTCGATACGGCCGTTGTAGAGATCCAGCCCGATCTCGTCGGCGATCTCCCGGAGGTCCTCGCCGTCGAGCAGCTCGATCGGGTACGGATCGTCGCGCTCTCGGAGCCTCTCGGCGTACTCCTTGGCGGGCCCGGTGAACCGACCGGTCGTGACGACGACGCCGCGTTTCGGGCCGTCGAACTCGAACGTCGCGATCGCCGAGTGGAGCTTCTGGACGACGGGCCGTCCGACCGTTTCGGTGTGTTTGCACTCGACGACGACCGCGCGGCGGGTGCCGTCGACGACCTCCTCCATGACGACGTCGCGGCCCTCGTCGGCCGTCCGGGCGGCCTGCCGGACGTTCTCGTAGCCGAGGTTCCGAAAGACGTCCTCCATCACGTCCTCGAACTCGAACCCAGAGAGCTCGTCCAGTACGGCCATGCCGGTACGACGACGTGTGCGCCCGGAGCGTCAAATACGTTGCCGACGGCGCGGAACCGGTATACCGCCTCCGGACGTACGGTGACGCGATGGACGACTCACCGCGCGCACAGAGCCGACCGCGGGTCCACACCGCGCCGCGAACGGACGTCTCACAGAACCAAGGCGCCTTCCGGATCCACTTCAATTTCCCCGGCCGGGCCGTCCCCGGCCACGACGACCACGGCTACGGGCCCTTGGCGACCGTCGTCGAGTCGTTCATGGACCCGGGGACGCTGATCCCGATGCACCAACACCGCAACGAGGAGATCGTCTCGTGGGTGCCAGATGGCGTGATGCGCCACGACGACCGGCGGGGCAACGAACTCGTCACCGACCCCGAGCACCTGATGGCGATGAACGCCGGCAGCGGCTTCTGGCACGCCGAGGAGACGCTCGCGGAGGACCCGCCGCTGCGGATGCTCCAGATCTTCGTCCGCCCGCACAGCCTCGGTCTCGAACCCGGTATTCAGCACGAGCCGATCCCCGATCCGGTCGCCGGCGAGTGGCGGCACCTGTTCGGCCCCGAGGGAACCGACGCCCCGCTGTCCGTCCGCAACGGCGTCGAGTTTTATGACTGCCGGCTCGCCGCCGGCGCCACGGTCGCACTCCCCGACCGTCCGGGCCGACACACCTACCTGTACGTCTTCGAGGGCGGCGTCGAGGTCGGCGGGGAGTCGGTCGGGTACACCGAAAGCGCCCTCGTGGTCGGGGACGCGTCCGTCACTGCGACCGAGGACGCCACCGTCGTCGCCTTCGCGATCGATCCGGACGCCCCCGTCACGCGAGCGGGCACCGTCGGGCGGTAACCCCCCCGTCGGTGGGGCCTCCGATCGTCGAGCGCGCGGCTCAAAGCGGCTGGTAGAACGGGATCGGCGGGCGGGGCAGGTGGACGCCGTACAGCATCAGGCCGTGCTGCAGCGGGACGTATCCGAGGACGACGAACGCGACCCCCAACACCCGGTGCAACCGGACCCGGTTCGCCGTCGCGAGCGACCCGAGCGCCGTCCCGTACACGAAAAGCGTCGGGATCGTCCCGAGACCCAAAACGCCGAGCGAGAGGGCCGCCCGGGCCGGGTCGCCGAGGGCGAACGCGTAGAGGTACGCCGGGTAGATGATCGGGCACGGGAGCAGCCCGTGGACGGCCCCCAGGCCGACGATCCCCGGCGAGTCCGCGAGCCGACCGATCCGTCCGGTGAGTTGGCTCGACACCCACCTGAACGCCGGCGACACGACCGGGATCCCGTGTGGAACCCCGGACTGCCCCCGGAGGTAGTACACGCCGCTTGCGACGATCGCGAGACCGACGGCGATCCCGACCGTCGCTCGGACGCCGTTGCCGACCGCTGTCACCGTATCGACCGACGCGAACGCCAGCCCGCCGACCAGCCCGAAGACCCCGCCCAGGAACGCGTAACTCGCCGCCCGCCCGAGGTTGAAAAGCGCGTGCTGTCTGACCTCGTACAGCGTCAGCGCGTTCGTCCGCCTGCCGCCGCGTTGGGGGTTGAACTGGTCGGCGTAGGCGGTGACGAGCGGGCCGCACATCCCGAGACAGTGCGCCCCGGCGAGCAGCCCGACCACAGAGAAGACGACCAGATCGACGTTGCCGCCCGACACCGCCGGCAGGCCGGCGCCGGGCGCCTGTGCGAGCAGCCACGCGACCGCGTCCCCGGCCGCGCCCGCCGCCCCCGATCCGACGCGTGCAGCCCCCATCGGCTACCGGGTGCCAGCCGGGGCGACGGTGCTCGCGGCGCCCGCCGTCCCGACGACGCCGGGGTCGGCCGCCTCCGGGCCGGCGCGACACTCCACCGCCGACGGCCGACGCGGGGCGCGGACCGGCGTCCCCGCTTCCGCGGGGAACGTATCGGGTATCATACCAACGTCTTGGCCGCGATCGGACATAAACCATCGGTCCCGGCCCCGGTCCCGTCCCTGTTACCCTCCTCGCGTCGGTGCTCCCGGCGTCGGCGCCTCGGGAGGGGCCTCAGGCCTCCTCCGGCGTGCCCGAGCGAGTTCGGGCGTACATGAGCGGCACGCCCGCGAGGCCGCCAATGACTGCGGCGCCCGCGAGCACGGGGAGGATCACCGTCACCCGCGTCAAAAACAGGGGTCCGCGCAGGAACACGAACACGAACAGCCACACGAACACCGTCAGCACCGCGGTCGCGGCGCCGAACCAGACCCCGGTGCTGTACGCGTAGTGCCGGCGCTGCTCGACGATGACGCCCCACGCGATGGTCCCCGTCAGTATCGCTGGGAAGGCGATGACGATCGACGCGTAGACCGTCGAGACGCCGATCGCCTGCGTCACCGCGTCCGTTGCCGAGGCGAGCGCCACGATCACCGCGACGCCCCCGAGGAACGCGTATCCGCCCGCGTACACCTTCCACATCGTCGGACTCGCTGACATGCCGGTCGCTACACCCGACGCTTTTATAAGTTCCCGGATAGCCGACGCGTCCGGGGGCACTCGTCGGTTCGTCGACGGCCCGAGACGCGTCGAGGCCGGCGACCGACGGGGATTGTATCCCTTGTGGCCGACTCCGGACCGTAACGCATTCAACGCGGTTCCCGTAACCCCCGGGCGTGAACAGAACAGCGCTGGCCGTCGTGGCCGTCGCGGTGATCGCACTCGCCGGCTGCTCCGGTGTTCCCGGAGCCGGATCCGACGGGACCGGCACCGATCCCGGCGTCGACGTCGAGAGCAACGACACGGGAGCGACGAACGTGACGCAGTCGGTCGTAATCGAGGTCGAGGAGACGGCCGAAGGCGAGGAACTGAGCGCGATCGGGGCCACGTACCCCCGGGACCGTTTCACCGTCCGGGCGGCCCAACACGATCAGATCGGGATCGGTGTCGACAGCGACGGCGACGGCGAGGTCGAACGCCGGTTCAACGAGACGAACATCAGCGGCGTCAACAACAACGCGTACTCCTTCGACGTCACGCTCGACACCGGGTACGCGCTCTCGTCGGGCGACACCGTGGTGGTCGAGTACCCCGCCGTCGACAACCCGACAGAGTCCGGCCAGTACACCGTCGGGACGCGCCTGAACGACCGTCCGGCGGCCAACGCGACCGTCGCTATCGGGTGACGCCCGGGGCGGGGTGGGACGGGACGAGATGGGTTCCGCCCCCGGTTCGACCCGCTCACAGCCCCCCGTCTGTCCCCTCCTGAGAGAGCAACACGACCATCGACAGCCCGGAGATGCCCAACAGCAAGAGCGCCGGGATCGCGGCGTACTGGTACAGCGCGGTGTCCTGGGCCCGCCAGATCTGCGTGACGATCGTCTCGAACCCCGAGGGCCGGAGAATGAGGGTCACGGGCAGTTCCTTCATCGTCGTCAGGAACACCAGCGCCGCGCCGGCGACGATCCCCGAGCGCGTCAGCGGGAACGTGATCCGCCTGAACGTCCCGAGCGACGACTCGCCGAGCGTGCGACCGGCCTCGACGAGCTTGGGGTCGATCTGTAGCATCGACGTCCGCGAGGAGCCGACGGCCTGCGGGAGAAACCGAACGACGTACGCGAACACCAAAAGCGGGAGCGTCTGGTAAACCGACGGGAGGTATCCAGCGCCGAAGTACACGAGCGCCAGGGCCAACACGACCCCGGGAACGGCAAAGCCGACGTAGGTCATCCGCTCGAAGACGAGCGCCAACCGCGAGTCGTCCGTGGCGGCGTAGTACGCGATCGGCAGCGCAACGAGCGCTGCGACGGCGGCGGTCGCGGCGGAGATCGAGACGGAGTTGAGCACCTGCGTCCACTCGAAGGCGAGCGACGGGCGGCGGCCGGCGTCGGCGCGGCGGAGCCACAACAGCAGTATCCAGACGGGGACCGCGAGCGCGACCGTCGAGACGCCCGCCGGGAGCAGACTCGCCGGCCAGCGCCACGCCCCCAGTCGGACCCGACTGCCCGCCCGCTCGGCGTCGTCGCCTTGGACCGTGTCGTCTGTCCGGACGAGCCACTCCAAGGCGAGGACGACGACGACGACGCCGAGCAACTGCAGCGAGAGCAACGCGGCGTAGTCGCGCCCGAAGGCGTTGTACTCGACGTAGATCTGCCGGGTGAACACCGACAGCCGCATGATCGCCGGCGTTCCGAAATCCGAGACGGCGTACAGCGCGGTCAACAGCGCGCCGGCCCCCACCGCCGGTCGGACCTGCGGGAGCGTGATCCGGCGAAACGACGCCCACCGGCCCTGGTTGAGCGTCCTGGCCGCGTCGAACAGCCGCGTGTCGAACGAGAGCAGCGCGGCCCGGGTCGTGAGGTACACGTATGGGTAGGTGTACAGCGTGATCACGAACACCGCGCCGGGGAGGCCGTACACCTGCGGCACCCGATCGATGCCGAGCGGCGACAACAGCGCGTGGAACTCGCCGTTGGGGCCGAACGCGGAGACGAACGCGAACGCCCCGATGTAGCTGGGGACGACGAGCGGGAGCGCAACGGCAACGGACCAGAACCGACGGAACGGGAGGTCGGTCCGGACCGTCAGGTACGCAAGCGGCACGCCGAGCAGGATCGAACACGCCGTCACGCCGCCCATCAAAAGCAGGCTGTTGAGCAGCACGTCGGCGGTCCCCGCGCTGAAAAGCAGCTCCGAGGCGCGCCCCCGGTCGACCCTGACGGCCTCGATAACGAGCCACAGAAGCGGGAAGACGAGCGCGACCGCGATGGCTCCCGACAGCACGACGAGCCACGTCGAGGCGGTCCGGTCGGCCGAGCGGAGCGCGATTCTGTTGGGTAGGTCCATCGGTCGGTGTCGGTGTCGGGTGCCGCCGGGACGGCGGTCTGTCTTCCCTACCGGCGCGTCGGTTATGTGTGGACCGGTTCGGTCCGACGGATATAAGCGTTTAGGTCCGCCTAAACACCGCATGGAACTGACCAGGCGCGACGCGGCGGCCGCACTCGCCGCGATCGGAGCGACGGGCGGCGTCGCGCTGGGGGCCGACCGGGTCCGCGACTCCGGCGACGGGGCGTCGGCCTCCGACGAGGGGGCCGACCCGATCACCGACGAGCAGGTGCGTGCGTCGCTCGTCGCGGTCGCGCGGGTCGTGTACCCAGAGGAGGTCTCGGGTGTCGAGGCGTTCGTCAACGGCTTTCTCGACGGTCGCCTGACCGGCGACCCCCACGCCCGGGCGCTGCGGGAGACGGTCGCCGAGGTCGACGGGATCGCCCGCTCGTGGTACGACGCGCCGATCGCGGCGCTGTCGGCCGAGACCCGCGACCGCCTCCTCCGGGAACTCGGGGCCGACACCGCCGAGGAGGACCCCGACGGGACGACCGCCGAGCGGGTCCGGTACTACGTCGTCAACGAACTCCTCCTCGCGCTGTACGCCTCCCCGACGGGCGGGGAACTCGCCGGGATCGAGAACCCCCAGGGCTACCCCGGGGGCGCAGAGAGCTACGCGAGGGGGCCCCGATGACGCGCTCCGTCGGCCCGAGCGCCGACCGGACGCCCGTCGAGTCCGCCGACGTCTGCGTGATCGGGGCCGGGCCGGCCGGGGGGCTGATCGCCGACCGGCTGGCCGCCGACCACGAGGTCGTCGTGCTTGAGGCCGGCCCGCGGTTCGACCCCGCCGACCGGATCGAACGACAGGAGCGCGCGATCCGGCCCGCCTTCGACCGCCCCGACGTCTGGGACGTCGGCGGCGACCGCGACGCCCACAGCAACGGCGGCGAGTGGTTCTACCCGCTGAACCACGCCCGCGTCAAGGGGATCGGCGGGTCGACGCTGCACTGGCAGGGGATGGTCGTCCGCCTCCACGAGGACGACTTCAACTCCGGGTCCGAACGCGGCGTCGGGCCCGACTGGCCGATCGAGTACGCCGACCTCCGCCCGCACTACGCCGCGGCCGAACGCGAGTTGGGGGTCGCCGGCGCCGACGACAACCCCTACGCGCCGCCGCGGGAACAGCCCCACCCGATGCCGGCGTTCTCGCCGTCCTACAGCGACTCGCTGTTCGCGGAGGCCTGCGAGGAACTCGGGATCGACATGCACTCGGTCCCGAACGCGCGCAACTCGGAGGCCTACGACGACCGCTCGGCCTGCGTCGGCTACGGCACCTGCCAGCCCGTCTGTCCGTCGGGGGCGAAGTACGACGCGACGGTTCACGTCGACCGCGCCGAGCGGAAGGGCGCGACGGTCCTCGATCGCGCGCCGGTTGAGTACCTCGATCACGACGCCGAGCGGGTGACGGCGGCGGTCTATGCGACCCCCGACGGCACACAGCACCGCCAGACCGCAGAGGCGTTCGTCGTCGCCTGCGGCGGCGTCGAGACGCCGCGACTCCTGTTGTTGTCCGAGTCCTCGCAGTACCCAGAGGGGCTGGCGAACTCCTCGGGGCTGGTCGGGTCGTTCTTCATGGACCACCTCTTCGCGGGGATGGGGGGGCTGCTCGACGAGCCGACCCGACAGAACCACGTCGGATTTCTCACGAGCGGGTGCGACCAGTTCTACGACGAGGCCGACGAGGAGACCGGACCGTTCAAGCTGGAGTTTTTCAACTACGACGGCCCCTCGCCGGTCACGATGGCGCTCACCGGCGACGACTGGGGCGACGCGCTGCTCGAGCGGATCCGCGCGGACTACGGGAACCACATCGGCATGGGGGCGCTCGTCGAACAGCTCCCCCGCGAGGAGAGCCGCGTGGCGCTCGATCCGGACCGGACCGACCACCGCGGCAACCCGGTCCCGGAGATCAACTGGACGGTCGGCGACCGGGCGCTCCGGACGATCGAGCGGGCCAACGAGATCCAACGCGAGATCCTCGAGGAGCTGGGCGTCGACATCGGCTGGCAGGTCGGCCCCGAAAACACCGGTCCGGCGTACCACCACATGGGGACGACGCGGATGGGCGAGGACCCCGAGGAAAGCGTCGTCGACGCCGAGTTGCGAACCCACGACCTCGGGAACTGCTGGATCGCCTCGAGCAGCGTCTTCCCGACCGCCGGGGCGATGAACCCGACGCTCACGATCGCCGCGCTGGCGCTGCGGGCGGCCGACAGCGTCGCGGCGGCGCTCCACTAATTTTTAGGTAAACCTAAAAGCTCAAGTGCGCTCGGCGGAAACGCTCCGGTCATGAACGAAACAGCACGCGATGCGGACGTTACGGCGGACCTCGACGCGGACGCAAACGGCGCAGCCGCGGGATCGGACGCCGCGTCCGGGACCGCCGGAGCCGAAGCGTCGACCGACGCCGACGCCGACGACTACGGGTTCGAGGACCTCAGCGTCGTGATGGGGACGTACAACGAGGAGGCGGCGATCGGGACCGTCCTGACGGACATCGATCGGGTCACGGACGGGCGAGCCGAGGTCGTCTGCGTCGACGGCTCCTCGGACCGGACGCCGGAGATCGCCCGCGAGCACGGCGCCCGCGTCATCGAACAGGAGCCACAGGGCTACGGCGTCGCGGTCCGGGAGGCGCTCCTCGCCCCCGACCGCCCCGTCGTCGTCACGACCGACTGCGACGACACGTACCCGATGGAACAGCTCCCCGAGTTCCTCTCGTTGATCAACGAGGGCCACGACGTGGTCAGCGGCGACCGGCTGTATCACGGCGCCGAGACGATGCCGGCGTTCAACCGCTTCGGCAACCGCGCCTTCGCGCTCGTCGCGAGCGTCCTGATGGGCCGGCGGGTCCACGACACCACGACCGGCATGCGCGCCTACCGCCGCGAGGTCGTCGAGTCGATCCGCTGGCGCGAAAACACCGGGCTCTCGGCGGAACTGCTCATCAGGCCGCTGATGCGGGGCTACGACGTCCGCGAGCACCCGATCGAGTACGCCGAGCGCCTCGGCGAAACGAAACTCGACCCGATCGAGGGCGGCCTCGCGATCGGCAAATCGATCGTCTCGGTCTGTCTCGAAGAGCGGTTCCGGTAGCTCCGGCCGCACCCGAAACGGCCTCCGGTCGCACGCCGCGCGCTTTCTGTCCCGTCACAGCTCCGCGCGGAGCTCACGCGTCGCCCGCCTGACCGCCTCGTCGCTCCCGATCGAGGGCTCGTAGCCGAGCCCGGTGAGCTTCTCGATCGAGAGTCGCATTCGCGGGACGTCGCCGGTCCAGCCCCGGTCCCCGCCGGTGTACTCGTACGCCGGCGAGAGCCCCATCTCCTCGGCGACGATGTCGGCGATCCGGTTCACCGAGGTCGTCGTCCGGGTCCCGAGGTTGTAGGTCGCCATCGGCCCGTCGGCGTGCTCCTCGACGTACAGCATCGCGTCGATGCAGTCCTCGAGGTGCATGTAGGACTTCTCCTGGCGGCCGTCCCCGAGGATCCGCAGCGTCTCGGGGTCCTCGCGGAGCTTCTCGATGAAATCGGGCACGACGGCCCCCCGGAGCCCCGGGCCGACGATGTTCGCAAAGCGGTAGTTGTAGACGGTGAGGCCGTGGGCGTGGGCCCCAGTCGAGAGGACGGCCTCGGCGGCGAGTTTGCTCGCCCCGTAGCCGCTTATCGGCTCCAGCGGGGCGTAGTCCTCCGGCGTCGGACGCGGGGCCTCCCCGTAGACGGTCGAACTCGAGGTGAAGGCGACCTCGGGGATGTCGGCGTCGAGAACCGCCTCCAGCAGGGCGTAGGCCATCCCGGTGTTCTCGCGGAACTGCCCGCGCGGGTCGGGGTCGTTCACCGCCTTCCGGGAGGCCAGGTGGTAGACGATCCCGTACTCCGGCGTGACGACCTCGGCCAACGCCCCCGATCGCGTCAGGTCCCGTTCGAGGAACTCGACCCCCTCCGGGACCCGGCTCTCGTCCCCGTTCGAGAGGTCGTCGACGACGGTGACCTCACGACCCTCCTCCCGGAGCCGCCGGGCCAGCCGCGACCCGATGAACCCCGCGCCCCCGGTGAGGAGCACCCGCTGTGCCGTTCCGGACGTCACCGCCCCGTCCCCCCGCCCGCGAGTGACGTCGCGGTCGTCGGGTCCGCCTCGGGAGCCGCCCCCGCCGTTCGTTCGATCACAGTCCCGCCGGTCCGTCCGTTCCCGTTCGTCGGTGTCTCCGGTTCGTTCATTGGTTCTCCGTTCGCGTGGTCCGCCATTGTCGTTCCGCCGTCGTTTCTCCGTTCGGAGCCGCCTGCCGCGTCGCCGGCCTGTCGCTTGCGCCCTCCGCGGACTCGATCCGTGTCTCGAAGCGCACCCCATCGAGGTGTGCGTCCGGGTCGTCCGGGAGGTAGGTCCCCTCGTTTCCGCACTCGGTCACGAGCCGACAGACGTACCGCTCCGGCGGCCAGACGACCTCGACGCCGCCCTCTGTCGTCCGGACGCTCGCCTCCTGGCGGTAGGTGAGCGTCGAGCCCCCGGGCTGGACGAGCGTCACGGTCACCACGACGGTTTCGGGGCCGTCGAGTCCGACGACCGCGTCCGCCCCGGGGGCGTCGAGTCGCGCGCCGTCGCCGCGCAGGGACCACCCGACGGCGAACGACTCCGTCGGGTCCTCGACGGTGTATCCGGCGCGTTCGTCCCCGCCGGCGTCCAACCGGACCCGGACGCGGTCGACGCGGTCGGGAACCCCGACGGTCGTCCGCGCGCGCAGGGTCTCCCCGCGCCGGGGTTCGATCGCCTCGAGTTTCGGCGTCACGCGGCGGGCGGCGTCCGGCGTCCACTCGCCCTGGTAGGCGTAGCGGTACCGCGTCCGATCGGGGTAGGCGTCGATCACCTCGAAGTCCTCGCCCGGACCCCGATCGAGCGCGTACACGACGTCCCCGTCGAGGCCGGGGTCGTTGCGGAGGTACTGAAACGGGTGGTTCTGCCACTCCCCGTACGGCGTCGGGAGAAAGACAAGCGCGTCGTCGAACGACGCCTCCTCGATCGGTTCGTACGCGGTCGCGTGCTTGTCTCCGTGCGCCGCGTTCCGCTCGAGCGGTCCGGAGACGGCCGCGGCGTTCACCGCGCCCGCGAACACCACGGCGGCGAGGACGACGGCGACGACGAGGCCCCGCGCCGCCGCCGGCGACACCCACCGTCCGAGTTCGGACCGGAGCGCGGGCAGCGCCCGCCAGCAGGCGACGGCCGCGATCGCGGCGAACACCGACAGCGGAACGAGCAGATCGAAGTGGTATATCGGGCCGAACTGCGAGACGATCCCGTCGGTCGGGTCGGTCCGGGTCGCGAGCATGTTGTGGTTGCCCCAAAAGAAGACGTTCCCGACCGGGACGGTGACGAACAGGCCGCCGACGAGCGCCGTTCCGGGCCGCCGCACCGAGCCACGACCCTCGACGTCGTCGATGGCGTTCCCGGGTCCTGTCCCCGGACCGAGCGCCGGCCCGCGGCCCCGAACCGCGCGGTACAGCGCGTACCCGACCCCGCCGAGGGCGAACGCGCTGCCGACCGCGCCCGCGGTGAACCACCGCGTCAGGAGGTACCAAAGCGCGTAGCCGTTCGACTCGAGCGCCACGGCGGGCGAGTACACGATCGAGTGCTCGAGGATCCGCCGCCGCCCGAACCCGGGGCCATCGAGCGGCGCGAAGGCCTCGTAGGGGAACACGAGCGGCGAGCCGGTCATCCGGAGGTTGTACGCGAGCGTCACGCCGACGAAACACAGGCCGATCGCGGCGGTGAGGCCCTGTCGGCGGACGGCCCCCGACGGCGGCCAGAGCCCCTCTCTGTGAAGCGAGGCGACGACCCGATACAGCGCGTGACAGACGAACGGAGCCGCGAACAGGACCGCCGTGAACGGCCGGGCGAAGAAGGCGATCCCGATGGCGACCCCGGCGACGGCCGCCGCGGGGGCCGACCCGTCGCGAAGCCCCCGCAGATACGCGACGGCGAACAGGAGGTTCCAGAGCGTCGTCGGCGCGTACGGGAGGAATGCCGCGGTCGTGACGAGCGCCATCGGCGACGCCGCGAACGCGACGGCGGCGACCGCGCCCACCCGGCGACCGGCGAGCATCGTCCCGAGGAGGTACACGAGCGCCGCGTTGGCGGCGGCGACGACCGCAAGCGTCACCCGCGGCTCCCCGAACAGCCCCATCGAGACCGCGAACATCGCGGCCGGAACGGGGGTGTACTTCGGGTAGAGCCGCCCGCCGTCCTCGATGAAGAACCACGGCCGGAACGCCCCGGCCAACTCCCCGGCCTGTACCGCCAGTTGCCCCTCTAGAAGCATCGCCGCCTGGAGCAGATAGACGGCCTCGTCGTGGTTGCTCGAGTGGTACCCGAACACGGTCGCCGCGACGGCGAAAACGGCACCGCCGGCGGCGACGGCGACGAAAAGCCCAACGAGCGGCGCCCGCCCGACGCGACCCCGGCCGAGGGCGGGGCTGCGTGCGGACGAAAGGCGTCGACGGAGCGCGCGGATCGGTGGGGGCAACACGGTGGACGCGGCCGTTCAGATGTCGACGCCGGCCTCCCGCATAAGATCAACGGTCGCCTCTAAGTCCGAGAGCTGCGTCAGGTCGATGTCGGGGACGTCGAGTTCGTCGACCGTCGGGAGGCCCCCGATCGGATCGACGTCCGGGACGAGCGGGTACTCGAAGGTCGATCGCGCGAAGTAGTCTTGGGCCTCCGCCGAAAGGAGGTGTCGGACGAAGTTCCCCGCGAGTTCGGCGTCCGAGGCCGTGTCGACGACCGCCGCGCCGGCGACGTTGAAGACGGCCCCGGCGTCGCCGCGGGTGAAGGCCGTCCCGATCGACGCGCCGGGGCTCCCGTCCAGCACCCGCTGGATGTAGTAGTGGTTGGTGAACGCGGCGTCGATCTCACCGTCGGCGATCGCCTGACAGGCGGCGAACTCGTCTGGATACGCCCGGATCCCCGCCTCGAGGACGCCGTCGATCCACTCGCGGGTCGCCTCCTCGCCCTCGAGAATGCGCATTACTGTGAGAAAGGCCTGACAGGAGCCGTAGGAGGGCGCCCACCCGAGGTCGCCGTCGAACTCGTCGGGATAGACCATGATGTCATCGGGCATGTCCTCCTCGGAGAGGACGTCGGTGTTGTACGGGACGCTCCGGGCGCGGCCGGACGTTCCGACCCACTCGTCGGTCCGGAACTCCGAGGGGACCATCCCGAGGACGTCCTCCGGGAGGGAGGCGGTGCGGCCCTCCTCGGCGAGCGCGCCGAGGGCGCCGGCGTTGACGGAGTAAAACACGTCGGCCGGCGATCCGTCGCCCTCGTTGACGATCTGGTTGACGAGGTCCGTCGAGCCGCTGTACCGGACCGTGAGCGAGAAGTCGTCGTACTGGTCCTCGATGAACTGCACGAGCGCGCCGACGAGAAACTCCCCGCGCCCCGAGTAGACGGTCAACTCGCCCGACAGCGGCGGCATGTCGGCGATCGGCATGCCGCCCGGCGCGCCGCGTCCCTCCCGGCCGGACCCGATCTGACCGACCGGGGAGTCAGTCGGCTCGTCGGTGTTTCCGCTGAAGCACCCGGCGAGGCCGGCCGCGCCGAGCGCGCCGACCCCCGCGAGCACGCGGCGCCGATCCAGTCCGTCTCCGAGTTCGTCGCTGTCCATATTTTTAGGCCTACCTAAACATTGTTATACCTGTCGGTTCAGTCGTCCGCCGCCGCCGGAACGCGGTCGAGCGCGTCGAGACACGCGAGCCAATCGCGCATGCACTCGCCGACGTGGTTGAAAAACGCCCCGTTCCGGAACTCGTCGAAGGAGCCCTCGGCGAGCCGATCGGCCATCGCGCCGTAGATCTCGGCGTACCCGTCGGCCCCCTCGCCGGCGTCCTCGACGATGCGCCAGAGGTGCTCGTTGAGCTCGAGCCCCGCGACCTCGTTGTGGAGGTCGTCGAACGTCGATCGGGCGGCCTTGTTGTGCTCGCACAGCGGCCGGCCGTTGTAGATCTCCGCGCCCAACACGTCGCAGGCCCGCTTGAGGAACACCCCGCTCCAGATGTCGTCGAACCGCCCCACGTCCCACTCGTTGTCGTCCATCGGAAGCTGATAGAACGCCGGGATCACCTCCCGGCGGAACGCGAGGTTCATCGAGCAGACGGTGAGGTAGTTGCCCGGGGCCGCAACGAAGTCCCGGGGGAAGTCCTCGGCGCTCGTCCGGGTCTGGGCCTGCCCCTCGAGGTCGCCGTCCATCAGGATCCGAACGGCGTCGAGATCGGGGACGTTCGTCCAGAGCCCCTGGGAGGCGACGACGTCGCCGGCCTCGATCGTCCTCGTGTCCGTCTCGACGGTCTCGTCCATCGCCGAGTAGGGGTATCCCCGTGGGTAGAGGCTGTGTTCGTCCGCGCGCTGATACAGGACGTTCACCCACCGCTCGTCCGAGCGGACCGACTCGACGTCGCCGCCGAACGCGAGGTTCCGCATGTGGCGGCCGAAGTAGTCGCTCCCGTCGTGCGGGAGCGTGTCGTCGTCGATGAAAAAGCCGTACTCGAAGCGGTCGTGCTCCCACATGTACAACAGCCCGAAGCTCGTCTCGGCGTGACTGGCGGCCGGGACGACGTGGCCGTACTCGGCGATCCCGTGCTCGTCGTACCACCGCTCGCGGCGGGTCCCGTCGAAGACCTCCCCTGAGACGTCCAACTCCTCGAGGGTGTCCCGCATCGCGTCGGTCTCACAGAAGTCCTCCGTGACGAGCACGAACTCCAGCCGCGACGTATCGAAGCCGTGTTCGCGGGCGTTCTCGACGTAGGCCCTGATGCAGTCGTACTCCCGGATCGTCGGGACGATCACGCAGGTGTCCCGCTCGGCGCGTCTCGAGGCGGTCGGACTCATTGCTAGCCATGGTTTAGGCTGGCCTAAATATCTGACGATGCCGCCGCCGGGTCGGCGTCTTCGGGGGCGGCCCGCGGAGAGACGTTAAGAGCGGCGGCGGCGACGGCGCCGCCGCCGAGCGTCACGGCGTTTTTGAGCGCGTGATCGAGCACGGCCGCGGCCAGCGCCGCCTCGGGCGCGATCGGTGCGACACCGACGACGATCCCGGTAAACGCCGCCTCGTACAGCCCGATCCCGCCCTGCGAGAGCGGCAACACCTTCGCGAGGTTCCCGACGCTGACGGCGAGCGTCCCGACGACGAGAAGCGTCGGCACCGACACGCTCGCGCCGTCGAAGCCCACGAGCGCGCCGAGCACCGCCACCGCCGTCAGGACGTCCGCCGCCCAGATTGCGAGGCTCCCGGCGTAGACCGTCGCGATCGCCCGCGGGTTCGCCGCCACGACGCGGACGCTGGCGCCGAACCGGACGAGCGCGTCGGCGGCCGAAGACAGCCGCGTCCCGGCGGCGCGGTCCCGGAGGGCGCCCCCGATCGGCCGATCGCTGCGGGCGACGGCGACCGTCGAAACCGACAGCGCCGCCGCCGAGACGGCGATTGTGACGGCGACGGCGGCGCCGGTCGACCCGCCGGCGAGCGTGACGTCCCGGCCGCCGAACGCCAGCAGGGCGAAGGCGACGCCGCCGAGCGCGGCGACGGCCAGCAGATCGAACACGCGCTCGACGGCAAGCGACGCGACGCCGGTCGGGTACGGCACCCCGCGGCGGGTCTTCAGGACGTACGCCCGGACCCCGTCGCCGGCGCGGGCGGGCACGACGAGGTTTGCGGTCTGGCTCACGAGAACGGCGGCCGTGAGAAACGCGGTCCCGTACCGTCGGTCCATCGCCGCGAGCACGTCGCCGTAGCGCCGCCCGCGGAGCGGCCACGAGAGCAGGTAGACGGCGAGCCCGACCCCGAGAAGCGCCGGGTCGGCCCGCCGGAGCTGTGCGAGCGCCGCGCTCAGATCGACGGTCCGGACCGCGACGGCGCCGACCGCGACGACGACGAGAACGGTCCCGAGCACCGCGAGCCGGCCCCTCGAACACGAGCGGCGGACCCACGCCGGGAGGCGGCCGCTCATCCGCCCGTATCCGACGGCCCGAGGGCCGGGCGGGCTCGGTTCGACCCCCGAGCGGGAGGCGCGGCCGTCAGGCCGCTCTCGTCGGGGCGCTTTGCGCCGTCCATACCGATTTAGGTTCGCCTAAAGAACTTAGTTCTGACGTTGTTCGGGCGGTCCGAACAGGCGGCGCGGTCCGAGCCGGCGGCGAGGGGCGACCGCCGGAACGGTCAAGAGCGTCGTCGTCCAGGCTGGCGTATGCAGACGGTACTCACCGGCGCCGCGGGCGGGATCGGCCGAGCGATCGCCGATCGGCTCTCGGCGGCCGGACACGACGTCCTCGCGTTGGACCGCCGCGACGACGCCCTCGGCGACCTCCCGGCCGCGGTCGAGACGGAGGCGGTCGATCTCACGGACGCCGAGGCCGTCGAAACCGCCCTGGCCGGCGTCGACCCCGACGCCCTCATCACCGCCGCCGGCTGGTACGAACTCGGCGCGCTCGAGGAGTGCTCGCCGGCGCGGTTGCGCCGCCACGTCGAGGCGAACCTGCTGACGGTCCACACCGTCGTCTTCGCTTTGGCGTCGCGGCTCCGCCGCCGCAACGGACGGATCGTCGTTGTCGGCTCTCTTGTCGGCCGCGTCTCGCTGCCGTACCACGGCGCCTACAGCGCCTCGAAGGCCGGGCTCGCGGGGTACGTCGGATCGCTCCGGCGCGAACTCGCCGACCGCGGCGTCGACGTCTCGCTCGTCGAACCCGGGCCGGTTGCGACCGGGCTGAACGAGCGGGCGAGCGACGCCCTCGAGGGACGCACGGACAGCGCCTACCGGGCGGCCTACGACGCCTTCGAGGGCTACCGCCCCGAGAGCGCGTCCTCGCAGGCCGTCGCCGACGCCGCGGTCACCGCCGCGACGGCGCCCGACCCCGACCCGCGGTACCCGGTCGGGACCAGAGCGCGGCTCCTCCCGGTGTTGCAGTGGCTCCTCCCGGCGTCGGTCTTCGATACGCTCGTCGCCGCCGGGATGCCCGACGGGCTCCTCGGCCGCCTGATCGACGGGTGAGCGCGGACCGGGCGTTCCCCGAGTTTCAGGCGGGGTCGATACCGACGCCGGTGATCTCGAAGCGCGCGCCGCCGTCGGCGCTCTCTGTCGCCCGGATCTCCCAGCCGTGGGCGTCGACGATCCGCTCGACGATGCTGAGCCCGAACCCGGTGCCGTCCCGTCCCGTCGAGTAGCCGGGCTCGAAGACGTCCCCGCGCTCGTCTTCGGAGATCCCCGGTCCGTCGTCCTCGACGTAGAGGCCGCTGTCGAACGCGCCGACGGTGACGGTCACGCCCTCGCCGCCGTGTTCGATCGCGTTCGCAAAGAGGTTCTCGAGGAGCCGCCTGAGCCGCCCCGGATCGCCCCGGACCGTCCCGTCCGTCTCCACGCGGAGGTCGGTGTCGGCCGCCCCGACGGTCGCCCAACAGCGCTCGACGAGCTCCGCGATGTCGACCTCTTCGGCGTCGGTCACGGCGTCGCCCTCCTGTGCGAGCGCGAGCAGGTCCTCGATGAGCGCGTTCATCCGGTCGTGGGCCCGATCGACGGCGGCCAGGTGCTCGCTGTCGCTCGCCCCCTCGCGGGCCAGCGCCAAGCGCCCCTCGGCGGCCCGAAGCGGGTTCCGGAGGTCGTGGCTGACGATCCCGGTGAACTCCTCGAGGCGCTCGTTGGCGCGCTTGAGCCGCTCGCGCTCGGAGATGTCGACGTACATGGCGACCGTGCCGACCGTTTCGCCGTCGTCGTAGTACGGCACCGCGCGGAGCAGCGTCTCGACGGTCTCGCCGTCGGCGGCCACGAGGTCCCGCCGTTCGGTGCCGGACACGTCCGACATCGCGCGTTCGAACCCGCCGCTTTCGAGCAGTTCAGCGGCCGAATCGGGCGTGTAGTACGCCGCGAGGCCGCTTCCGATCGCGTCGTTGCGCTCCACGCCGAGGGTGTCGAGAAACCGGTCGTTGCAGTCCTCGATCACCGGACGCCCCTCGACGTCCCGCGCGATGACGGCCATTATCGGTGCCTCCTCGAACAGGAGCCGGTACTGGGACTCGAGTTGGGTCTCGGTCGCCTCCATCTCCCGGTTCGTCTCGCCGAGTTCCCGGGTCCGCGCCCGGAGCCGCTCGGTCCGTTCGATCTGCTCTATCGCCGCCGCGACGTTGTTGGCGAGTATCTCCCCGAGGAGCACGTCCTGCTGGTCGAAGGCGGCCGCCGCTGTCGATCCCGCAAGGAGGATCCCGTGATCGCCGATCGGCAGGTACAGTTCGCTCCGGATGGACATCTCCGCGTCGTAGCGGTCCCGATCGCCGTGGACGTCGTCGAGCGCGAGCGCGTCGCCCGTCTCGTAGACGCGCCAGGCGATGCTGTCGCCGCCGTCGAACGTCGGCGGCTCGCCGAGGAGTTCGCGGGTCCGCTCGGTGACCGCGGCCGGCCGCAGCACCGACCCGCTGTCGCCGTCGCCCCCGTCCCGGAAGTAGACCCCGTTCGACTCCAGGCCGAGGACGTCCCGCGCGAGTTCGACGCCGACCTCGGCGGCCTCCGTCTTGTTTTCGACGTCGAGCAGTTCCCCGGTCGCGCGGTTCAGCGCCTCCAGTCGGTCCTCCCGCTCGCGGCGGCGCGTGACGTCGCGGCCGGTGACCAACAGCGAGACGATCTCCCCGTCGTCGTTTCGGACCGGCCGGAACACCCCCTCGACGGCGTAGGACCCGCCGTCCGGCCGGACCCCCTCGAGTTCGAACTCGACGTACTCGCCGTCCGCGGCCCGGTCGATCCACGCCTCGATCTCCGCCCGGTCCGCCCCCGACCGCCCCACCCACGACGTTTCGATGAGCGGGTCGCCGATCGGGTCCCCGGACCCGGCGTCGGCGTACTCCATCGCCGTCCGGTTGATGTCGATGACGCCGCCGTCCGTGTCGAGCAGCCCGGCCAGGAGGTTCGGATCGTCGAACACCGCCCGGTAGCGCCGCTCGCTCCGGCGGAGTTCGTCCTTGCGCCGTTCGCGTTCGGTGACGTCCCGGAACTGCGAGTAGATCGCCACCGCCTCGCCGTCGTCGTCGGTCACGACGCGGTTGTGCCACTCGCAGACGATCCGCTCGCCGTTCTTGCGGACGTTCTCGTTGCGGCTGTAGTAGCCGTCATCGTTCTCGAGGAGTTTCTCGACGACCGTCGAGACCGACTCCCGTTCGGCCTCGGGGACGATCCGCTCCCAGGACTCGCCGATCAGCTCCGACTCGGCATATCCGAGGATCTCCTCGGCGGCGTCGTTCATGCGGGCGAACTCGAAGCGCTCGTTCCACTCGACGACGCCGAGCGGCGACTGCTCGAAGAGCAACGAGAGCCGCTGTTGGCTCGCCTCCGCCCGGCGCTTCGATCGGTACTGTTCGACGGCGTTTGTGATGCGGTTTGCGAGGACGGCGTATTGGCTGTGTCCGGTTTTCTTTTGGAGGTAGTCGGTGACGCCGGCGGAGATGGCGTCGCTGGCGATTTCCTCGCTGCCCTTGCCGGTGAAAAGTACGAAGGGGAGTTCGGGACACTGTTGGCGGACGGTTTCGAGGAACTCGATGCCGTTCGTTTCGGGCATGTCGTAATCGGAGACCACACAGTCGATGTCGGCGTCGGGGTCGGCGAGTCGCTGGGTGCCGGCGGCGGCGGTGGTGGCGGTTTCGACGCTGAGGCGGTCGTGTTCGCGTTCGAGAAACGAGGCGGTCAACTCGGCGAACTCGGCGTCGTCGTCGACGTGGAGCACCCGGACCGTGTGTGGACCCGAACTCATACTCGAAGGCGTCTGCCGTCGGTTGCGCGGCATGGTACATAAATTCTTGAGAACAATTGCCGAACGTAACGCACCCCCGAGCGCCTACCGCTCGAGGTGTCCGACGGACTGACAGCGAGAACGACTCGAAAGCTCACCGGTCGTTTTCCGCGTCTCCGAGCCGCGTCTACCCGTCTGTCTCGAGGCTCTCGGTCGGGTCGGCGGCCGTTGCGACGTCCTCGCTGTGGTTCCGCGCGATCCCCACCCCGACGACGACCCCGTAGGCCGCGATCGCGAGCCAGCCGTACCCGACCACGTCGAGCCCGGCCGCGCTCATTCCGCCGAGCACCCACCCGAAGGAGACGGCGGCCCACACCGCGAGCGCGAGGATGTACCCCTCGAAGGGCCGTCCGGTCACCGTCGCGTCCTCGAACGTTTCGACGCGTTCCTCGGCCGCGTCCGGCTCGATCACCTCGTCGTCCTTCGCCGTTATGCCGACCGAGACGAACACCCCGGCCGCCGCGACCGCGAACCACGCGTAGCCGACGATCGGCAGCGCGACCTCGATGATGCCGAGCGCCCACAGCGCCGTGAACCCCGCGACGACCACCGCGACGGCGGCGTACCCCCTGAAACACTGTGTGAGTACCTGTCGCATACGGTCGGCTACGAATCGGTATGAAATAAAACTGTTCCACGCTCCGAAACGAGCCGAACGTTTATACGCGGCGACTCGACCCGCCCGCCGGATCGCCGCGCCCGACGGCGACCCGCCGGCTCACTCGCGGTCGGGACGGCCCCAGGCCTTGTACAGTTCGCTCCGGTTTCGGAGCCCTTCGGCCGGGAGCGCGTGATCGACGACGTAGGCCTCCGCCTCGTGTTCGTTGTCCCACATCGCCTGGTGGGCTTCGGGCAGGTCCGCCCACTCGACGACGAGCGGCGGCGTCACGTCGAGCGCGCCGGCGTCGATCTCCGCGTTGAGCTGTTGGATCTCGTAGGCGTTCGAGAGATGCGAGCCCAGGATCGACGCCGTCGGCATGTGGATTCCGCGCTGTCGCATCCACACCTGCGGCGCGTAAAACGAGTACCGCCGTCCCTCGAGGCTCTCGCTGTAGACGACGCGGCCGGTGTGGGGCCGGACGAGCATCGTCGAGACGCCGAGGGCGTCGTGGCCGGCGCGATCGAAGACGACGTCGGGGTGTCCGCGGGGGTTCTCCGGGGTGCGGAGGTGCTCGCCGACCGCCTTGCCGAGCGGCTTGAACGCGCCGTCGGTGTACGCCTGAACGGCCCGCTTGAACGCCTCGGGATCGGCCTGGGGGTGCGGGAACTCCGGCAGCGTCTCGGGCCACTCGAACTCCTCCTCGCGGCGTTCGAGCCCTTCGATCGAGACGACGGCCGCGACCGCGTCGCCGTACCCGAGCGACTCGACGAACTCCGCCTGCTCGTCGGTGTACGCGACGACGACGACGTCCGCGTCGGCGCCTCTGCCGGCCTCGATCGCCCGCAGCCCCGTCCGGTCGAGGACGCCCTCCGGACCCGTTTCGGTCCCGTAGTAGACGACCAAACCGTCGCCGGCCTGGAGGTCGACGCGATCGAACATCTCCCCCGGCGTGCTCTCGCCGGGCTTGCCGAGAAACGTCATCCGGTACCCAGTCGAGGCCCCCCAGAAGGTTATCATCCCGCCCTCCTCGAGCAGCTGGAACGAGCGGGGGAAGGACTGCTCGCCGGCGTGGCTGACGGCGTAGTCGGCGAGTTCGCCGCCGTGTTGGGCCCGGAACCGCTCGAGCAGCGGCTCGCCGGCCGCCCGCCAGGCGTCCCACTCGTCCGGGTCGGCCGGGATCGGCCCCCAGATGTCCGCGAGTTCCTCGCTCTTGCGGTTGATCGCCCCCGCGCCGGTGCCCTCGATGCGCTCGGCCCGCTCGGGGCTCGAACACAGCCCGGTCACCGACACGCCGTTGCGCTGGGCGGTCCGGACCGCCTCGTACCCGGTGCCGGTCGCGCCGCCCTCGACGAACATCGACGTCCCCGAGTGGATGTCGAGCGTCGTGAAAAGCGCCCGGTAGACGGTGCCGAGCGCGAGGACGTAGGACCCGGCCTCCTCGATGTTCGTCTCCTCGGGGATCGGGTGGACCTGCGGCGCCTGCGCGAGCATGAACTGCTGGTGGCTCCCGTTCGGCACCTCGTACCCCTGGATCGAGAAGCCGGCGTACATCGGGTCCAGGCCCATCCGCGGCGAGAGCAGGTCGCTCTGTCCGGAGTAGGTGGTGACGAGATCGCCGAGGCCGATCCGACCCTCCTCGCGGACGGCCTCGCCCATGTCGACGACGAGCGCCGCGCCGCCGCTCCCGGTGATGTGGTAGTCCCGATCGTGGTTGTCGAACTGGCTCACGGGGATCCCGGTGATCGCCCAGACGTCGTTGAAGTTCACCTCGCTCGTCAGCATGTACAACAGCACCTCGTTGGGCCCGGGCTCCTCGACGGGGTAGATGCCCTCGACTTCGGCGTCGATCGGGTCGCCGTGGGCTGGTTCGGCCGTCCCGCGGTCCTTCTCGACCGCGAAGCCGTACTGCCACTCCGGAAGCTCGTCGACGCCGGGGTAGAACGGCTCGCCGATCTCCAACAGTTCGCCGGCCTCGGCGAGGTCGTCGGCCTCGGCGACCGACGGCGCCCCGTCGGGACGGACCGGAAGCGGCTCGGCCCGACCCTCGAGGAACTTCTCGATCCCCGCCTTGCCGCCGTCGGGGTCGACGACCGCCGAGGCGAAGTTCTCGGCCTCCCGCTCGAAGCCGGCCTCGATCCCCTCGTCGAAGCCGGTCCGGACCGCCTCGATCGCCCGCTCGAAGGCGCGCTCTCGTCCGGTCGAGACGGCCTCACACTGGCCTCGGTTGCGCGACACGAGCGGCTCCCCGAGGACGCTCTCGTCGAAGGTCCCGGGGTCGGCCCACCGCGCCCGCGCCGCCTCGCGGTCCCGATGGGCGTCCCCGAGCGTGTCGTCCTCGCCGCGGAGGTACCCCCGCGCCAGTTCCGCGGCCCGCATCCGGGCCGGAACGTCCGCGATCTCGTCGACGAGGCCCGCCTCGAGGGCCTCCTCGGCGTCGATGTCGCGGCCGTTCGTGATGGCGGTTACGGCCTCGACGAGGCCCTCGCGGCCGTTGGCGTCGGCGAGTATCCGCGGCAGCCGTTGGGTCCCGCCGTATCCGGGGATCAGGTTGAGCCGGAGCTCCGGTTGGCCGAACGTCGCGTGGGGTTCGGCGACCGTGTAGTGCGCCGCCAACTGCAGTTCGTTGCCGCCGCCGAGGGCCGCGCCGTCGACGGCGGCGACGACCGGCACCGAGAGCGTTTCTATGCTCTCGAAGGCCTCGTGGGCCTTCTTCGCCAGCGTCCGCGCCTCGCCGTGCTCGTGGACCTCCTCGAGGAACTGCTCGATGTCGGCCCCGGCGACGAACGGCTCGCCCTCGCTGGCGAGGACGACCGCCCCCACGTCCTCCTGGCGTTCGAGGTGCTGTGCGACGGTGTTGAGTTCGTCGAGCGCCCGCTCGGTGAGGGCGTTGACCGGCGGGTTGTCGATCGTGACGGTCGCGACGTCTCGGTCGGCGCCGGGGACCGGGTTGTACTGGACCGTCGAGAAGCGGTACTCGTCGAGCAGTTCCTGCTGGCGGGCGATGCGTTGGTGTCGCCGCCACCGCTCGGCCTTCGGCCGGATCGCCTCGATCGCCTCGGGGTTTTTCAGCGTCGTCGTGTCGCCGACCGGGTCCCCGGAGAGAAGCGCCGTCAGCATCCGGCGCATGTACTTGCCCGAACGGGTTTCGGGGAACTCCGAGACCTCGATGAACGCGTCGGGGACGGCGACGACGCCCTTCTCGTCGCGGACGAGCGCCGACAGCCGGGTTTCGACCTCCGTCGTCAGCGACTCGCCGGAGCGCGTCTGGACGAACGCGACCGGCGTCCGACCCTTCTCGTGGTGCGGCGCGCCGACGACGACGACGTTCGCGACCGGCGTGTCGGGGGTAAGCTGTTTGTCCCGCAGCATCGCCCCCTCGATCTCCTCGGTCCCCATCCGGTGGCCGGAGACGTTTATCACCTCGTCGGAGCGCCCGTGGAGGCTGAACGAGCGGTCCTCGTAGCGCTTTGCGACGTCGCCCTGCAGGTACGCGTACTCGTCGTCTTTCTGCACCCAGTACACGTCCTCGAAGCGCTCGCGGTTGCCGTCCCACTCGGCCGGCCGCTCCGGGTCGAACGCGTCGCCATCGCCCCAGACGGTCCGCATCAGATACGGGTACGGCTCGCGGATGATTATCTCGCCGCGCTCGTCGTACCCGGCGGACTCCCACTCGGTGCCCGCCTCCGTCTCCGTTTTCGTCCAGACGTCGCCGAAGACCCACGGACACGGATACGTGTGGGCGTCCGGGCGCAACTCGAAGTCGTCGTTGTCGTAGAAGTGCGTCCAGACGATGCCGCCGTGTTCGGTCGCCCAGTAGGAGTTGATGTACCACGGACAGACCTCCTCCATGCCGAACTCCTGGACGGCCTCGTTGACCGGCTCCGCACAGAACGTCGCGACCCGGAGGCTCTCTGTCGACCACTCGCGCATCTCCTCGACGTTGCCCTCGTCCTCCATCACCGTCTTCAGGAACGTCACGCCGGCTTTGAACACGTCGACGTCGTACCGCTCGATGATCGAACTGAACCGGCCGGCGTCGGGGTACAGCGGCGACCCCTCGGCGACGACGCTCGTCGTCCGCGTCGAGAGCGCGGCGCTTATCAGGTACGACTGCCCGGTGATCCACCCCGGGTCGGCGACGACGAAGATCGTGTCCTCGCCCGGAACGACGTCGAAGGAGACCGACATCGTGTGGGCGATCCCCGCCGTGTACCCGCCGTGAACGTGGACGACGCCCTTCGGCTTGCCCGTCGAACCGCTCGTGAAGATGACGAAAAGCGGGTACTCCGCCCCGACGGGGACGGGCCTGTTTGTCGCCCACAGCGCGCGCACGAACCCCCGATCCGAGCGTTCGAAAAGCGCCCCCTCGTCGTCGAGTTCGAAGCCGGCCTTCCGGGCGTTCTCGAGAACCTCCTCGCGGGCTCGCTCGTGAAGTTCGTGCGCCCAGTGGTCCCGCTCGTACAGCTGGATCTCCTGGCCGGTGTGCTCGACGACGACGACGTCGTCGACGATGTGCTCGGCGTCGACGAGCGACTGTGCGATCCCGGTCCGTATCTCGGTCGCCCGGTCCGGATCGACCGCGAGATCCGACAGCGCGCGCCCGACGCCCCGCATCGCGTCGGCCCGATCGACGGTGATCTCTCCTTCGATCGTCTCGTCGACGGCCGCCCGGATCCGCTCGGCGCGCGCCGCCGTCGCGTCGAGCTCCGAGAGGGCGTCGTCGACGACCGCGGTGACGGTCTCGACCGGCAGGTAGTCGTCGAGAGCGGGGTCGCCGTACTCCTCTTTGTACGGGACGGCCTCGGCGTTTCGGTACCCGCCGTCGGCGGTGATGAGCACCTCGGCGTCGAGTTCGGCGATCCGATCGGAGAGCGTCTTGTCGCTGAACCCGCCGAAGACGGGCGTGTACACGATCCCGAGCCGCTTGCACGCCTCGATGTAGTAGATCTGCTCGAGGACGTTCGGCATATTGAACGCCACGCGGTCGCCGGTTTCGAGCCCGAGGTTCCGGAGGACCCGCGCGCGGACGACGACCTCGTACAGCAGTTCGCGCCGCGAGACCGCCTCGGAGACGACCGCGCCGCCGCGGCCGTCCGTTTTCGATTGGTCCCAGCGGTCACCCTCGAAGCGGAAGGCGATCTCGTCGCCGTGCCCCCCGAGGACGTGTCTGTCGACCTCGTTGAAACAGGCGTTCGTCTTCGCGCCGACGAACCAGCGGTACAGCGGCGGATCGGAGTCATCGAGCGCGATGTCCCAGGGGTCCGCCGACGCGGGGCGCTCGAGGGCGGTCGGCTCCCCGTCGGTGTCGAACCCGCGCCACTCGCCGTCGGCGACCGTCGCCCAGGCGTCGGCGTCGGGGTGGTACCAGTGGACGGTCCGTTTGGCGATGTCGCCGTGGAACGACCCGGGATCGGTCCGGGCCCGTTCGCGCATCGACGTCCAGTCGTCGGCGTTGCGGATCGGGTTCGATCGGGCGTCTCGGGGTGTCTCCGAGGGCTTCGGGTGCTCAGACATACACGGTCGTCCGTGCATGATTCGGGCTCACTGAAAAATCGGTCGACGGACGGCGGGCGACCCGCGGCCGCCCGACGGCGAATATACTTCAACTCGGCGGCCGTACCACCGGCGAGTACATGTCACGGGAGACGACGGACGTCGACGCGGAGCCGCCGGACAGCCCGATCTCGCTGCGAGGAACGGATCACATCACCGTCGAGGGGACGAACACCGAGGAGACGATCGAGTTCTATCGGGACCTCCTCGGGATGCCGCTCGTGCTCAGCCAGCCGAACCTGGATCGCTCGGAGCTGACGCACCTGTTTTTCGACACCGGCGACGGCCGGCTGCTCACCGTCTTCGTCAGCGACGAGCGCGACTCGGCCGACGCCACCGCCGCCGCCCCCGGCCAGGTCCATCACCTCGCCTTCCGCATCGACCCCGACGAGATCGACGAGATCGCGCGCGAACTCGACGACGCCGGCTACCCCGTCAGCGAGTACGACCGCGGGGCGTTTCACTCGCTGTACACGGAGGACAACAACGGGCTGACCCTCGAGTTGGTCGCCGACAAGTTCGCCGTCCCCGACGACAGACGCGGCGAGGTGTTGGCGACGGCGCAGCGACACCGCGTCGAACGGGGCGCCGAGTACGTCGACTCCGAGCACATGCGCGCGGCCCTCGAGGAACTCGGGATCGAGGTCGTCGAGCGGGAGATCGGCGACGCGCCGGCCGGCCGCGGGCGGTAGGGCCGCTCACTCCGCGCGAACGACCGCCCGAACCACGGCGCGGCGGCGGTCCCGGAGCCGCTCGATCCGCTCGGCGGCCGCCCGGAGCGCGGGGAACGTGGCGTCGAGCTGTCGGTAGAGGTACTCCTGTAGGGACCCCGCGCCCCCGTCGGCCCCGGGGAGCCACCCGTCCGCCCGGTGGATCTCGCGCTGTCGGTCCTCGAGGAGTTCCCGACACCGCGTTTCGCTCCGGCGCAACTGCCGGTCGTACCCGACGAGCGTCCCGAAAGACTGCCCGGAGAGGTCGGTCTCGGGGGCGTCGTCGAACGGCACCGCCGTCGACTCGATCCGCCGCCGTGCCTCCGACAGCGAGTCGCGCTCGCCGTCGAGCGCGTTCAAAAACGCCCGCCGCTGCGTCGCGGCGACCGCCGCCCGATCGTGCAGGGCGCGTTTGAGTTGGGGGCCGAACCGCTCGCCGCGGAGCACCGCCCCCGCGACCTCCGGGCCCAACTCGGCGGTCATGTTCTCTCCGATGCTCTCGCCGTACGCCCGCTCGTAGTCGGGCGTGTCCATCACCGTCCGGCGGTACGCGTCCCGAACCGTTTCCGTCGGTGCGTCCCGGACCTCTGGCGAAACGAGCGTCGCCGCCGGGCGACCGGTCGGCGCCCGACCGTCGGCGTCGATGGACCCGACGGCGTCGGCGAACTCCCTGAACGCGTCGCGCTCGGCCTCGACGGACGCCCGTTCGTCCTCGACGCGGGAGACCGCCCGGCGCACGTACCGGGTGACACAGACCCCGCCCGCCAGAAGGCCCGTGCCGGTCGGCGAGAGCGACCCGCCGAGGGCGAGCCAGGCCTGGCCCGAAAGCGGCCTCGCCGCCGCGGGCGGGAGCCGGATCGCAAAGCCGTTCACCACGAGCAGACAGAGGACGACGACGGTCACTCGAACGCTCGCCGACCGGAGCGGGTGATATACTGCCATTGGTCACTGTTCTCATGGTAACAAATAACACTGTTGCCGGCGACGCGGGCCGCCCTCGGACAACTGAAGCGGATCCGACCTTCTCAGAACGGAAACAGCGAGTCGGCGTCGGGATCCCGCTCCAGGAGTTCGATCTCGTGGCCGTCGGGGTCCGTTACGAACGCGTAGAGATCGTTGCAGGAGGCTGGATCGCGGTCCTCCGGCACCTCCCGCAGCACCAACCGCTCGTAGTCCTCGTGGAGGTCATCGACGCGCACGCAGAGGTGGCCCCAGCCGTCGCCGTCGCCGTAGCTTCGGCCGTCGTAGTTGTAGGTCAACTCGACGCTCATCGCCTCGTCGGCGGCCCCCCTGGGCTCGACGTAGAAGTTCGCGAACGTGTCGGCCTCCCAGCGCCCGACGCCGACGTACTCGAACTTCCGGGCCCAAAACCCGAGCGCCTCGTCTGCGTCCTCGACGCGGATCATCGTGTGATCGATGCTGTAGCGCGACCCCTGTTCGCGCCTCACGAGTTCGATCTCGTGGCCGTCGGGGTCCTTCACGAAGGCGTACCGGCCGCCGCAGGACTCGGGGTCGCGGTAGTCCTCGACGCCGCCCTCGATCAGCGCCTCGTAGGCAGACTCGAGGTCCCGAACCCGGACCGCGATGTGGCCCCACGCGTCGCCGATCTCGACCTCGTCGTCGCCCTCGTTGCTCGTCAACTCGAGCATCGCCTCCTCGTCGCCCATGCCCTCGGGCCCGAGGTAGGCGATGCTGAACCCGTCGCCGTCGTAGCGGTCTTTCAGCTCGTAGCCGAAGTGGGTCCGGTACCAGTCGATCGATCCCTCGAGATCGCCGACGCGCATCATCGTGTGATCGAGCGTTCCCGTCATACCACTGAGGTAGCGGCGGCGGCGTACAAAAACGTAGTGACGGCGGCTCGCGCCGGGGGTCGGCGGTCGGCCGCCGGCCGGCGGCCGCCTCGCGACTCAGCCCGTGTTCTTGACGCCGGCGGCAATTCCTTTCACCGTCAGCCGCAGCGCCCGTTCTTCGAGTTCGGAGCGGTCCTCGTTCGCGAGCAGCCGGATCTGCAGCAGGTTCAGCGGGTCGACATAGGGGTTCCGCCGGTCGATGCTCTCGGCGAGCCACCCCCGATCGAGGAGCGACTCCCGGCCGGTGATCGCCGTCACCAACTCGACGGCGCGGTCGTGTTCGGCCCGGATCCGCCCGAAGATCCGCTCCCTGAGGTCCCCGTCGACGAGCGCCGCGTACTCGGCGGCGATCCCCATCTCCGTGCGGGCGAGCGCCAACGCGGCGTTGTCGAGCATCGTCCGGAAGAAGGGCCACTCCTCGTACATCCGCTCGAGCGTCCCGATGTCGCCGCCGCCCTTGAGGTAGGCGTCGAACCCCGTCGCGAGCGAGTACCAGCCGGTGATCGGACACCGGGTCTGCGTCCAGGCGAACACCCACGGGATCGCGCGCAGGTCCTCGACGGTCCGCTCGCCGCTCCGGGAGGCCGGACGCGAGCCGAGGTTGAGGTCCTCGATGACGGAGATCGGCGTCGCCCGGCCGAAGTACTCGAGAAAGCCCTCCGTCGAGAGCAGGTTGCGGTACTCAGCGCGGGCGGCGTCGGCGGCGGTGTCCATCGCCTCGATCCACTCCTCCTCGAGGGGCTCGGGCTCGTCGTCGAGCGCGCGCAGTCGCGCCCGGACCTGCGCGTTGAGCATCTGTTCGATCTCGCGCTCGGCGATGGCCGGGTTGGCGTACTTCTCGGCGATGGCCTCACCCTGTTCGGTGAACTTCACGTCGCCGGTGACGGTCTCGGGCGGCAGCGCGAGCAGCGCGTCGTTCATCGGCCCGCCGCCGCGGGAGATCGACCCGCCGCGGCCGTGAAACAGCCGCATCTCGACGCCGTAGTCGTCGGTGATCTCGCCGAGGCGCTTCTGGTTGCGGTACAGCGACCACTGGGCGGCGAGATAGCCGTTCTCCTTGTTCGAATCGGAGTAACCCAGCATGATCTCCTGGGTGTTTCCGCGGGCTTCGAGCGCGGCGGCGTAGGCCTCGTTCTCGAACAGCGTTCCCATGATCCGGCGGGCCCCCGAGAGCGCGGACTCGGTTTCTAACAGCGGCACGACGTCGAGCCCGCTGTGGCCCGGGAGGTCGACGACGCCCGCCTCGCTCGCCAAGAACAGCACCTCGAGGACGTGCGATGGCTCCTCGCACATGCTGATGCAGTAGGTGTCGATCGCGTCGGCGCCGTACTCCCGCTGCCACTCGCCGAGAGCGTCGAAGCGCCTGAGCACCCGCGCTGTCGTCTCCGAGAGCCCCTCGGTCGCGTCGAAGCCGACGAGCGAGGGCGCCTCGAGGGTCGCCTCGGTGAGGAACTCGACGCGTTCGGCCTCCGTCATCCCGTCGTAGTCGACGCCCTGCCGTTCGAGCACCTCGGCCACGGCCGTCGTGTGGTTCTGTCGGTGGTCCCGGAGGTCGAGACTCGCCAGGTTGAACCGGAACGTCTCGACGGTCCGGACGAACGGATCGAGGTGCGTCTCGGCGATGTCGGCGGCGTCGTTGGCCCGCAGATCCGCCGCCAGCGCCGCGAGATCGGCCCGGAACGACTCCGCGTCGTCGTAGCCGCCCGGCCGGACGTCGCCGACCCGATCGAGCCGTTCGTACATCAACAGCAGCTTCTGGCGGTAGGGCTCGTTGGGGTAGCGCGTCTCGGCGTCGACGGCGGTCGTCGGGAGCCGCTCTTTGTCGTCGGCGATCGAGGCGGCCAGCCCCTCGCCGAGGTCGATCTCCGTCCGGTCTTGGGTGAGCGTGTTCGAGAGGGCGGTGATCCGGTCGCGGTACTTCTCGATGACGACCTCGCGCTGGCGGGCGAGCGTCTCCGTCGTCACCTCGGGGGTGACGTAGGGGTTGCCGTCGCGGTCGCTGCCGGCCCACGAGCGGAACTCGAGGAGCTTCGGCGCGGACCCCTCCGGCGAGAGGTCCGTGAGCTTCCCGTAGACGCCCCCGACCACGTCGAAGAGCACGTGCTCGAGGTACCACTGGACGTTCTGGACCTCGTCTCTGGGCTCCGGTCGGCGCTCTCTGATCTGGGGCGTCTGCCAGAGGCTCGTCACCTCCGCGCGGAGTTCCCGCTCGAGGCGCGCGGCCTCGTCGTCGGTCACCAGCCGCTCGTCGAGCCGTTCGAGGAGCCCGGCGACTGTCCGCAGCTTCGTGTTCACCGTCTTCCGGCGCGCCTCCGTCGGGTGTGCGGTGAAGGTCGGCTGGATCAGGACGTCCTCCAAGACCCGGGTTCGGGTGCTTTTCTCGACCGCAGAGAGGGCGTCGAAGGCCTCCTCGAGCCCCTCGTCGGGGGCCGCCGCCTGCGACTGCTCGCGGAGCGCCCGGACCCGTTCCCGTTCCTCCGCCAGGTTGATCAACTCGAAGTACGTCGTGAACGCGCGAGCGACGGTCAGCGTTTCGCCGTCGTCGAGCCCGGACAGAAGCGATCGGAGCTCCTCGCGGCTGTCCGCCTCCCCGTTGCGGTACCCGGCCGCGGCCGTCCTGATCGATTCGACCGTCTCCAACGCGCCGGGCGCTCCCTGTTCGGCGATCACGTCGTCGATGAGCGCGCCGAGTTCTCGGATGTCCTGACTGATGTCGCGGCGGTACAGCTCCATACCGGGCTCGTGGGCACGGTAACGAATAACAGTTTTCGATCGACAGAGGGCTTCCGGTCGATCCCCGGCGCGGTCGGCGCCTCCCCCGATCGGCGGCGGGATCGCACCTTTTAGGGGTTCGCCCGCGAACCCTCCGGCATGTACGACGGCCTGAAAGGGTTCCGCGAGTTCTACCCCGGCGAGATGTCCGCCCGGCGGGCGATGGCGGACACGATCGAAGAACGGGTGCGGCGCTACGGGTTCCGGGAGATCGGCACGCCCGCGCTCGAACGGACGGGGCTGTATACTGAGAAGTCCGGCGAGGAGATCGTCGAGGAGCTGTACGCCTTCGAGGACAAGGGCGGCCGCGAGGTGGCGTTGACCCCGGAGCTGACGCCGACCGTCGCCCGCATGGTCGGCGACCGGGGAAGCGCGCTCGCAAAGCCGATCAAGTGGTTCTCGACGCGGCCCTTCTGGCGCTACGAGCAGGTCCAACAGGGCCGGTTTCGGGAGTTCTACCAGACGAACGTCGACGTCTTCGGCTCCGATCGCCCCGTCGCCGACGCCGAGGTCCTCGCCGCCGCCGCGGACGTGTTGACCGGGCTCGGGCTCACCGGCTCGGACTTCGAGTTCCGGGTCTCCCACCGGGACATCCTCGGCGGCCTCCTCGGGTCGCTCGACAGCGACGTCGCCACCGCCGAGGCGATCCGGGCGGTCGACAAGCGCGAGAAGATCGACCGCGAGGCGTACTACGACCTCCTCGTCGACGCCGGCCTCACGCGCTCGGAGGCCGAGTCCTTCGACGCGGTGTTGGGGACCGACGACCTCGACGACCTCGTCGCGTTCGCCGGGACCGACCGGATCGCCGCCGCCGTCGAGAACCTCCGGGCCGTCCTCGAGGCGACCGCGGCCTTCGGCGCCCGGGAGTACTGTACGGTCTCGCTGCGGACGGCCCGCGGGCTCGACTACTACACCGGCGTCGTCTTCGAGTGCTTCGACACCGCGGGGGAGGTCTCGCGGTCGGTCTTCGGCGGCGGCCGGTACGACGACCTCATCGAGGGCTACGGCGGCGAGCCAACCCCGGCCGTCGGCGTCGGGATCGGCCACGAGACGCTCTCGTTGCTCTGTCGGCGGGCCGGCGTCTGGCCCGAGGAGTCCGTCGAAACCGACTACTACGTGCTGACCGTCGGCGACACCCGCGACGTCGCCCTCGGGATCGCCCGACAGCTCCGGGA
>NZ_JAQCNO010000049.1 GCF_028274965.1 Natronomonas sp. | reverse complement strand
CGCTTCGGGACGCCGTCGAGTTCCCGACGTTCGACCGCGACGAACTCGTCGCCCTGCTCGAGGCCGAGGAGGACATCCGCGAGGGACGAACGACGAGCGCCGAGGAGGCCCGCGAGCGGTTCGGCACGAGCGATGAGTGACGACGGGTGAATGTGGGAACTCTCCTCGACAGCCGAAGACGACCTCGACGGACTGTCCCCCGCCGACCAAGACCGGATACTCGACAAGCTCGATGAAATCGTCTCCTCGCCGTGGCGCGACCCGCCGGACTACGGCGAGCCGCTCCAGAACAGCCCGTACAAGAAGATACGCGTCGGGGAGTTCCGGCTCTCCGTGAGCTTCCGGCAGGACGACGGGCGGCTCGTCATCGCACGTATCAAGCGTCGGGGCGGCGCGTACACCGCTGACGACGACTAAGTGACGAAAGGCCCTCGATGCGGCGAAATAGGAGTGGAAGATTCAGCGTATTTGGCTCCGGTCATCGTCAATCGTAAGCCACGCCATCGAGGGGACTGTTCCTCTGTCCTTCGATGTGGGGAGTACCTTCGGTACGTATAGCTGAGTGCTGTCACGAGCGTCGGTCACGTGATACACCCCACAGCAGGAGAACGGCACCCGCGATGGACTAAACGATGGCAGGGGAGGAGTATATGAAACCATTCGTCCATTGGGCTACATCATATATGAGTAAGAGAGGAGGAAGGCCCGCCGGCGCTCGCGTCTGCGAAGGACTGAAGAGGTCGCTGAGAGTATCGGATGGTATGACAACACGACCCACTGGCAAGCTGGCGTACCTGTCCGAACCGGAGCGCGTCGAGATGCGGGAGTACGAGGTCCCGGAGCCGGATCCCGGAGCCGTTCTGACGGAGGTCGAGCAGGCGAACGTCTGCGGTTCGGAGCTACACATCTGGCGGGGGCACCACCCCGAGGTCAAAGAGGGGGTGCTCGGGCACGAGGTCCTCTGTCGGGTGAGCGAACTCGGTGCGGGCGTCGAAACGGACTACGCGGGCGAACCGATCGCGGCGGGCGATCTGATCGCGCCGGCGTACTACGTCACCTGCCAGCGGTGTCACTCGTGCCAGCGGGGCCAGTTCAACCTCTGTCAGAACGCCTACGAGAACTGGTCGAAACCGCCCGAGGAGCCGCCGCACTTCCACGGGACCTTCGCGACGCACTACGTTGTCCACCCCGATCAGTACTTCTACAAGGTTCCGGAGGGGCTCGACCCCTCCATCGCCGCCGGGGCGAACTGCGCGCTCTCGCAGATGCTGTACGGGCTCGACGAGATCGGCGTCGAGTACGGCGATACGGTCGTCGTCCAGGGCGCCGGCGGCCTGGGGCTGAACACGGTCGCCATCGCACAGGAGCGCGGCGCCGAGACGATCGTCATCGAGGGGATCGACGGGCGGATCGATCGCGCGCGGGCGTTCGGCGCCGATCACGTCATCGACTTCCGGGAGTACGACACGGTCGAGGCCCGCGCCGAGCGCGTCCGGGAGTTGACCGGCGGGGTCGGGGCCGACGTCGGCGTTGAGGTCGCCGGCGTTCCGGACGCGTTCGCCGAGGGTATCGATCTCGTCCGCGACGGCGGCCGGTACCTCGAGGTCGGGAACGTGAGCCCCGGACAGACGACCGAGTTCGATCCCGGGTCGCTCACCCGGGCGGCGCTGACGATCGAGGCCGTCGTCCGGTACCAGCCGTGGTACCTCAAGCGCGCGCTGCGGTTCCTCGAACGGAACGCCGAGAAGTACCCCTACGAGGACCTCGTCGACGCGCGCTTCGATCTCGAGGACGTCGACGAGGCGCTGGCCGAGTCCGACTCGCGGGGCGTCACGCGGGCGGCGCTGCGTCCGACGACGCCCGAGTGATCGGACCGCCGGGCGTGCTGTCCGGGCGGTCGTCCTCGCTTCGGGGCGGCCGTCTCGTCGTATCGGGCGATCGTTCAGGTCCCGAGGTCGATCGCGACGTTCTTCGTTCGGAGGTACGAATCGAGCGCCTCGAGGCCCTTCTCGCGGCCGATCCCGCTGTGTTTGTACCCGCCGAACGGCGTCTGGTTCGTATCGCCGAACCACGTGTTGACGTAGACGTTCCCGGCCTCGAGCTCTCTTGTCAGCCGGTGGGCCCGGGTGAGATCGTTCGTGAACACCCCGGCGACGAGCCCGTACTCGACGTCGTTCGCGATCGAGACGGCCTCGTCGGTCGCCTCGAACGACAGCACCGACAGGACCGGACCGAAGATCTCCTCGCGTGCGACCCGGTCGGTCGGATCGACGCCGGTGAAGATCGTCGGCTCGATAAAGTACCCCGGCCGGTCCATCGGCTCCCCGCCGACGCGGACGGTCGCCCCCTCGGAGCGCCCCACCTCGAGGTACTCCGAGACGGTCTCGTGTTGGGCCTCGGAGACCAACGGCCCGATGTCGGGGTCCTCGGTGCCGGGACCGACGGTGTACCCCTCGACGACCCCGGCGAGTCGGTCGATCAGTTCCTCCCGCACCGACTCGTGGACCAACACCCGGTCGGCGGCCGAGCAGATCTGCCCGACGTTCGTGAAGATGCCCGTTGCGATCCACTCCGCGGCCGCCCCGAGGTCGGCGTCGGGAAACACGATCGCCGGGTTCTTGCCGCCGAGTTCGAGGGTTACCGGTGTCACGCTGTCCGCCGCCGTGCGCATGATGTGCTTTCCGGTCGGAACGCTGCCGGTGAAGGTGAGCTGATCGACGCCGTCGTGTTCGGCCAGCGCCTGGCCGGTGGGGTCGCCGTAGCCGGTGACGACGTTTAGTAGCCCCTCGGGAAGCCCGGCCGACACACAGAGCTCCGCCAGACGGATCGACGACAGCGGCGTCTGCTCGGCCGGTTTCACCACAACGGCGTTGCCGGCGACAAGCGCCGGCGCAACGCCTCTGGCAAAGAGGTTCGCGGGGTAGTTCCACGGCGTGATCTGCCCGCTCACGCCGTAGGGCTCCCTGACCGTGTAGTCGAGTTGATCCGGACCGACCGGGATGGACGCGCCCTCGAGTTTGTCGGCCGCGCCGGCGTAGTACTCGAAGTACGCCGCGGCCCCCTCGATGTCGCTTTCGGCCTGCGAGAGCGGCTTGCCCTGGTCGGTGCTCTCGAGGCGCGCCAGTTCCTCGGCGTGATCGCGGATCTCCGTCGCGATCCGGTGGACGATCCGGCCCCGTTCGTCTGGGGCGGTGTCCCGCCACGCCCGGAACGCCTCGCGGGCGGCCGAGACCGCGTCATCGACGTCGGCCGGGGTCGCCGCTGGGACGTCGGCGAGCGGTTCGGTCGTGGCCGGGTTCTCCGTCGTCAGCGTCGCGCCGTCGCTCGCCTCTCGGCGGTCGCCGCCGATCAGGAGCGCCGTACGGTCGAGTTGATCCAAGGGCGACATTACCCAATGGCTGCGCCCGGGCGATAATGAATGTTCACCCCGTCCACCGGGGGGAGCCGACGACGCAGGCGGGGCAGGGCGTCGATCGGAGACAGCTATTTGTCCGGCGACCGCCACTGTCGCCCTGTGAACGTCAGACGGATCGATCACCTGAACCTCCGCATCCCCGAGGACGGCGTCGAGACGGCGGTCCGGTTTTACGCCGACCGGTTGGGGTTCGGCATCGAGGGCCTCGAGCGGTACCGGGACGGCGAGCAGTCCTTCTTCGACGTCCGGCTCGCGCCGGCGCACGTGATCCACCTGTGGCCGACGGCGGCGTTCGATCCCCCCGAGGGGAACAACTACGATCACGTCGCGTTGGTCGTCGAGGCCGACATCGCGGCGCTGAAAACGGCGCTCGGAGAGGCCGGCGTCGTCGTCGAAAACGAGCGACAGGCCCCGCGAGGGGCGACCGGGGAGGCGCCGGCGGTGTACGTCGAGGACCCCTTCGGCTACCGGATCGAACTGAAAGCCGGGGAGCCCGCCGACTGAGCCGCGGCGACCGGGGCGAACGCCGGTGACCGTCGAGCGCCCGGTGGCGGCCGTCGAAGGGGGCGTCTCTCGGTGCGAACCGCAATTATTTTGCGCATCTGAGCGGTGATCCGACCCAGTGACACTGGTTCGGACGCTGCTCGGCGAGCAGTCGCTCGCGGTGTGGATCGTCCTCGGCATCATCGGCTTCGCGCTCACCTGGAAGGGCGCGAACGTCGTCGAGGTCACCACGGAAAAGCTCAGCGACCACTACGGCGTCTCGCAGGCGATCCAGGGGAGCCTCATCGTCGCCGTCGCGACGTCGTTCCCGGAGTTGGCGATCATCGTCATCTCGGTCCTCCTGTTGGGCGAGTTCGGCGTCGGCGCCGGCGCGCTGATCGGGACCGCCGTGTTCAACATCCTCGTCATCCCGGGTGCGGTCGCGCTCACGGCCGGGACGACGACGACGACCCGGGGGATCGTCTACCGGGACGCGCTGTTTTATATCGTCGCGATACTGGGCTTTTTCGCGGTGATCGCGCTCGGCATCCTCAGCACGGACGGCCCCGAGGTGGCTACGGTCTCCCCCGCGATGGGCGTCGGGCTGTTGTGTCTGTACGCCGTCTACGTGATACTCATCGTCGAAGGGCGGCGCAACAGCGACACGGACGTCACGCGGACGGAGACGGCCGTCGGAAGGCAGGTGGGCCGCTTTCTCGGCGGGTTGGGTATCATTCTCGTGGGCGTCGAATCGATGGTCACGATGACCGTCGAGATCGCCGCCGCCCTCGGCGCGCCGCCGTTTTTGATCTCCGTGACCGTGCTGTCGGTGCTGAGTTCGTTCCCCGATCTGCTCGTCGGGGTGAAGATGGGACAGGGCGGCGACCGGAAGGCGGCGATGGCAAACGTCTTCGGGACGAACACGTTCAATCTCGTGGGCGCCTTTCCGATCGGGATCATACTGGCCGGCGGCATCTCGGTCAGCTTTCTGACGTCGGTGCCGCTGTTGTTGTTCCTGTTTTACAGCACGCTCGTCGTTATCGTCGCCGCCGCGACCGACTTCGAACTCACCCGGAGGGAAGGGGCCTTACTCGTCGGGCTCTATCTGCTCTTTCTTTTGTGGATGGTGAGCGAGGCGACCGGGTACACCGCCTACCTGACCGAACAGACCCTGGAGTCGGTACTCGTATGAGCGGGGCGCTACCGGAACTGCATCCCGCCGTTGACGTTGATGATCTCGCCTTGGACGTACTCGTTTTCCAGCAGGTACGCCACGGTGTGGGCAACGGCGTCGGGCCGGCAGGCGTACTCGGGGAGGTGCGTCCCGACGTTCTCGTGGCCCCGGAACTCGATCTCCTGTAGGTGCTCGAGGATCGCGTCGTTCAGTTCCGTTTCGACGGGGCCTGGCGCGACGGCGTTGACCTGGACCCCCTCGTCGCCGTACTCCCGCGCCAGCGAGCGGGTCAGCCCGTGGAGGCCCGCCTTGCTCGCCGCGTACCCGGCGTCGACCGTCCCGGCGGTGCCGCCGATGCTGGAGACAAACACCACGTCGCCGCCCGGTTCGAGGTGGGGGATGGCCGCCCGGGTCACATAAAACGCGCCGGTGAGGTTCGTGTCGATGACCCGGCGCCACTGGTCGTCCCCGATGTCGGTCGCGAGGTCCGGGTCAGCGATGCCGGCGTTGTTGATCACCGCATCAAGGCCGCCGAGGCCCTCGCGGACCGCCTCGATCATCGAGTCGACGGCCTCGGAGTCGCGGACGTCGGCCTCGACGACGACCGCGGTACCGCCCTCGTCTCTGACCGCCTCGGCCACGTCGGCGGCCGCCGCCGCCGAGTCCCGGTGGTTGATCGCGACGTCGTGGTCGCCCCCGAGGGTCGACGCGACCGATCGTCCGACGCCCCGACTCGCGCCCGTGACGAGCACGTTCATTTTAACACCTGATTGTACAACCAACTAATACGTAAGCGTTTCCGTGTCGGCACCGGCTGGCGAGCCCGCGTTTTCAGGCGTGGGTGCAACAGGCGGGGCGGGCCACTCCGGAACGCTTGAGTCGCCCATCGTCGAACCGCCGGTGTGAGTCGCCGTCGCCTGTTCGGGTCGCTGTGTGGGCTCGTCTTCTTTCTGAACCTCGCCAGGGTCGTGTTCGCGCCGCTTTTGAGCGTGTTCATCGCGGAGTTCGGGATCGGCGAGGCGGCCGCCGGCCTCATCGTGACGCTCGTGTGGGTCGGCAGCGCGTCGCTCCGGCTCCCGGCCGGCTGGCTGCTCACCCGCGTCCCGAGACACTACCTCGTGCTCGTCTCGGGGGCCGTCCTCGCGGGGTCGGCGGCCGGCGCCGGGGCTGCGACGACCGTCCGGCAGCTCATGGTCGGCGCGTTTCTGATGGGGACGGCCTCGGGCGTGTACTTCATCGCCGCGAACCCGCTGTTGAGCGAGCTGTTCCCCGAGCGGGTCGGCCGGGTCCTCGGGGCCCACGGCGCGGCGAGTCAGCTCGCGGCCGTGGCGGCGGCGCCGCTCGTCGCGGTCGCGCTGTGGGTCGAGTGGCGCTACGCGCTGTGGGCGATCGCCGTCGGCGCCGCCGCGGTCACCGCCTACGCCACCGTCCAGGCCCGGCGGACGGAGATGCCGGCGGCGGGCGAGGCCGACCGGTCGCTTTTCTCGGGCGCGCGCTCGGAGTGGCGGATCATCGCCGCGGCGCTGGGGCTGACCGGCGTCGCCGTCTTCGTCTGGCAGGGCGTGTTCAACTTCTACGAGCTGTACATGCGGTCCCAGGGGCTCTCGCCGGCCGAGGCCTCGGCGATGCTGACGGTCGTCTTTGCGGCCGGGGTCCCCGCGTTCTTCGTCGCCGGCGAGTTGGCCGACCGGGTGCCGCCGGTCGCGCTGTTGCTCGGGATCGGCGGCGCCTTCGGCGGGAGCCTCCTGCTGTTGGTCGCCGCGGAGGGGGTGGTCGCGCTCGCGGCGCTGTCGGCCGTCATCGGGTTCGTCGTCCACGCGCTGTTCCCGGCGACCGACGCGTACGTCCTGACCGCGCTGCCGGACTCGGCCCGCGGGAGCGCCTACGCCGTCTTCAGCGCCGTCTGGATGCTCGTACAGTCCGTCGGATCGTCGGCGCTCGGGGGCCTCGTCGGGCGCGGGTTCGCCTACGACGCGGTCTTCGTCGCCGCCGCGGCGGTCCTGTTCGGGACGCTGGCCGTCGCTGCGGGGCTAGAGCGCGCCGGCCGGTTCCCGACGTGACCGCCCGCCCCAAGCGCACGCAAGAGACCCGAGGCGCGAGCGACTCTGCGGGCGCGGACGGACGCAGCGTAACTCGACGCCGCGGCGAGCGCGCGAGTGCCGCGGCCGGGACTGTTTTGAAACCGGAAGACATAACAGTGGCGTGAACTGGACCGCCATCACCCACCTGACGGCGACGGTTACGGCCGGCGTCGGGGTGTTTCTGTTCGAGGGATCGAGAACGGTCGCCCTGCTCGCGATCGCCGCTGTGCTCTTTGTCGTCGGCATCGTGCTCGCTCGCCACGGGGACGACCCGGCGCCGCGGCCGGACGCCGCGGAATGATCGCGCCCCGGCCCGGTCACTCGAAGCCCCCGATCGTCGTCTGTTCGTCGTCTCCGTCGGCGGCGTTGCCCTCGTCCGTCCCGCCCCCATCCGACGGGCCGTCCGCGGCGTCCGCCCCGCGTCCGGAAGCGGCCGCGCGATCGTCCGGAGAGGGTTCGCCGGCGCGGTTCCCGGCGCCGGTCGGACGTGTCGTCTCGGGCGCCGGGTCGTCCCCGCGGGCCGTCGTGTCGGGCCCGAGCGATCGCCCGGGGGACCCCTCCCCGTCGGTCGGGGCTGTGGGCGGGGACGGGGTCGACTCACCGGAGTGCCGTTCGGCGCCCAGGGCGTCCGAGAGCGACACCTGGACGTCCGAGGCCGTTTCGGGGTCGCCGCCGTGTTTCGCCGCGATCGCCTTGGCGGCCCCGTAGCCGCCCGAAAACGACGCCCGTTCCGCGATGTCCGGGCGGGCGAGTGCGCGCGCCGCCGCCGGGCGCCGGCGTTCGTACCGCAGCCAGAAGGACTCCCGCCGGGCGTCGAAGTTGACCACCGGCCGCGGGTAATCCTCGCCGATGCGCACGCCGCAGTCCTCCTGGACCGAACGCGGCGTCCGCTCCGGGCGGTCGAGAAACCGGCTCGGAAGGGCCTCGAGTTCGGGGACCCACTCGGTGATCCACTCGCCGTCGGGGTCCTGATCGCGGACCTGTTTGCGGGGGTTATACACCCGCTGGGCGGGCTTGCCGATCAGGCCGGCCTGGCTCTGCCACTGCGTGTAGTTGATGCCGACGTCGCTGTCGATGAGGTGGTGGTGGTACCAGTCCGCGCCGATCCACCACGGCTGTTGGAGGACGTGCGCGAAGACGGAGGCACACATCGCGCGCATCCGGAAGTTCAGCCACCCGGTCGCGCTGAGACAGCGCATCGAGGCGTCGACCATCGGGAAGCCCGTCCGACCGCGCTTCCAGGCGCGGACCAACTCGGGGTCGTGGCGATCCTCGTTGAACCCCTCGAACACCGGGTTGACGGCGGTATCGGTCCACCCCGGCCAGTCGACGAGTTTCTGGTTGTAGTGGAGGTTCCACGCCAGCCGGTCGGTGAACATCTCGACGCCGCGACACGAGGGGGCGCGGTCGGTGACGGACTGGTACGCCTGCCGCACGGAGAACAGCCCGAAGTTGAGATACGGCGAGAGCCCGCTCGTCCCGCCTCTGGCGTCCTGGGGCGCGGAGATGCGTTCGGGGTACGAGCGTATCCGACCGACGAACGAGCGCAGTCGCTCGGCGCCGACACGGTGGGTGCCGGTCGGTACCTTCGTCTTCGTCGGCGCGACGCCGTGGGCGCGGTCGACGACGGCGGGGGTGACGCCGGCGTCGAGCGCGAGCGCGTCCGCGTTCCCGTCCCCGTCGGTCCACCCCGGCGCGTGCTGTGGGGCCTCGAGCCACCCCTCGACGTGGGCCTGCCAGTTCCGCCGCGATCGCTCCCGCCACCGGACCAGCCCATCGCCGGAGACGAACGAGACGCCGTCCCCGCAGGCCGCCCGAACCCGTTCGTCGCGGCGCTTGCCGTACCGGCTCGTCGGCGTCGCCATCGTGATCACGTTCCAGCCGCTGTCGACGAACCTCGAGAGCACCGCGACCGGATCGCCGTACCCGAACGTCAGGCCCGGCGACGCGGCGCAGGGAACGGGGTCGGCCGCCGTCGTCCGCTCCTCCGAGCGCCGGGGGCAAAGCGGCGTCCGCTCTGCGACCCGCTCTGTGGATCGTTCCGCGGAGCGGACGGCGACGGTCGCCGGCGCGGTCGCGTACAGCCGATCGAGGCTTCCGACGGCCTCGTGGAGAAACCGGAGGCGGGCGTCGCACGCCAACCCCCCGTCATCGTAAAAGGAGGGGTCGAAGACGAACAGCGGACAGACGATGTCGGCGTCGGCGAGCGCCCGCGAGAGCGCGAGGTGGTCGTCGGTCCGGAGGTGCTTTCGGTGCCACACGACGTACCCCGTCGCGTCGCGGTCGGCACAGACCTCACTCGGGCTCGGGATCTCCTCCGGTACCGGGACCGTCGTCGCGTCCGTCCGCGGGGTCTCCGGCTCCGTCCGGTCCGCGGCGCCCGGCGTCGGGTTTCCCGTCATCGGTCCGTTCGTTTGGAGGGGACGGAGCGGCTTGAATCCTGACCTCCCGGCGGCCCTCCGGCGACGGAACCGACCCTACTCGCCGGCGATCCGGGCGTCCGGAGGCGGGCGTCAGGCCTTAATCCGAACCGCCCGTCGGTGACGGTATGGGTTCTCACTCCGGTTTCCACTCGCTTCGTGAGGAGACGACGGCCGCGATCGACGTGACCGGCGACCTGCCCGGGTGGCTCGACGGCAGCCTCGTCCGGAACGGCCCCGGCGCTTTCTCGTTTCCGGACGGCAGCGGCGTCGATCACTGGTTCGACGGCCTCGCGATGCTGTACCGGTTCACGTTCGATCCGGGGACGACGGAAAACGGCGGCACGGTCCACTACCGCAACCGGTTTCTCCGGACGGACGCCTACGAGGACGCGGTCGACGGCGAGTTCGAGGGCGGGTTCGCAACGGGCGAAACGACGCTCCGGGGGCGTCTGGCGGGGCTGCTCTCGGAGCCCTACGACAACACGAACGTCATCGTCGAGCGGATCGGCGAGGAGTACGTCGCGCTGACCGAGTCCCCGCGGCGGGTCCGGTTCGATCCGAACACGCTCGGGACGATCGGCCACGCCGACAGCGATGGCGACGGCGTACCGAGCGGGCAGCTCTCGTGTGCACACCTCAAGCGCGACCCGACGACCGGGGCGGTCGTCAACGTCGATACGGCCTTCGGGCGGACCTGTCGGTACCACGTCTACGCCTGGACGCCGGACGGCGAGAGACGCCACGTCGGAAGCGTCGAGACGGACGAACCGGCGTACATGCACAGCTTCGCGCTGACGCCGCGGTACGTCGTGTTGACCGAGTTCCCGTTCCGGCTCGATCCGCTGCGGTTCCTCAAGCCGGGGCGGCAGGCGCCGTTCATCGAGCAGTTCGAGTGGGAACCGGACCGCGGGACCCGCATCGTCGTCGTGGACCGGACCACCGGGGCGGTTGTCGCGGAGCCGGTGACCGACGCGGTGTTCGGCTTTCACCACGTCAACGCCTTCGAGCGAAACGGCGGCGCGGAGATCGTGTTCGACCTCGAGACCGTCCCGGACGCGACGACGATCGACTCGCTGTACCTCGAGAACGTCCGCGCCGGCGAGATGGGCGCGATCGTCGGCGAGATCGAACGGTTCACCGTCGATCTCGGGGGCGATCCGGGGGCACAGAACGGGACCGGACCGTCCGGCGCGACCGTCTCGCGGGAGATGCTGTACGACGACGGGAGCGCGCTGCCGACGGTGTCGCCGGCGCGGTGGTGTCGACGACACCGGTACGTCTACGCGATGGGGCTCGACACGCCGGTCACGGAGTGGGCGCGGCGGATCGTCAAGATCGACGCGGACGCCGAGACCGCCTCGATGTTCGACGACGGCGGCGACTACTTCGGGGAACCGATCTTCGTTCCAGCGCCGGAGGGCGACGCCGAGGACGCCGGGGTGGTCCTGACCGTCGCCCTCGATACCGAGGCCGACCGATCGCGGCTGCTCGTTCTCGACGGCGAGACGTTCACCGAACGCGCCCGGGCGACGCTGCCTCACGCGGCGCCGTTCGACTTCCACGGCCGGTACTTTCCGGAGCTCCGAGCGGCGACGGAGGCGTGATTTCGCCGGGGAGTTCGGCCGGAGAAAAGTGTAATATATCCGTAAGCTTTCGTCGAGTCGGACGACTTTGCGTTGTATCTTTCGTGATGGATCCGATCGTGATACGGCCCCTCACGCGGCTTTCTTACGTCTCTAGCCCCTATACTCGGAGTATGAGAACGACGCCTTCGAGCGTGTGGTGGCGCTGAGTATACCTACCAGATTTCGTAGTATTCCCGGCCGTTTCGCCCTGCCGCTCCGGTACCGCAATGCCGCGCTGTTCGCGCTGTTGGCGCTGTTGTTCGGCGGTACGTTCGTCGCGATCGAGACGGGACTCCGCGAGTTGCCCCCGCTTCTGTTCGCCGGGCTCCGGTTCGACATCGGCGCGGCCGCGCTGATCGGGTACGTCCTCCTACGGCGGCCCCGGTCGGCGTGGCTCCCACGGACGCGCCGGGACATCGCCGGTATCGCCGTCGCGGGCGTGTTCATCGTCGCGGCCAACAACGCCCTGCTGTTCGTCGGCCAGGGGTCGACGACGCCGGCGATGGCGTCGATCATGTACGGGTTGAACCCGGTGTTGGCGCCGGTGTTCGCGTGGTGGATCCTCGACGATCGGCTCTCGAAGACCGGGATGCTCGGGATCGGCGTCGCACTGGCCGGCGTCGCCGCTATCGTCCAGCCGTCGCCCTCGACGCTCACGGGGGCGGGGACTGTCGGCCAGGTCCTCGTCCTCGGGGCGGCCGCCGCCGTCGCGATCGGGAGCGTCCTGCTCAAGCGGGTTCGTCCGGAGATGGGGAGTCTCCCGTTGACCGCGTGGGCGATGGTCCTCGGGGCTGTGCTCCTGCACGCTCTGAGCGTCGCCGCCGGCGAGTCGCCGGCGCGCGCGGTCGGCGTCGGCCGGCTCACGCTGGTGAGCCTCCTGGCGGTCGGGATCCCGTCGACGGCGGTCGCGTACGCCATCAACTTCGATCTGCTCGAGCGGATCGGGCCGGTCCGGACGAACCTGGTCGCCTACGTCGTCCCCGTCGTCGCCGCGCTCGCCGGGTGGGCGCTTCTCGGGACCGGACTGTCCGCCGCGACCGTCGCGGGGTTCCTGATAGTGGTCGTCGGGTTCGGGCTCGTCGAACGACAGACGCTACGGTGTGAGGTGTGTCGGCTCCGGCGGTGGCGACGGCGCCGCGGAGGGGCCGGGTCGGCGCGGCGCGCGGAGTCGCCGTGTCCCTGCGACGACTGAACCGCGCCGAGAAACTATGTCCTTGTGGGTCCTAACGAGGGTATGCCGACGACGTGTGCGCTCTGTCGGCGCGTCATCCCCGACGAGCGCATCGCCGACCCGCAGGCCCTCCAGGAGCACCACCTCCGGCCCGAAGAGCGGGCGACGAGCCCGACGGTGATGCTCTGTCGGCCCTGCCACGAGCAGATCCACGCGCTGTTTACGAACGAGGAGCTCCGGGAAGCCTACGACGAGATCGAGTCGCTCCGATCCGCCGACCGTCTCCAGGGGTACATCGAGTGGATCCGCGGCACCGAAACGCTGGAGATTAGCGTCGAAACGAGCCGCCGGGTCCGCGAGCGGTGACGGGCGGCGCGCGGGTCAGTCGGTCGGATCGACCGCGGCCGAGTACGCGTCGCCGAAGGCGTGGTGTTCGGTCGCCGCCACCCGCCGGGCGTTCTCGGGGAGCGAGACGACGGCGCGGTAGCCGGTGTCGACGAGGTCGTCGGTGCACCCGTCGGCGTCGTCCACGGCGTCCGCGGCGACGACGAGTACGTCCACGCGCCGCTGGAATCGCTCGTACCCGTCGTAGACCAGTTCCGCCGTCCCGCAACTGCTCGAGGCGTACCTCACGGTCCCCTCGATGCGGACGGTGTCGCCCTCGACGGCGACGTCCGGCGGGTCGTCGACGGCGTAAACCGGATCGACCAGTTCGAACTCGGTGTCGTCCTCGCGTCCCGCGCCGCCGAGACAGCCCGCGGTCGCGCCGACGACGCCGGACAGAGCGCCGAGTACCACGCGTCGGTTCATAACTCGGGGAACGGTCGGCCGGACCGTAACGGTATCCGAATGCAAAACGGCCGTTTGAGATACCGAAACGAGAGCGGCGGCCGGCGCTCGTCGCTTGAGGGCCGCTACCCGGATCGCTCGTCGGTGGCGTCCTCGACGATCCGGACCCGCTCGGCGGCGTCTTCGGCCCGCTCGCGGGCGGTTTCGACGTCTTCGGCGGTCGAGACCGCAACACCCATCCGCCGGCCGGCGTAGGCCTCGGGCTTGCCGAAGAGACGGAGCTGCGTCCCCGGCAGCGAGAGGGCGTCGTCGACGCCCTCGAAGGCGGGTTCGTCGATCGGATCCTCGGACACGATCGGGACGCTCGACCCCGGGGAGTCGACCGTTATCTCGGGGATCGGCAGCCCGAGTATCGCCCGGAGGTGCAGCCCAAACTGGCTGACGGGCTGCGAGCCGAGCGTGACGAGCCCCGTGTCGTGGGGGCGCGGCGAGAGCTCGCTGAACAGCACCTCGCCGTCGCGGACGAAGAACTCGACGCCGAAGATGCCGCGTCCGCCGAGCCCGTCGGTGACGCGTTCGGCCATCCGCTTTGCGGCCTCGAGTTCGTCGTCCGTCATCGGATGCGGCTGCCAGCTTCCCCGGTAGTCGCCGCCGGATTGGGTGTGCCCGACCGGCGGACAGAAGCTCGTTCCGTCCCGGTGTCTGACGGTCAACAGCGTGAGCTCGTAGTCGAACCCGACGAGCTCCTCGACGATGACCCGGCCGGTGTCCGAGCGCGTTCCCTCCCGGGCCGCCGCCCAGGCGTCGGCGACATCGTCGGGACCTCGAACGATCGACTGTCCCTTCCCCGAGGAGGACATCGTCGGCTTGACCACGACGGGCGGCCCGATCGATTCGACGGCCTCCTCGTAGGCGGTTCGGCCGTCGGCGAAGGCGTACTCGCTCGTCGGGACGCCGATCTCCTCGGCGGCGAACTCCCGGATCCACTCGCGGTCCATCGTCAGCCGCGTCGCCTTCGCCGTCGGGACGACCTGATACCCCTCGTCCTCGAGCCGCTCGAGTTCGTCCGTTGCGATCGCCTCGATCTCGGGGACGATCAGGTCGGGCTCCTCGCGGTCGACGATGGCGCGGATCCGGTCGGCGTCGGTCATGTCGGCGGTGTGTGAGCGGTGGGCGACCTGCATCGCGGGCGCGTCGTCGTACCGGTCGACGGCGACCGTTTCGACGCCGAGCCGCTGGGCTTCGATCAGCAGCTCCTTGCCCAACTCGCCGCTGCCGAGCAACAGAAGCGTCGTGGCGTTCGGTGCGTGCGGCGTCCCGAGACGGACCTCCTCCGGTGTCGTCATACGCGGGCGTCGGGCGACGGACGCAAAAACCGAACGGAGCCGGAACGCCCGGACGGTGGGCGTCCCCGAGCGGGGCGGGGCGTCAGAGGGCGGGCGTTTGAGGCGTCGCCCCTGGTTCCGGAGCTTTTAACCGACTCGCTGGCCGACGTGTACGTAATGGCTTTTGAGGAACTACTGAACGATCCCGTCATTCAGAAGTACCTCCACGAGCTCGTCGGTCCGACGGGGATGCCCGTCGCCGCCGCGCCGCCCGACGGCGAGGTCACAGACGAGGAGCTCGCGGAGGAACTCGGGCTGGAACTCAACGACGTCCGGCGGGCGCTTTTCATTCTCTACGAGAACGATCTCGCCTCCTACCGCCGGCTCCGCGACGAGGACTCCGGGTGGCTCACGTACCTCTGGACCTTCGAGTACGAGAACATCCCCGAGCAACTGGAGTTCGAGATGAACCGTCTTCTTGAGGCGCTCGACGAGCGACGCGAGTACGAGACGAACAACGAGTTCTACCTCTGTGGGCAGTGTCAGCTCCGCTTCGAGTTCGGCGAGGCGATGGAGTTCGGGTTCGAGTGCCCCCAGTGCGGCGGACAGGTCGAAACGATGGACAACGACCGGCTCGTCGACACGATGCGGCGGCGGATCGAGGAGCTTCGCGACGAACTGAACGTGCGAACCGAGGCCGAAACCGAGCCCGAGGCCGCGGACGCCTGATGGTCGTCCTCGCAACGAAAGTGTACGTGACCGGCGAGAGCAGGCGCCGGGCGATGGACTCACTGGAGTCGCTCGTCGGCAACGCACTCGGCGAACTCGACGTCGAGTTCAGCGTCGGGCTCCGCGACGACGGGTTCCCCTCCGTCACCGTCACCGGCGAGGACGCGCCGGTGGCCCGGGCGCTCCTCGCCGAGGAGTGGGGCGCGATCACGCCGCACAGGGACGCCGGCGAGACGCACGTCGGGACGCTCGAGTCGTGGGACGACGACGGGATCGTCCTCGACGCCGGCGAGTCCGTTCGGGTCCCGGCCGACGGGCTCGGGCTCGGACAGGGGACGCCGGCGCAGATCCGGACCAGGTTCGGGCTCGTCCAGCACATGCCCCTCGAGTTCGTCGAGGACGACGGGGAGACCCGCCTCGCGGACGCCGAGCGGGACCGACTCTACGGGTGGACCCGCGGGACCGACCGGGTCAACGTCAACAGCACCACGCGGGCCCAGATCAGAGCGACGGTCAACCGCTCCGGCCACGCCGACGACATCGTCACCGTCGAGCGGCTCGGGCTCTTGGAGGGAAGCGTCGTCTGCCGGGAGGGCACCGACGCACCCGGGCTGCTCGCCGACATCGGACCGCACCTCGAAGCCGAACTGCTCGCCGTCGTTCCATAAGCATGAACCGCCGCCTCCTCGCCGCGCTGGCGTTCGTCCTCGTCGCCGGCTCCGCCGGGTGTACGGGTGTGTTCGGGACCGACGTCGGTGATCCCGAGGCGCTGTCGGCGGACGCCGACTACGAGTACGACACCGAGTACGACGCGAACATCGCGATCGATCGCAACGAGTACACCGCGGTGTACAACGTCTCGGCGAAGGTGACGGGCGGGGAGGGGACGATGCAGCTGTGGCGGACGAACCGGCTGACGGTCGAACAGCCCCTGGAGATCTCGGCGCTGCAGTTCAGGTACCCGAACGGGACGATCGTCAGGTACGTCGACGGCGAGGCGGTCCGGATAGCCGGCGACGGGACCGAGGAGCCGACGGACAGCCTGGCGGTCGACAACACGCGCCGCCGGACGGTCGTCGAGTTGCCCGCCGAGGAGGGCCAACTCGCGTTCACCGCGCCGAAAAGCGGGAAACAGCTCACCGTCTACACGCCGGTCCACGGGAGCTACGACGTCGCGTTGCCGCCCGAGACGGACGCCGCCCTGCCGCTTCTCTCGCGGGTCCAACCCTCGAACGACGACCGCCAGCGGGTCGACGATCGGGTCCACCTCCGGTGGGACTCCGTCGAGACGTCGGTCGTCGTCGTGCGGTGGTATCTCGACCGGGACCTCTGGCTGTTCGGCGGGCTGGCCGCTATCGCCGGTCTCATCGGCGTGGTCGGCGCCGCGTACTACTACAGACAGATCAGGAGTGCGACCGAGCGCCGCGAGTCCGAGGGGTTCGACATCGGCGAGAGCGGCGACGACGAGGGGCCGCCGCCGGGGATGCGGTAGCGCCGTCAGAACGAGAGGGACGGTCGGGGCGAGCGCCGGCGCGTGCTATGCGTTTATTCCGTCCCCACCCCTACGGCGCGTATGAACGTGGCCTTAGTCTCCGTCGGCGACGAACTGCTGTGCGGCGACACCGTCAACACCAACGCGGCGTGGCTCGGGGAGCGACTCGACGAGCGCGGCGTCGACGTCGAGCGCGCGACCGTGGTCCCGGACCGCGTCGCCGACATCGCCCGCGTCGTCAACGAGTACGCGGCAGAGTACGATTCGGTGATCGTCACGGGCGGCGTCGGCCCCACGCACGACGACGTGACGATGAGAGGCGTCGCCGCGGCCGTCGGTCGGTCCTTGGAGACGAGCGAGGCCGCACTCGAGTGGCTCGCCGAACACGGCGGCTACGCCAGATCGGACCTCACCGAGGGAACCGGCGACATCCCGGCCGGGTCGCAGCCCGTACACAACACCGCCGGGGTCGCACCCGGCTGCGTCGTCGAGAACATCTACGTGCTGCCGGGCGTCCCCGACGAGATGAAGGCGATGTTCGAGTCGGTGCGCTCGGCGTTCACCGGCGACGCGAGACACGTCGAACACGTCGCCGTCGACGAACCGGAGAGCGCGCTGTTGGACCGCCTCGCGGAGCTACAGGAGCGCTTCGACGTCAAGGTCGGCAGCTACCCGGGCGAGAGCGTGCGCATAAAGATCGAGGGGACCGACGAGGAGACCGTATCGGCGGCGATCGCGTGGCTTGAGGCGAACAGCGAAACGGTGTGAGCTACCGGTAGAGGTACCAGAGCCACCCGACGGTGATCGCGAGGCTTGCGAGCAAGACGACCCAACCCGAGACATCGATGATGAACGGATTGTCCTGATAGGCTTGCAAAACGGCGTTCATGGGCTCCGGTTCCGGTGGGGCCCTCTTAACGGATTCCATTTCGCCGGCGCGGCCGGCGCGCTCGGCGCGTGCCCGACACCGGGTGGCTTTTTTCGCTCGCAGTCGTACCCGGCGTATGAGACGTATCGGGTTCGTGATCAATCCCATCGCCGGGATGGGCGGGCGCGTCGGGCTGAAAGGGACCGACAGCAAACTCGAGGAGGCCAGACGGCGCGGCGCGGAACCGCGCGCGCCGGGCCGGGGACGGGAGGCGCTCGAGGCGCTCTACGAGCGCGCCGAGGAGCTCGAACTGTACGCCTACGGGGGGGCGATGGGCGAGGACGAAGCGCTCGGCGTCGGGTTCTCGCCCGTTGTGGTCGGGCGCCCGGCGGGGGCGGAGACGGGCGCGCTCGACACCCGCGAGGCGGTCCGGCGCTTCGTCGACGAGGGCGTCGATCTCGTCGTGTTCGTCGGGGGCGACGGGACCGCGGTCGACGTCGCCGGGGCGCTCGAGGAACTCGGGGCGGACACGCCGGTGTTGGGCGTTCCGGGGGGCGTGAAGGTGTACTCCTCGGTGTTCGCTGTCAGCCCGCGGGCCGCCGGCGACATCGCGGCGACGTACGACCGGACCGAACGCCGGGAGGTAAACGACATCGACGAGGACGCCTACCGCGGCGGAGACGTCGAGACGGAACTGAAAGGGGTCGTCTCGGTGCCGGTCGCCGACGAACTGCAGGCGTCCAAACAGATCGGCGGCGGGACGGTCGCCTCGCTCGCGGCGGGGGTCGCCGACGACATCGAGGCCGACGACGCGGTCTACGTGCTCGGGCCGGGATCGACGCTCGACGCGATCAAGACCGAACTCGGGTTCGACGGGACGCCGCTCGGCGTCGACGTGTACCGAAACGGCGCCGTCCTCGTCCGGGACGGCAGCGAGGCCGACATCGTCGCCGCCCTCGGGGAGCGAAACGTCGTCGTCGTCTCGCCGATCGGCGGACAGGGGTTCGTGTTCGGCCGCGGCAACGACCAGATCTCCCCGGCGGTCATCCGCCGCTCGGAGGTCCGGATCGTCGCCTCGGGTGAGAAACTCGACGGCATCGGCGTGCTCCGCGTCGACACCGGCGACCCGGAGGTAGACGAGACGCTCCGCGGCTGGCGGCGGGTCCGGACCGGTCGCTTCGAGCGGCGGTTCCTGGAGCTGGTCTGAAGGGCGGCCGGCGCCCGTCCCGGAGCACTCGACGGCGATCGGCGGGCGATCGGCAGACGATCGACGGGCGATCCCCGGACGTTTTTTGCGCGATCTCAGCCTCCGGGAGGACCCGACAGCACCGAAACCAGCCGATATCGGGGCGTATAGCGTCTCTGGACTGGAAACGTGTTAACTTGTCTCAGGATACTACTAAATACCCCGAGTCGTTAAGCGAATACGACTATGAAAAAGCAGGAGCTCATTCATCTCCACGGCCTGCTCGCCGAGGTATGCAACCACTACGAACAGATGGCACAGTGCGACGTCGAACACGCCAAGTACTCCGAGTTGGGCGTCCGACCGACATCGATCCACAAATCGAAGACAGACCACAAGGCGGCCGTCTTCGCGCTCGCCGACGGCATCACCGAGGAAATGGAGACCGAGACCGAACCCGAAGCGCCCGTGTCGGCGACCGCCGACTGACCGCGCGCCGGAACCCGTTCTGCCGGACTACCGCACGTAGCGACGCCCATCGGTCCGAGTTAGCGAGTACCTCTTAGCTTCGGGCGCGTCCGTGAGTCACTCGTCGAGGAGCTCTTCGAACTCCGGGAGAACCTCGTCGTCCTCGGTTGACGCGTCGTCGGGTTGCGTATCGGTGGTTCGCGCGTCGTCGGTGGACGTGTCATCGGGTTGTGTGTCGTCGTCATCGGGTACGGTCTCGATCTTGAGGACCTCGAGCGGGATGTTCTCGAGTCGTTGGCCGATCTCCTTGCGCGCGATCCGGGCCGCGTGTTCGTCGCGTTCGACGTTGAACACGGTCATCTCGAGTTCGAGGGCGACGAGGCCCTCGTCGGCGGCGATGAACGCGGGGTCGTGGACCGCGCCGCAGTCCGAGCAGGTCCGCTCGCCCATGCTGATCTCGACGTAGTTGAGATCGGGGTTGAGCATCTCGCCGGTCTTCGATATCGCGATCCGAACCGCCTCGTCGGCCGTTTCGACGTCGTACACCGGGACCGCGGCTTCGACGACAACTCGGCGATCCATGGTACGGTATTACGTCCCCTGCGTGAAGAAGGTTCTCCCTCCGAGGGTCGAGGCGTCACAGACTCGAAAGGACGAAACCGACCGGGGCCGTGACGAGGGTATGGAGACAGGGAGCCGTCCGACGGCGGCGTTCGACGGCGGACTCGATCTGACGACGACGCTGGAAAGCGGGCAGTCGTACCTCTGGCGGCGCGACGACGGCCGGATGTACGACGGCGAGACGGACGGCTCGCCGTGGTATCACACGGTGCTCCCGGCGGAGACGACGGAGACGAACGAACCGGAGGTGCTCCGGGTCAGACAGACCGAGGGCCGACTCGAGTGGGTCTCTTCGACGCCGAACGCCTACGACCGGCTCGTCCACCTGCTCAGGCTCGAGGACGACCTCGATGCGATCGTTGAGGCGACGCCGGAGGACCCCCTGCTCGATCGCGCGTACGACGCCCACCGGGGGATGCGGCTCGTTCGGGATCCGCCCTTCGGCAGTCTCGTCTCGTTCATCTGCTCGGCGCAGATGCGGGTCGCCCGCATCCACGGCATGCAGTGCGCGCTCGCGGAGCGCTACGGCGAGACCGTCCGGTTCGACGGCCGTGGGTACGACGCCTTCCCGACGCCGGAACGGCTCGCCGCGGCGACCGAATCGGAGCTCCGAGACCTCTCGTTGGGCTATCGGGCCCCCTACGTCCGACGGACCGCGGAGATGGTGGCCGACGGCGAGGCGCACCCGAAGGAGGCCCTCGGGTTGGCGTACGAGGCGGCCCGCGAGTCGTTGACCCGGTTCGTCGGCGTCGGCGAGAAGGTTGCCGACTGCGTGTTGCTCTTTTCGCTGGGCTACCTCGAGGCCGTCCCGCTGGACACGTGGATCCGGACCGCCATCGAGGAGCACTACCCGGACTGCGAGCGCGGGAACTACGCCGAGACGTCGCGGGCGATCAGGGCGCGCTTCGGCGGGGAGTACGCCGGGTACGCACAGACCTACGTGTTCTATCACCTCCGAACCGACGGCGACGCCTGAAACGGACCGAGATGGACGAGGCGGTACAGGGCGGCACAGCACGACACGACACGCACCGCGGCACGCGGTGTCGGGGCGGACGACCGCGTCCGTGGCAGTTTTATCGATCGGCTTCCGACGTGTGAGCGTGAGCGACAAGGTCCGCGCACGCGTGTTCGTCTCCGGACACGTCCAGGGCGTGTACTACCGGGCGAGCACCCGGGAGGCCGCCGCCGAAAACGGCGTCGACGGCTGGGTGAAAAACCTCGACGACGGGCGCGTCGAGGCGGTCTTCGAAGGCGACCGGCCCGCCGTCGAGGCGATGATCGAGTGGTGTCGGACCGGGAGCCCGAGGGCGCGCGTCGACGGCGTCGACGTCGAGTACGGGGACCCGACCGGCGTCGACGGATTCGAGGTTCGCCGCTGACGGCGGAAAGGTTAGTGCCGAGCGGTCCGGAGCGGCGGTATGATCTCCAGCGACGAGATGGCCGTCGTCGACGCGAACGCCGCGGCGCTCGGCGTTCCGAGAAAACAACTGATGGAGTCCTCGGGCAGCGCCGTCGCCCGCGCGGTCCGGCGTCTCGCCGAGCCGGGCGGGTCGGTGGCGCTCGTCTGCGGCCGCGGGAACAACGGCGGCGACGCCTTCGTCGCGGCCCGGTTTCTCCCGTCGCACGACGTGACGGTCCGGCTTCTGGGCCGGCCCGCGGCGATCTCGACGGCGATCGCCCGGGAGAACTTCGACGCCCTCGAGGCGACGGACGCGACGGTTCGGACCGTTCGGGACTCGACCGCGTTCGATCTCGGAACGCCCGACGTCGTCGTCGACGCGATGCTCGGGACCGGGGCGACCGGGGCGTTGCGGGAGCCGGAGGCGAGCGCCGCCGCGGCGATCAACGACGCCGAGGCGACGGTCGTCTCCGTCGACGTACCCTCGGGGGTCGACGCCGACACGGGCGACACCGAGGGCGTCGCCGTCGAGGCGGACCACGTCGTCACCTTCCACGACGGAAAGCCTGGGCTTTCGGCCGTCGACGCCGAGGTGACGGTCGCCGAGATCGGGATTCCGGCGGCGGCCGAGCGGACCGTCGAACGCGGCGATCTCCTCCGGCTCTCGCGGGTCCCAGGGGCACACAAGGGCGATTTCGGCAGAGTCCTCGTCGTCGGCGGCGGCCCGTACGCCGGCGCGCCGGCGCTTGCCGCCCAGGCGTCGCTTCGGGCCGGCGCGGACCTGAGCAGCGTCGTCGCTCCGGTGTCGGTCGCAGGCGAGATCCAGGGGTACAGCGAGAACCTCATCGTCACGCCGCTGGAAGGCGAGCGGCTCGGTCCCGATCACGTCCCGGAGGTCCTCTCGCGGGCCGAACGGGCAGACTGCGTCGTCGTCGGTCCGGGGCTCGGCGACGCCTCGGAGACGCGGGCGGCCGTCCGTTCGTTCCTCGGGGAGTTCGACGGGACCGCGGTCGTTGACGCCGACGCGCTGGGGGCGGTCCCAGAGACCGAGACGGACGCCACGCTCATTTGTACGCCACACGCCGGGGAGCTGGCGGCGATGGGCTGTGCGATCGACGACGCGTCGGAGCGGGCGGCGCGCATCGAGTCCTTCGCGGCCGATCTCGGCGCGACGCTTCTCGTCACCGGCGCCGAGGACGTCGTCTCCGACGGCGAGCGGACCCGGTACAACCGGAGTGGAAACGCCGGGATGACCGTCGGCGGGACGGGCGACGTGCTCGCCGGCGTGACAGGGGCGATGGCGTGCGTGCTCGAGGCGCACCCGGCGGCGTCGCTCGGCGCGTACGCGACCGGCCGCGCCGGCGACCTCGCGGCGGCGACGAACGGGGACGGGCTGACGGCGACAGACCTTCTCGGGACCGTCCCGTCGGCGCTGTGGCCCGAGGGGCGGTAGGCCCGATGGATTCTTCGCCCGGGCGACGAACGAACGGGTATGGGCGACGATCCGGACCTCACGCACGTCACGGACGACGGTAACGCACAGATGGTCGACGTCTCCGGGAAGCCGGACAGCGCGCGGCGGGCGGTCGCGCGGGGGCGGATCGACCTCCGGGCGTCGACGCTCAGGGCGATCGAGGCCGACACCGTCGAGAAAGGCGATGTCCTCGCCGTGGCCCGCGTCGGCGCGATCGACGCGGTCAAACACACCTGGGAAGCCGTTCCGATGTGTCACCAGATCCCCATCACGAACGTCGACACGGAGTTCGTGGTCGACGACGACGGGGTTGAGCTCACCGTCGCGGTCGAGACGACCGGCAAGACGGGGTGTGAGATGGAGGCCTTACAGGGCGTCACCACGGGGCTGAACGTGGTGTGGGACATGGTGAAGGCGGCCGAAAAGAGCGAGGACGGCGAGTACCCGACGACGGAGATCCGAGGGGTCGAGGTCCTCTCCAAACAGAAGCGTCGGCCGTGAGCCGAGGGTCGCGCCGGGAGACGAACGGCGGTCGCATCACTCGGCCGGCGCGGCGGACAGCTCGCGGGCCTTCGCTCTGGCCTGTTCGACGATCGCCGGGCGGGCCTCGAAGTCGATCGTGACCTCGTTGCCGTAGTCGACGTCGCCGACGTGGGCGTGGTCGTGGACCCACGAGACGAGGCTCATGGTGTCGTCGGTCATCGGGACGACGAGCCGCTCGCGCCGCCACTCGGGGAGTTCGTCGTCGATCCGATCCCGGAGGGCGTCGACGTTCTCGCCGGTCGCCGCGCTCACGACGACGGGCGTCGGGGCGAGCGCCGACAGGGCCTCGCGTTTGGTCCGCAGTTCCGCCTCGTCGACCAGATCGGCCTTGTTCAGCACCGTCACGATCGGCGCCTCGTTCCGCTCGTAGAGGGTGTCGTGACACGTCACGAGCTTCTCGCGTATCTCCTCGATCGGGTCGGAGACGTCGACGACGAGCAAGACGAGATCGGCGCGGTACACCTCCGAGAGCGTCGATCTGAACGACTCGACGAGCCAGTGGGGGAGATCCGAGATGAAGCCGACGGTGTCGGTCACAAGCACGTCCCGCCGGTCGAACGTCGCCCGTCGGGTGGTCGTTCCGAGCGTCGTGAACAGCCGGTCTTCGGACTCGGCGGTCGCGTCGAGGTCCGGGTGGAGCCCCTCGTTCTCGTCGATGTCCAGATCGGTCGCGAGCCGCCGCAACAGCGTCGATTTCCCGGCGTTGGTGTACCCGGCGAGCGCCACGAGATCGAACCCGGACTGGCGGCGCTGCTCGCGGCGGTCGGCCTCGGTCTGTTCGATCCGTTCCAGTTCGTCGCCGATCCGGCTGATCCGCGCCTTGATGTCCCGTTCGCGCGACTCGTCGTACTCGCCGAGGCCCATGAACCCGGGTCGCTCGTCGCGCTTGGCGAGTGAGGCTTTGGCCTCGGCGCGCGGGAGTTCGTATCTGAGCTCGGCGAGTTCGACCTGGAGCTGCGCCTTTTTCGTCTGTGCGCGCTGGCCGAAGATGTCGAGGATGAGCTTGAACCGGTCGACGACCTCGACGCCCTCGGGGAGTTTGGTGCCGAGGTTGTACGTCTGGTAGGGGCCGAGGCGGTTGTCGAAGACGACCGTCGTCGCGCCCTCGGCGGCGACGAGCGCGGCGAGTTCGGAGACCTTCCCCTCGCCGAGACAGAGCGCCGGGTCCTCGGTGCGGGTCTGTGTCACCTCGCCGGCGATCGTATAGCCCGCGGCGCGGGCGAGATCCCGTATCTCCTCGGTGTCGGGGTCGCCGTCGTCGGCGCGCTTTGCGATGACCGCTCGGCCGTTGGTTCCTGTCACTTCCCTAACGGTAGGGCGTCACAGTATTTCAATTACGGGGACTCCCCTGAACGGGTCGCGTTCCGGGGGCGCGGGCGGTCAGCGCGTCCCGATCTCGTCTTCGTCCTTGATGATCCGGGTCTCGGCCTCGCCGCTGGTCTGCTCGTTGACGAGGTCATAAAAATCGTTCTGGAGGCCGGCCGGAAACCGCAACACTCCGACCCACGAGCCGTCCGATTGCCACTCCTCGCGTTCGAGATCGCCGAACTGTCGGATCTGCGCCTGGGCGCTGCCGGCGTACTCGGCCGGGATCTGCGCCGCCATCACGACCTCGTCGAACCGGATCGGGATCACAGGCCGGAGGGCGTCGAGCGCGTCGTCGACCTGCGCCCCGACCGGCTCCATCGGGTCGACAGTAAAGCCCGCCTCCTCCAGGGCGCGTTCGATCCGCTCGGGCGGGTGGGGGGCGTCGTCCATCTGTGGGTTGACCGCGTTTCTGGCGATCTCCGTGACGAGTTGGTTGTGCTTTTGTTCCTGCATCTCCCGGCGCTGTTGGGCGGTGATCTGGATCTCGCCGCGCCGGATCACCTCCGGGATGATCGAGAGCGGGTCGGTCGTCTCGAAGACCTCCTCCAAGGCGTTTTCCGGCGGTCGGTCCCCGGAGGACGCGTCCTCGAAGACGTCCTCGGCGGCGATGACGTCCTCGAGGTCGCCGTCGAACTCCCCGCGTTTGATCGCTAACGCGGCGTCGGGGTCGACGAGCACCTCGAAGCGCTGGCCGTGGGATTCGAGTCTGGCCGTCACCGCCTCGTCGAGGGATATCATGCGTGTCGGTACGCGACCCGATCGATAAAAAGTGTTGCACGTACCGCCGCGGTCCGGGGCGCGGAAAGCGGAGAACCCGGAGGGTCCGGAGGCCCCGAAGAGCCGGGAGGACTACTCCTCGTCGTCCTCGTCGTCTTCGTCAGCCTCGTCGGCGAGCACGCCCGCCGCTTCGAGCCGGGACTCGATCTCGTCGTCGGAGAGCTGTCCGAAGCCGTCGTCGCCGACGGAGACGGTCGCCAGACCGATGCCTTCCGGCGTCAGTCCGCCGTCGTTCACGGAGGCGAGCGCCTCCAAGGCGAGGTCGACGCCCTCGTCGAGCGAGAGGTCGTCGCTGTAGTTCGCTTCGAGGTAGTCCTCGATGTCGCCGCGGTCCGCGCCGACGGCGAGCGCCTGCCACTCGTAGGGCGTCCCGGAGGGGTCGGTCTCGTAGAGGCGCGGTTCGCCGTCCTCGATCCCGCCGATGATCAGGGCGACGCCGAACGGTCGCGCGCCGCCGACCTGCGTGTACTGCTGGATGTGGTCGGTGACGGCCTTCGTCAGCGTCTCGACGCCGATCGGTTCGCCGTACCGGAGTTGATTGACCTGTGCTTGTCGGCGCGCGAAGTCGATGAGTTGGCGGGCGTCGGCGACGTGGCCGGCGCTGGCGATGCCGATGTGGTCGTCGGCCTTGTGGATCTTCTCGACGCTCGTCCGCTCCATCAGCGGCGAGCGGATGCGTTTGTCCACGGCCAGCACGACCCCGTCGTCGGTTCGGATACCGATCGACGCCGTGCCTCGTTTGACCGCCTCGCGCGCGTACTCGACTTGGTACAGGCGTCCGTCCGGGGAGAAGATGGTGATCCCGCGGTCGTACGCCTGCTGCTGCGATTGTCCCTGCATTGTTAGTTGTCGCGAATATCGAGTGCTGTCGCGCCAACGCGGCCCTCGGGGAGGTCGAGATCAACCCGATCGCCTCGGACCGACGCCGTCCGCTCCGCGGCCGCGAACGCGACGTTTCTCTCCTCAAATGCTTCCGGCGGGCGTCGTATATACTTTTCTTCACAGGCCCGGACCGTTCCGCTGGTTCCCCGGACCGAAAGCCCGACCGGCTCGCCGTCGATCTCGTCGATCGTCGCCAGAACGGCTCTGAGCCGCTCGACCTCGCCCCGACGGGCTCGGACGACGGCGTCTCCCGCGGCGTCTGCGAACCGGAACCGCAGCAGGCTCGCGTCGATGTCGGCGCTGCCGACGTCGCCGACGAGGTTCTGTGCGGCGAACCAAAGCGCCCGCTGGAACGCCCGACGGTCGACGTCGGCGCCGGGCCACGATTCGATGCCGACGGCGACGTATCGCCACCGGGGCCGCAGATGCTTCGGGAGGTGTTTCACGCGTTCGTGCTGGGGGCGCTGGCCTCATAGCTTCGGCGGCGGCGGCCGGGGTGGCCGCCTTCTATTCCTCGTCGCGGCGCTCGATCCTGACGCCGGGCTCGACGAAGGAGTCCTCGCGGCGTCTGCGGTTCCGGTCGGACAGCGCGCCCCAGGCGGCGAGCCCCGATTCGATCGCCCCCCTATCGAAGCCGATCGCCTCGCCGAGCGCGAGCAGTTCCCGCGGCGCCTCGAGGTGGAGATGCGAGGCCGCGTCGGCGGAGACGACGTACGGCGCGTCGTACTGCTCGACCAGCTCCCGCAGTTTTTTCAGCGCCCCGATCGCTTGGACCCGCTCGCCGCCCTCGGCCCGGAGCACGCGGGCGAAGTTGAACTCGAGGTGGACGCCGTTTTCGGCCGCCGACTTCGCCAACACGTGGTTGACGTCGCCGTCGGCCATCGGGTGGGCGAGGACGTCGACGGCCGGCTGCTCGACCGCGAACCGGTTTAACGATCCGCCGTGAACGCAGACGATCGTCCGCTTCGAGCGGTAGTTGCCGACGAGACCGCCGGCCTGTCCGGGGTCGTCGGTGCGTATCTCGATCCCCGGCACGACGTCGATGCCGTAGCGATCCCCGATCCGCTCGGGGTCGTACTCGGCTTGGGCGTCGCCGTGGTTCCGAACGACCACCCCCTCGTACCCGTACGCCGCGGCGGTTTTGGCGAACCGGGCCACCGTCGCGCGGCCGTCGGGGTAGGCGTGGACGCCCTCGTACATACCGATCGCTCCGCCCGGATCGGTCTTTTGTGTTGCGTTGTGCCGCGGGGCGCTCGGAGCGCCTACCGGCGCGCCGCCTCGGCGGTCGCATGGAGGATCCGGCCGCGGCCCGCGAGTGCGCCGAGACAGAACCCGACGAAGTGCGCGACGAGCGCTACCCCGGGCGCCGCCGTTGCGGCCGTCAGCGACGCCGCCAAAACGACGAGGACGGCGAGTCGCCCGCGGCGTCCGAGCGGGAGCCACGAGACGAACCGCTCTGAGGCGCGGTTACCGATGAGGACGTACCCGAAGAGGGCGAACACGGCGCCGCTCGCCCCGAGGACGGCCGTCCGGCCGAACGGCGCGGTCGCGACGACCTGTGCGATCCCGGCGAGCCCGCCGGTACAGAGAACGAACGCGTGAAAGCGGATCGGGGTACTCACGCGGGCGACGAGCGGGCCCACCACCGCGAGCGCAACGGCGTTCGCGAGGAGGTGTCCGAGCCCGGCGTGGGTGTAGACGCTCGTCGCGATCGTCCAGGGTCGGTGGCCGAGCGGCGCGGCGAGGGCGAACGCCCCGGGATCGATCCCGAACGCGCCCCCGAGCGTCCGGGCGAGGAACACGAGGGCGAACGCGGCGAGCGTCGTGCGCGTGGGACCGCCCATGGTCGTCTCTCGGACCCGAGGCGTATCAGTATTCGAGGTCGTCGGTGTAGCGATCCAGAAGCAACACGGCCGCGATGCCGAGGGCGGCGGGGACACCGGCGAGCGCGGCCGACCGGGGCGAGGCGTCCGGGAGGGCGTTTCGGACCTCGTTGATCGGGAGCCGCAGCGCGCCGATCATGAGGCTGAGAAGGAAGACGAGCGTGCGCTGGCGGTACCGGGCGAGGGCGGCCCGGACGGCGTAGGCGACCGAGAACAGCCCGACGAGGGCGCCCGAACAGAAGACGAAAAGCGGAACGAGCGCGTCGACGAGCGGGCCGGGGGTTCCGGCGGCGGCGCGTATCACCCCGTCGACGACCGCCCGGGGGATCCCGCTGACGTACTCGTACTGTCCCAAGACGAGAAGCAGGAAGGCCCCGGAGACACCGGGAAGCACCATCGCGGAGACGGCGATCGCCCCGGCGAGAAACAACAGCGGAGCCGTCGTCGCCCGCGTCCCTGCCAGCGACGGGTCGGTCAGGACGAACGCCAGAACGAACCCCGACAGGCCGGCGAGGACCCGCTGTGGCGTCCGGACCGAGACGTACCGGAACAGCACGACCGCCGAGGCGGCGATGAGCCCGAAAAAAAAGGCGTACGTCGGCGCGGGGTACCGCGTGACCGCGAGGTTCATCGCCGTTGCGATCGTCGCGGCGGCGGAGAGCACGCCGGCGCCCAACACGAGGAGGAAGGGGAGATCGGCCTCCAGAAGCGCCCTCGTCGCCTCCGTCCGGCCCTCGGGCGTGTGGACGGCGCCGAGAGACCGGATCGTTTCGGGGCCAAGCGCGGTCAGAGCCGTGATCAGGCGCTCGTAGACGCCCAAGAGGAACGCGATCGTGCCCCCAGAGACGCCCGGAACCGTGTCGGCGGCCCCCATGCAGGCGCCCTTGAGATACACCGCCAGCCACGCGCGGAGCGCACTCGCTCGGCTCATGCGTTCCATCGGGGGGCCTCGGAGGGTTCCGGGCGCGAGACGTCGCGCGCGAGGCGGTCGTCGGGGGCGAGGAAAGCGGCTCCGAGGGGGGCCGAACTGGGGCCGGAACCGAAGCCGGAAGCAGGATCAAAGCCGAAATCGAAAGCAGAACCGAAGCCGGACGCGGGACCGAAACCGGGGACGCGGCGGTCGCCGCCGTGCGGTGAACACATCGTCGGAACACACTGCGAACGCGGTCATAAGGCTTTTCCATGGATCGCACCCGGAGCGGCGGTCGCCGCGGCGTCGGCGGGCGGTCTCACCAGCCGGGCGGTTCGAGTCCGGCCTCCGCGAGGAGGTCCTTCCACCGCGTTTGGACCGTCAGCCGGGAGACGCCGGCCGCGTCGGCGACGGCCGACTGGGAGCGCTCCTCGCCGGCGATGAGCGCGCCAGCGTACAGACTCGCCGCCGCCGTGGCCCGCTTCGATCGGTCCGCGTCGGCGTCGGCGACCGTCGAGAGAAACAGGTCGATCGCGCGGGACTTCGCGTCGCCGCCGAGGTCGAGACGCTCGGCCGCGTCGTCGATGGCCGCCGTCCACTCGTCGTGTTCGACCTGATCGCGGGCGCGGTACATCCGTATCGTGCGTCCGGGAGCCTCGCATATAAACGGTCGCCACGACGATCGGCTCTCGGTTCCAGCGGAGGCCCCGCGAACGGGCCGACGGGATCTCAGGAGTAGAACACGACCGGACGGCGGTCGTCCCCGGAGTCCGAGTCGGAATCGGAATCCGAGTCGGACGCCGACCGCTCCGGGTCGAAGGACCCGGGCGTCCGCTCGCCGAGGAGCGCATCGAGCGTGTCGATCGCCGCGGCGCGCAACAGCGGCCGGTTGTCGTTGCCGCAGTTCTCGTCGAAGGTGCAGGCCGGACAGCCGTTCGGCCGCCCGCACTCACAATCGCGGAGCTGATCGCGGGCCCGTTCGGCGAGGGCCTCGAAGGAGTCGTAGATCGCCCGCGCGAAGCCGAGCCCGCCCTCGACGCCGTCGTACACGAACCAGCCGGACGACGGCGTCGTGTCGAGTTCCCGCCCGCGGCGCCTGAGGGCGTGTTCGGCGGCCGCAAGCGAGTCGTCGGTCGTCTCCGAGAGCGGCTCCAGTTCGCGGTGGGCGTAGTGGGTGTCCAACGCGAGCGTCGCGAGCCCGCCGAGATCGCCCTTGTCGACGCGCAACTCGAGCGGCGCGGTCTGGATCGTCGCGTGCTCGGCGGCGTGGAGTCCGGCGACGTACCCGAGGTGCGGCGGCTGTGGGTCGTCGGGGTCGACGCCCGTTTCGACGCCGTACTCGCGGTACTTCCGGACCAGCGCCGATTCGATCCCCTCGGGGACCTCGACCCAACAGAGCTGGGTGTCCATCGATATCGGCGGCGTCCCCGTCGGGATCGCGGCCTCCTCGGGGTCGCTGTCGTCGATCGACACCCGATCGTACGCGTGGTGATGGACGAGGACGGTCCCGCGTCCGAAGTGGAGTTCGAACCCGTTTATCGTTCGGTGTCGCTCGGACTCGGCGTCCATGACGGTCACGTCCGAGCGGGTCCGGGTGTAGTAGTCGACGTCGACGGGCGCGAGTTCGATCGTCGGTCGGCGGCGCGTTTCGTCCACGGAGACGACCTCGAACTGCTGGCCGTCGTGGAGCCGGACGGCCCCCTCGTGGTAGTCCCGGTAGGCGCGGTTGCGCCCGACGGGCTCGAGGTCGACGTCCTCCGGGAGGCCCCACCGGGCGCGGTCGACGCCGTCGGACAACTCGAGCCGGAACTCCGTCTCGTCGGTCCCGTAGACGCTGATGCGGCTCTGTGGCCGCCGCGGGCCGACGTAGTGGACCGCCGACTCGGGGTGGCCCTCGAGTCGACCGGCCCGCCGCCACATCTCGATCGCGCGTTCGAGCCGGTCGGCGTCGGCGAACGCATCGAGGTCGTCGGTCCCGATCGCGATCTCGTCGGCCGCACAGAGCAGGTGTCGGGCGAAGACCGCGTCGTTGGAGACGTCGACGACCGCGTCCTCGACGGACGTCTCGAGGAGGTACTCGGGGTTCGAGACGACGTACTGATCGAGGGTCCGGTGGTCGGCGATCATGACCGCGAGGCTGCGCTCGGTGCCACGGCCGGCCCGGCCGATCCGCTGTCGGAACGACTGCCGCTGACCGGGGTAGCCCATGAGCACGGCCGCCTCGAGCGAGCCGATGTCGATCCCGAGTTCCAGCGCCGACGTCGTCGCCAGACCTGTCACGTCGCCCGTCTTGAACGCCTGCTCGCGGGCGTGACGCGTCCGTTTGCCCAGTCCGGCGTGGTACGGTTCGAGCGGGGGCGTTCCGGCGTCGTAGGCGTGCGGTTCGCTCCGGACGTGTTCGGCGGCCCGGCGGACGCTCAGTTCGGTCAGCTTGCGGCTCGGACAGAACAGAAGCGTCTCGACGTCGCGGGCGGTGAGGTGGCCGAACACCCGCGGCGCCTCGACGCTGGCCGGGACGCGGTCGGTTACGCCCTCCTCTGAGTCGGAGGCGGATTCGGGGTCGGTCGTCGGCTCGTCCGGCACCGACTCGTCGGTCGGGCCCTCCGTCGGCGGCGGGTTCCAGAGGACGACGTCGCGGGGGCCTCGCGGGGAGCCGTCGTCGTCGACGACGGTCACGGGCTCGCCGAGCAACTCGGCGGAGTGAGCCGCCGGGTTCCCGATCGTCGCCGAGGTGAGGACGTACTCCGGGTCCCCGCCCCAGTACTCGATGACGCGGCGGAGCCGGCGGAGGATCCACGCGACGTGCATCCCCTGGACGCCCGTGTAGGTGTGGGACTCGTCGATCGCGATCAGATCGACGGCGCTGTAAAACCGGCTCCAGCGGTCGTGGTGTTCGAGGTACACGTGCAGCGCCTGGAAGTTCGTCAGAACGACGTCGGCACTCTCGCGTATCTCGCGGCGCGACGCCCGGGGCGTGTCGCCGTCGTACACCCGGACCCGGACGTCGAGACCGAGCGCGTCGTACAGCGCCTCGAGGGCCTCGTGTTGGTCCTTCGTCAGCGCTTTCATCGGGTACACACAGAGCGCCGTCGACCCCGCCGAGGGATCGCCCGTTCGGCTCCCGTCGGGGGCGATGACCCCGGACTCGAGGAGGTGTCGGGCGATCCGGAGGGCGTACACGTGGGTCTTGCCGCTTGCGGTCGACGTCGAGACGCAGACGTTCTTGCCCTCGGAGAGCGCCGAAAGCGCCGCGGCCTGGTGGGTGTACAGCTCGTGTGGGTACGGCTCCGCGAGCGCCGGCGGCAACGTGCCGTCGGCCGGGACGGTAGCGGCCTCCCGGGGTGGGACCGTGACCGTCGAGACGCGCCCGGAGTCGGTCGTCAGTCCGCGTCTCGGAAACCGTTCGACGAGCGTGCGACCGTCCGGTGGGCGTGTGTCATCCATGTCAGAACTCCGTCAGTCCGCTCTGTCTGCCGGCGGCCCCGCCCGCCCCGCTGTCGGTCACGTCGCGTCGGTCGGCCGTCTCGATCGCGTCGTAGACGCGGTACAGCGCCTCGCAGTCGTCCCGGCAGTACGCCTCGTGGCGCTCCCAGTCGGGTTCGGCGGCCGGGTCCGTCGGTCGCCGCATGAACCGGCGGTAGGCGGCCGCGGTCTGTGCCCCGGAGAGCCCGCTCGCGGCGCGTTCGTACCCGAGCGCCCTGGCGACGTCGTCGAGGCGGTTCGTCCGCCCCGGCAGCAGGGCGTTACCGTCCCTGACCGCCCACTGGTACAGATCGTACGTCCAGAGGTCCCGCCAGGCGTCGACGTACTCCGGGTAGTGCCGACGGAGGAACCGCTCGATCTGGGGGTAATCGAAGCCGGACCCGTTCCACGTCAGAAGCGTCCGGTCGGCGTGGGTGCCCAACAGCCACTCGATGAACTCACCGAGGACGCCGGCCGGGTCCGTCGGGGTCGATCGCTCCGTGAAGGCCCGGTACGCGTCCGCCGCCGGGTCGTAGACGCCGAACTGCCAGATGATCGTCGGCGAGAGCCCGTCGGTCTCGACGTCGAGACACAACGGGGGGCGGCCGCTTCGGGTCCGCACCGGCGTCTCGTTCGTGAGCACCAGCGGCTCCCCCGAGGCGATCACCTCGGCGTGGGCGTGGAGCCGTTCGGCCCCCTCGCGTCCGAGCCCCTCGAGGGCGGCGAGTTCGGAGACGGCGGTGTTTCGGACGTCGCCGCGGGTCCGACAGCCGAGCGATCCGAGGCGGTCCGCTATCGCCGGGCCGACGCCCTCGAGCGCCCGGAGGCCGAAGGAGTCCGGCGGGACGGTCTCGGCGGCGGCCGCGCCGCGGGCCGTACAGGCTACCCCGGCGAGGCGGTCCTCGCCGCCGTCGGGTCCGCCGCCCCCGAGTCCGACGACCGCGACCTCGACGCTCGCCTTGGCGTCGCGCCCGGCGAGTCGCCAGACGTGGTGGTAGCCGGCCGGCTGTCCGCCGGCGAGGACGACCACCGGTTCGGGGAGTTCGTCCGCGATCGCCGCCACGTCGGCGGCGTGCGGGAGATCGGCCGAGAGCGCCGTCGTGTCGGCCTCGATTGAGAGTTCCGGAACGAAGAGGTACGTGGCCGCGTCCGCGCCCGTCGAGCGCTCCCCGGAGGCCAGTCGCTCCCCGAGGGCGGCCAACACGTCCCCCGAGTGGACCGCGAGGAGATCGATCGCTCCGGGCGACGGCGGGCCCGCCGCCTCCGAGCGACGCCCGTCGGGACCGAAGCGGACGTGCTCGATCCCGTCGTCGGCGCGGCCCAACTGCGGGTGGATCGCGGGCCGCGCCGACGCGGCGTTCCGCACCGTCGCGTGACCCCGGGGGCTCCGTTCGCCGGGCACGAGGAGCCCGTCGGGGTCGAAATACGAGACCGCGTCGTCGACCGCGTACGCCGAGAGGCGCTCGGCGGCCGCGGCCGGGATCGAGAGCAACCGAACGAAGCGCCCGTCCTGCGTCGACACTGACCGAAGCGAGGGAGCGGACAAACATAAGGGTGTCCGGGGCGACCCGGACGCGGCAGGACAGGGCGGACGGGACGGGCCACAGAGACGAAAGCCGGGGCTTGACGGCACGAGTCACGCGGAGGCAAACCGGCGCATTCAGGCGAGTTGTTCGGCCAGATGGACCGCGATCGGCGCGTCGGCCTCCTCGACGAAGCGCGCCAGTTCCGCGCCGGTGTCGGCGTCCTCGGCGACCACCGTCGGGATCAACTCGATCCCGTAGGCCTCGACGCCGGGACCGGTCTTCGAGCCGTCTTCGGCCTTCTCGACGGGGTAGTGCTCGACCGCTTCGACGCCGGCGGCGTCAAGCGCCGCGCCGAAATCGGGCAGTTGGGACCGACAGTCGACGCACCAGTCGCCGCCCCAGACCTTCACCACGACGTCGTCGGCGACCGACCGGAGGACGCCGACCGCGTCGTCGTAGGCGTCGGCGTCCCAGACCGGGTTCGGCCGCATCGTTTCGAGTTCCATATCTCCCGTATCCGCCGCGCGGGTGATAAAGAGCCCGCTCGGGGACGCTCGGGACCGTCCGGGACCGCCCGGGACCGCGCGGGTCACGTCGGCGCCCGAAAGGGTCTTGAGCGGCCGACGGCGCGGCGATCGCCGGGCGGGACGCGCCACGGACGTTTTATACCAGCACCCCGAACCCGACGGCAATGAAGCGGGGTATCCTCGGAACCATCGGCTCGCCGCTCGTGCAGGTGTCGTCGCCGCCCGGGTCCGTCATCGCCGCCAAGATCGAGTCGAAGAACCCCGGCGGGTCGGCGAAGGACCGGCCCGCGCTCGCGATGGTCGAGGCGGCCGAACGGGCGGGCGAACTCGCCCCTGGCGACCGGATCGTCGAGCCGACCTCCGGGAACACCGGGATCGGCCTGGCGGTCGTCGCCGCCGCGAAGGGGTACGACCTCACGGTGGTCATGCCGGCCTCGAAATCGCCCGAGCGACGACAGCTGATGGCGGCCTACGGGGCCGACCTCGAACTCGTCGAGGGCTCGATCACGGACGCCAAGGCGCGCGCCGACGAGATCGAAGCCGAGGCGGGGGCCGTCCAGCTCGGGCAGTTCGAGAACCCGGCGAACCCCGAGTCGCACTACCGGACGACGGGCGAGGAGATCCTCGCGGAACTCGAGGGCCACCGCGTCGACGCGCTGGTCGCGGGCGTCGGTACCGGCGGGACGGTCTCGGGGGTCGGTCGGAGGCTGCGCGAGTCGTTCCCGGAGATGTCCGTCGTCGGCGTCGAGCCCGACACGAACGCCGTCCTCTCGGGGGACGACCCCGGCGAGGACGAGTTCCAGGGGATGGGCCCGGGGTTCGTCTCGCCGAACCTGGACCGGGAGCTGCTCGACGACGTGGAGACGGTGAGCATCGAGGCCGCCGAGGCCGAGTGCCGGCGGCTCGCACGCGAGGAGGGCATCCTCGTCGGGCAGTCCTCGGGGGGATCGCTCGTCGCCGCGAAACGCGTCGCGCGGCGCCTCGCCGACGCGGCCGATGCGGCGTGCCCGAGCCCCGACAACGACGTCGGCGTGCTCGAGGACGATCCCCGGACGCCGGAGCCGATCCCGGAGGCCTGTCCGCTCGTCGTGACGGTCTTTTGGGACTCCGGCGAGCGCTACATGTCGACCGGGATGTTCGAGTAAACTACCCTACCCTACTTCGCTCGGGGGCTAAGGACCCACTCGTTCGTTGAGGGGAGGGCTTTCGCGTGGACTCCCGTTTGACGCCTCAGAAGAGGCGAGAACCGTGAGGCCGAGGGTATCGGCGCGGCCCCGGGTTTCGAGCGCTGTATCGGTCCGGGGGGTTACTATACCGAGACGCGAACCCGGCGTATGGACACCCGCTCGATCGACGCGTCGGGTCCGAACCGACCGGGGCGTTCGAACCGCTCGGAGGGGACCGGGCCGTGAAGATCGCCATCAGCCAACTCGAGGCGTACAACCAACTCGCGTCGCGGGGCGCCAAACAGGCCGCGCGGTCGCTCTCTCAGATGACGGGCGTCCGGATGCGAAACGAGACGACGGGCGTCAGCTTAGTTTCGGAGTCGGCCCTGGAGAACATCTTCACCGGGCACCGCTACGTCGGCGTCCAGGTCGGTCTGAGCGGCGGCATCTCGGGGGAGACGGTGTTGATCTTCGACCCCGGTTCCGCCGGCCAGCTCCGGAGACAGCTCCGCTCGCGGGGCGGCGAGAGCTCGCTCGCCGGCGGCCCCTTCGCCGAGCTCGGAAACATCATGATCGGCGGGTTCATCGACGGGTGGGCGAACCACCTGGACACGTCCGTCGACATCACACCGCCGACGTACCTCGAGGCGACCGGCACCCGCATCCTCCCGCGGCTGACGAAGCGAAACGCCGCCGAACACGGCGCGTTCCTCTTCGAGAGCCGCCTCGAGGCCGTGTCGCACGATCTCTCCGTTCCGATCTACCTGATCCCCGAGTACTGCGAGTTCGTGAAGCTACTGGAGGGCCAACCGAGCGGGATCGCCGTTCCGGCGAATAAGCTCACCGTGTTCAACGGGTTCGCCAGCCGGAGCGCCGCACGGGCCTCCGAGCAGATCGCCCAGCTGACCGGGCTTCGGACCGACGTGACGGTGAGCCAGCTCCGGTTTCTCTCCTTTTCTGACATGTCGGCGGAGATCGGCGGCGGCGAGTACGTCAGCGTCGTCTTCGAGTTGAGCGGTCTGCCGAGCGGCTTTTTCATCGCCATGTTCACCGAGTCCTCCGCCAAGCGGATCGCCGCCGCGATGACGCCGGGAGGGGGCGCCGTCGGCGACGGCATGACCGAGGCGGCCATCGAGGAACTCGGGAACATCATCACGAGCGGCTTCATCGACAGCTGGGCGAACACGCTACAGAGCAGCATCGAGCACACGCCGCCGGAGTTCATGCGAGACACGGGGTCGAGCGTCATCCGGACGGTCCAACAGCGGCTCTCCGGCGACCAGGAGTACGCCTTCACCGTCGACACGGCGATCGAACTCGGGGATCAGGAGGCCGAAGCCCAGTTGTACGTGCTCCCGGACACCCGAGAGCTCGCTCGGGCGCTGTCGGCGCTGCCGGCTCAGCCGGCCTGACGGAGCCGACGGGGCGAGGGGCGCCCGGCCCCGATCGATCGCATCGGTTTTATCCGGGCGAGACCGACCGAAAGGGTATGAGCGACGACACCGGCCCGCCGGCGATCCCGGTCGTCTGCCCCGAGTGCGGAACGCGGACGTCGGTCCCGTTCCCGGACGTGGAGGCGACCGTCGAGCGGCACAACGAGGAGCGACACGGCGGCGAGACGGTGGCGGCGGTCGACCCGGACGTGTTCGATCGGCTCGCGGACTACGTCGCCGCCGACCTCGGGCTGTTGGACGAGCGGGACGAGGGGTAACGCCGGCCGGCGGTTCGCATAACCCTATAAATATCCACGGCGTAAATGTGTGCGATTGACCAGACCGAACGACGGTTAAGCGTCCGGGGGTCGATGAGATACGCATGTCAGAGACCGAGTCGGCAGTCGCCTCGCTTCCACCGAGCGCGAAGTTGGTTTATAAAACGCTGCAGTACGAGGGGCCGATGACCCAGGCGCAACTCGCCGACGCGTCGCTTCTGCCCCAGCGGACCGTCCGCCACGCGCTGAACGAACTGGAGGACGTCGACATCGTCGAGGAGAGCGTCTACCTGATGGACGCACGGAAGTCGAACTACCACCTCGCCGAGTCGGACGAGGCGGGGACGGACGCCGTCGGCGCGTAATCTCGCCGGCGGGCGACTACCGCCGCGGATCGGCCGCCCGAGCGTCGGTCCGGGCGTCGACGCGCTGAGAGGATCTGAGCGCCCGCTGAAACGCGGTCAGCTCAGCGATCGCTTCGAGTTCGAGACGACGATCAGGCTGCTCGCGGCCATCAACACGGCGGCGATGAGGGGGTTGATGAAGCCGACGACGGCAAGGGGGATCGCAACCAGGTTGTAGCCGACCGCCCAGAGGAGGTTCTGTCTGATCCGCGCCCGGACGCGCTCGGCGGTGTCGAAGAAGGCCGGGACCGTCGAGAGGTCGTCGTTCGTCACGACGGCGTCGGCGGCGTCGATCGTCAGTTCGGTTCCGTGCGACATCGCGATCCCGAGATCGGCGCTTGCGAGCGCCGCCGCGTCGTTCGTCCCGTCACCGACCATCGTGACGGGGCCCTCGCTGCGGAGCCTGCGGACCAACTCGCGTTTGGCCTCGGGGCGGACCTCGGCGAACACCCGATCGACGCCGGGGGCGTCCTCGAAGCGGGCCGCGACGCGCTCGTCGTCGCCGGTGATGACGACGACGTCGGTGTCGGCGTCGTCGCTCAGCGCTTCGACCGCCTCGCGCCACTCCGGCCGCGGGGTGTCCTCGACGACGATCACGCCCCGGACGGCGCCGTCCCACCCGACGAGCGTCGGGTGCGTGCCGTTGGCTCTGGCCGATTCCACCGCCGCCTTGAGGTCCGTCGGGTACCGCCACTCGGCGGACCCGAAGGTGTCGGGGTGTCCGACGAGCGTCCGGTCGCCGTCGACCGTCGCCGCGACGCTTCTGGGGTTGCGTTCGAACCCGGAGACGTCCGCGGGCACGTCGGCGGCCGCCTCGAGGATCGCCCCGCCGATCGGGTGGTTCGAGCGCTCCTCGACGGCCGCCGCGTGCCGCAGCACCGCCTCGGGATCGTCGCCGACGACGTCGACGACGGACATCTCCCCCGTCGTCAGGGTCCCCGTCTTGTCGAAGGCGACGGTGTCGGCCTCGGTGACGCGCTCGAAGACGGACGCCTCGAACACCAACAGCCCGGACTCGGAGGCGGCGTTCGATCCGGCCGCGAGCGCGAGCGGCGTCGCGATCCCGAGCGAGCAGGGACACGAGACGACGAGCACGGAGACGCCGATGAGGACCGCCTCGCTGAGGGGACGGCCCAGCGAGAGCCACCCGAGCGTCGTCGCCACCGCGATCGCGGCGACGACCGGGACGAACACCAGCGCGAAGCGGTTCGCGACCCGCTGGACGCCGGCGTCGGCGCTCTGGACCGACCACAGCAGTTCCATCAGCCGGTCGACGGTGCTCGTGCCGTCGGCGCCGACCTCGACGACGAGGGCGTTGTCGGTCACGATCGACCCGCCGATCACCGACGAGCCGGGGGATTTCTCGACGGGGATCGACTCGCCGGTGACGACGGACTCGTCGACGGCCGCCGTCCCGTCGAGAACGCGCCCGTCGGTCGGGACCCGCTCTCCGGGGCGGACGAGGAGCCGATCGCCGGGGCGACACGCCTCGGGGTCGAGTTCCTCACTCGAGCCGTCCTCGAGGAGCCGCCTCGCGCGCGTCGCCCGCGACTCCGCCAACTCGGAGTAGTAGCCGAGGGCGCGCTCCTTGAAGCGCGACTCGACGTGATCGCCGACGGTGACGACCGCAAGGATCATCACGGCCACGTCGAAGTACACCGTCCGGCCCTCCAGAACGAAAAGCGACGCCGCCGAGTAGAGGTACGCGGCGCTCACCGCGAGCGCGATCAGGACGTCCATGTTCGGCTGACCGACCCGCAGGCTCACGTACGCCCCTCTGAAGAAGGGGTATCCGACGCCGACGACGATGAGCGTGCTCCAGACGAAAAGCGGGACGAAGACCATGAAATAGAGGTTCGACTCGAATAGAAACGAGCGCGGGTAGATCCCCAGGTACGTCGGGTAGACGAAAAGCAGGTACGGCGCCATGACGGGCATCATCACGAGGATCGCAACGACGGAGCGGTAGTCGCCGAACGAGAGCCGGTCGAGAAAGCCCTCGGGCTCCTCGCCCGGTTCGGACGCGTAGTAGCCGAACCGGCTGAGTCGCTCCGGCAGCGCGGCCCGATCGCAGGTCTCGGGGTCGTAGCTCACGCGCGCCATGTCGGTCGAGTAGCTGGCCTCGGCGGCGTACACGCCCTCGATGTCGCTCGCGGTGGCCTCGATGAACAGCTCGCAGGTCGAACAGTGCAGCCCGTCGATCGAGAGGTACGCCGTTTCGGCGTCCTCGGGGACCTCGTTTGCGCCCTCGGGCGTTCCGATGTCCTCGGCCTCGACGGCGTCGGGGTCGACGTCGCCGAGGCTCCGGTACACCTCGAGACAGCCCCGACAGCAGAACTCCCCCTCGACGCCGTCGTCGGTCACCGGCGTTGGGGGCGTCGGCAACTCACAGAGCGTGCACGCGCCCATTGCCCGCTCGTAGGGCTCGGAACGTAATCCCGTTTGCGTTCGCCCTCGCCCGCTCACTCGGACTCGGACCCGGACCCGGACCCGGACCCCGACCGGAGCGCGTACACCGACCCGTCGGTCGCCCCGAAGTAGAGCCACTCCTCGGCGACGGCCGGACCGGCCTGTATCTCCGAGCCGGCGTCGATCCGCCAGACGGTCCCGCCGTCGCCCGGGAGCATCGCAAAGACGTTCCCGCTCGTCGACGCGGCGAAGACGTGCGAGGCCGTCGCCGCGGGGCTCGCGGTGACCGGGCCGCCGGTGCTGAACCGCCAACGGCCCGTCGGCGAGCCGTCGCCGGGGTCGATCGCCCACAGCCCGCCGTCGCTCGATCCGGCGTAGATCCCGGCGTCGGTGACCGCGGGGCTGCCCTGGATCTGTCCCTCGACGTCGTACGCCCAGCGCGTCTCGCCGGAGTCGGCCTCAAGGGCGTACACGTTGTCGTCCCGCGAGCCGGCGTACACCGTTCGGCCGGCGGTGACCGGCGCGCCGGCGACCGCGCCGTCGGTCCGGAACGACCACCGTTCGGTCCCCTCGGTCGCCTCGAGGGCGTACACGCGCTGGTCGCTCGATCCGACGTAGACCGTCTCGCCGTCCGCCGAGAGCGCCGGCGCACCGAGGACCGACGCGCCGGCCTGGAGCCGCCACGCCCGCTCGCCGGTCTCGCGGTCGACCGCGTAGGCGGCGCTGCTCACCGACCCGACGTACACGAGCGTCTCGCCGACGGTCGGGCTCGAACCGACGCGGCCGGCGGTGTCGAACCGCCAGCGCTCGGTTCCGTCGGAGGCGTCGAGGGCGTAGAGGTGGTCGTCGCCGGAGCCGACGTAGACGGTCCCGTCGCGCACGGCGGGCGTCGAGGAGACGGGAGCCCCGGTCTCGAACGACCAGATCTCCGCGCCGACGTACGGATCGAGGGCGTACACGGAGCCGTCGGTCGAGCCGACGTACAGCGTGTTGCCGGCGATGGCCGGACTCGCCGTTACGGGGCCGCCCGTCTCGAAGCGCCACGCCCGCCGGATCTCGGTGGCGGGGCCGTCGATCCCCGGGGAGTGTCCGGTGTTGGCCTCGTCGTGGGCGAACGTCGCCCACGAACCCGAAACCGGCTCGCGCTCGTCGTCGGGGGTCGGTTCCGGCGGCTCCTCGCCGTCGTCACCGCCACCGTTGCCGTTGCTGTTGCCACCGCCGATACACCCGGTGACGGCGGTGCCGGCGCCGACGAGTCCGGCGAGAAACGTCCGGCGTCTCCGGGCAGAGTCCATACCCGTACCGTCGGCGCATACGGATAAGAACCCCACGAAGGCCCCTCGGAGCGCCCGGCGCGACCGCCGTCGTTCATAGACAGGTATTTTTCCGTGGCCGCCGCCGGGTCGGTATGTTCGTCGTACTCAATCTGAAGGCCTACCCCTGCGATCCGGTCGAGATCGCAACGGTCGCGGGCGAGGTCGCCGAGGAGACGGGCGTCCGGATCGCGGTCGCCCCGCAGACGGCCGATATCGAGTCCGTCGCCTCGACCGGCGTCGAGACGTGGGCCCAACACGTCTCGGGGGTCGGACACGGCTCGCACACCGGATCGACGCTCGCGGCGGCGATCGCCCGCGCCGGGGCGAGCGGGGCGCTTCTCAACCACTCCGAGCGGCGGCTCCGGCTCGCCGACATCGACGCCGGGGTGCGGGCGGCTAAGCGGGCCGGACTGGGGACGATCGTCTGTGCGAACAACCCGAGACAGGTCGCCGCGGCGTCGCGGCTGGCTCCCGCTGCGGTCGCCGTCGAACCGCCGGAACTCATCGGGACCGGAACGCCCGTCTCGAAGGCCGACCCAGACGTCGTCACCGAGTCCGTTCGCGCCGCCGCCGAGGGCGTCCCCGTTCTCTGTGGGGCCGGGATCTCGACGGGCGCCGACGTCGCCGCCGCCGCCGATCTCGGGGCCGAGGGCGTCCTCTTGGCCTCCGGCGTCGCCAAGGCGGACGACCCCCGAGCGGCGCTCGAGGCGCTCGTCGAACCGCTATAGCTCCGGCGAGGGATCGAGAGGCCCGTCGCTCACCGTTCCGGCCGGCCGATCGTCCGCCCGTCCCGAGGCGTCGGCGGCGCCGTCGGTCCCCGAGGCTCGGTCGAGAAACGCGGCCTCGACGGCGTCGACGAGGTCCTCGACCGCGCCCTCCCCCGGCGTCCGGTTCGGGCGGAGCGGATCGGACAGTTCCTCGCGAACGAGCCGAGAGAGCGCGTAGTCGTACTGCCCGCGACCGACGTGTTCGACGAACCCGCGGCGCCGAAGCGTCCGGTTGGCCGCGTAGGCGGGGCCGCGATCGCCCGCGCCGCCGGCCATGGCGTGGACCTCCTGTGGCGTCGCGGGGCCGTGCGTCCGGTACCGCCTGAGCATCCCGAGGGCCGTCTCCGAGAGCTCGTCGAGTTCGTCCCGGAGCCCCGCGACGAGCGGATCCTCGTCCGGGAACGAGGCGGCCTCGCGGGTCGGACGCCCCGGATCGGGTCGGTCTGACCCGTCCGTCGAGGCGCCGCGGTGCGCGTCCATCGCGGCGTCCGCGTCCGTCGAGGCGCCCGTCCCGAACGGTTCGAAGTCCCAAGCGTCCTCGCTCCGATCGGGGGCGTCCCGCGTGTTTCCGTCCGCTGCGTCGTCCGCGCCGCCCGTTGAGGCGCCCTCGGATCGGTCCCCCGTCGTCGAGTCGTCGGCTCGGGACGCCGACCCCTCCTCGGGATCGGCGCCGCCGTCGCCGTCGCCGTTTCGCTCCTCGGCGGCGTCGGGGACGGGCGGCGGCGTCGGTTCGGCCTCGCCGTTCCGGACCGCGTCGAGTTCGGCTTCGAGCTCCGGGTCGCGCCGGAGCGATCCCGGGGCGGCCTCGTCGAGTTCGCTCTGTCGTCCCGTCGCGGCCGACAGCGGCCGACCGGTGACCTGCTCCATCATCGCCCGCGAGAAGCGATCGGCCATCCGCTCGAGGTCCCGGGCCTCCGAGAGCTGCCGTTCGAGGTCCTCGATGCGCTCCTCGCGGCGTTCGAGTTCGGATTCGAGTTCGGCGATCCGGTTCTGGCGTCGGTCTCGCTCGTCGGTGATCTCCTCGAGTTCGTCGACGAGGTCGCCGCTGACGCTTTTCAGTTCGGGGCGCTCGAAATCCTCCAGGCCGGGCGTCGCGCCGGCGTCGAAGGTCCGCTTGCGCTCGAACTGCACCCGCGACACGGACTCGTTCCAGTCCGTCATGAGAAACCCCTCGCCGTCCGCGAGGTCCTCGACCGCATCGGCGTACCCGCTGCCGAGGATCCGGCCGACGACGTTGGTGTCGTTGTTCCACGTCAGCCGGTGCCAGACGAGCCAGTCGCACTGGGTGATGAAGTCCTTTTTGACGTCCGCGGGGCGCTGGCTGATGCCGACGATCCCGAGGCCGTGTTTCCGGCCGCGCTTCGAGATCTTGATGAGCATCCGGCCGCACTCGTCGATCCCGCCGCCCTCAGGGACGTACTCGTGGACCTCCTCGACGAGCATCAAGAAGGGCTGTTTCAGCTTCTTTTCCTTCACGAACAGCTGTTTCGTCACCTCCGTCAGGAGCTCTCGGGCGTCTGACTCGTCGAGGAACGACGAGACGTCGAGGATGATCGGCACGTTCCGTTCGAGCGCGAGTTGGGCGATCTTCTCGGCGTGTTCGACGTTCACCCGGAGGTCGCACTCCTCGTCGGCGCCGACGTGGAGGATCTCGTACTCCTCTTTGAGGCCGTAGTACTCGCCGTCGATGTCGACGATCAGGATGCCGTAGCCCTCGTCCAGGAGTTTCTCGCAGACGACGCTCGCCGAGTTCGACTTCCCGCTGCCGCTTTTTCCCGTCACGAACCCCCGACCGGTCAGCACGTCGACGACGGGGAGATCGACCGCCGTCCCAGCCCCGGACCCCGCGGTCGTTTCGCCGACGGTGATCGTTTCCTCGGCCATCGTCGGACCGAAGACGCCGAGCACACATAGTTCTCCGTCAGACGCGGGTCGGACGCCCCCGGCCCCGCCCGACGCCCCGCGGTTTATCTACGATGGCCCGGCCACTCCCGCGCGATGGATCAACGGTCGCTGATCGCGGTGCTCGTCGTCGTGGTCGTCTCGGGCGTACCGATAGCGCCGACGGCGGGTGCCGAACCCGCGGTCGAACGGACGGGCGTCGTCGAACGGACGGGCAGCGAAAGCGCCGTGATACTGCTCGAGGCGGGCGGCGAGCAGGTCGGACAGCGCGTCGTCGCGCTGGATGCGGTGCCGGAGGCGGGCCGCCACGAGGGGGCGGTTCTGCGCGTACGGGGGACGCACTACGCGTACGACCCGGCGGCCACGGACCGACGCCAGCGGGCGCGTTCGCGGGAACTCGAGGCCAACTCACGACAGTTCGACGCCCGATCCGATCGCCGCGCGGAGGCCGCGATCGGGGCGGCGAGGTCGCTACGCGTTCGGAAAGTTGTCGCGAGGGAAGGCCGCTCCGCGAGCGGTCTTCCCGCACTGATGGGCCGCCACCGGGGCGTTGGTTCGGTCACGCCCGCGCGGTGGCGACCGCCCGCCGTTTGCGAGGGGCCGCGAGGCCACCAGTGCGAGGGATGCGATTTGAACGCATGGACCTCTACAGGAGCGGATCTTGAGTCCGCCGCCGTTTCCAGGCTTGGCTACCCTCGCACGCGGTCACCGATAGCGACCGCACCGGATTTAACCCACCGGTTTCCGTTCGCGCGGCCGGAAGGAAACGACAGAAGTGCGTCGCCGTCGAACGGTCGGTATGATCGACCATCCGCGTCTGTCCCGCACCGACGAGGGCGAAGCGGCGGTGTCGGCGACGTTCGCCCCGGCGAGCGAGGGGTCCGGCGCCCCGGCCCGAAAGACCCTCGTCCTGTCGGCGCGGGCGAGCGCGCTCCTCGTCGACGAGCTTGGGTACGACGACCGCGAGGAGATCGCTCCGATGACGGTGCGTGCGCTGCTCGTCACGGAGGGCGCAGCGGGCCCCGACGGGACGACCGAGCCGGTGGCTCTCGTTCAACGACTCCGACATCCCGACGGCGGGAAACGCCCGACGGAGCGAGAACTCGAGCGAGTCGGAGCGTACCTCCGGGGGGCCGAAATCGAACGGCGCGTCGCGTGGCTCGCGAGAGAACTCGTCGAGGACAGTCGGCTATCGACCGTGATGGACCCCACGGAGGTTGGCACGCAGCGCGACCGGATGAACGGCCTCCGGGGGATCGCGAAGGACCTCTGATCGGGGCGTCGACGCGTCCGACGAGACCGTCGGTTTCGGGATCGGCGCCCGGCCGATCGGCGCTACTCCAGCGTTTCGGCGTAGCGGTAGTCGGCCGGGGTCGCCTCCGGCCGCGCGCCGTCGAGTCCGATCGCCCACCCGTCGATCGCCGTCGGGTCCTCAAGCGCGTCGGCGAGCGCCCGCCGCACGTCGGAGACGTCGACGCCGTAGTAGTCCTTCGGCACGTCCCGGAGGTACTCGAGGGCGGTTTCGAACAGCGAGCGCATGCCGGCGTCGTCCTCGAAGTCGACGTGTTTGTACCCGCCGGCGGCGACCTGGACCATACCGTGGAGAAACGCGCTCTCCGTGGTGCCGCGCCCGTAGTTGTACCACTCCGCCTCGAAGCAGTCGTGTGATTCGTGGTACGCTCCCGCGTTATAGAGGCGCACGCCGTGGATCACGGCGCGGCGCAGCGTGCCGTGTTCCCACCCGTTCGAGGGCCCGCGGGCGGCGCGCCACCCGGTCGGAGCGTCCGCAATCGGCGGGGCAACGGTGTCGTCGCGGGTGTGATCGTCCACGCGCGTCGCTTGGCGGCGGCGGTACCTAACGGCGTCGGAGCGACACGAACGCGCGAGCGCGATCACCCGGGGTCACGACGGGATCCCGCCGGCCAAGAGCGCCGCGTCGACCAACAACAGGACCGCACAGGCCGCCGCGGCGAGGAGGTACGGGCGGGCGGCGGCGGCGAGATCCGCCGCGGTCAGACCGCCCCGGAGTCCGTCGGCCGGGAACCCCTCGATCATGTACCGAACCGCCCCGACGTCGTCGACGGACCGACGCGTCCGGAACACCCCGAGTTCGATCAGGGTGTTCATCGTCCCCCAGAGGCCGAACATCGCGACGACGGCCCACCCGCGGGCGGTCGTCATCAGAGTCTCGAGGGGCGCATAGAGCACCCAGATCAGGTACGCGCCGGTGGCCGGGAGAACGAGACCGGTCCAGCGCGTGATCATCAACAGGCGATGGATCCCGTCGACGAAGGCCTCGGCCGAGAGGCGGCCGTCGGCCCCGCCGGGGAGGACGGCGTAGACGACGTAGAGGGTCGCACCAGTCCACAGAGCCGCCGACAGCACGTGGAGGGCGTACGCGCCGGTCAGAACAGCCATCGGGCGAAACGTAGTCCGGCAGCCGTATAAAAATGACCGCACGGATCGGTGGGGTCGAACGCCGTCGCCCTACGGCCGGGGTCGGGGTCGGCGGTTAGCGCTCGGCGGCCGGATCGCCGCCTCGCGTCCGGGCGGTCCGAGCGGGCCGCTCAGTCGTTTCGGGGGCTCGAGGGGTGATAGGGGGTGTCGTACTCGCCGGGGGCGTCGTCGAGCCTGTCGGGGTTGATCCGCCCGCCGAGCAGCATGAAATCGAGAACGACCAGATGCAACACGGCCTCAACGACCGGGACGCCCCGCGGCGGAAGGACCGGATCGTGGCGGCCGATGACCTGCTCCTCGCGGTGCTCGCCGGTCTCCCAGTCGGCCGTCGTTTGGGGCTTCGGGATCGAGGTCGGCGCGTGCCACGTGGCCTCGCCCCAGATCGGCTGGCCGGTCGTGATGCCGCCCTGGAGGCCGCCGTGGTCGTTCCCGACCGGGACCGGGTCGCCCGGTTCGCTGACCGTGTCCATGTGTTCGCCATCGTCGAAGGTCCAGTCCTCGTTTCGCTCTGATCCGGCGACCGTCCGCGCCTCCGCGCCGAGGCCGAACTCGACGTGGGTCGTCGCGGGGATCGAGAACATCGCCTGTCCGAGCCGCGAGGGGAACGAATCGAACCGGGGCGCGCCGAGACCGCGGGGGACGCCGCGCACCTCGAAGGCGATCGAGCCGCCGATCGAGTCGCCCGCCGTCTGGTACTCGTCGATCAACTCGCGCATGCGCTCGGCCGTCTCGGGGTGCCCACAGCGGACCTCGTTCGTCTCGCTGTGCTCGATCATCTCCTCGAAGGAGACGTCGGGCGCTTCGATGTCGCCGATCTGGTTGACGTGGGCCTTGATCCGGACGTCGTGCTCGGACTGTTCGAGCACCTGCTTTGCGACCGCGCCCGCGGCGACCCAGTTGACCGTCTCGCGGGCCGACGAGCGGCCGCCGCCGCCCCAGTTGCGCGTGCCGAACTTCGCCGAGTAGGTGAAATCGCCGTGGGAGGGCCGCGGCGCGGTGACGAACGGTTCGTACTTGCCCGACTTCGCGTCCTTGTTCTCGATGACCATCCCGATCGGCGTGCCGGTCGTGTACCCCTCGAGGGTCCCGGAGTTGATCCGGACCTCGTCGGGTTCACCGCGGCTCGTCGTGATCTTCGATTGCCCCGGCTTGCGCCGGTCGAGTTCGCGCTGGATCACGTCCTCGTCGAGTTCGACGCCGGCGGGACAGCCCGAGACGGTGACGCCCATCGCGTCGCCGTGGCTCTCGCCGTACGTCGTCACCTGAAAGAGCCGCCCGAATCGGTTTCCGTTCATTGGCCGTTTCACGTGGCCCCGCGGGTTGAGGTTTACTACTCCGGCGACGCGGCACCCACGTTCGCGTCCGCGTTCGCGTTCGCCTTCGGTTCCGGGGCCGGAGGGCGAAGACGGGAGTCGGGAGACAGGAGAGGGGTGCGCTACGTCCGGAAGGACTCGCCGCAACCGCACTCGCTTTCGACGTTCGGGTTCTCGACGCTGAAGCCCTTGCCTTGGAGTCCCCCCTCGAAGTCGAGGACCGAACCGTCGATGTACTTCTGGCTCGCGGGGTCGACGAAGACGCGCAGCCCGTTGTGCTCGGTGATCGCGTCGTCCTCCTCGGGTTCGACGTCGAACCGGAGGCCATAGGAGAGGCCGGCGCAGCCGCCCTGCTGGACGAACAGCCGCAGACCGGCCTCGTCGGTGTCGTACCCCTCGTTTTCGATCAACGAGATGGCCTGTTCGGCGGCGTCTTCGGTGACCTGTACCGGATCGCCGGACGCCTCGACGCTCTGGCTCATGTACCACTATACCGTGCGGGTATCAATAACCCTGACGCCTCGGCCCCCGGCGCGGGCGCTCCGACACGCCGCGGGGCGAGCCGGCCGGGTCCCGCCGCGGAACAGTGGGGCCACAACCGTTTTCTCCTCTCTCGGCGTAGTACAGGATGTATATGAACGAACACTTCAACGACGCCAAACACCACATGAAACGCGCCGGAGAGACCGCCAAGGCCGGCATCTCCGAGGAGTTGGCCCCCCTGCAGGAGCGCGTCGACGACCTCATCGCCCGCGAGGAAGAAGAGCCCGAGGCCGGCCGCTTCGACGAGGTGCGCGAGGATCTCAAAGAGCTACAGGAGCGCGCGGAGGGCGAGACGCGCGAGGCGATCGGCGAGGTCCGCGAGCGGATCGAGAACTACCGGCGCCAGCGGGCCGATCCGTAGGCGCTTGAAAAGCGTTAAGTCCGGGGCCGCGGTACATTTCGACCGCGGGTCGGTGGTCTAGGTCGGTTATGACACCTCCTTCACACGGAGGACGCCGGCGGTTCAAATCCGCCCCGACCCACTCGTTTTTATGACGAACGGACGTGAGGAGCGAAGCGAGCGTCGGACGGATTTGAACCAGGGAGTGAAGGGGTAGCGGAACGACCGAGGTTCATAATCCGCCCCGACCCACTCGTTTTTGTGACGAACGGGTACGAAGGGCACCAGTTTTCGCCCGCTCACCCCGATCGAAGGTACTCCAAGACCCCGTTCGTCACGGCCCAGTACAGCGCCGCGCTGAGAGCGACGAGCAGGAGGAAAAAGGCGTGAATGATCCACTGTTGACGCAGTCCGTCCACGCCGAACGGACGGGCCGACCGGGCTTAACGGGGCGGGTGGCCGCCGAGGGGCCGACCCCGCTCAGATGTCGACGCCGAACGGGGCGAACTCCCCTGCGCGCGAGACGACGGCGGCGAGCAGCTCGACGGCGGACTCGAGATCCTCGAGGTCGACCACCTCGACCGGCGTGTGCATGTAGCGGTTCGGGATCCCGAGGTTGAGCGCGGGCGTTCCCCCGCTGGCCGTGTAGAAGGCGTCGGCGTCGGTCCCGGTCCGGTTTCCGGCCGCGGACAACTGGAGGTCGACGTCCGAGTCCGCGCCGACGGTTCGGACCGCCTCGACGACCGCCGGGTGGTTCGCGCTCCCGCGGCCGACGACCGGCCCGGCGCCCAACTCGACGTCGCTCGCCTTGTCGCCGGGGGAGTCGGGCTGGTCGGTCGCGTGGGTCACGTCGACGGCGACGACGGCGTCGGGGTCCAACTCGAAGCCGACCATCCGCGCCCCCCGGAGACCGAGTTCCTCCTGGACCGTCGAGACCGCGTACACCGTCGCCTCGGGGTCGGTTTCGGCGGCGCGCCGGAACGCCTCCGCCGCGGTCCAGATGCCGACGCGGTTGTCCATCCCCCGGGCCGCGATCCGGCCGCCGGCCAGCTCCGAGATGCCGGTGTCGATCGTCACCGGATCGCCGACGGAGACCCGTTCGCGGGCGGCCTCGTCGTCCTCGACGCCGATGTCGACGTACTGCTCGGCGATGTCGTCGTACTCCTCGCTGCCGGCGTCGCGGAGGTGGATCGCCACCTGTCCGACGACCCCATCGACCGCGCCGTCGTCGGCGTGGACCGTGACGTGTTGGCCCTTCGTGACCGTCCGGTCGGACCCGCCGATCCGGGCGAGTTTCAAGAATCCGTCGTCGGTGATCGAGCGGATCATCAGCCCGATCTCGTCGCCGTGGCCCGCAACGGCGATGCTCGGCGCGTCCGGGTCGCCCTCCGAAACCGCAACGGCGTTGCCGTAGGCGTCGACGCGCGTCTCGTCGGCGTGGGGTTCGACGTACTCGAGCCACCGGCGTTGGCCGGCGGTCTCGAAACCGGAGGGCGTCGACGTCGATAGCAGTTCCTCGAGGAACGACCGTGGTGGCTCGTCCATACCGCCGCTGCGTTCCCCGCCCACATCAACGTCCCGACGCTCCGAGCGGGCGGCGCCCTTCCAATCGCGTCGCGTACTTAACTCTACGAGATGACACACCATGCGGAAGCGAACGGGCCGTTTTGTCGGCGCGCTCGAACGTACCGTCGAGAGTATGCCATTCAGCGTCATGCCGCGGCTGATGAGCGCGGTCGGTGCGACGGCCGACGCGACCGGATCGGACGTGGGAACGGTGGGTTCCGGCGACGGCGACCGTGGGATCGACGAACGACTGCGGCGCGCCCGCTCGAACGCCGGGGTGGACGGCGAACGGGAGGGACGGACCGAGCGGAACGACGCCGAGTTCGACGTGGCCGCGACCGAACTCGAAGGGATGTATCCGCCGTCGGCGTCGAGTCGACGGCTCGGGAAACAGGCCCGGAACCGCTCGAAGGTCCGCACGCGGCCGCTGGACGCCGACCGGGCCGGTCGCGTCGCGTCGGTCGCCCGCGGGCAGGCCGCCGAGGGCGTGCCGCCGTCCTCGTACGTGGCGTCGTTCCGCCCCGTTCTCGAGGCGGCCATCGAGGAGGCCTTCGGGCGGATCCGGGAGGGAGAAGACCCCGACGCCGTCGAGTCCGACCTGCTCGGGACGGTCCGGGCGGCGACGGTCGACGCACAGATCGGGGTCGACGAGTTCGCCGCCGCAGGGTCGGTCGAACCGATCGCCGAGGAGGAGTACGCGCCCGAAACGACCGTCTCGGAGCTCCTCGAAGCCGTCCCGTACTCGGCGTTTCTCATCGACGACGAGAACACGGTCCTCGGGTACAACTCGACGGTCGCCGAGCAGCTCGGCCTCGACCGGGACCACCGGGAGTACCTCGGGGCGGACTGTCGGGAGACGATCGCGGCGGCGACGTACACCGACGACTCCAGACACAAGACGATCGCCGACAAGGTCGCCGAGACGCCGCGGGACGCGACGGAACACTGGGACGTAGAGCGCCGCGACGAGGACTTCCCGTACTACGACGGGATCGTCTACGGCGACCGGAGCGTCTCGGTGAACACCGACGGCGAGGAGATACACATCGACTTCATCGCGATGCCCTTTTTCGACGGAGAGGGCGAACTCGCCGGCGTCTTGGAGTTCGTCGACGACCGCTCCGAGGAGGTGCGGCACCAGCAGGCGATGACGGGGCTGATCACGGAGATCACCGAGACGCTGGACCGGATCGGCTCGGGCGATCTCGGCGCCCGCGTCGAGTACGAGGACGAACACGGCGTCGTCAACGACCAGCTGTTGGGCGTGACCGAGGCGGTGAACAACATGGCCGAAAGCTTCGAGGCGCTCGTCGGTCGCGTCGAGACCAAGACCGAGGAGCTGTCGGCGTCGATCGATCAGGTGACAGAAACCGCACACCGCATCGACGATCAGGTCGACAGACAGAACGAGGCGCTGGGCGACGTCGGGACCGAGATGGAGTCGTTCTCGGCGACGATGGAGGAGGTCGCCGCGTCGGCCGACGAGGTCGCGAGCGTGGTCGACGACGCCCTCGGGAGCGTCGAAACGAGCGTCCGGTCGGGGCGGAACGCCCGGGCGGCGACCGACGACATACGCGACAACAGCGACCGGCTGCTCGAGGCCGTCACCGAACTCGACGACAACATGGCTGAGATCGGGGAGGTCGTCGAGATCATCGCGGAGGTGGCCGACCAGACGAACATCCTCGCGTTAAACGCCAACATCGAGGCCGCCCGCGTCGACACGGACGGCGACGGGTTCGCCGTCGTCGCCGACGAGGTGAAAGCACTCGCAAACGAGACCCGACAGCACACCGAGGAGATCGGCTCGCTGATCGAGACGATCCAGGCGCGGACCGACGACACCGTCCGGGAGGTCGAGCGCACACACGAGCGGATCGCGGAGACCGACGAGGAGATCGAGCAGGCGCTTTCGGCCCTCGAGACCGTCTCCGAGGGGATCGAGGACGCCGCGGACGGGGTCCAGGAGGTCGCGGAGGCGACCGACGAGCAGGCCGCGACCGTCGAGGAGGTCACCGCGACCGTCGAGAGCGTGCGCGGCAGGGCCGACGAGGTCGCGACGCGGGCCGACGAGGTCGTCGCCGAGACCGAAGCCCAAGCGACGGCGATCGAGGAGCTGACAGAGCGGGTCGATCGGCTCAGCGCCGCCGAGGAGTGACCCGGCGTCGGCCCCCGGAGGCGCGCGGCCGCGGCGGCTCGGACGCGGCGGCCCGACCCGAGTACATAACTGCGAGCGGGCGGGAGACACGATCACGGATGGACGTACTCAATCCCGCAACCGGCGAAATAACCGAGACGCACGACGAAGACACCGTAGAGGACGTCGACGCCGCGCTCGCGGACGCGGCCGACGCCTTCGAGGCCTGGCGCGACCGGCCGATGCGCGAACGCGAGGCGCTGTTGGACGCGGCCGCCGACGTGCTCGAGGAGAACAAGCGTCGGTACGCCGAGACGATGACCCGCGAGATGGGCAAGCCGATCGGACAGGCCGTCGCCGAGGTCGAGAAGTCGGCGTGGGGCTGTCGGCACTACGCCGAGCACGCGAGCGCGTACCTCGAGGACGAACACCACCCGAGCCCCCCGGGGACGACCGTCAAGACGGTACACCAGCCGCTGGGGCCGGTGCTGGCGGTTATGCCCTGGAACTTCCCCTTTTGGCAGGTCTTTCGGTTTGCCGGCCCGTACCTCACGGCCGGCAACGTCGGGCTGCTCAAGCACGCCTCGAACGTGCCCGGGTGCGCCCTCGCCATCGAGGAGGTGTTCCGGGAGGCCGGCTACCCCGAGGGCGTCTTCCAGTCGCTTTTGATCCCCTCGGACCTCGTCGACGACGTCGTCTCCGACGAGCGGGTCCGGGCCGCAACGCTGACCGGAAGCGGTCCCGCGGGGCGGGCCGTCGCCGCGAGCGCCGGTGAGAACCTCAAAAAGACCGTCCTCGAGTTGGGCGGCAGCGACCCCTTCGTCGTCCTCGACGACGCCGATATCGAGGCCGCCGCCGACGTCGGCGTCCGCGCCCGCACGCAGAACGGCGGTCAGTCCTGCATCGCCGCCAAGCGGTTCATCGTCCACACGGACGTGTACGAGCCGTTCCTCGAGCGCCTGACCGAGGGGTTCGACTCTCTCGTCGTGGGCGATCCGACCGACAAGGACACCGACGTCGGTCCGCAGGCCCGCCCGGATCTCATGCGGGAGCTCCACGAGCAGGTCGAGGCGAGCGTCGAGGCGGGCGCGACGGTCCGGACCGGCGGCGAGCCGCTCGACCGCCCGGGCGCCTTTTACCCGCCGACCGTGCTCACTGACATCCCGGCGGGCTGTCCGGCCGACAGCGAGGAGACGTTCGGCCCCGTCGCCGCGGTGTACGAGGTCTCCGACGAGGCCGAGGCGGTCGAACTCGCAAACGACACCGAGTTCGGGCTGGGCGCGAGCGTCTGGACGACCGACCGCGAGCGCGGCGAGGCACTCGCCCGGCGCATCGACGCCGGCTGCGTCTACGTCAACCAACTCGTCAAGTCCGATCCGCGGGTCCCCTTCGGCGGCGTCGGCGAGTCCGGCTACGGCCGGGAGCTCTCCGAGGCCGGCATCAAGGAGTTCGTCAACAAGAAGACGGTCTGGATCGAGTAGCGGCCGA
>NZ_JAQCNO010000045.1 GCF_028274965.1 Natronomonas sp. | reverse complement strand
CCGTCGACGCATCACTCGACCCATGCCCGACGTTCTCGCCGTCACGAGCGAGTCACACCCGATCGAGATCGACACCCTCGAGGGCGCGCTCGGCGACGCGTACGCGGTCAGGGAGTTCGAACTGCCGGCCGGATCGGTGCGCGTCCGGGCCGACGAGGAGCTGTCGGCGGCGCTTTCGGGCGTCGAGGCCGCCCTCATCCGGACCGGCGAGGTGACGGCGGCGGCGCTCGAAGGCGCCGACGCGCTGGCGGCGATCGCCGTCCACGGGTCGGGGTACGACCACGTCGATCTCGACGCCGCGACCGAGCGGGAGGCGATGACGGACGCCGGCGTCGAGTTCGTCGGCGGCGACGCGGTGTTCGAACGCGCCGACCTCGTGACGCTACACGTGCCGCTGACGGGGCGGACAGAAGGGATGGTCGGGGCGACCGAACTCGCCGCGCTCGACGGCGGATACCTGATCAACACCGCCCGCGGGGGCGTCTTCGACGACGCTCTCGTGGAGGCGCTCGACGCGGGGACGCTTGAGCGCACCGCACTCGACGTGCTCCGGACGGAGCCGCTGGCCGACGACGATCCGCTTTTGCCCCCCCGGAGCTACGTCACCGCGACCAAGACAGTCGGAACGTGTGTGCGTACGGGACGGTTCGGAGCCTCGAACGGCACTCGGCGCGGCTCAGCCGGTCGGTTCCGCGAGGCCGAGATACCGGTACCCGACCGGGTCCGACACCGGCATCCACCCAACCGTACGGCCGGCGAGCGAGCCGGCGGCGAGGTCCTCGGAGCGCCCCTCGAGGGCCTCACAGCCAAGCACGTACGCGAACGGCAGCGGGCCGAACGAGTCGATGCGGTCGGCGAGGGCTCCCGGACCGCGGGGCCGCGCCAGCGCCACCGGCGCGTCCTCGAAGACGGCGACGTCGGCGACGGCGTCGCCGCCCGAGGCCGGTCCGACGAGTTCGCCCCGGGTCGGTTCGGCGAGGTCGAAGGCGGTCTCGAAGCGCGAGGCGGCGGCGTCCGGGTCGGCGACGCCGACGACGACCGTGTCGACGCCGACGATCGGCGAGGACGCCATCTCGCCGGTCGGGCTCGCGCGGCGCTCCCGGGGCGTCCGGTCGCGTATGAGAAACGGCAGCGTCGAGCCGGGGTCGCCGTCGCCCAGAAACGTGAGGTCCCACTCGACGACGGTGCCGTCGTCGGTGACGCGGCGGTATGCGGTCGGGCCGTCGGTGTCGACGCCGCGGTCCTCAAGCGTCGCCGTCGCCGCGTCGATGTCCTCAACCTCGATGGCCCACGCGCACGGCCCGCCATCGCGTCGGATCGGCTCGTCCCACCACGGCGAGTCGGCCCCGGGTTCGACCGTCGAGACGAGCTCGACGTAGCTGCCGTCGCGGAAGCCGAGAAGCGACATGTGCGTGACGCCGTTCGAGTGCGTGCCGCCGTAGGCGGTTCCGAGCCCGGCCGCTTCGAACGCGTCGACGAGCGGCTCTAAGGCGCTCGCGGCGACGGTGACGTGATCGATCCGTAGCTCCATGCGAACGGTACGGACGCCCGATAAAAAAACCGGGCGGCGCTACCGGTAGCGCCGGGCCGCGAGCGCACAGACCGCAAGCGCGATCACGAGCGCGGGCCCTGCTCCTCGACGGTCGTCGGCCGGATCGGAACCGTCGCCGTCTCCGTCCGGATCGCGCCGAACTCGTCGCTCACCGTGACGGTGACCGTGACCGGCCGGTCGCCGGGCTCGCCGTCGATCGGCGTCGAGGGCTGGGCGGCGGGGGCGCCAACGGGGACGAGACACAGAACGAACAGGCAGGCGGCGATCGCTCCGGTGTGTCCCCGCGTCGACGAGTTCATACCGGCCCGATCCCTGGGATCGAAAAAGGCCTTGTCGTTGTCGAGGGGGCGGCGGCGAACGGGCAAGCGGTCAGGTGTGCAAAGCATTTATATGTGGAGTAGGCAATTCATATAAGTATAATGCCAGGGCCTACCCGTCAAAGAGAGCGCACCACCGAAAGCGAGGCGGAGACGGAGACGGAAGACGAGACCGGCTGTCCCGAGTGCGAGTCCGACTCGCTGGTTCGCAGCGCAGACGGGGGCGGCGAACTCGTCTGTGAGGACTGCGGGTTGGTCGTCGAGGAGGAGAACATCGACAGAGGCCCCGAATGGCGGGCGTTCAACCACTCCGAACGCCAATCGAAGTCCCGGGTCGGCGCGCCGACGACACAGACGATGCACGACAAGGGACTGACGACGCAGATCGATTGGAAGGACAAGGACGCGTACGGGCGGTCCATTTCCTCTGAGAAACGCTCCCAGATGCACCGGCTCCGCAAGTGGCAAGAGCGGATCAGAACGAAGGACGCCGGCGAGCGGAACCTCCAGTTCGCGCTCTCGGAGATCGACCGCATGTCCTCGGCGCTCGGCGTCCCGCGGTCGGTACGGGAGGTCGCCTCGGTCATCTACCGCCGCGCCCTGGATGACGACCTGATCCGCGGGCGCTCGATCGAGGGCGTCGCCACCGCGGCGCTGTACGCCGCCTGCCGACAGGAGGGCATCCCACGCAGCCTCGACGAGGTCGCGGAGGTCGCCCGCGTCGAGCAAAAGGAGATCGGCCGCACGTACCGCTATATCGCCCAGGAGCTGTCCCTGGGGCTCGAGCCCGTCGACCCCGTCCAGTACGTCCCTCGGTTTTGCTCGGAGCTCGGCCTGAGCGAGGAGGTCGAACAGAAGACCCGCGAGATCATCGAGGTGACCGCCGAGAAGGGCATGCTCTCCGGGAAGTCCCCGACGGGCTACGCCGCGGCGGCGATCTACGCCGCGTCGCTTCTCTGCAACGAAAAGAAGACCCAACGCGAGGTCGCCGAGGTCGCCCAGGTGACCGAGGTCACCATCCGCAACCGGTACCAAGAGCAGATCGAGGCGCTCGGCATCCACTGACGGGACCGGCCCCCGATCGGCGCGTGCAGCACCGTTATCACTCGCTCGTTCCTACCAGCGGGTATGACAGCCACCGAGTCCGCCGCCCCCGAGCACAGCGGTGACCGCCCCGCCGCCATCGACGGCCTCGCCGCGCTCGTGCGGACGGTCGGCGACCGGGAGGCGATCGCCGTCAAGGCGCCCTTCGAGGGCGACGCGATCGGCGGGGTGCCGGCGTGCGAACCGGACGACGTCGAGGCGGCGTTCGATCGCGCGGCCGACAGCGCGTGGCGCGAGACGACCGCCGGGGAGCGCGCCGACGCCCTCGTTCGGTTTCACGATCTCGTCCTCGACGACCAGGCGGCGATCATGGACGTTGTGCAGGCCGAAACGGGGAAGGCCAGACGGGACGCACACGAGGAGGTCCTCGACATCGCGGCGACGGCGCGGTACTACGCCTACCGGGCGGCGTCGGCGCTCGAGACCGAACCCCGGCGGGGCGCGCTGCCGGGCGCGACGGAAACCGAGGTGCACCACCACCCGGTCGGGACGGTCGGGATCGTCTCACCGTGGAACTACCCGCTCAACCTCTCGGTGGGCGATGCGATCCCCGCGCTGTTGGCCGGCAACGCGGTCGTGCTCAAACCCGCACCCGAGACGCCCTACACCGCGCTGAAAGCCGCCGCGCTGCTCCGGAAGGCCGGCGTCCCCGAGACGGCCTTTCAGGTGCTCACGGGCGAGAGAGCGACCGGCGAGGCCGTCGTCGAGGCGGCCGATTACGTCTGTTTCACCGGGTCGACGGCGGGGGGTCGGGCCGTCGCCAGAAGCGCCGGCGGGACGCTGACCGACTGCTCGCTGGAACTCGGCGGCAAGAACCCCGGGATCGTCCGGGCGGACGCCGACATCGAGCGAGCCGTCGAGGGGCTGCTCCGGGGCTGTTTCAGCAACGCCGGGCAGCTGTGTCTGTCGATCGAGCGGCTCTACGTGCACGCGGACGTCTTCGATCGCTTCGTCGCGGCGTTTTGCGAGGCCGTCGAGTCGATCGACCTCGGCGCAGGCTACGAGTTCGACCTCGGGATGGGGAGTCTGATATCGGCCGGTCACCTCGAGAAGGTCGCCGGACACGTCGCCGAGGCCGAACGCGAGGGCGCGACCGTCCTGACCGGCGGACGGAAGCGTCCGGACGTGGGGCCGTACTTCTACGAGCCGACGCTTCTGACCGGCGTCGAGGGGTCGATGGCGCTGTTCAACGAGGAGACGTTCGGTCCCGTCGTGTCGCTGTACCCCTACGAGACCGACGCCGAGGCGATCGAGCGCGCCAACGACTCCGTCTACGGGCTGAACGCGTCTGTGTGGACCGACGACACCGAGCGCGGCCGTGAGATCGCCGCCGAGATCGAGGCCGGGACGGTCAACGTCAACGAGAGCTACGCGGCCGCGTGGGCCTCGCTCGACGCCCCGATGGGCGGGATGAAGGAGTCGGGGATCGGCCGCCGCCACGGCCTCGAGGGGCTGTACCGCTTTACGGAGTCCCAGACGGTCGCCGTCCAGAAGTACGGCGGGCTCTCGCCGCCGACCGGCGTGCCCTACCGCCTGTTCGCGAGGCTGTTGAACGGCGCCATGCGGGTACAGCGGCGGCTCCCGTGGCTGCGGTGACGGCCGGTCAGAACGGCGATTCGACGACGATCGTCTCCTCGCGTCCGGGGCCGACGCCGACGGCGTAGATCGGCGTGTCGAGTTCCGCGGAGATGTACTCGAGGTACGCGCGGGCGTTCTCCGGGAGGGCCTCGTAGCCCGCCTCGGCGATCGCGCCCCACTCGGCTTCGGGCCAGCCGTCGAACCGGCGGAGTTCGGCCTCGCAGTCGCCCCACCGCTCGGTGGTCGGCGGCATCGTCAACAGCGTCTCGCCGTCGAGTCGGTAGGCGTGGCCGACCGCGACCGTCTCGAGGCCGGCGAGCACGTCGAGGTGGTTGACCGCGAGGCCGGTGAAGCCGTTGGTGTTCGTGGCGTGTCGCAGCATCGGCATGTCGAGCCACCCGACGCGGCGCGGGCGGCCGGTGACGGTGCCGTACTCGCCGCCCTCGTCGCGGATGTACGTCGCCAGATCGGTGTCCTCGTCGGCGGCGTCTCCGTCCACGGTGCCGTCGTCCTCGGCGCCGGGCGTTTGCCCCGCGACCGAGCCGAGTTCGGTCGGCAACGGCCCGGTGCCGACCCGCGAGAGGTACGACTTGATGATCCCGATCACCTCGCCGCCGCCGACGACGGTCGGGCCGACGCCGCTGCCGACGGCGGCCCCGCCGGCGGTCGGGTTCGAGGAGGTGACGTAGGGGTAGATCCCGTGGTCGATGTCGATCGAGGTGCCCTGTGCGCCCTCGAACATGACCTCGTCGCCGGCCTCGAGTCGGCGGTTGAGGAAGGCCCCGCAGTTGACCGCCATGTCCTCCGCGGCGATCCGCTCGCCGAAGGCCCGGTAGGTCTCGAAGAGGTCATCAGCGTCGAAGGCCGTACCGTCGACGTCCTCGCCGATCTCGAGGTCGTAGACGTCCTCGACGAGGGCGCGTTTCTGCGGGACGACGTACTCCAGGCGGTCCCGGAGCGTCGCCGGGGCCAGGAGATCACCGATCCGGATCCCGCGACGGCCGGCCTTGTCCTCGTAGGTCGGGCCGATCCCGCGGCCGGTCGTCCCCGCGGCGAGGTCGTCGTCGGACTTGACGTCCTCCTCGAGGCCGTCGAGAACGCGGTGGTACGGCAGGATGGCGTGGGCACGTTCGGCGATGCGGACGTCCGGCGAGAGGCCGCGGTCGGCGAGCGCGTCGAGTTCCTCGAACAGCGTCGCGGGGTTGACCACACAGCCGTTGCCGAGGACGCCGACCTTCCCGCGGACGGCGCCCGAGGGGACGAGCGAGAGCTTGTACTCGTCGCCCTCGTAGACGACGGTGTGGCCGGCGTTGTCGCCGCCCTGATAACGCACGACGACGTCGACGGCATCGCCGTACACGTCGACGATGCCCCCTTTGCCCTCGTCGCCGAGCTGCGAGCCGACGATGGTTACGGTCATCGGACCCATCTTCCCTTGTAGCAGGTAAACAGATTACGGTCTAGAGAACGCACGCGAGGGGTCGGCCGCCGGTGCGGACCGTCACAAGAGATTTATATGGGCCATGTGAACGCTTCGGCGTAGTCCGCGTTCGGACGCGGAGCGCCCGATCCGACAGCAACATTTAAATCCCCTAACCACAAGTTAACAAATGCCATGATAGACAGACTTGAGAAGGAAGTAGACATGCTGGAGCGTCATCTCCGCGTCCTCAGGATGGTCATCGAGAGCGAGCCGATCGGGATCGTCAAGATGTCGAACGAAACGGGGTACCCTCACCACAAGGTCCGGTACTCGCTGCGGGTGCTCGAGGAAGAGAACCTCATCGAGCCGTCGAGCCAGGGGGCCATCACGACGGAGGACACGGAGGCGTTCGTCGACGACCTCGACTCGAAGGTCGACGACATCATCGACAAACTCGAAGGGATGAAGATCGACGACGTGCCGGAGATCCAGGGCTGATCCGTTTTCGCACTCGCTGATAGAACGCGCCGAGCGGCCGCGCCGTCGGTGGCGTCCGGGTTCGGTCGCTCCTCTCCTCGCGCTCACAGCTCCGGAACGGTGAGGTTGAACGAGCCGTCGCGGGCCTCGATCAGACAGAGGTGGTACCCGTTCGACCGCGAGAGCTTCACGTAACTGCGGTGTGTGCTCCGCGAGAGCAGGCTCGTGCTCGTCGCCTCCTCGGTCGCCTGCATCGCGTCGGCCTCGAAGTAACTCGACGTGACGACCATCGCGGCGGCGAGCGTCCCGTTGGCCTCACAGACGTCCGAGCAGTCGGCGACGAACGGTTCGATCGTCTCGGCGTACGTCGGGTCGCGGTCCTGGTCGTAGTGGGCGACGACGAGCGGGTTGCCCTTGCGGTCTCTGAGGACGATATCGAAGGTGATCTCGCGGCCCTCCGTGCCCGACCCGGCGGTGAGCGTCTCGCCGAACCCGATCCGATCGACCGCCGGAAGCGCGTCGTAGAGCGGGCCGAGCCCCTCGGCTGCGCCCGTCGAACGGATCCCGAAGAGCAACTCGGTGACGAGCCACTCGACGAACGCGTAGGGGTCCGAACCCTCGAGCCACGCCTCGAAGGGCTCGCCCTCGACGGTTACGGCCTCGGACTCGAAGGTCGTATGATGCTCGATGTGGACGTTCTTCGCCACCGCCTCCCGGTCGGTCCGGCCGTCGTGGGCGTCCGCGAGGGTGTCCTCGCCGCGGGTCCGCTCGCGGACGAACAGGCTCGTTTCGGCGAGCGCGTCCGTCGGCGTCATCTCGGCGTCCGCCCCAACAGCGCCGGAGGCGTCGGCGGCCTCCAGTTCGGCCTCGAGGTCGTCCCGTTCCGACCGGAGGCTTCGCAACTCGGCGTTTAGCTCCTGGATCCGCTCCTCGCGCTCGGCGAGTCGGGACTCGAGGTCCTCGATCCGGGCCTCGTATTCGGCGATCCGCTCGTCGTGCTCGGGGCGGGGGTCGGCGTCCGAACGCCCCTCCGCTGTCCGTCCGTCCCCGGCGGGGTCGCTCTCGCGGGCGCGGTCGTCGCTCGCGTTTCGGGACCGGTCGGGCGTCGCCGCGTCCGAAGCGTCGCCGCGTCCGCCGGACGACGGAGACGGCCGCGCGGCCGCGTCCGCCGTCGGGTCGGTTCCGGTGTCGGTGTCGGCGCCGTCGCCGACGCTGCTCCGCTCAGGATCTAGCGACGGGACCTGTCGCGTTTCGAGGCCGTCTATGCCCCCGGGATCGCCGCCGTCGTCCGTGCGCTTCGAGGGGGACGCCGAGTCGGACAGCGACGCCGACGGGCGGGCGGACGAGGGGGAGGCCGACGGCGAGGCGTCGCCCTCTCCGGTGTCGTTCGGTCCGGCGTTCGCGGTTCGGTCCCGTTCTGTGTCCGCCGTCCGGGAGGTCTCCTCGGCGCCGTCGGTTGACGGGTCGCGGGCGTCGGCACCACCGCTCGCAGACCGGGCTTCGGCGGACGCGCCGTCGGTGGATGCGCCGTCAGGGGACGCACCGTCGGGGGACGCGCTGTCGGCGGGCGGTTCTGAGACGGGCTCCGAGGCGGACTCGGTGTCGGCGCCGTCCCGGGACGCGGCGTCGGACGCGATCGTATCGCCCGAATCGGGGACGGAACCGGAGTCGGGATCGGAATCGGAGAGAGACCCCGAGATAGAGCCGGAATCGCCGCCCGGATCGCGCCCCGATCCGATCGTGGATCCCTCGTCGGCGTCAGGGTCGGGGTCGGTATCGGAGTCCGAACCGCCGAGCGAGGAGACGGAGTCGGTGTCGGCGCCGAGGCCGGCGTCCGTAGCACTGTTCCCGTCGCCCCCGAGCGTCGCGGTGGGGGACTCGGATTCGGACCTAGGGTCGGAGTCCGACTCGGAGCCAGATTCGGAGTCGGGGTCCGACCCGGAGGCCGGCGCCGGCAACTCGAGGTCGTCCAGCGAGACGGCGACGACGGCGTAGATCCCGACCTCGTCCTCGGCCGTCCGTTTTGCCTCCTCGCCGCCGACGTGTCGCCCCGAGCCGACGAAGCCGACGTGCTCGACCGCGCCCTCGACGTAGACGTAGTAGTAGTCCCCGCTGAGGACGTTCTCGGAGAGTTCGACGTACCCGGTGAACCCCCCATCCGAGAGCGTGTCGTGGACGGCAGACAGCGGCGTGTCGTCACTGAAGTACCTGCCGCGGACCTCGCCGCCGAGCGCCAACATGGCTGCGAGCGTCGCGGACGCGGTGTCCGGCGCGGCGTGACGCCGTCCCGAGGCGCCCTCGAGGGCGTCGACGTCCCCCGCCGGGCCGCCGTCGAGGTCCTCAAGGACGGCGATCGGGTCGCCGCCGCGGAGGAACAGCCACGTCCCGGCGGCCTCGACCGCGCCGTCGAACCCACGGGTGCCGAGTGCGGCGAGCCCCCCGTCGAAGGGCTCGCTCTCCCAGTCCTCGATCACGGTGTGGGCGTCCATACCGGTTCAAAGCCCCACGAGAGACAAATAGCTACCGACCGATCGAAGATTCCGGCGGACCGACCCGAAACGGCGGCGCGGAACACTCACCCGCCCCGCACGTTGTGTTCACATCCCCATGTCGGCCGCCCGCTCGGGCACCGGCAGGTCGTTCGGCCGGACGCCGAGCAGCTCCGCGGCGTGATCGAGCGCCATGTCGAAGCCGTAGTACCGCTCGAGTTCGTCGCCCCCCGCCGTCGGGCGCACCTTCAGCATGGCGTAGCCCTCGACGTTCTGTGCGATCGCCGCCGTGTCACCGTCGCGGTCGAACTCCAAGAGCCGTTCTTCGTCCGTCTCGCGGTACGTCGCCGTGATCCCGTCGGATTCAGCACTCGACATACCCCACGTATGGCGCCCGCGGTCGGAAAGCTATCGGTTGCGGTCGCATCGTCCGAGTCTCCGTCCGGTGGGTCTTTGTCCGTGCTTTCCGAGAGCCCGGTATGGAGTGGCTCACCAGCGGGCTCCGTCGGGACATCTGCGTCCTGCTGTACGGCGACAGCGAGCGCGCACAGACGCTGAAATCGGCCATCGAGGCGAAGTACGACCGCCGCGTCACGCCCGACCGGTTCTACGGGGCTGTCGAGGCCCTCGAATCGAACGGGTTTCTCGAAAAGCGCGTCGAGGGCCTCGAGGACGTCTACTCGCTGAGCGCGGCGGGCAAAGGCGCCGTCGAGACGCAGTTCGAGTGGATGAAAGACCACGTCGAGAAAGCGGACTAGGCGGACGACGACGCGCACTCGTGTTCGAGGATCTCTATGAGGTGTCGCTGTTCGTAGGTGCCGTTGATCGGGCTCGGCTGGTAGAGCCGGTAGACGGTCACGGTCTCGGCGGATCGCCCGTGGATCTCGCCCGCCCGTCCGCAGGCCCACTCGGCGTAACTGGTCGCGATGACGCCCGGATCGTCGGCCGCGGAGCTCCGGACCGCCTGCATGTGTTTGCGGTGTCTGAACGTCTCGTACTCGGCGGCGGGGTCGGGCGGGCGATCGAAGCTCACGTTGCCCTCGGCGACCGCGCTCACCGTCGTGCCGTCTGTGAGTTCAGCCTCGGTGACGTACCAGCTGTACCCGTCGTTCGGGTCGGGCGCATAGAGGCTCCAGCGCTGTTGATCCAAGGTCTCGTAGTCGACTCCCTCGGGCACGTCGTACGCGGAGACGTTGCCCGCGGCGAACAGAAGCATCCAGACGATCGTGAGCGCGCCGAGGACGGTCAGGAGCGACCGGCAGTACGCCGTGAGATACCCGGGCGCGCGCGCGTCGCGCGACTCGAGCCACGAGAGCGCCCGCTGTTCGATCGGCGGCGACGCGAGCGGCCCCGGCGGCGTCGCGGGTCGGGCCGAAAGCCACGACGACGGGACGTACCGCGCGGCGACCCGCCACGCGACCGCCGGCAGAAACGGCAGGACGGACGCGATCAACGCCAGCGGGAAGAGCCCGACCGTCATCGACAGCGCCATGCCGAGGAAGGCACCGGTGTAGGCGGCGACGGCGAGCGCGCGGAGGCGCCCGGCGGTGAGCAACAACAGCGGCGTCGACCCGGCGAGGAGGGCGACCCACCCGTAGGTCATCGCCGTCAGAAGCGTCGGGTAGCCCGCGATGACCTCGCCCAGGAGGATCGTCATCACGTCGTTCGCCATCGCGACCTCGAGGGCGTCGCCGGCGTACCAGGTCTCGCCGCGGTGTTTTGCGATCGCGTTCACGCCGAAGACGACGAGCGGCTGTGCCAACAGCGCGGCCGTGCCGAAACTCCGGACGTGCCTTCGGGACGCCCCCCGGCGCAAGGCGTCGATCGAGAACCGCTCGCCGAGCGGCGTGAGCAGCGAAACCGCCAACAGGACGCGCAACAGCCGGTCGCCGCCGTTGAGCACCGCCGGATTCCGCGCCTGCAACGAGAACAACAACACGAGCGAGACGAGCCCCGTCGTTCGGGTTCGGTAGCCGACGAGAAACGAGAGCGCGAACGCCCCGGCACAGACGAACAACAGCGCCTGGGCCCACAGCGCCCCCGAGACGGCGTGCACGGAGAGGCCGGTGAACTGCGAGTACGTCGCCTCGTAGGCGGCCACGGGGTAGACGCCGGCGTCGGTGTAAAACAGCCCGATCGATCCGGCCCGGTGGAGCAGATCGACGACGAGGATCGCCCCGAGTGCGACCCGAAGCGCCGCGAGCGAACGGGTGTCGATCCGGAAGCGATCGAGGAGGTACGTCCCGACGGTCCCGGCTGTCCGCCTCGGTTCGACAGCAGATGGACCGGCGGTCGATGAGGGCCCCTCGCTGGACACGGGTATCAGTGGTCGCCGGCGGCCTGATAAAAGCTTTCCGTCCGGTGGCGGCCCTCCGCCCGCGGTCGATCTCTCTCGCCCGGGGCGGGTGTTCCCGTTTAGACGAGCCGCCCGCCGACGGCCGTCGGAGTCCGGGTTCTCACCCGAACAGTTCGCTCGCGATCGTGTTCCGCAGCACCTCGCTCGTGCCCTCGTAGATCTCGTTGAGCTTGGCGTCCCGGTAGAAGCGCTCGGCCGGGAAGTCCTTCGTGTACCCGTAGCCGCCGTGGACCTGGATGCCCTCGTTTGCGACCTCCCGGGAGACCTCCGAGGCGTACAGTTTCGCCTGGGCGGCCTCCTTGACGAAGTCCTCGCCGTTCATCTTCTTGTCGGCCGCCGAGTGCATGAGCAGGCGGGCGGCCCGCGTCTTCGTGTCCATGTCGGCGATCTTGTGTTGGATCGCCTGGAACTCCGAGATGGGCTCGCCGAACTGCTCGCGCTGTTGGGCGTAGGCGGTCGCCTCGTCGAGTGCGGCCTGTGCGATGCCGACCCCGCGGGCGGCGATCGTGATCCGGCCGCCGTTGAGCGTCTTCAGCGCCTGCACGAAGCCCTCTCCCTCCTCGCCGAGGCGGCGGGACTCCTCGACGTGGAGGTTCTCAAAGCGGAGTTCGGCGGTCGGACAGCCCTTGTCGCCGAGTTTGTCCTCGGTGCCCTCGACGATGAAGCCGTCGTCCTCCTCGGGGCGGACGACGAACGAGGAGATGCCCTTGTTGCCGGCGTCGGGGTCGGTTTTTGCGAACACCGTGACCGTGTCGGCGACCGAGCCGTTCGAGATCCACAGCTTCCCGCCGTTGATCACGTACTCGTCGCCCTCCTTTTCGGCGGTCGTGCCCATCGCGGGGACGTCGCTGCCCGCCTGGGCCTCCGACAGCGCGAACGCGCCGATCTCCTCGCCCATCGCCAGCGGCGTGAGGTACTCCTCTCGTTGCTCCTCGTTGCCGAAGGCGTAGACCATGTTGCCGGCCAGAGAGATGTGCGCAGCAACGACCGTCCCGAGTCCGCCGGATCCGCGGGAGATCTCCTCTAAGGCCGCCGGGTAGGCGTGGTAATCGAGGCCGGCGCCGCCGTACTCCTCGGGAAACGGCATCCCCATCAGTCCGAGGTCGGCGAGTTGTGCGACGAGGTCCTCGGGGAACTCGTCGGTCTTGTCGATATCGGCGGCGCGGGGGACGATCTCCTCGTCGACGAACTCCGCGACCATCTCGGTGATCTGTTTTTGTTCGGCCGTCGGGGTGAAATCCATACCCATGGGTTCGGCTCTCGGCACTTTACTGTTGCTCTCTGAGGGGTTTCGCCGACGGCGGGATCGAAGCGGAGCGCCGCGGCTACCCGGCGTGACGCGTCAAAAAATGAAACCGCAAGCCGCAAGCCGCAACCGCAAACCGCGGGACTGAGTCGGACCCGCGAGGGTCGTCGTCAGTTAGTGCTTACTCTTGGGCGTTCCGACGGGCTGCGAGCAGCGCAGCGCCGAGGAGCGCGATGAGCGCAACCACAGCACCGAAGCCAGGCTGGTCTTCGGTCCCGTCGTCAGCGGCCCCATCGTCGCCACCGTCGTCGGCTGCGCCGTCGTCCATCTCACCGTCGTCGGCGGAACCGTCGCCGCCGTCGTCGGCGGATCCGTCGTCGGACGCGCCGTCGTCACCTTCGCTCGGGACGGTGATCGTCAGCGTACCGGTTGCGCTGTCGTCGTCCGTCGCGATGCCGTGCTCGTAGGAGCCTTCGGCGAGTTCGGACGTGTCGACGCCCTCGAAGGCGACCTCGGTTTCCTCACCGGCGTCGAGTTCGACCTGCTGGGAGTCGAGCTCGTCGCCGTCGAGCGTCAGTGCGACGCTCTGGTTACCGGAGGAGTCACCCTCGTTGGTGATCGTCGCGGACACGTCGATGGCGGTACCCTGCTCGACCTCGGCTTCCTGCGGTGCGAGGTTCGAGACGCTGAAGGTAGCGCCCTCGAGTTCGGCGACGACACCCGCTGCCTCGCCGTTGTCCTCGAAGTTCTGCTGTCGGATCTCCGCATCGAACTCGGTTCCGGACTCGATGTCCGAGAAGTCGAGCGTGCCGCTGAAGGTGCCGTCGTCGTTGACGGTCACGTCGTCAGCGGTTCGCAGGAACGCGGCGTCACCGGTGCCCTGCGCTCGGATGTCGAACTCGGTACCCGGAGCGATGGTGGTCGTGCCGGAGATTTCGGCGTCCTCGCTCGGCGGGACGGTGACGTTCTGGTTGAGCGTATCGAACTCGACCTGTCGATCGACGACGCTGACCTCTTGGGAGGCGATCTGGTCGTCGTCGCCGAGTTCGAACCCGTCGTCACCAACCACGTTGTCTCGGTCGAACTCAGCCGCGTACCGCGCCGAAACGTTGTACCGCACCTCGAACGTCTCGTCGGTCGGCAGGGCGGTCTGAGTGCTATCGTCGTCGGGCCGCTGGACAACGATGTCCTCGGCGCTGACGATGGCGTAGACGGTGTCGTTGTTACGATCAACGATCGTATCGAAGTTGCCCGCGCCGGTGGCCGTCAGGTTGAGTTCGAGCGCGTCTTGATTCGGCGCCGAATCGACCTGCTCGTACTCGACGGTCAGGTTGCCCTCGTTGGCCAACAGAGCCGCCGCGTCAGTTCCGACACCCTGGACGCCGGAGACGCCGATCTGGTGAACGAGAAGGTCTCCCCGGCTGGCGCGGTTGTCGTCAACGTCGCCGATGGAGATCTGGTTCGTCTGTGAGATCGTTCCGTCCTCGGCGGAGTTGAGGATCGCGTCGATGTCCTCAACCTCCTCGTCTTCGGGGGAGATCGAAGCGTCCGCGCGCCAGACCTGCATCGAGTCGGTTGAGCGCTCGGTCAGATCCATCGTCGCAACGTCGAAGTCGCCGAGATTGTCGCCGCTCTCACCGTCCTCCTGCAACTGGAGATCGTAAGTGCCCGCAGCGAGAACCGCATCTAGGTCATCCGAACCGCCGGTCTCTTCGGCGCTGATGATATCGCCTTGATCTTCGGCCGTTCCGAAGACGGCGCCATCGTCGAGCGTCATCTCGTCGATGTCAGTCGGATGGCTGTCGATATCGCTAATGTCCTGTTGCCCGGCCGTCCGGGTGTTGAACAGCACCGTGAACTCGTCGTCGTCGTTCGTTTCCACAGTGGCGTTAGCTTGGTAGCCGTCATCGTCCAGCGTACCGACAGTCAGGTTGACCTGATCGGTGTTGCCTTGGACGGTGCCGCTGATCTCGACAATGTCGCCACGGGTCTCGGTGAAGGTGCCCTCGTCGAAGTCAGCGTCGGCGTCGACGTCCTCGAGGATCGTCAGATCGGCCGTCGATTCGGCCGTCGTGTCGTTGACCTCGAACTCGAGTTCGTACTCGCCCGCGTCGATGTCGGAGCCGACGGTAATCTCCTCGTCGAAGTTGTTGTCGGTGATCTCGATCTGGATCGCGTCATCATCGCCGTCGAGATTAGGGTTTTCAAGGTTTGCGAGGTTCTGGCTCGAGAGGTTGTTTCCGCCGCTCGAGAAGAACAGCTCCTGTAGGTCCTCGTTATCGAGGTTGTCGTCGGCTTCCGTGACGTTCACGAAGAAGGACGCACGCTCGTTGGACGTGAAGTCAAAGTCGATGTCTTCTCCGGCTCTGACTTCGGACTCCTCGTCGTCGTTCTCGAAGGCCGTCGACATCGTCTGAGAGTTGACACCGAACTCTGCTGCGTTGAAACCACTGCTGAGCGTAGTGTCGTTGATAGTATCGGTGGCAGCCAGGAACCCTGTATCGCCGTCTGTAGTCTCGAATCGGATTACGTACGACTCACCCGACTGCAGACTATCTGTTTCGAACGTAGTCGTATTATCACTATCCAGTGAACCAGTCAGCGACGTGGTTGCGGTGATCGGGTTACCGCTATCTCTGTCGGTGACCCGTTGGATCTGAACCGTGTCGCCCTCAGTGACATTGAAATCATTGTTGGGTGTGGTATTTACCGTGCTGAAGTCAAACTCAGTTTCCTGTCCTTGGAAGATCGATGCACCATTTACATTCGTGTCGTCAATGGTACGGTCCTGCGCCGCGGCACTCCCGGCGAACGCCACTGTCCCTGCGAACAGCCACAGGAACATCAGCGCTGCGAGGAACACCGCACGCAGCTTGTTGTTGTTGTCTCGTGTCATTGTTTGTATCGGTTGTCGCACCGCAGTCGGCGGCACCACGTCGTACACCGCGCAGCGCAAGCACCGGCCACGCGGATACTCCATACTGCCACCATGGGTAGGGGTACGGTTCGTAGGTCCAACGCTTGGTATAAATGCTTTGTGGGATTCGGAAGGTGTGCGATAGCGTCTCGTGGACGCGAACGGCCCCGAACGGGCGTCTCCGGGCCGCATCGGGTATCCGGCGGTGTACCGACCCGTATATAAACCCCGCCGGCGACCGCCGCCGTGTCCTCACAGACGACCCCGGACAGGGTGCTGTGCGGCTGACGCGCCGGCGCCGTCGGGGGCGGTCCGCGAACGCCCGATCGGCGGACGAGACCGGCAGCTCACTCGAGTACGACCCGATCGGTGAGCCAGTGGCCGTCGAGTGCGCCCTCGCGTCGCCGCGAGAGGCCGAAGGCGTACGTCTCCGTCCGCCCGTCCGGGCCGGTGAGCGTGACGCGCTGTTCGGCGGTGGCTCCGTCCCGTTCTACCGGTCCGGTCGTCGCCTCGACGTGATCGACCATCGGGGCGTACTGCGGTCCGGTGACCATCCGAACGAACCGCTCAAAAGGCCCGGTCGCGCGCCGGTTGGCCGGCGAGGCGAAGTTGTACGCGGTGCCGATCCCCGCGTTCTCGAAGGGGTCGTCGTTGGTCGCAAGCGCCGTCAGCTGGACGTCGACGACCCGCTCTGGCTCGAACTCGGGATCCGGCGTCGGGAGGCCGGCGATGGGAAACTCCTCGGTCATCGGTTACGTACCGTATCGCGGGGCGCGCACAAGCGGTTTACGCCGGTGTAGTCCCGGTGCTCGAAGGGGGTGCGTACCGAACGGTACGCGGACGCACCGTACCACAGGCGTCTCACTCGGCGCCGTCCGGCTGAAGCACCCCGCTGCTTTGGCTGGCCAACGCCGCCCCGTCCCGGCGGGAGTCGATCGTCGTCCCGCACTCGGGGCACTCGTAGTCGAGGCGGTCGGCGTGGACCTCGATGATCCAGTCGCCGTTGATCAGACTCGCGCGGTCGCAATCGGCACAACAGAGCCTCGCCTCGTGGGACGGCCGCCGCTCGGAGGGTGTATTGGAGGGTACCATTCCCATACGTAGCGTCCGGCCGCCAATAACGGTGTCGTCCTCGGCTTCGGAGTGATTTGGTCCGCGCACACGCGAGGCCGCCCGCACCGAGCGCCGAAGATCCCGCTGGCCCGGCGGTGTGGCCGCGTCACTCGGCGGCCGAGCGGAGTTCGGTCTCGACGGTTTCGACCGCCGCGTCCACGGCGTCGAAACGGCTGGTGCCGACGCGTTGACACCCCTGGGTCCGGTCGAGACGGACGGCGCGTTCGCTGAGGTGATCCGGCCTGATCGTCAGTTTCGCCGCGGCACAGACGCCGTCGTCGCCGGCGATGCGGTACTCCACGATCCCGCCGTCGTTGTCGGTCCGAGTCCACTCCCCCGGCGGGGCCGGGAGCCGGTCGGCGAGTCGGTGCGGATCGGCCGACGTCCGCGTGTTCAGCATAAATGATTGTAGGCGCTCGGAGGACAAGAAGCCGTCGGCGGCGGGCGGCGCGGGAGGCCGGGTTGCGTTCGCTCCGGGGCCTCACAGGTCGTCGGCCGTGCTGACGTGCATCCCGACGAACCGCCACCGATCGGCCGATCGCGCGAGCGTCCCGCTCCAGCGGGTCTCGAACTCGCGGCGGCGGCCGGAGCCTCTCGTCGTCCACGCCATCGTGACCTCGTCGCTGAACCACGCACAGCGGTCGCGCTCACAGACCCGGAGCGCGTGACTTTCTACGTCCCAGTCGGTCGTCGTCTCCGTCTGTGCCCGGAGCCCGCTTCGGATCTCCTCGCTGCCGACGAGGCGCTCGGAGATGCCGAACTTCACGAAGGGGTCGTCCCCGTTGTCGTCGCTCTCGTGCTCGCTCGTGGGTCCGGTTCTGCTCGCGGGTCCGGGTGCAGTTTCGTCCTCGGAGGCGAAGTACGGGCCGAGCGGGTCGCCCGCCCGGAGCGCGTCGTAGTACGCTCGCACGGTCGTTCGCGGGTCCATGCGGCGGCGAACGGCCGGCGGCGGCAAGTGTCCGTCGGTCGGGCGGACGGCGATCAGAGCCACACCGCGAGCAGGAACCCGACGAGCATCGACGCCGTGAGCAGGACCTGCATCGCCGCGGAGGCGAGCATGCCGACAGCCGTGACCGCCGCGGTCCGCGCCCCGCGGCGGGCGTCGCCGTGACGGAGGTACTCCGAGAGGAACACCGCCCCGACAACGCCGAGAAGCGCACCGAGCGGGCCGAGCACGAACAGAAGCCCGACGGCCGCGACGGCGGCGACGGCCGTCGTCCGCACCGACGCGCCGCCGATCCGCGCCGAGATCGCGCCCTCGAGGAGATCGACGGCGACGGTGCAGACGCCCACGGCCACGAGCCCGAACAGCGCGAGGGGGCCGGGATCACCCGTCGCCAGCCAGTAGTACGCCACCCCGAGCGTCGACACCGCACCGCCCGGCACCAACGGCACGACGCTCGCGACGACGCCGGCGACCAACAGCGCGGTCGCGACGACGATCGGATCGAGCGGGCTCATCGACCGAAAGGACGGCGAGAAGCGAGGAAACGGTGTCGGAATCCACACCGTCGGCGAGGGCAACTCGTCGCCGCACGGACCCGGCTTTCGGGGAGTTGCTGGCCGTGAGACCCGTCCGAGGATTTACTAACGGGTCTTCGTACACTCCGATGGCATGCAGTTCACCGTGCGGGAAACGCCGGTCACGGTCACCCCGCTGATCCTGATCGCGCTCCTCGTCGGGATCGGTGTTGCCGGCTACGGCGGGTACGACTACGTCCAACAGTCGAACGCCGTCGAGGACGCCGTTGCGGTCGAAACGACGGTCACGGAGGCGGAGATCAGCAGGTCCGCCGGACGGCGGGTTTATTACCGCGTCAGCGTCGAGCACACCTACCGGTACCGGGGTACCCGGTACACGAGCGAGCGGATGTTCCCGGGATCGACCGATCCGATATACGTCGCGCGAAGCGACGCGGAGCGCGCGATCGAGCCCTACGAGCCCGGCGCAAGGGCCGTCGCCTACGTCGCTCCCGGCGATCCGGGGGCCGCGTTTCTCGAGCGGCGGACGACGCTCGCGCCGTTCAGGCTCGTCGGGATCGGGGGGCTCATCGCCGTCCTGACGGCGCTTCACGCCGTCGGCGCACGCACCCCGGGACGGGACACGGCGCTGTCCGCGGCCGACGACGGCGAGTCGGCGCGCTACGAGACGCTTTTCGGGGTCGACCGCGACGCCGTCAACCGGATCAGCAAACGGCTCCTCGTGGCCGCTCCGACGCTTCTGTTCGGTGCGATCGTCTCCGCGGCGGCGCTTCTGTACGCCGCGGAGTCCTCGTCGGTGCGGGCGAGGCCGACGGATCCGGTCGGGATCGCGGTGCTGACGGCCGCCGTCGCCGCGGTCGGGCTGGTGGTCGGGCTCGCGCTGTACGCGGTCTGGTCGTTCACCGAGTACCGCCGCCTCCGCGATCGGATCTCGGGCCCCCGGCCGCCGAGCCCGTTCCGGCACCCCTCGCGGCTCGTCACGATCCTCTATACGAACGACGGCCTCGACGCCTACGGACGGCGCGTGAAACTGACGGGGTTCGCCCTCGTCGCGATCGCGTTTCTCCTCGCGGTGTTCGCGCGCGTCCTCGTCGCGGCCGCATAGCGCAACCGGGGTCGAAGCGCTCGCAGAGCCGGCGCCCCGATCGACCGCGTCGCGCCGAGGGTTCAGGCGGGGCGGTCGACGTCGATCCGGTCGGCGTCGATAGAGAGCACCAGGCGGTCGACGTCCGTCGCGAACTGCTTGCGGTGGTAGCCGTCGGGGTGATACGAGACCGACGCCTCGACGACGCCGGCGCTCTCGAGACGGTTGAGTCGCCGGTACACCGTTGCGCGCGAGAGATCGAGGCGCTCGGCGATCTCCCGCGCCGGGAGCGGGCCGGCGCTGATCGCTTTCAGTATGGCCCGGGCGTACTCGTCGCCGAGCATCGCGAGGACGGCCCCGGAATCGACGGGCGGGGTCTCGTCCCGTTGTGCGCCGGTCGGTTCGGGGCGGCCGTAGGGAGTCGCGTTCGACATCGTCACGACACACTCGTGCCGACTGCCATTTGTAACGCGATGCTACACACCTAGGTCCCCTCTTCAGGGGGTACTCTAGTAGTACAGAGTCCGGCGCCCGCGGGGGCGAATCTGAAACCCGTGGGTATTAATCGGTGTGGTCGGTAGGTGTCGGAGATGCCAGAGGACATCTACGTCAGCCAGCCGCGGGTGCTCATGGTTGACGACGAGAAGGAGGTCGCCGACGCCTACGCCCTCCGCCTGGAGGGCGTGGCCGACGTCACGGTCGCCTACGACGGGGCGGCGGCGCTGTCGGCGATCGACCCGTCGGAACCGCCGGACGTGGTCCTCCTTGACCGGCACATGCCGGACCGCTCGGGCGACGACGTCCTCGCCGAACTCCGCGAGTACGACATGCACACGCGGGTGATCATGGTGACGGCCATCGATCCGGGCCTCGAACTCCTCGATCTCCCCTTCGACGATTACCTCTGTAAGCCGGTCGAACGCGAGGACATCAGGGCCGCCGTCGATCAGCAGTGTCGGGTCCTCGCGTACCGACTCCTGGGGGAGTACTTCGAGTTGGAGTCGAAACGGGCGGTGATCGCCGCCGAGTTGCCGCCGGATCGGTTGGCCGACCACGAGGAGTTCGCCGCCCTCGACGGGCGGATCGCGGCGCTCCGCGATCGGGTCTGTCGGCTGCTGCCCGACGCCGAGGAGATACTCGAGGCGTTCGCCGGTATCGATCGCAAGGGCTACTGACAGAGAGCGCACGGACGGAACGGACATGCGCACCCGCTGACGAGGCCGCTATGCGCTCCGAGCCGCCCGCTTCAGTATCTGCGGCGTGAGGATGACGTCGAGAAGCGCCATCGCCAGCATCGCGAACCGGAGCGTCCGGTCCTCGATGAGAAACAGCGCCATTCCGGCGATCACCGCGGCCGTTACCGCCGGCGCCCCCCACCGAAAGAGCGGATTGCGGAGCGGATTTGCCTGTGCCGACATGGACGACGGTTCGCGGGGGGCTCGGATACCGGTTCCGGGGTGTTTCGCCGGGTGAAACACCGAGGCCGGACGCGGGTCCGAAACGCCCGCCCCGATTCCGGGTCGGCCGGCGCTGTTTCAGCCCCGGACACACGGCGCGTCGGTTTATGTCTCCCGTGACACTCCACCGAAACGCGACCGACGAATGACGCGACACGGCACCCATCGGGACGCGACGACGAGTAGACGACGGATCCTCCGGGTCGGCGGCGCGGCGGCGCTCGCATCCCTCGCCGGCTGTACGGCCGCCGTGGATCGCCTCGCGAACCGCGTGCTCGGGGACGTCAACGTGCTCAACCAACTGAATCGGACCGTCAGCGGGTCCATCGAGATCGCCGGCCCGTCCGATGGGACGGTGCTCACCGAGACGTTCGAGGCCCCCTCGACGGAGTCGGGCGGAGAGAGCAACGTCGTGGCGTACGACGACGTCTGGGAGGAGACGGGCGCCCACCGGGTAGAGGTCGAACTCACTGACGTCGAACTCGAGGGGGTCTCACAGACGAGCGAGGCGGTGTCGATCGGGGACGTCGACGAGGAGATGGTCGGCGTCCTCGTCGGCTCCGGCATCGAGGACGAACCGATCGCGATCCGCGCCGGCGAGTCGCTCTCCGAGTTCGGCGGGGCCGCCGAGAACGGGTCCTCATAGAGGCCGGACGAGGACCGCACGGCGGACGACGCGAGCGAACGACGCGGAGCGGACACGGGCGATCCGGGGGGACGAACACCGACGACACATGACGCTCGTATCGACGCTGCTGACGGTCGGGCTCACCGCCTCGGCGACGGGGTGTCTCCTCTGGGCGCTGTCGCGGACCGTACGGAGACGCGAGGCCCCGAGTGCGAAGCCGTTCATCGCGCTGCTCGCCGTGTTGGCGCTGTGGGCGGCCGCCTCGCTCTGCGGCGAACTCCCCGCGATCGCGCCCGCCGACGCCGTCTCGACGCTCTGTTCGTCCGTCCGAGTCACCGCGGCGTTTCTGCTTCCGGGGGTGTGGGTCGCGTACGCCCGCAGCTACACCGGCCGGCGGCTCTCGCGGCGGTGGACGGCGGCGCTGTTTGCGTCTCTCGTGCTCCCGCTCGTCTGGGGCGGCGTCGTCCTCGCGACGGCGTCCTCCGAGACGGCGATCGAGCGTCGGTTGGCGCCGCTGGTCGGGATGGAACTGCTCGTCGCGTTCTGTCTGTACGTGTACGGAACCTACGTGATGGTGAGCTTCGGCGGTGACCACCCCCGCGTCTCGAACGCGCAGGTGGCGGTCGTGACCGGCGGGGTCACAGCGCCGTATCTCCTCGAACTCGCCCGGGACTCCTCGGAACCGGTCGGCGGCGCGAGCGTGGGGCTGCTCGTCGCGGGCGCGCTGTTGGCCGTCGCCGTCCGGCGGTATCCGGTCACGACCGGCTTTCCGAAGGCCGATCACGTCGCCAGAACGCGCGTCGTCGAGACGCTCCGGGAGGCCGTCCTCGTCCTCGATTCGGACGGGTACGTCCTCGACGCAAACGAGGCTGCGGCCGACCGCTTCGGCGAGGGCGCGGAACTGGTCGGCGAGCCCCTGGAGACCGTCGCCGACGGGCTCGGGGACGCGGACCTCTCTGCCGGCTCCAACGGGACCGTATCGCTGCGAACGCCGGAGGGGCGGCGCCGGTTCCAGTTCAGCGTCTCCGGCGTCTCCGATTCCGCGGGCGGCGGCGAGCCGGTCGCCCGGACGGTCCTCCTCCGGGACGTGACCGACCGCCGGACCCGCCGACAGCGGCTCTCGGTGCTCAACCGCATCCTCAGACACAACGTCAGAAACGATCTCGACGCGGTGTTGGCCCACACGAACCGGATCGACGACGAGGACGTCCGCACCGAGATCAGGACGATCCTCGACAGGACGGTCCGGCTCGGCACGAAGGCCCGAGAGACAGAAGAGGTGATGAGCGCCCTCGCGGACCCGCCGACGACCGTCGACCTCGCGGCGGTCGCGCGATCCGTCGCCGATCGGTTCCGGTCGGACGTCGAGCGGGGCGAGATCGAACTCGACGCGACGGCGATCGAAGCCGTGACCCACGAGGCCGTCGTGCGGCGTCTCCTCCGTGAGTTGCTCGAAAACGCGCTCGAACACGCCGACAGCGACGCTCCCAACGTCCGGATCACCGTCCGGGCCGGGCCGGGAGAGACCGCCGAGCTCGTCGTCGCGGACGACGGGCCGGGCATCCCGGATCGGGAGCGCGAGATCCTCGCCGCCGGGGCGGAGACGCAGGCGAAACACGGCCGCGGCATCGGGCTCTGGTTCGTGCGCTGGGCCGTCACACAGCTCGGCGGGGAGCTCGCGTTCGACCGGAACGACCCGACCGGCAGCATCGTCACGGTGCGGCTCTACGCGAACGGGGCGTGAGCGGTTTCGTACCGAAGCCCGGCGTCGAGCGAGCGGGCGCACCGCGGCGTGCGGTGTGGCCGTCAGCGGCGTCGTTCGGCGAGAAGGACGCCCACGGCGAGCGCGATCAGGGCGGCGGCGGCACCGAACCCGGGCGCGTCCTCGGGGTCGCTTTCGCTTCCGGCCGCGGTGTTGCCGCCATCGGTCTCGGCCGCCTCGAGGGCCGCCGCGAGCTCCTCGATTGCGATCACGACCCGCGGTCCGGGCTGGCTCAGGTAGTTCCCGTCGACCGCGACGACCTGGTCGTTCCGGACGGCGAACGTCGAGGCGAACGCCTCGGAGTCGGGGACCCCCGAACCGTCCTCGGAAACCAAGATCACCTCCGGGTCCCACTCGACGACGGCCTCGTCGCTGATCTGTCCGTAGCCCTCGATGCCGTTTTCGGCGGCGACGTTCGTGCCGCCGGCCGTCGTGATGATCTCGTCGATGAACGTCCCCGAACCGGCCACCACGTGGCCCGCCGGTCCCCCGGAGTAGTGCAGCACGCGCGGCGACTCGCGGCCCTCGGTCGCGTTTTCGACCGCCTCGATGCGGTCTCGGTACTGCGCGTTCGCGTCGGTCGCCGCCCCGCAGGACCCGATCAGCCGACCCGTCAGTTCGGTCTTCTCGGCGACGGACGACAGCGACGTCCCGAACCCGAACACGAAGACGGTCTGGTCGGCCGCCCGGAGGCCGCTGACGGTGTCGTCGGGGACGACGTTCGCCGCGAGGACGACGTCGGCCTCCAGCGCGACGACGGCCTCGCGGTTGACGCTGAACTCGTCGGCGTTGGTCACGTCCTCCCTCGTACCGATGCCCGCCAGGTACCCCGTGTAGGGGCCGACGGGCGCCCCGACGACCCGGTCGGCCGCGCCGAGTTCCCAGACGGTCTGTGCCGTGCTCGGCTGGAGGACGACGATCCGCTCGGGCCGTTCGGTGACCGTCACGGTGGTGTCGGTGGCGTCCGTCTCGGAGACCGGAAACGAACACGTCGGCGACGCGTCGGGTCCCGACTGTGCGCCGACGGGGGCGGAGACAGCGGCGACACCCACGGCGGCGACGACGAGGGCGGCGAGCAGGACCGATCGGAGCCGAGTCCGGGATCGAGCGCCGCGGGGCCGGGGCCGGGATTGAGAGCGCATACCCGAACAGAGCGGGGAGGACAACAAGTATTTGCCTAACACAACCGCAGTTGTACGCATGGTTCTCCGGCGGACGCTCGCGTGGTCTGCGGCCCTCGGCGCGCTCCTCGTCGCCGTGGTCCTCGCGAGCACCGCGTTCGGGTACGCGGCGATCGGTCCGTTCGAGGTCGCGTACGTCCTCCTCGGCCGGATCCGGGTGCCGACGGCCGGGGGCGGTTCTGTCGTCTGGATCCGGCCGTTCGCCGCCGAGGTGCCGCGCTCGACGGAACTCATCGTCCGGCAGATACGCCTCCCCCGGATCGCGCTCGGCGCGATCGTCGGCTTCGCGCTCGCCGCGGCCGGGACCGTGATGCAGGGGTTCTTCCGGAACCCGATGGCCGATCCCTCGATCATCGGCGTCTCCTCCGGGGCCGCGGTCGGTGCCGTCGCGTTCATCGTCGTGCCGCTTTCGGTCCCCTTTGGGCGCCCGGCGTTCGCCTTCGGCGGCGCGCTTATCGCCGCCTTCCTCGTGTACGCCGTTGCGACCGAGGGGGGCCGGACGCCCGTCGCGACGCTGCTTTTGGCCGGTATCGCGTTACAGACGTTCCTGGGGGCGGTGATCTCGGTGCTGCTGTTGAGCGCGGGCGATGACCTCGAGACGGCGGTGTACTGGCTGATGGGTCACCTCCACGACAGCACGTGGGGGCGGGTGCGCCTCGCGTTGCCGATCGTCGCGGTGTTTTTTCTCGTCCTGCTCGCCTACGCGCGGGACCTGAACGTCCTCCTGCTCGGGGAGTCGGACGCCCACACGCTCGGGATCGAGGTCGAGCGAACGAAACGCGTCCTGTTGGCGACATCGAGCGTCGTGACGGCCGCCGCCGTCGCCGTGTCGGGCGTCATCGGCTTCGTCGGGCTCATCGTGCCCCACGTGATGCGGCTCGTCGTGGGGCCTGACCACCGGATCCTGTTGCCGACGAGCGCGCTCGCCGGCGCCGTGTTCCTCGTCGCGACCGATACCGTTGCGCGTTCCGGGCCGACCGAGGTGCCGGTCGGGATCGTCACCGCGGCGCTCGGAGCGCCGTTTTTCCTGTACCTGCTCCGGAGCCGGGAGGTGCACGCGCTGTGATCGAACTCGACTCAGTCGGCGTGGAACGCGGCGGGAAGACCGTCCTCGACGGCGTCTCGCTCGCCGTCTCGCGGGGCGAACTCCTCGCCGTCGTCGGGCCAAACGGCGCCGGCAAAACGACGCTTCTGCGGACGTGCAACGGGCTGATCGAGCCCGACGAGGGGACCGTCTCGCTCGACGGCGCGGACGTGACCACGCGCTCGGCCCGGGAGATCGCCCGGCTCGTCGCGACGGTCCCTCAGGAGACGCAGTTGGCCTTCGATTTCGACGTCGAGGACGTCGTCGCGATGGGCCGAACGCCGCATCGGTCCCGGTTTGCCACCGCCGACGAGGCCGACCGCGACGCCGTCGAGTCGGCGCTCGAGCGGACCGAGACAGCGCGGTTTTCCGGTCGGTCGGTCGGGAGCCTCAGCGGCGGCGAGCGCCAGCGCGTCGTCCTCGCTCGGGCGCTCGCCCAGCGGACGCCCGCGCTGCTTTTCGACGAGCCGACGGCGAGTCTCGACATCAACCACGCGGTCCGGACGCTCTCGATGGCAAGCGGGCTCGCCGGGGAGCGAACGGCCGTCCTCGCGGCCGTCCACGATCTGGACCTCGCCGCGTGGTTCTGCGATCGGCTCGCGCTCGTGGCGAACGGCGGGCTCCTCGCCGTCGGGCCGCCGGAGGCGGTGTTGACCTCCGAGCGGCTCGAGACCGCCTTCGGCGTCAGGGCCGCCGTCGGGACGAACCCGGTCACCGGGACGGCGACCGTCACGCCGCTGTCGGCCGATCCGCCCCGCGGGTATCGGGTCCACGTCGTCGGCGGCGGCGAGGCGGCGGCGCGGACGCTCGGGCGGTTGGCCGATGCCGGCTTCGAGATCACCGCCGGCGTGCTCCCGGCGGGGGACGTCGCCGCGGTGACCGCCCGATCGGTCGCGCGGGACGTCGTGACGGCACGGGCGTTCGCGCCGATCGGTCGCGAGCCGCGCTCGGCGGCGAAGGCGCTGCTCGGAGCCGCCGACGCGGTCGTCGTCGCCGGACCGACGGCCGACGCGAACGCGGAACTCGTGGGCGGGCGGTCGGGCCGGGTGTTCGCGACGGACGCCGCGCCCGACCCGCCGTCGAACGCCCGCGTCGTCGCCGAAAGCGAACTCGTTGCGGCGCTCGACGGCGAGGACGTCCTCGCCTCCGCCTCGTCGGCGTAGGGCGCGCCCGCTCACCGTCGTTCGTCCGCGCTCGTGGAGGCCGACGCCGGTCTGACCCGACCCGATGTGACCCGACGCGGCGTCGGTGTCGGCGTCGGCGGATGGGTACGGTTTTTTGCGTCCGAGCCGGAGGTCGGTCAACGGCATCGCGCATGAACCCACAAGCCGCGACCGACAGGAGCCGAACCGAGGCGGCGATCGCGTTCGGGGTCTACGTCGTCGTCCTGACGGCGGCGTACTACTACAACCTCACCTTCGTCCAGCTCGGGCTGACCGACATCGGTGTAGAGCGGGTGGGGCTGTCGCCGGGGGCACTCGCGGCCGCGATGGGAACGCTGGCGGTCGCGACCCTCTCGGTGACGCTCGTCGCCGGGAGCCTGCTCGATCGGCTCGGGCCGGCGGTCGGCGTCCGGTTCAAGTTCCGCGTGCTGTTCGGCGTCATCGCCGCACAGATCGCGGCGACCCGCGCCGTCGGGGCCGTCGACTCCCCGGCCGGGTTCATCGCGTGGATCCTCGCCGCGTCGGTGCTTTTGGGGACGGCGATCCCGTTCGCCTTCGGCCTGCTTTCCGATCTCGTCGTCCCCGAAAAGCGCGGCTACGCCGCCGGGGCCGTGACCGCTCTCGCGTTCTCTCTGGCCGCGGTGTTCCCGTTCCGATGGACGGCCGGGCGCTTCGCTCCGGCGGCCATCGCCGTGTTGGTTCCGGCCGGGCTCCTGCTCGGTGTCCTCTCGACCCCGGGGGCGCGTCCGGGGCGACTCGCCCACCGGACACGGGGCGACGCGGCGCCGGGATCGGGGCTGTCGACGACTACGACTACGACTACGGCGACGGTCGTCGCGGGCGTGGTGCTCCTGTTCGGCGCGTTCTTCGTCGATAGCCTCGGCTTCGTCCGCATCGTCGAGGCGTCGCGTTTCGTCGACGCCTCCTGGCAGTCGCCCGACGCCGGCACGCGGGGGCTGATCGCGTCGGTCCACGTCGTCGGAGGGCTCGCCGCCGGCGTCGCGTACGCGAAGGCCGACCACCGCTGGCTGTTCGCCGCGGCGTTCGCGCTGTTCGCCGCCGCGCAGTTCCTGTACGCCTACGACGCCGTCGTCGGGGGCCCGGCGGTCCTCGCCACGCTTCTGTCGCTCGTCTACGTCCTCGCCGTGAGCTGTTATACGACCGTCGCGTTCGCGCTGTGGCCCGACCTCGCAACGCCGGGGGCTGTCGGGAGGTACACGGCCGTCGGGATCGGCGTCGGCGGCTGGCTGGCGACGTTTGCGAGTACCGCCGTTGCCCTCGCCTCCGAGCGGTCACAACTGCCGCTCGGAGGCCACCTCCTCGTCGTCGCCGCCGTCTCGGTCGGCTTTCTGTGTCTCACCGCCTGGCTGCTGTACGGCGACCGGGTCGCCCCGGAGGGGTCGACGCCCGCGGAGGCGCGCTGAACGGCGTTCGCGGGGTCTCTCAGAGCCACGCGGCGAGGAGCATGCCGGCACCGAGCGTCGCGATCGTGGCCTGCGTCCACAGGATGTGGGCGCCGAGTTCGTCGTCGGTGATCTCCGGGTCCGTCCCGGAGTTGATCCCCCGGAAGACCGGCACCAACAGCGCGACCGGCAGGACGGCGATCGCGACCGTCGCCGGCAGCGCGCCGACGGCGATCGGGTACAGGACGCTCGCGACCGTCGCCCCGACGAGCGCGACGTAGAGCTGTCCCGCCCGGCGGCGGCCGAACACGATCGGCACGTTCACCCGCCCGTTCGGCCGGTCGGCCTCGACGTCGGGGAACTCGTTCAACAACAGGAGGTTGAACCCGACGAGAAACATCGGCACCGAGAGGTACAGCAGGCGCTCGGTGAGCGTCCCGGTCTGGACGTATCCAACCATGACCGTCGGGAGGAACGTCAGCCCGAGACCGCAGGCGAACTCGCCCAGTCCGACCCGGGCGAACACGTCGGTGTAGCCGACGACGAGCACGGCCCCGATCGCGTAAAAAAACGGCACCACCCGCCCGAACTGCAACGCGAGCGGGACGACGAACAGCCCGCTGAGCAGGAGCGACCCGACGCCGAAGGCGAGCGCGCGGCGGTAGGTCACGGCCCCGCTCGTGAGAACGTCGTTCCCGCCGCTGTAGGGCGTCTCCTCCGTCGCTTCGTCGATCCCGGTCCGGTAGTCACTCACGAGGTTGAGGACGTTGACCGCGACGTGTCCGAAGAGGACGCTCCCGAGGGCCAGGGCCGTGTTCGCGGGGTCGAACGCGCCGGCCTCTATCGCGGCGGCCGCCGGCACCGAAACGACGAGGAGGGTGAACAACAGGAAGGGCGCGCGTATCAACGCGAGATACGGTCGGATCGCCCGGCGGTCGAGGGCGGCCGGCGACATGTAATGAGTACTCACCGTACGTGGGGTATCGGCTTATGCGTTTTGTCCGTCGCGGAGCCGCTCTCTCGGATCACGCCGGATCGGCGGGGGCGGCGGGTGAACAGTGGGGTATCCGGCCCGATTCGGGCGGTCCGATCCGGCCGTTCCGATCCGGTTTGTTCGATCCGGCCGGTCCGACCCGATCGGGTCCGTTCCACAGCCGTTTTCAGCGGGTGGCGACAACGCGAAGTAGTGCTCCCGTGGGGCCACGCCGCCGTCGGGTACCTGTGTTACGCGGCGCTGTGTCGGTACAGCGACGGCGCCCGGCCGGGCGGAACGGCCGTCGTCGCCCTGGCGGTCGGAACGCAGTTTCCGGACCTGCTCGATAAGCCGCTGGCGTGGTATCTCGGCGTGCTCCCGAGCGGCCGTTCGCTCGGGCACTCGGTTCTGGTCGCTGCGGTTCTCGCCGCGATCGTGTACCGACTCGCCGCGGAGTACGGGCGACCCGAGTTGGGCGTTGCCTTCGTCGTCGGCCACGGCACGCATCTGGCGGGCGATTCGGTCTACCGGATCGCCGCCGGCGAGTTCGGCGAACTCCGCTTTTTTCTGTGGCCGGTTGTTTCGCAGTCCGGCGGTTCGGGGACTGGCTACACGATCCTCGAGGCGCTGATCGAACTCTCGAAAACCCCGGCTGGGATCTTCGAGTCGCTGCTTTTCCTCGCGACGACCGGACTGTGGATCTCACACCGCGCGCCGGGGCTGGGTGTGTGTCTCGACGCGCTCCGATCGATCGGGAGCGACCGGGGCTGACGCCGGCGTCGCGTCCGACGAGGGACCGGAACCGACAAACCGGGCCTCGCCGAACACCGGGCATGCGTATCCTCGTCACCGGCGGAGCGGGCTTCATCGGCGGTCACGTCGCCGAGGCGTTCCTTGAGGACGGCCACGACGTGACCGTTCTCGACGCGATGGACCCGTTCTACGATCTCGGGATCAAGGAGCACACCCTCGAGACCCACCGCGAAGCGGCCGACAGACACGACGTCGGGTACGAGTTCGTCGAAGGGGACGTCCGGAACGCCGACCTCATCGGGTCGCTCGTCGCCGACGCCGACGCCGTCTATCACCAGGCCGCAAAGGCCGGCGTCCGGCCGAGCGTCGAGGCGCCCCGGGAGTACGACGCCGTGAACGTCGACGGGACGCTCAATCTGCTCGATGCGGCCCGCGAGACCGATCTTCGGCGGTTCGTCCTCGCGTCCTCCTCGTCGGTCTACGGCGGTCGCGAGGAGTATCTCCCCTTCTCTGAGACCGATCCGACGCTGCCGGTCTCGCCGTACGGCGCGTCGAAACTCGCCGCCGAGCGCTACGCCTGCGCGTACCACGAGGTGTACGGCGTTCCGGCGGTCGCGCTGCGGTACTTCACCGTCTACGGCCCGCGGATGCGGCCGAACATGGCGATCTCGAACTTCGTCTCGCGGTGTCTCAACGGCGACGCACCGGTCGTCTACGGCGACGGCACGCAGACGCGGGACTTCACGTACATCGAGGACGTGCTCGCGGCCAACCGGACGCTCTTGGGGACCGACAGCGCCGACGGCGAGGCGATAAACGTCGGCTCGACGGACACGATCGAGATCGGGACGCTCGCGGCAGAGATCCGCGATCAACTCGCCCCCGAGCGCGAACTGGAGTACGCCGAGCGGTACGACGCCGACGCCGATCACACCCACGCCGACACGACGAAGGCCGAGGAGCTACTCGGGTACGACCCCGAGTACACGATCCGGGAGGGCGTCTCGGCGTTCGTCGCGTGGTACAGACAGAACCGCGAGTGGTACGAACCGCTCGTCCTCGCCTCCTGAGGCGTCCGCCCGAGGCGGGGCGTTCGGTCGTTCGTTTACTAGCTGCCGGGCGCGGTCGGCCCTGCGGTGGGGTGAGTATAACAAGGCTTATGGACGTTTTGGGACTGTCGTAGCGTAATGAGCACGCGAGACGACCTCGCCGCGGAACTCGACGCCGAGCCGGTCGAACTCCTCAGGCGATGGTATCACGTCCCGGCCCTCCTCGGGGTGTTCGCGTTCATGTTCTGGACGCGGATCCGATCGTACGACAACTTCGTCCGCGACGGTGAGGTGTATCTCACCGGCAACGACGCGTGGTACCACTACCGCGAGACGAGCTACATCCTCGAGAACTACCCGGGGACGATGGCGTTCGACCCCTGGACGGGGTTCCCGTTCGGGACGACCGCCGGGGCGTTCGGGACGCTGTGGGACCACATGATGGCCGTGTTGGTCGTCCTCGCGTCGCCGATCACCGGCGGCGGCGACGCGGGCACGCTCCAGGCGATGCTGTTCATGACGCCCATCTTCAGCGTCTTCACGGGTGTCGTGGTGTACTTTCTCGCGCGTCGGTTTCTCGATCGGTTCTTTGCGGTCTCGGCGGTCGCCATCCTCGCGTTGCTCCCGGGGCGGTTCTTTCGGATGGGGCTTGTCGGGTTCAGCGATCACCACATGGGGGAGGTCTTCTTTCAGACGCTCGCCGTGTTGGCGTTTCTCACCGCCTTCGCGGTCGCGGTCAAAGAGAAGCCGATCTGGGAACTCGTCGTCGATCGCGACTGGACAGCGCTGAAACGGCCCGCGCTGTACGCGGTCGGCGCCGGCGTCGCGCTCGGGCTGTACATGTGGACGTGGCAGCCCGGCGTGCTCATGGTCGGGTTCACCGGGATCTTCGTCGCGGTCAAGATGACGAGCGACGTCTACCACGGCGACAGCCCCGAGCCGATCGCCTTCGCCGCCGCGATCGCGATGGCGGTCGCCGGCGCGATGCAGCTCATCCCGCTCGAGGACCTCTCGTTCGGCGTCAGCGGGTACTCGCTCACGCAGATCGTTCTGCCGCTCGGCGTCGCGCTCGGCGCGGTCTTTCTGGCGTTGCTCGCCCGCCAGTGGGAGGCCCGGGAACTCGGCGCCGACAGGTACCCGGCGGCCGTCGCCGGGCTGATCGTGGTGTCGGCGATCGGGCTCTCGTTCGTTCTTCCCTCGCTGTGGTCGACGATCGTCGGCAACATTACCGGCCGGCTCGCCTTCGGTGCGAGCGCGACCGCCCAGACGATCGGCGAGGCCCAGCCGCCGCTCGCCCAACGGAGCTTCGCCGAGTTCATCCGCGCGCAGTACGGGCTCGTCTTCGTCCTCGCCTTCGCCGTGATCTGTTATATCCTCGTCCGCCCGCTCGTCGGGAGCGACGAGACGAACCACACGCTGTACGCGATCGCCGCGTTCCCGATCGTCGGCTCGGTGTACGTCATCACGCCGCTGTACGAGTTCATCGGCGGGCTCGTCGGGCTCACGTGGCAACTCGTCGGGCTGGCGATCGCAACGGCGCTTTTCGTCGGCGCGACGCTTCTGGCGAAGTACGACACCGAGGAGCTGTACTTCGTCGTGTGGGCGGGGTTCATCACCAGCATGGCGTTCACCCAGACGCGGTTCAACTACTACCTCGCGGTCGTCGTCGCCGTCGGCGGCGCGTACTTCTTCCAGCTGTCGATGTCGGCGATCGATCTGAACCGCCCGCTGACCGACGTGGAGACGATCAAGGGCTGGCAGGCGATCGCCGCGGTCTCGGTGATCGTCGTCATCGTTGCGCCGCTCGTCATGCTGACGACGCCCGTCTGGGCGGCGGGCGCGGGCGGCGGCCCCGGCCCGGTGACCGTCTGGGACGACAGCCTCGAGTGGATGAGCGAGGAGACGCCCGAACCCGGCGAACTGGAGGGCAACGACAACGCGATGGAGTACTACGGCACCTACGACCGGCCGGCCGACGGCGACTTCGAGTACCCCGAAGGGGCCTACGGCGTCCAGTCGTGGTGGGACTACGGCCACTGGATAACCGTCCGCGGCGAGCGGATACCGAACGCCAACCCGTTCCAGCAGAACGCCGGCGAGGCGGCCAACTACCTGCTCGCGCCCAGCGAGGAGCAAGCCGCCGAGGTGCTCGAACGACAGAGCACAGAGGGCGGCCAGACGCGGTACGTGATGATCGACTGGCAGATGCTCCAAGGGAAGTTCAGCGCGCCCGTCACGTTCTACAGCGACTCCGAGGTCGAACGGGACGACTTCCGGTGGGCGCTGTACAGCGAGAGCCAGGAGGGCCGGATCAGCTTCGAGACCCAACTGGAGACCCAGCGGTTCTACGAGAGCCAGATGGTCCGGCTGTTCCGGTACTACGGCAGCGCGGTCGAGCCCGACGCCCAGCCGTCGGTCGTGACCTGGGACAACGTCCGGGAGGTCGAAAACCAGCGGACCGGCGAGCGCAGCGAGGTCCGGACCTTCCGGGAGGAAAGCCAGCCCGTCGAGAGCTTCGACAACGTCACGGCGGCCCGGGAGTTCGTCAACGAGACCTCCAACGCACAGATCGTCGGTCCCTCCGAGCGCGTCGAGGCCTTAGAGCACTACCGGCTCGTCTACGACACGAACGTCCGGGGGCAATCGCTCGTGCGGACCTTCGAGCGCGTGCCGGGCGCGAGCGTCGAAGGGTCGGGCGCCGGTGCCAACCAGGAGGTCCGGGCGACAGTCGAGTTGGAAAAGCCCTCGGGGGAGACCTTCCGGTACACCCAGTTCGCCCGGGCCGACGGGAACGGCGAGTTCGAGTTGCACCTCCCGTACTCGACGACCGGGTACGACGAGTTCGGCCCCGAGAACGGCTACACGAACACATCCGTCGAGGCGACCGGGCCCTACCAGGTGACGACGGGCGCACAGGTCAGCGGTGATTTCAACATCACGCGCAACACGGGCGAACTCGAGATCACCGAGGCCCAGGTCGTCGGCGCCGACGACACGCCGGCGACGGTCGAACTCGAGGAGTCGGCGGTCGAGACCGGCGGCGGGAACTGAGACGGCCCGTCTCGCCGTCGCCGTTGCGCTCAGTAGTCCCCGAGGACGCCCAGCCGCCGCGCCCGACGCGTCGCGTAGTGGAACACGACGTACCCGCCGAGGAGGTATCCGAGCGCCACGGCGAGAAGAACGGCGAGTTCGCCGAGACCGAACTCCCACAGCCGGACGCCGTCGACCATCGCGCGCTGTAGGAGAGCGCTGCCGTGGGCCAGCGGCAGCGCGCGCGTCCACGGCGCGTCGAGGACGGGCGCCGAGATGAGGACGATGAAGCCGAACTGCAGGAGGTTCAGCCAGTTGCCGATCCGCTTGTACAGGACGGTGATCCCGCCGGCGGCAAAGCCGAGCCCGAGGACGGACGTGATCGCGAGCCCGGCGACGACGAGGATCGTGATCGGGTCGAGCCGCAGCGTCGTCCCGCTGAGAAGGAGCATGACGGCGAGGACGATCGCGCTCGTCAGGAAGGTCCGAACGACCTTCGCGGCGCCTTTCAAAAGCGCCACGGGCGCGAAACCGAACGGCGTCGTGATGTGGCGTTCGAGCGTTCCCCACTGGAGTTCGCTGCCGAGGTCGTTCGACACCGAGGAGTACGCGCCGACCGACAGCGTCCACAGGAAGTACCCGACGATGATGCCTTCGAGCGAGTCCGCAAGCGCCTGTCCGGCGACGATTCGGCCGCCGTACAGCAGGACGCCGAAGAAAAACAGCGCGATGACGATGCCGCCGATCGCGTTGGCCGGGTACCGGACGAAGATCAGGTACTCCCGATAGAGGACGGCCCGCGCGAGGTGGTAGTACGTCGCCGGGCGGGGCGTTTCGGTGTCGGCGGTGTCAGAGTCGGCGACAGCGGGATCGGCGTCGATACCAGAGTCAGCGCCGTCGCTGTCGGAGCCGGGCTCGGAGTTCACGGCGTCTCCCCGCGTTCGTCCGTCGTCGGGGCGTCCTCCGTGAGTGTCAGGAAGACGTCCTCGAGGTCGGGGTCGACCGTCCGGACGTCTTCGATCGTCACGCCGCCGGCCCGGAGGGCGTCCATCAGATCGTACAGTTCCGTCCCGCCGGCCGCGAACTCGAGGCGGGTCCGTCGGCCGTTGCGGCTCACCTCGTACACGTCGAAGTCCCGTCGGAGCGAGTCGAGGACCGACCGATCGACGCCCGTCGCCGCGAGCCTGACGCGGTTCCGATCGGCCCGTTCGAGGAGGGCCGACACCGCGTCGTCGGCGACGACGCGCCCCTCGGACATGACGATCACGCGATCACAGACGGACTCGATGACGCCCATGTCGTGGCCGCTGAGGACGATCGTCAGGCCCTCCTCGTCGGCGAGTCGCCGCAGCTCCCGCCGCAGCGTCCGGGAGCTCTCGACGTCGAGTCCGAGCGTCGGCTCGTCGAGAAACACGAGCGCCGCGCCGCCGGCGAGGGCGCTCGCGAGCGACACCTTCTGTTTCATGCCTCGCGACAGTTCCCGCACCGGGGTGTCGGCCTTCGCCGCGAGGTCGAAGCGGTCCAACAGCCGGTCGTGGCGGGCCCTAACGGAGTCGGGATCGACGCCGCGTATCGTCGCGAAGTACCGGAGGTTCTCCCGGACCGTGAGCCGCCAGTAGTCGTTGCGGGCCCCCTCGAGCATGGCGTCGACGTCAGCGTACACCGCCCGCCGGCCGGCCGCGACGTCGGTGCCGAACACCCGGATCGACCCCGAGTCGGGCACGACGATCCCGAGGGCGCATTTGATGAGCGTCGTCTTGCCCGCGCCGTTGGGACCGAGCAGGCCGACGACCGCCCCGCGGTCGACGCTGAAGCTCACGTCGTCGACGGCCACGACCCCCTCCTCGGCGCCGAAGCGCTTCGAGAGCCCCTCGATGACGAGCGCCGGTTCGTCGGCCGCGTCGGTGCCCCCCGAGCCGACTTCACCGGCGAGGGTGCCCTCCGGGGGACTCGCCCGATCCGAAACCGGGGTGTCGCTCATTGTCTCCGGTAGGGGCTCGAGCCCGATAAGCGACACCCGTCGGCGGGGAGCCGTCGGCTGCGCTCGGTCTGCTCGCTTGGCTCGCCCGCGATCGATCAAACCCGCCTTTGAGCCTCCGGGTCGTCTATACGCAAACGGGCCCGACGACGGGACACGATACGATGTACGCTTCGGGCGATACCGAT
>NZ_JAQCNO010000041.1 GCF_028274965.1 Natronomonas sp. | reverse complement strand
GGCGTCAGGTCCACCTACCGGTTCCTGACGCGACTGCGGCGGCTCGTCGAAGGGTACGCCGCGGGCGACGTCGCGTCCGACGATGGGCGGGACGCCGACGCCGAGCGCGCGGAGATCGACGACTACGTCGCCGACGAGATCGACGCCGCCGTCGCCATCGCCGGCACGGAGTACGACGACCTCACGTTCAACGTCGCGCTCCGGGAGGCGGTGGACCTCGTCGGCACCCTCCGGAGCTACCGCGAGCACGCCGACCCGCACCCGGCGACCTACGAACGCGGATTGGACGTCGCCGTTCGGCTGCTCGCGCCGGTCGTCCCACACCTCGCCGAGGAGCTATGGGAGACGCTCGGCCGGGACGGGTTCGTCGTCGAGGCCGACTGGCCGACCGCGACCGTCGACCGCGACACGGTCGAGCGTCGCCGCCGGCTGGTCGAAAACACCCGCGAGGACGTCCGCGACATCGTCGAGGTGGCCGGGATCGACGACCCGAAGCGGATCGACGTCGTGGTCGCCTCCGACTGGAAGTACGACGCGTTAGAGACCGCGATCGAAAGCGACGCCGACAACCTGATCTCGGAACTGATGGCCGAAGACCACATCCGTGAGCGGGGCGACGCCGCCGCGTCGTACGGCCAAGCCCTCCAAGCGGAGCGCGAGGCGTTGACGCGGACCCTCCCGGGCGACGCCGAGTACGGGGCGTTGCGGGCGGCCGCCTGGCTGATCGAGCGCGAGTTCGACGCGCCGGTCGTCGTCGAGCGCGCGGCCGACGCCGACCCGGGCGTCGCCGGGAACGCGGAACCGGGACGTCCCGCGATCGACATCGAGGAGTAGCGGCGGGTGGGAGGAGGAGCGGCGGGCCGGGTGGATCGGGTATGCCGGATCGACCGCCCCGGAACCAGCGCCGGATCGGACGCCTCGGAACCGGCGCCGGGCCCCGAAAGGCGTTAGTCGACGGCGACGTCCGCTTGGTCATGGACGGAGACGACGGAAAAGACGACGGGGATCACGACCCGTACGCGCCCGCGAGGGCGGCGTTCGACCGGGGGGAGTTCGAATCGGACCCGGTTCGGGTCGCCGCCCGCCTCGACGCGGCCGACCCGCTGTCGGGGTTCGCCGACCGCTTTGCGGTCCCCGACGACCGGTTGTATATGGACGGTAACTCGCTCGGCCCGCCGAGCGACGCGGCACTCGCGAGCCTCGACCGCGCCGTCGAGGAGTGGCGCGGACTCCTGATCGACGGCTGGACGGACGCCGACCCGCCGTGGTTCGGGATCGCCGAACGCCTCGGCGCGTCGCTCGCGCCCCTCGTCGGCGCCGACCCCGCGGAGGTCGTCGTCGGCAACTCGATCACGGTGAACCTCCATACGCTCGTCGGGACGTTCCTCGACGAACTGCGCGCGGGTAACGGCCCGGATCGGGACGGACATGCGGCCGCCGACGGTGACTGGAACACGGGGACCACCCCCGCCGTCCTCGTCAACGAGTTGGACTTCCCGTCGGACCACTACGCGATCCGCGCACAGCTCCGGCAACGCGGGATCGACCCCGGCGAGAAGCTCCGGGTCGTGGAGAGCCGGGACGGCCGGACGATCGACCCGGCAGACGTCGAGACCGCGCTCGACGCCCACGATGACGTGGGGATCGTGTACATGCCGACCGCGTTGTACCGCTCGGGCCAGCTGTTCGACGTGGCGCGGATCGCCGAGGCGGCCCACGCGGCCGGCGCGTACGCCGGGTTCGACGCGGCCCACTCGGTCGGGGCGGTCCCGCACGCGTTCGACGACGCCGGCGTCGACTTCGCGGTCTGGTGTACGTATAAGTATCTCAACGCCGGGCCGGGGTCGATCGGCGCGCTGTTCGTCGCCGAGCGCCACCACGGGCTCACGCCCGCCTTGGCGGGGTGGTGGGGCCACGAGAAGGAGACGCAGTTCGAGATGAACATGACGTACACCCCCGCCGACTCGGCCGGCGCGTGGCAGATCGGCACCCCACCGGTGTTCGCGGCCGCACCCCTTGCGGGCGCCGTCGAGACGCTCCGGGAGGCCGGGATCGACCGGATCCGGGCGAAGTCGCTCGCGCTCACCGACTTCCTGATTGCCTCGGTCGACGCGCGGCTCCCCGAGGTGGCCGTCGGAACGCCCCGCGACCGCGACGCCCGCGGCGGCCACGTCGCGCTCGAACACCCCGCGGGCGAGCGGTTGAGCAAGGCCCTCTCCGACCGGGGCGTCGTCGTCGACTTCCGGCCGCCGAACGTGGTGCGCGTCTGTCCCGCCGCGCCATACACCGCCTTCGCCGACGTGCTCGCCGTCGTCGATCGGATCGAGGCGATCCTCGACTCGGGGGCCCACGAGGCGTACACGGTGAGCGAGGGCGGCGTGACGTAGCAGGACCGAAACGACGTAGTGAGAAAGACATCGGATCGTCGCGGCTGGGGCTTTGTGGCTGCTCTCTACGCCGGCAATTACATCGTACCGAGCGGCCGGGGCGTTGCCGATGTGTATCGCATGGACAACGACCAATCGAAAACGATCGACCGTGCCGGCGGTAGCCACCACATGTCAACGACACCGGTTCGATACGTACTCGCACAGCGACGGGCTTAATCGGCCGAAAACCCAATCTACGGTAATGTCGGAACCGTCGGGAATGGACGCGTTCACCCGCCTCGGGAGCGACGTCCGCGAGGCGCTCTCCGACCGGGGCTTTTCGACGCCGACGGAGCCACAACGGAGGGCGATCCCGCCGATC
>NZ_JAQCNO010000038.1 GCF_028274965.1 Natronomonas sp. | reverse complement strand
AAGTAGACCTGCGTGTGAATGGTGGGACGTTGAACGGCGAGAGTCACCGGCCTATTGCTGGTGACTGATTGCCGGGAGTCCACATCAAAGCCCCACCCTCAAGGACCGAGGCGCGTATGCGCCGAGGGAGTAGGGTGGGGTAGTTTACGCGGCGAAAACGCGGAGTAGTATTAATTACCCCGGACCGTTTTCGATCGGGTATGACTGAACCGACCGACGAGCGGGCTGTGTTGCGGTGGGTCCGACGGAGGGGCGATGCGTAATCGCCCGTCGGACCGAACCACCGGCCCCGACGGACGCGACGGCGGCGCGGACGCGAGTGCGGACCCGAGTGCGGACGCGGACGTCAGCCCGGTGACGCGGCGGCAGTACGACGCGCTGTTCGATCACCCGAAGATGGCGGTCGTGGTGCTCGAACCGGACGGGCGCGTCCGGCGGCTCAACGAGTCGGCCCGCGAGATGCTCCCCGACGCGGCCAAGGGGGTAGTGGGTCGGCCCCTCCCCGAGACCCCCTTCGCCGAGCGGCTCTCGATCACGCCGGAGCAGTTGCGCACGCACCTCGAGGACGCCCGCGAGCGCGAAACGGTGACCTACGAGACCCGGTACCGCTACGGGGCGCTCAGCCGGGATCTCGACGTGACGGTCGACCCGGTGACGCGCCGGGACGGCTCCATAGAGCGCGTCCTCCTGACCGCCTACGACGTGACCCAGCGGGTCGAACACGAGCGGGAGCTCCGGCGGCGGAACGAACAGCTTCGGGAGTTCGAGACGCTGGTCGGGACGTCGCCGGACGGGATCTTCAAGCTGGACGCCGACGGCCGGATGCAGTACGTCAACGGCGCGTGGGCCGAGACGGTCGACCGCGACCCCGCGGAACTGGAGGGTACGCCGTTCGCCGAGCTGGTCGAGGAGGGGGTCGTCCCGCAACAGGTCGTCGAGGACTACGTCGAGCTCCTGCCGGAGCTGCTGTCGGACGGGACCGACACAGAGCAGGGCAAACTGGAGATCGCGGTGACACCGCCCGGCGACGACGACGAGCACGTCTACGAGGCCCGGATCTCGGTGCTGCCGTACGACGAGGCGTTCGACGGCTGTGCGGTCGTCGTGCGCGACGTCACCGAGTCCAGGCGTCGCGAGGGCCAACTCGACGAGCTCCGAGACCGGCTGACGTACGTCCTCGAGGGGACGAACTCGCTGTTGTGGTCGCTCGATCTCGAGACCGGCGAGATGGAGGAGATCCAGGGGCCCGTAGAGCAGCTCCACCGCGTCGAGCGCGACGCGCTGTCGGACGTGTCGGGGGTGATCGAGTCGGTACACCCCGAGGACCGCGAGGACGTCACGGAGGCCTACGAGGCGGTCACGAGCGGTCGAAGCGACCAGGAGTCGGCCACGTACCGGACGCACCCGGACAACGGGGAGACGAACTGGATACGGACGAGCGCCTACGTCCAGCGCGGCGCGGACGCGCCGGACGGGTCGCCGCGGCTCTTGGGGCTCTCGACGGACTTCTCGACGGCCCGCGAGCGGCAGGCGGAACTGCGGCGGCAGAACGACCGCCTCGAGGAGTTCGCGAGCGTCGTCAGTCACGACCTCCGGAGCCCGCTCGCCATCGTCGACGCACGGTTAGAGATGGCGCGCGAGGAGGCCGACAGCGAGCACTTCGAGCACATCCAGGGGGCCATCGATCGGATGGACGACCTGATCAACGACCTCTTAGCGCTCGCCCGGAAGGGACAGACGATCACCGAGACCGAGCCGGTCGACGTCGGGGAGACGGCCGAGCAGTGCTGGCCGCGGATCGAGACCGCCGACGCCACGCTCCGGACGGGGATCGAGCGCCGGATCGAGGCCGACGCGTCGCGGCTCGCACAGCTCTTAGAGAACCTCTTTCGGAACGCTATCGAGCACGGCGGCGACGACGTTGCGATCACCGTCGGCGAACTGGACGCCGAATCGGGCTTTTTCATCGAGGATGATGGCCCCGGCATCCCCGAGGGGCGCCGCGAGGAGGCGCTCGAAGCCGGCTACTCGACCGCCGAGGACGGCACCGGGTTCGGGCTCAGCATCGTCAGGGAGGTCGCGGAGGCCCACGGCTGGGGGATGCGCCTCGCCGAGGGCTCTGCGGGTGGTGCCCGCATCGATATCGCCGGCGTCGAGTACACCGAGTAGATCCGACGCCGCGCGGCGAAGCGGCGACGGGACGCGGGGCGGGGGCGCTCCGTCAGCCTGATAGTCGGCGTCCCCGAGGGGTCCGGCATGGAACTCGAGGCGTACTGGGGGGTCGGCCCGAAGACGCGGGCGACGCTCGAGGAGGCGATCGGGACCGAGGCGGCACTCGAAGCCATCGAGGCGGGCGACGTCCGGGCGCTCGTCGAGGCCGGGGTCGGCCGGAGCCGCGCGACGCGGATCCTCCGGCGCGCACAGAGCGCCGACGGCATGGAGCTGTTGGCGACGCGGGACGCCCGGGCGGTGTACAAGACCGTCCTCGAGGAGGCCGCCGAACACGCCGTCAGCGAGGTCGCCTCCGACCGGATCCGAACGCTGACGCCGCTGACTGACCGCGAAGCGATGGCCGATCGCCTCGAGGCCGTCGAACGCGGGCGATCGGCGTGGGAGCAGGCGGACGAGGCCCACCGCGAGGCGATCCTCGAGGCGTTCGAGGCCTACGACGACGCCGGCGGCGGTCGGATCGCCGCGGTCGAGGCCGCGATCGAACTCCGCGAGGCCGGCGTTTCGGGCCCCGTCTTCGAGCCGATCGCCGACCTCGACGTCGGGGCGCTCTCGGAGGCCGCAGTCGCGCTGCGGGCCTTGGAGGGCGATCGGATCGCCGCCGGGGCCGATGGGACGCTCGATCGGCTCCGGGAGGCCCGCGAGACCGTCGATCGGCTCGCGGCGAGTCCCGAGGAGATCCTCGAGGAGCTCCGGGGCGGCGGGATCGACGATACCGCCGGCTTCCGCGCCGGAACGGTCGAGTACCTCCGGCGCGAGACGGGCCTCGAGTCCGGGCGGATACGGGACGCGATGGCCGAGGACGCGGTCGACGCGACGGCGTTCGTCGCCGAGACCCTCCGGGCGCTCCGGGAGGACCTCGCCTCGGCGATCGACGAGCGCCGGGAGGCGGTCCGGTCGGCCTTCGAGGCGGACGTCGACGCCGCGGGCGCGGACGTCGAGCGGGCGAGCGCCGCGATCGCGACCGTCGCGCGCGATCTCTCCTTGGGACGGTTCGCGGCCGCCCGGGATCTCACGCGGCCGACGTACGTCGATCGGGGGACGCTCGCCGTCGTCTCGGCCCGGAACCTCTCGTTGGACGGCGATCCCGACAGCGACGTACAGCCGGTCACCTACGCGGTCGGCCGACAGACGATCGCGCCGCCCGGCGACGAGCAGGTGAGCGTGCTCACCGGCGCGAACAGCGGGGGCAAGACGACCCTTCTGGAGACGCTGTGTGCCGTCGAGATCATGGCGCACATGGGCCTTCCGGTGCCGGCCGCCGAGGCCGAGGTCTCCGTGCTCGATCGGCTCGTCTTCCACCGCCGGCACGCGAGTTTCAACGCCGGCGTCCTGGAATCGACGCTCCGCTCTGTCGTCCCGCCGCTGGTCTCGGGCGACCGGACGCTCATGCTCGTCGACGAGTTCGAGGCGATCACCGAGCCGGGGCGGGCGGCCGATCTGCTCTTCGGCCTCGTCCGGTTGACCATCGCCGAGGGCGCCCTCGGGACGTTCGTGACGCACCTGGCGGACGACCTCGAACCGCTGCCGGACACCGCCCGCACGGACGGTATATTCGCCGAGGGGCTGACCGGCGATCTCGAGTTGGAGGTGGACTACCAGCCGCGGTTCGGCGAGGTCGGCCGCTCGACGCCGGAGTTCATCGTGTCCCGACTGGTCGCGAACGCCGACGAGCGCGCCGAGGAGGCCGGGTTCCGAACGCTCGCGGAGGCGCTCGACACCGACGTCGTCCAGCGGACGCTCTCCGACGCCGAGTGGAGCGGCTCGGAGACGGTCTGAACCCGGCTCTGAGGGCGTTCTGCGGTCCGTTTGTCGTTCGTTCGCCACTCAGTTCTCGAAACGATTGCAGGGATTATTTATATACCGCACCACCCATCGGTATGGTCGTAGAACTAGGTGTATTCAGCGTCACGTCGGCGATCATGCTCGTCGCGACGGGCGTGTTCGCGCTGTGGTACCTGACGTCGTCACAGAAACCGCGGTCGTACCTGTTGTTGCCGGCGATCACGGGCATCGCGGGCGTGCTGTACGCCGTCATGGCGCTCAGTTCGGCCGGCACGATCGGTCAGAACGTGATCGTCGAGGCCAGATACCTCGATTGGGTCCTCACGACGCCGATGATCGTCGCCTACATCGGGCTGACCGCCGGGGCGGACAAGCGGCTGATCGGCAAGGCGATGGCGGCCGACGCGGTGATGATCGCGGCCGGGTACGTCGCAACGACGGTTCCCGGGACCGTGCGGTGGGCCGGGTTCGCCGTCTCGATGCTCGCCTTCGTGTACCTGCTGTACCTCCTCGTGACGAAGGTCACCACGGTCGCCAACGACCGGATACCGGCGGTCCAGAGCACGTTCCGGACGATCCGCGATCTGACGATCGTCCTGTGGTGCGTGTACCCGGTCCTGTGGCTGATGGGGCCGACCGGGTTCGAGCTCGTCCGGGTCGCGGATTACCACTTCGTCATCGCGTCGCTCGATCTGACCGCGAAGGTCGGGTTCGACGCGATCGTCGCCGCCCGGGCGGCCCGGGTGTCGACGATGCTCGATGATCAAACGTTCTCGGGGGCGCTCAACTGACAACGATGTCCGACAACAGCCACACCCACGACGACAACGACAGCGGTTCCGACGCGGGCGTACAGGAACTCGAAACGGGCGGCATCATCGGCTCGCTGGGCTGGAAGGTCGTCGCCGGGAACGCCCTCTTCGGCGCGGTCGTCCTCCTGACCACCTACTCGCGGTGGGCGGCCATCGAGGGCGGACTCACCGGCGAGGCCCGGAGCCAGGTCGGGTCGGCGTTCATCGCGATCGCGGCGATCGCGGTGATCGGATCGGCGGTGTTTTCCATCGTCGTCGCCCGCGACATCACGAACGAGCTCGCCTTCCTCAGCGAGCGCGCCGAGCAGATGAAACACGGGAACATCGACATCGATCTCCGGAGCCCGCGGACCGACGAGGTCGGCGACATCTACCGGGGACTCGCCGGGATGCGGGACGCGCTCAGGGAGAAACTCGATGAACTCGAGACCGCCCAGACCGAGGCCAAGGAGGCGAAGGCGGCCGTCGAGAGCCGCAACGAGACCCTGACCCGCGAGGCCGAGCGCCTGAGCGTCGTGCTCGAGTCCGCGGCCGACGGCGACCTCTCGGTTCGGGTCGGCGACGAGGTCGAAAGCGACGTGATGAGCCCCGTCGCGGAGTCGTTCGACGAGATGGCGATCGATCTCGAGGAGACGATCGAGGACGTCCGGTCGTTCGCGGTCTCGGTCGACGAGGCGATCGAGCAGGTCGAGACCGCGGCCTCGACGGTGACACAACAGAACGACACCATCGAGAGCTCGATCGGCGTCGTCTCGGAGAACGCCGAGAAGCAAGACGAGAACGTCCAGCGGGCGGCCGACGAGTTGACCGACCTGTCGGCGACGATCGAGGAGGTCGCCTCCTCGTCGGACGAGGTCGCCGGCAAGTCCGAGCGGGCCGCCGAGAAGGGATCCGAGGTCGGCGAGCAGACGCGGCACGCCGTCGATCAGATCGAGGCCGCCCAAACGCAGACGACCGAGACCATCGAGGAGGTGACCGAACTAGAAAGCGAGATGGACCAGATCGGCGAGATCGTCGACCTGATCGACGACATCGCCGAGCAGACGAACATCCTCGCGCTCAACGCGAACATCGAGGCCGCCCGCGCCGGCGGCGACGGAGGCGGCGAGATCGGCGACGGGTTCGGCGTCGTCGCCAACGAGGTGAAGTCCCTCGCCGAGGAGACCTCCGAGAAGACAAGAGAGATCGAGGAGCTGATCGAGAACGTCCAGCGATCGACCGACAGCGTGGTCACGTCGATGGAACGGACGGACGAGCGGGTCGCCGACGGCCTCGAAGCCATGCGGGAGGGGGCCGACTCCCTGGAGACCGCGATCGAGGAGATCAACGACGCGAACGACGGCATCCAGTCGATCAGTCACGCGACCGACGACCAGGCGAGTTCGACCGAAGAGGTCGTCGCGATGGTCGAGGAGGTCGGCAGTCTCAGCGGCGAGACGGCCTCCGGCGCCGAGGACGTCGCGGAGGCGGTCGACACCCAGACCGGCGCGATCGAGGACGTCATCGACGACATCGGATCGCTCGCCGGCCAGACCGACCGGCTGGTCGAACAGATCGACACGTTCGTCACCAGAAACGAGGGGCCGGCGACCGGCGCGGACGTTGGCGCGTCACCGGTCGCGACAGACGACGACTGAGTCGTTCCGTTGTCGATTGTCGACGACCGCTCTTTTTTTCGACGACGCCGCCTCGGGTCCGAGCCGTCACTCCGGCCGCCACCGGCCGCCGATCTCCTCGCGGGGGTAGTCCCGGTACGTCCCGTCAACGAAGGACGTGACGCGGCCGTTCTCCTCGCTCAGCGTGACGGCGAAAAGCACCTCCTCGCGGGTGGATATCTCCATCGCGCTCAGGTGTTTGGTCCCCATCCAGTCGGCGTATGTCAGCTCCCCGACGTCGCCCATCTCCTCTTTGCTCGGGCTCCTGACGCGGACCATCTGCTCTTGGATCGTCCCGTCGGCGGCGACGACGACCGCGCCGTCACAGCTGAACGCGACGTCTCTGGCGACGTCGATGAACGGCTCGGCCGACTCGGAGACGACCCCACAGCGGTCGATCGGCCACGTGTTCGCGCCCAGCGGGTCGGTGTAGGAGTCGAAGTCGACGTCGGCGACGATGAGAAAATACAGGCTCGGCCCGGCGACGTACGTCTCGCCCCAGCGGTCGAACTCTAGGCTCAGCGTCTCGCAGGTGTACCTGAGGAGATCCATCAGCTCCCTGCTCGTCTCGTAGTTCACGCGGGAGTCCTCGCGTCCCTCCATACCCCCGATACGGTCTCGTGGTATATATGAATGCGTCCGACGCGGGACCGGACCGCGGAGCGTTCGGCGCGACGAGAGGGCTCATGTCGGCTCCCGAAGCGCCGAGGCGGT
>NZ_JAQCNO010000035.1 GCF_028274965.1 Natronomonas sp. | reverse complement strand
GGGCAACCGTCACGGACTGGTCGCTTTCTTCGGTGCCGATCTGCGTTGGTGACTTCGTCTGTTTCATACTCTCACAACGGTTGCAGGGATATTAACCCGCCCACAGCGCTTTCAAAATCCGAATATCGACCGATAATTTTATGTACTGCAACAGAATCGCGGGCGGCGCCACCGCGACGACCGGTAGAGCCTACTCGTCGCCGAGGACGACGCGCTCGGTCATCGCGCGCGGGTCGAGCACCTCGTCCGCCTCGGCCTCCGTGAGGTAGCCCTCGGAGACGGCGACGTCGCGGATGGTCTTGTCCTCCGCGAGGGCCTTCTTTGCGACCTTCGAGGCCGCGTCGTAGCCGATGGCCGGGTTCAGCGCCGTCGCCAGCGCCATCGACTGCTCGACGCGGACGCCGCAGTGCCCGGCGTTGGCTTCGAGCTTCCCGACGAAGCGCTCGCCGAAGGTCTCGGCGCTGTTGGCGATGAGTTCGGCGCTCTGGAGGAAGTTGTACGCCAACACGGGCTTGTAGAGGTTCAGGTCGATCTCGCCGCGGGCGGCGCCGGCGGAGACGGTCGCGTCGTTGCCGACGACCTGCTTGTGGACCTGGTTGACCGACTCGGCGACGACGGGGTTTATTTTGCCCGGCATGATCGAGCTTCCGGGCTGGTTTTCGGGCTGTTCGATCTCGCCGAGGCCGTTGCGCGGTCCCGACGCCAACAGCCGGAGGTCGTTGGCGATCTTGTTCATCGACCCCGCGACCGTCCGGAGCGCGCCGTGGGCCTCGCTCATCGCGTCGTGGGCCGCCTGCGCCTCGAAGTGGTTGTCGGCCTCGCGGAAGTTGAGGCCCGTCTCCGCGGAGATCCCCTCGGCGGCGAGTCCGGGGAACTCGGGGTGGGTGTTCAGCCCCGTTCCGACGGCCGTTCCGCCGAGGGCGAGTTCGGCGAGTCGCTCCCGCGTCGCGTCGACCCGCTCGATGCCCTTTTCGATCTGCGTTCGGTAGCCCCCGAACTCCTGGCCCAACCGGATCGGTGTCGCGTCCTGGAGGTGCGTCCGGCCAGTCTTGACGACGTCGTCGAACGCGGCCGCCTTCGCGTTGAGCTCCTCGGCGAGCACCTCGAGAGCCGGGATGACGTCCTTCTCGACGGCCTCGAGCGCCGCGACGTGCATCGCTGTCGGGATGACGTCGTTGCTCGATTGGCCGTAGTTGACGTGGTCGTTGGGGTGGATCTCGCGGCTTCCCAACTCGGCCCCGTAGATCTCGGTGGCGCGGTTGGCGATCACCTCGTTGGCGTTCATGTTCGAGGAGGTCCCGGACCCAGTCTGGAAGACGTCGACGGGGAACTGGTCGTCGTGTTTGCCGGCGATGACCTCCGTCGCCGCCTCGACGATCGCGTCGGCCCGGTCCTCACGCAGCGACCCGAGTTCGCGGTTGGCCTCGGCCGCGGCCTTCTTGACGATGCCGAGGGCTCTGATAAACCGCCGCTGGAAGGTGAGCCCGGAGACGGGGAAGTTCCCGAGGGCGCGCTGTGTCTGTGCGCCCCAGTACGCGTCCACGGGGACCTCCATCTCGCCGAGGCTATCGCGTTCGATCCGGTGTTCGGTGTCGTCGTCCATGGTATGGAGTTCCCTCTCGGCGCGGCGGGTAAAACGCATCGGAACCGTCCCGAGGCGGTCGCCGGCGTCGGCGCCGCCCGCGCCTCAGGGTCGCAGAAACCGCTCCAGGCTATCGAGAACGGATCGGGCGTCGTCGATCTCGGAGCGATCCCACCGGTAGTCGGGCAGCCACCGACGGCGGAGGCGGGCCGAGGTTACGACTCGGGGGTCCGAGTCGTCAACTCGAGGGCGTGGATGTCTGTCGTCATGGCGTCGCCGAGGGCGTCGTACACCAGTTGGTGCTGGTCGACGAGGGACTCGCCCTCGAAGACCGGGGAGACGACGGTGGCCTGGAGGTGGTCGTCGTCGTGTTTCCCGCGGGCCCGGCCGACGGTCGCCTCGCAGTCCTCGAGCGCCGCCTCGATCCGCGCTTCGACTTCTTCGGGGGTCATGGGCGTCGGTTCGTCCCGGGAGGAAAAAAGCCCGCCGGGATCGACGCGGCGATCAGCTCCAGCGATCGAGGCCGGTCTGGACGGTCGCGGTTTCGATCCGCTCGAACCCGCGTTCGACCTGATCGATCGGGACCTCCCACTCCTCGGTGACGTAGCGTTCGGCCGCCGCGACGTCCGGCGTGATATCGGTGTCGTACTCGTAGTCGTCGGTGACCGCGGGATCGAGGAACATCCGACGGATGCGGTCGGCGTGGGCGATCGATTCCCCCCGGGCGTCGAGGGCACCCCGGAGGTCGCCGTGTTCGCGGATCAGCTCGATCGCCGTCTTCGGGCCGACGCCGTCGATGCCGTCGTTGAAATCCGTTCCCATGAGTATCGCCGCGTCGACGAGCCCCTCCCAGCTCACCCCGAGATCCGAGAGCGTCCGCTCGAAGTCCATGCACTCCGGGTCGCCGGACCCCGTCAGCCCCCGGAGGGTGCGGGGCGCGCCCAAAAGCAGCGCGTCGTAGTCCTCCGAGCCGGCGTAGTCGGCGTCGCCGCGTCTCGCCATGTGTGCGGCCTGTGCCTCCCCTTCGGCGGGCGCCTCGACGATCGGCACGTCCAAACGCGCCAGGAGCTCCCGCGTCGTCTCCTGTATCGTCGGCGTGAGCCGCTGGGTTCGCGACTCGAGCGTCGAGATCTCGGCCGCGTCGGCCCCGTCCTCTCTGGCCGTTTCGAGCTCGTCCTCGTATCGTTCCCGCTGTTCGCGGCGGGCGTCGATTTCGTCGCCCTTCAGCTCGGCCGTGCCGCCGTCGAAGACGAAGACGGGCGTGACATCGTGCTCGAGGAGCGTCGGGAGGCCCCGCACGACGCCGATGAGGTTCGCGACCTCCTCGCCGTCGTCCGTCGTGTACGCGGAACGCGAGGTGAACCGGACCGTCGTGGTGAGATACCGGTACAGCCAGTTGTGGGCGTCGACGGCGACGACGGAGCCGCCGAGATCGCCGAACGGCGTCGTCTCGATGGTCGCCAGCTGCCGGAGATCCGCGTTTCCCATCGCCGCACGGTTGGGCCGCCGCGGGTTTCAAGCCGCCGGTCCGGCGGTCCGGCGATCCACCGGTCCGCCAGTCCGCCGGTCGGTCCGGCGACGCCCGCCCCACCGAACCGTGGGTTTTCAAGCGATCCCGCCCGACGTGAAAACAATGGACCGCCGCGACCGGGTGGATCGGGCCGCCGTCGCCGTTCTCGCCGCGCTGTCGCTGTCGGGACTCGTCGCGTTCCGGATCGCGATGGGGTGGCGCGTCACCGATCCGCACCTCGACGGAACGGTGTTCGAGGCCGTGCCGGCGACGGCGTGGCTCTCCGTCGTCCCGGCGTCCGTCGCTTTGGGCGTCGTCGCCGCGCTCTTTTTGTACCGGGTGACGGGCGTTCCCCTGCCGGGCAGCCGACACCGCTGACCCGGCGTCGGGCTCACTCCGGGCTCGGATCCGGCGGGGCGGCGCCGCACTTTCCGTCGAGAAACGACGCCTCGGCCGCCGAGAGGTCCCGTTCGCGGTAGCGATCGAGGCCGTCTTGGTACGTCTTCGTCGATCGGTCCCGGGCCGGTTCGGCGGCCGGCCGCGCGAGGACGAGCTCCGCGAGCCCGGTTTCGTCGCCGCTGAACGCGAACCCGGCGCGGTACAGCGCCTCGTAAGCGAAGGGGTTGTTGACAGCGATCGAGAGCGTCTCGAAGCCCCGCTCGGTCGCCCGCTCCGCGAGGAACGCACAGAGGGTCGGGCCGAGCCCCTCGCCCCGGCGGTCGTCTCTGACGGTCACGTACCGGATCCAGAGGCGGTCGGCGTCGGTCCGGTCGGCGTTGAACGCCGCGGCCGCGAGCACGTCGTCATCGAACGGTTCGTCGGTATCGCCCGCGGCGGTGTCCGATCGATCCGGCCGGTCGGTTCCCCCGTCGGCCGGGGCGTAGACGACCGCTTTCCCGGTGTTCGACATGACGAACTTCCCGGCGTACCCGAACCGGCGGTGATCGAGTCGGAGCGTCGGCCCCTCGGAGGGCCACCCTAACAGGACGGGGTCCATGCCGCGCGTTATGGGGCAACGGAGTTATGTGCGGCGCCCGTGCGTCGAACGTGAACCGAGACGTCAGCGCGTTCGATCGCTTCGCGCCGCTGTACGACCTGCTCATGCCGGCGACGGACGACACCGCGCTCCGGAAGGGTCTCGCCGTCGCCGGTCGCGAGATCAATCGGATCGTCGAGGTCGGCGGCGGGTCGGGTCGGGCCGCACGATCGGTCGGCGCGGTGGTCGTCGACCCCGCGGGCGGGATGCTCCGGCGCGCCCGCAGGCGCGGGCTCGAAACGGTCCGGGCGAGCGCGACGGAGCTCCCGCATCCGGACGGGTCGCTCGACGCCGTGACGGTCGTTGACGCGCTCCATCACTTCCCGAACCGGCGGCGGTGTCTGGCGGAGATGGCCCGGGTCTTGGCGCCCGGCGGCGTCCTCGTCGTCAGGGAGTTCGACCGCTCGACGCGCCGCGGCCGAGCGCTGGCCGCCGCGGAGTCGGTCGTCGGGTTCGACTCGGCGTTCTACACCGCCGCGGAACTCGAGGCCGAACTCGAGGCGGTCGGGCTCGATCCGCGGCCGATCGAGTACGGCTTCGAGACGACGATCGCCGGGGTCGCTACCGGAGTTTGAAGTACAGCAGGCGCCACGCCGAGAGCACGAGCGCCCCGCCGACGAGCATGACCACGGCGAAGACGGGTTCGAACCCGCGGTTCGGCGCCGCCGCGACCCGGACGACCAACCCGACGACCGTCGCGGGGATCCACGACCGGATCGCGAGGGGGATCGAGGAGTTCGGGGCCGAACCGCCGCCCGGGGAGTACGCGCCGACGAGGGGCGCACAGAGGACCCACCCGAGGACGAACGGCGCGGCGGCGTAGACGTATATCATCGGGTCCGCCCGGAGTTCCGCGAGCGGCCAGTGTTGGAGCGTGCCGGCCAGAAGGAACGCGAGCAGGGCGATCGCGTCGCCGGCCGCGATCGGCCACGTGCTCGCGTCGAGGCGCTGTTCGAGGAACGACGGGTCTGCCATGCCCATCGTTCGACGGCGGCCTTTCAAACCCTTGCGGATCCGGCCGACGGCCCGCCCCTCGCGCGGTCCCGACGCCGTAGAGCCCTCGGATCGCCCGGGCGCTACGCGGTCGACGACCCGGAGGGCGCCGCGTCGGCCGGGGGCCGGAGGACGAGCGCGGCGGCGGCGGCGGCGACGGCGAGCGCCCCGCCGAGCGCGAACGTCGGCACCCACCCGACGGCCGCAACGAGCGCCCCGGCGACGGTGCCGGCGAAGACGCCGCCACCGACCTTTGCGGTGTAGAGAACGGCGTAGTTGCTCGAGGAGTGTTCGGTCCCGTAGTAGTCGGCCACGACGGCGGGGAAGTAGACGTACAGCGGCGAGGAAAAGAACATCGAGCCGACGACGGCAAGGACGAAGCCGGCGCCGGCATCAGCGATCCCCGCCCCGACGAGGCCGAACCGGAACGCCCCGGCCAACAGGAACGAGACGGCCATGACGCGCGTCCTGTCGAAGCGGTCCGAAATTTCGCCCAACAGGAGCCGCGAGACGCCGGCCGCGACGGGCAGAAGCGTCGCGGCGGCCGTCGCGATGACCGCCGCGAGACCGAGGTGTTCGGCGAACCGGACGACGTTCGCGATGACGAGGAGGTCCGCGCCCGCGGTCGCGACGAACATCGCGTACAGGAGCCAGAACTGCCACGTCCGAAGCATCTCCCGGGTGGTGTAGGCGGTCCCCGAAAGCGATGCAGCGAGATCGCCCCCAGCGTCATCGTCGTCGGACTCGCCGCGGCCGAGCCACCCCTCCGGTGGGTCCCGCAACAGGAGGGCCCCGACGAGCGAGACGACGAGGATGGCGACCCCGAGGTTCCGGAGGACGCCCGGGTACCCACCGACCGTCGCGTTCGCGCGGACGTACGGCACGACGAGGGCGCTCCCGCCCGCGAACGCCATCGTCCCGATCCCGGTCGTGAGCCCGGTCCGATCGGGAAACCACTTGACGGCGGTGTTCACGGCGACGGTGTAGATGATCCCGACGCCGATCGCTCCGAGCGAGTACAGCGCGTACAACTGCCAGACGGTCGTCGCGTACGCGAGTCCGACGTACCCGCCGCCGGCGAGGGCGGCCGCGAGGTAGGTTAAGGCGCGGGGGCCGCGCCTGTCGCGCCACCACCCAGCCGGCATCTGCGAGAGCGACTGGAACACGACGTAAAACGAGAAGACCGCCCCGAGCGCCGGCAGCGCGATGTCGAGGCGTTCGGCCAGCGGCCCCTCGATCGAGGACCAGACGTACTGGTAGGGGCTGACGGCCGCCATCATCCCGGCGGCGGCGGCGATCTGCACCCACCGGGAGTACCCGAGTGCGTCTCTCGCCCGGCCGGCGTAGTCGACATCCGAGGAGTCCGACCCCATCGGGGTCCGCTTCAGCCCGGCGTCTGTTAAACCGTCCGTCGCGGACGTCGGCCGATCCGCCCGTGGAGCCGGCGGAGGCCGTCGAAAGACAGTAGACCGCGGCCGGCGAAGGCGCGGTATGACGGACGTTCTGTTCGTACGGAGCGACGAGGTGAGCGGCCTCGCGACGCCGGCCGACTACGTGTCGGCCGTACGGAAGGGCTACGAGAGCCACGGCAACGAGGGAACGGCCGCGCCCCGAACCAAACTAATCAACGGCGATCCGCCGGGGATGTGCACCGGTTACCTCGCGATCCTCCCGGAGGTCGGCGGGATGGGCGGGTACACGTACGCCGCGGGGTTCGGGGACGCCGACGTCCACTTCGCGCTGCCGCTTTTCGACGCCGACTCGGGACGGATGGTCGCGCTGTTCGACGGGGCGTCGATGAACCCCTTCAAGACCGGCGCGACCGGGGCCGTCGGGGTCGACGAACTGGCGAGGCCGGACAGCGAAATCCTAGCAGTCATCGGGTCGGGCGCGCAGGCCCGCGGACAGCTGCGTGCGACCGCGACGGTCCGGGAGTTCTCCGAGGTACGGGTGTTCTCGCCGACGCCGGAGAACCGCGCGTCGTTCGCCGAGGGGTTCGACGCCCGACTCGACGCCGACGTGCGCGCGGTCGGATCGGCGTCGGCCGCCGTCGAGGGCGCAGACGTCGTCATCACCGCGACGAACGCCTCCGAACCGGTCGTTGACGACGACGCGCTGTCCGACGGCGCCCACGTGACGGCGATGGGGCAGTACGACAGCGGTAAGCGGGAACTCGAAAGCGAAACCATCGCGCGTGCGACGTACGTCCCGGACCTCCGCGAGCGCGCCTTCCAGGACGCCGGATCGTTTCTCGCCGCCAAGGACGCCGGACTCGTGGGCGACGATCACGTCCACGCGGAGCTCGGTGAGGTCGTCGCCGGCGACAGGCCGGGGCGGACCGACGACCGCGGCGTCACGGTCTTCGACAGCGGCGGGACGGGGATCGAGACCGTCGCAGCCGCGTGGATGCTCTACGAGCGAGCCGAAAGCGAGGGGGTCGGGCGGACGATCGAGTTCGCGCCGGGGAGCCAGGCGCTCACCGGCGAGTGAGCGGCTCGGTCCCGGCGACCGGGTTAGAGGTACGGTCCGAGCCCGATCGCCTCGACGAGGGCAACGCCGGCGGCGACCGCACCGACGAGGTATCCGGCGATCGCGCCGCCGTTGAGAAGCGGCAATCCGGCGTGGGCCCGGCCCTTCATCACCATCCACATGAGGACGAGGAGGCCGGCGATCGTCCCGAGCATCGCGCCGAGGGCGGGGACGGTCAGCGCGATCCCGGGGACATCCAGAAGCGCCGGGTCACCGGGGCGGAAAAACGCCGCCGACGCGACGAGAACCGACGGGATCACGGCGTCGCCCAACCCGATGAAGAACGCGTCGCGTTCGAGGGCGTCGGCCGGACCGTCATCCGAGGAGTCGTCCGCTTCGAGTTCGTCGGTCTCGTCTCCGTCCGCTCCGCTCTCGGGGTCGGCCTCGTCGGGGTCGTCGGCGTCGGCCTCGTCGGCGAGCGTCTCCGGGCCCGTCTCGCGCAGAAACGAGTACGACAGCGTGAGCGGGATCACGAGCACGACCGGGAGCCGGAGGTCCATGACCCCGGAGGCGAGCGTCAGCATGTGTTCGGTGCCGTACACCGACGCGGCGTCGTACGCCGCGAGCACGACGAGCAACACGATGGCGGGAAGCAGCCCGAAGCTGATGCCGAAGAGCCCGGCCGCGCCGGCGCCCATGACGATGCCGGCGGCGTCGATGACGTACCACTCCGGGTAGACGAGCAGACCGACGCCGACGGCGAGGGCGGCGGCGACCGCGGGGACGTTGACCCCGCCGAGCGTGACGAGCGGCGGGACGACGACGGTGAAGACGTAAAACGACAGGAACACCGCGGAGAACACGATGAGCCCCTGGAGCAGTTGATCGACGCCGAAGCGCATCGCGCCGAGCATGACGACCGTGGCGACGAGGATCGCACCGACGTACAGCAGGCTGTTCGTCGGATCAGAGGGGTCCTCGACGGTCTGGTAGCCGGCGTCCATGAACGGCTGGACCAACGCCAGCGAGCCCAACTGGACGACGACGAAGAGCCCGACGGTGGCGGCGACGGCGACGGCGGCCCGTTTCATACCGTCCCCTCTCGTGGCGTCCGTTTGGGGGTTGTGGTTCCGCGTCGGCCGACCGGCGGGATCACCGCGCGTAGAGCTTCTCGCCGAGCAGCGCGGCGGGGACCACGCCGTCGGACGACGAGACGGCCAGGTAGGGGCGCTCGACGGGGCCGAACACGTCGACCACGCGGCCGACGGTGTCGAGGTCCTGATCGACGAGTTCGGTGCCGAGATCCGGCGTCGTCCCGTTGGGCGAGCGGACAACGGCGAGCCCCTGGGCGGTCCGGACCACCTCGCCGGCGCGTTTCATTCCCGGAGGGCGGCGACGTACGCGGCGACCGCGCCGAGGAGGTCCGACTTCGAGGCGTCGTCGGCGCCCTTGACGACGACGCGGCCTCGCGGTTCGTACTCACGGGGGTACGTCCGGTCCCGCTCGATGACGGCGTCGTAGCCGACCTGCTGGACCGCGCTCGCGATCTCGTCGACCGTCGGCTCCGGGACGGCGAGATCCTCGGGGACGCGCCGTCCCTCGTTGCGCGACCGCTCGGCGTCGAGGTAGGCGGGCCAGATGACGTTCTCGACCATGCCCGAGGCTGCGCGGCGGCGATGTAAAAACCGGCCGATCCGCGCCGCGTCCGAGCGCCGGCGATCAGCCCCGAGCCCGGTCGGGCGCGGTGGGTCGGGACGCGCCGGGAGGGACAGAACAGAGCGGAGAACGGCTCCGTCCCGGCGTCGAGCCCCCGGACGGAAGCCACGCCGGGGCGATCGGTAGGGATATATACCGCCGGGGAGTATGGTATGAAAGAGCGTACCAATGTCGTCCGGCACGAACCCACTGCATCCGGCCGACGAGCGGATCCTCGAGTACCTCGCCGAGCACCCCCCGGACTACGCGCCGATCGTGGCGACCCGCCTCGGGATGCACCTCCGGTACGTCGAGCGTCGGATCGCGGTCCTCGCCGACCGCGGGCTCCTCCGGCCCGTGACGGCAGAGGTGGTGTACACGGCGACGGCGGAGGGCGAACGCCGGTTGAGAGAGGGCACTGTGCGGACGGGCGCCGAGAGCGAGGGATAAAACGCAGGCCGTGCCGCTGATTAGTTCTGTCGGGTCGAGCGCGCCTCCCGGACCTCCGCTCCGTCCCGGAGTTTGTCCTCGCAGTTCGGGCAGACGCGGACCGTCGACATCCCCTGGGGCGCGAACACGCGGACGTAGTTCTCCGTGACGAACGCGTCGCAGTTGCGGCAGTGTGGCATACCATAGACTCCCGATGAGAGTGACAAATAACTTTCCCAATCGACCCACGGTATGCGTCCTCCGGCCGAGGACAGAGCCGGGCGGCTCCGAGGGCCGCCTCGGCGGACAGGTATACAGGTGTCGAGGCCCGAGGTCGGGTATGAACCGTACGTACCGGTGTCTCGGGTGCGCCGAAGGGACGCTTTCACGCTCGTTCGACACCGCGGAGCTCTCCACGGCGTGTCCGGTCTGTGGCTCCTTCGAGCGGTTCATCAACGAGACCGTCTTCGAGCAGTTCCGGGCCCTCGAGGAGTCGCCGCCGGAGTGTCTCGATTGGCCGGCGCTCGAACGCCGCGAGAAACTGGCCGTCAGCGAGGGGATCGCCCGCCGGGGTCGGTCGATCAAGGACTTTTCGGCCGACGTCTGAGACCCGTCGGTGACCCTCGGGGCGCCTCCCGGCCGAGCAGTCAAAAGAGGTTTGTACCGACCGGTGTAACGCCCGTCCGATTCGGATGGTACTGGTACGGACGGCCGCCGTCGCCGGCGGCTTCGCTCTGGTCGTCGCTGCGCTTCTCGCCGTGGCGCTCGTCGTCTGTGTCGGCGTCGGCCGACTCCGACAGGCGGGCGGCAACCGGGGGGTGCTCCGAGAGCGGCTCCGCGCGGTCGCGCCGTACGCCGCCGTTCTCGCGGCGGTGTTCGGGGGGCGGAAGGTGTTCCGCGAGTGGTTCTGGGCGCTCTCGGACGTGATCGGCTACGAGGCGACGGGGCTGTTTTACGCGATCGAGGGCGACCTCGCCGCCGGGGTACAGGCGGCGATCCCCGACGTCGCGGCGCTCTATTTTGCGTTCGTGTACATGTTCGGCTACGCGGTCGTCGTCTTCGGGCCGCTCGCGTTGTACCTCTTTGCCGAGTCGCTCCGGCACCTCAAGACGGTCCTCGTCGCGTACACGATCAACTACGCCGTCGCGGTCGTCGCGTACACGCTCGTCATCGCCCGCGGCCCCCGGATCGCCTCGGAGAGCACGCAGGGCGTCATCCAGGAGTTCTTTCCGTACTTTACGCTGCTGACGGGGCAGGTCAACTCGCCGACGAACGTCTTTCCGTCCCTGCACACGTCGCTGTCGGTCACCGTCCTCGTCGTCGCCGTGCTCACCCGGAGGGAGTTCCCGCGGTGGCTCGCGATCACGGCCGTTCTGACCGGGAGCATCGTCGTTGCGACGGTGTACCTCGGGATCCACTGGCTCGTCGACATCGCCGCCGGGATCTGTCTCGCGGTCGCGTCCGTGTGGCTGGCCCGTCGGTTCGTCGCCCGGGTGGGGACCCAGAGCCGCGACGACCGCGCCGGCGTCACCGAGCACGCACAGGACTGAGACGGGACTGATCACTCCTCGGAGGCGTCCCGCTCGTCCGCGGCGCTCTCGGCGCGCTCGATCCGGAGCGTCGAGATCCGTGCGCCGTCGACGGCCGTCACCTCGAAGGCGTGCCCGCCGGCCGCGACGCTGTCGCCGACCGCCGGCGCCCGGTCGAGGTGGTCCAGCACCAACCCGGCGAGCGTCCCGTAGCCCTCACCCTCGAAGTCCGTGCCGAGGGCCTCGTTGACGGCCGACAGCGTGGCCGACCCGTCGGCGTCGTACCCACCATCCTCCCGGCGGCGTATCGAGCGTTCGTGACCCTCGGCATCGAACCCGTCGCGGAGGTCACCGACGATAGCCTCGACGACGTCCTCGACGGTCGCGATTCCCTCGAAGGCCCCCCACTCGTCGACGATCGCGGCCATCTGTCTGTTCTCGTCGCGGAACCGCAAGAGGAGGTCGTCGAGGGTCGTCGTCTCCGGGACGACGACGAGATCGCGGGTGAGGTCGCCGGCGGTCGGCGACGGCGCGCCGGAGGCCTCGGCGCGCAACACGTCCTTCGCGTCGACGAAGCCGACGACGCTGTCGGGGTCGTCGGCCGCGACGACCGGATAGCGGGTGTGTTCGGCCTCGAGTACCGTCGACCGGAGCTCCGACAGCGACATGTCCGCCGGAACGCTCACCACGTCCGGTCGCGGGACCATCACCTCCCGCAGGACGGTGTCGTCGAGGTCGAACACCCGCTCTATCATGTTGACCTCGGCCGTCTCGACGCGGCCGGCCTCCCGCGAGCGCGCGAGCACGCGACGGATCTCGCGCTCGCCGAGCGTCTCGCTGCTCTCGGATGCCGGGGGGACCCCGAGCAGCCGCGTGAACGCGTTTGCGGTGCCGTTGAACACGACGATGCCCGGGACGAACAGGTAGTACGCGAGTTTCATCGGCGGCGCGAGGAACAGCGAGACGCGCTCGGCGTCGGCGATGGCGATCGTCTTCGGGGCGAGTTCGCCGAACACGACGTGGAGGAAGGTGATGACGCCGAACCCGAGGGCGAAGGCCACGAGGTGGATGAGATTCGACGGGAGCAGCGTGTCCAAGGCCGGTTCGATGAGCGCGGCGACCGCCGGTTCGCCGATCCATCCCAGCCCGAGCGAGGCGATGGTGATCCCGAGTTGCGTCGCGGCGAGGTAGTCGTCGAGGTTCTCCATGACGTCCTGGAGTATCTCGGAGCCGGGGCGGCCCGCTTCGGCCAACTGTTCGACCGACGTCGAGCGGACGCGGACGAAGGCGAACTCCGAGGCGACGAAGAACCCGTTCAGTACGACCAAAAACAGCGCGGCGAGGACCCGTCCGAACGAGAAGGCGACGTCTACCATCGGTGTCCCCGACCGGTTCGTCCGCTCGGAGGCTGTACTGTCATGTCGGGACCTCGGACGCCTCTCTGATAAACGGCGCGGGGACCGACGGGAACCCGGGCGTCGACGTGCGTTCGCGGTTCCGGGAACGCTCGGGGGCGCCCGATGAGAGAGCCGGAGGAAAGAATTGTGAACCACGGTCGCAGCAGGCTGCTCTCTGGCTCAAACCCCGCCGTGGCGTTCGTTGCTCACGTCGTTCACAGCAGAAAGCCGGAGGAGGGATTTGAACCCTCGGCCTAATCCTTACGAAGGATTCGCTCTGCCAGCTGAGCTACTCCGGCGCGTCCACCGGTAGCTGGGTGGATAACCCGTATAAGGGTTGCGAACTCACGCGCCCGACCGCTCGAGGCGGGCCTCCAGACAGACGTTCAACTCGTGGGGCGCGTACGAACGGACCTCCCGTCGCGTCTCGATCGTGACGCCGTAGGCCGGCTCCGCGGCCGCCCGGATCGCCGCCTCGCCGGGACCGAACGGGTCGGACTCGTGTTGGATGTCGTAGTAGTGGAGGACACAGTCGTCGGCGGCGAGCGAGACGGCGGTGTCGAGGAACTCGTCGGCGCTGTGCGGGAGGTTCATCACGATCCGATCGGCCCACCCGTCGTACCCGGACACGTCGCGGACGTCGGCGTTGATCGCCGCGATGCGGTCGGCGACGCCGTTGCGCTCGGCGTT
>NZ_JAQCNO010000069.1 GCF_028274965.1 Natronomonas sp. | reverse complement strand
GTACGTCTTCTTCACGCGCTTCGACAACATGGTCGCGGTGACGAACGGCGTGGACGGCGGGGCCCACGCGGCCCTCCAGGAATCGATCGGCAACCGGTACCCGGTGAGCGTCAGCCTCGGTACCGCGGTTGCCGAGCGACCGGTCGACGCGCTAGAGGACGCGAACCGCCGGCTCCAGGTGGAGGGGAGCGCGCAGGACGAGGCCCGGACCGAGGTGCTCGCCGGCGAGTACCTCACGGAGACGACGGGCTCGGACCTCCAGATCGCGCACTTCGACGTCGTCAACGCGACCGGCAAGTACACCGACCGGCTCAACGAGTTCGACACGTTCATCAACATCGAACAGGCGTACGCCTCCGTCATGCGGTATCTCCGGGAGGAGCACGGCGCGCTCTCCTTCTTCGTCGGCGGCGACAACATCATCTCGGTCTGCCCCGACCTCCGCGAGGGCGCGTTCGCCGACGCGGTCGCCCACGTCGAAGACGACGTCGGCGTGGAGCTCCAGGTCGGCGTCGGCCGGGGCGCCTCCGCCCACGAGGCGGGGTTCGCCGCCAAGCACGCGCTGGAGGACTGCCGTCACGACGGGACGAGCGTCGAGCTGTTCGGCGTTCCCACCGCCGGCGACTGAGTCGGTATCGGGACCGCGGCGACCGGACCGTCGCCTCGTGGGCGTCGGTTATCTAACTTGATAGCTGCGACTCCACGTTTATATATGTCGACTGAAAACTCCCGGTCAACATGTCCGATGAGATAGTGTTCGTTTGCACGGCGGACGACTGCGACGAGGGGCCGTGGGAAGGGTCGCACGACGCGATGGCCCACTGCGCCGAGCACCCCGACCACGGCTACACCGGGCGACCGCGAGACGGGGTCGACACCGAGACGGTCATCCCGGCGACGGCGACCCGGAAACGAGACAACCGGAACCTCCAGCACAAGGGTCACCCGAAGGGCGCGCTCTCGCAGGACGACTGAGCGACGCCGAGGGCGACGTTCGCCTCCTTGACTGGCGTCAGCTTACGGCGGTCGGCGGGTCCGCTCGATCGTATTCGGTCCCCCGGTGCTTCCCCCGTCTACGCCTCCTCGAAGAGCCCGAGGTCCTCGGCGACGAGGTCGGCGAGTTGGTCTTTCAGCGCCGGGTCGACCTCCGCCACCTCCTCGCCGTCGTGTTTCCCGTCGTTGTGTCTCGCGAGCGCGTCCGCCACGTCGGAGAGGGGGACGCTGGTCTCCGTCTCGCACTCGGTGCAGACGATCGGGACAGACGGTTCTTCGGTGGACATACGTCGGGTGATCGCGGGTCGATGATATATGCCTTCGGGAGCGCGGCCCGAATCGTCCGTCGCGAACCGCGCGTCAGTCGCGAACCGCGCGTCGGTCTCGAACCGCCAGCGTCACCACCCCCGGGGCGCTATCGGCACGCATGCGCGTCCTCGTGACCGGAGCGGCGGGCGGGATCGGCGGCGGCGTCGTCAGAACGCTCGCGGCCGCCGACCACGACGTGACCGGGATCGACCGCGACGCCGACGGACTGGCCGCGCTCCCCGACGCCGCGGAGACCCACGCCCTCGATCTGCGCGACGGCGACGCGGTGGAGGCGCTGCTCGCAGACCGCGAGTTCGACCGCGTCGTCTCCTGCGTCGGCGGGTACGAGATCGCGGCGGTCGAAGACACCACCGTCGACTCGTTCCGCCGCCAGCTCGACACGAACCTGACCGCGGTCCACACGGTCGTCCGGGCCGTCCTCCCGTCGATCCGCGAGCGCGGCGGCCGGATCGTCGTGGTCGGCTCGATGGTCGGGTCGACCGCGCTCCCCTATCACGGCGCCTACAGCGCCGCGAAGGCCGGGTTACGCGGGTACGCCGACGCTCTCCGACGCGAGGTCGAGCCCCATGGCGCCACGGTCGCGTTCGTCGAGCCCGGGCCGGTTCCGACCGGGCTCAACGAGCGCGCGGCCGCTCGGATCGCCGATCGGATCGCTGACGCGGACCCCGACGGCCCGCACGCGGACGCCTACCGGGCGTTCGAGGGGTACGCGCCCGCCGCGACCGACCTCGAGACCGTGGTCGAGCGCGTCGTCGTCGCGGCCACGACCGATCGGCCGCGGACGGTGTACCGGGTGAGCCGCCGCGCGCGCTGGCTCCCGCGACTGGCCGCGGTGCTCCCCGACCGGCTGTACGATCGGCTGGTCCGCGCCGGGCTCCCCAGCGGGATACTCGGGCGGCTGATCGATCGGTAGCGGCGAGGGGCCGGGGGCCGGGCCGCTCACGACCGGGAACACGTCAGCGAGGCGGCGCCTCACCGGATTACTCGGTGAATCGCCCGACTGCACGGGCGCCTCACCGGACCGTCCGGCTCCATCGCTCGCGGACGCGACCCGCAAGCCCCTAAGTCGCGGGGGTCCAAGCCGACGTATGGTCGAGGCACCACAGACCGAGGAGGGGTGGTTCGCGCTGCACGACTTCCGGTCGATCGACTGGGACGCGTGGCGCGACGCCCCCGAGCGGGAGCGACGCCGAGCGATCGAGGAGGGCGAGGCCTTCCTGAAACACCGCGAGCTGGTCGCCGACGCCGACGAGGGGGACTCCGGCCTGTTCTCCGTGCTCGGACACAAGGCCGACCTCCTGTTCGTCCACTTCCGCCCGTCGCTCGACGACCTCTCGTCGATCGAGCGCCGGTTCGAGGACACCGCCCTCGCGAGGTTCACCGAGCGGACGACCTCGTACGTCTCGGTCACCGAGGTCTCTGGGTACGTCTCCGACGCGTACTTCGAGGAGGGGCCCGAGGAGATCGACGCCGGCCTCCGCCGGTACATCGAGGGGAAGCTGACGCCGGAGATCCCCGACGACGAGTACGTCTGCTTCTACCCGATGAGCAAGCGCCGCGGCGAGGAGTACAACTGGTACGACCTCGACTTCGAGGACCGCGCCGAGCTCATGGCCGGCCACGGCGAGGTCGGCAAGGAGTACGCCGGGAAGATCAAGCAGGTGATCGCCTCCTCGGTCGGCTTCGACGACCACGAGTGGGGCGTCACCCTGTTCGGATCGGACCCGACGGACATCAAGGACATCGTCTACGAGATGCGGTTCGACCCCGCCTCCTCGCGGTACGGCGAGTTCGGCGACTTCTACGTCGGCCGTCGGTTCCCGCCGCGCGACCTCGACGCGTTCCTCGGGGGCGAGACGGTCCCGACCGGGCGCGCCCCCGAGGACGAGGGGGCCGGCCACCCGCACGGCGAGGGCGGTCACGGCGACGAGGGGAGCCACGGCGGCGAAGGCGGGCACGGCGACGACGGCCACGGTCGCGGCGAGGGCCACGACCGCTCGGGCGCGGGCGGCGGCCCCGCGCACGGTGACCACCCCCACGGCGAGGAGGCCGGCGGCGAGGGGGACCATCCCCACGGCGAGGGCGACGGACACGGCGAGAAGGGCGGGAGCGGCGGCGGCGGCGGCGACGGGGCCTCCGACGAGGACATCCGCGGCGAGCTCGCCGACCTCGACATCTACGCCGGGAAGCCGCACGGCGAGGACGTGTACGCCACGGTACTGTACAGCGAGGCCGACACCGACGAGCTGTTCGACGAAGTCGAGGGGCTCCGCGGCAACTTCGACCACTACGGCACCCACGTCAAGACCGCGGTGTACGAGGGGCGCCACACTGACCGCGCCGCGGTCGTCTCGATCTGGGACACCGCGTCCGCGGCGGAGACCGCGGCCGGCTTTCTCTCGGAGCTGCCCGACATCGTCGCCCGCGCCGGCGAGGAGTCCGGCTTCGGCACGATGGGGATGTTCTACACCGTCAAGCCCGACTACCAGACGGAGTTCGTCGAGACGTTCGACGACGTCGGCGAGCTGCTTGCGGAGATGGGGGGCCACGTCGAGACCGACCTGATGGTGAACGTCGAAGACGAGAACGACATGTTCATCGCCAGCCAGTGGAACGCGAAGGAGGACGCGATGGCCTTCTTCCGCTCCGACGAGTTCTCCGAGACCGTCCAGTGGGGCCGCGACGTGCTGGCCGACCGTCCCCGGCACGTGTTCCTGGCGTAACGCGACTGGACACACGCAGCTTTTTATAAGAACAGCGGGTCGGCAGAGAATTCCGCCAAAGCCCCAGCCGCTCGGTTATAAAT
>NZ_JAQCNO010000055.1 GCF_028274965.1 Natronomonas sp. | reverse complement strand
AACAGCCGGGAGCCGAACCCCTCCTCGACGAGCGTGTCGGCGGCGAAGTGGACGCTCGTAACGAGGTCTTCGAAGTCCGGATCGCGGAGGACGACCCAGTGGTAGCCGTGGCTGTCCTCGATGAACGAAGCGGTCGTGCCGGTCTCCTCCTCGCCGAGTTCCAAGACCGCCTCGACCTCGCGGCGGGCGCCCTGAAACGCCGTGCTGTCGACGTTGGCGAAACAGAGCGCGGCGTCGCCGGTCGGCCGGAACCCCAGGTCGGCTTCCATCGTCACGTACGCCGTGGACATCCCGAAGAGGTCGCCGGGGTCGGCGGCGCGGGTCGCGTCCGCTTCGGCGCTGAGCCCGAGCGTCTGTCGGATGGTGTCGAAGAGGCCCATCGGACGTATCCGGGAGCGCGAGACGCATATGGGTTGTCGTCGCCGGCCGGACCGTCCGGCGGTCCGGCCCGACCGAGCGACGCCGCGTTTCGGCTACGGTTCGACGCCGCGTTCGGCGAGGAGGGCCTCGAAGGCGTCCTGATCGAGCGTTTCGACGCCGCGTTCGGCCGCCGCCTCGCGTTTGGTTCGCCCGGGATCGTCGCCGACGACCAGGTAGTCCGTGTTGCCGGACACGCTCGAGGTCGCCGATCCTCCGAGCCGTTCGATCAGCTCCCGCGCCTCCCGGCGGGACAGCCCCTCAAGCGAACCGGTGAACACGAACGTCAGCCCCTCGAAGGGGTCGTCCTCGCCCGTCTCCGCCGGTCGCGGCTCGACGCCCCGTTCGCGGAGCTCCGCGATGATCCGTTCGTTCCGCTCGCGCCCGAGGAACTGACGGACATCGGCCGCGGTGTTCGGTCCGACGCCGTCGACGTCCGATAGCGCCGCCTCGGAGGCCTCGAGGACCGCATCGAGCGTTCCGAAGTGACGGGCGATGTCGCCCGCCGTCGTCGGTCCCACACCCGGGATCCCAAGCGCCGACAGGAAGTCCGAAAGCGGCGGTCGCTTGCTCGCCTCCAGTTCCGAGAGGAGGTTTCGGGCGCTCTTCGTTCCCCACCCCTCGAGGGCGGCGAGGGCGCTCTCCGAGAGGTCATACAGGTCCGGGAGGTCGCCGACGAGACCGGCGTCGATCAGCTGATCGACCGCGTTCTCGCCGAGGCCCTCGATGTCGAGGCCGGACCGTGAGGCGTAGTGTCTGATCGAGCGCCGCAGCTGCGCCGGGCAGGCGAACCCGCCGGTGCAGAACGCGAGCGGCCCGTCCCGTTCGATCGGGCTGTCGCAGATCGGACAGCGATCGGGGAGCTCGAACGTCTCCGCCGGGTCGCCGTCTGTCACCGCCTCGACGTAGGGGATCACGTCGCCGGCGCGTTTGATCCGAACGGTGTCCCCGACGTCGAGGCCCAGTTCGGCGATCTGTTCGGGGTTGTGAAGCGTCGCGCGCGCGACCTCGACGCCGGAGACCTCGACGGGATCGAGCAGGGCCACCGGCGTGATCCGTCCGGTCCGGCCGACCTGGACGACGACGTCCCGGACCGTCGTGACCTCGCTTCGGGCCGGGAACTTGTACGCGTAGGCCCACCGGGGGGCCCGCGACGTCGATCCCAGCAGGCGGCAGGCCTCGATCCGGTCGAGTTTGATCACCGTGCCGTCGATCTCGTAGTTGAGGTCGTCGCGGCGCTCGCGCATCCCGTTTCGGAACTCGATCGCGCCCTCGATGCTGTCGGCCGCTCGCGTGTGCCCGTCCGTCGGAAAGCCCCACCGCTCGACCGCCTCGCGCTCCTCGCGTCGGGTCTCGAACTCGCGGTCGCCGGCGTCGAGGACGTCGAAGACGAAACACGACAGCGGTCGTTCGGCGGTGACGGTCGGATCCAACTGCCGGAGCGTCCCGGCCGCGGCGTTCCGGGGGTTGGCGAACGGGTCGTCCCCCCGTTCGATCCGCTCGCGGTTGTGCGATTGAAACGCCTCCTTCGGCATGAACACCTCCCCCCGGACGGCGAGAGACGCCGGCGGATCGCCGCGGAGCTTCAGCGGCACCGATCTGATCGTCCGGACGTTCGCGGTCACGTCCTCGCCGTACTCGCCGTCCCCGCGGGTCGCCGCGCGCCGCAGCTCGCCGCCCTCGTAGACGAGTTCGACCGAGAGGCCGTCGAACTTCGGCTCGCAGAGATACCGGATCGGGCCCTCGTATCCGGCCCCCCGCAGCCGCTCGCGGACGCGGTCGTCGAACGCCCGCACGTCGGATTCCGCCCCGGAGGAGTCGATAGAGCGCATCGGCCGGACGTGTTCGACCGTCTCCAGTTCCGCCAAGGGTTCGGCGCCGACGCGTTGGGTCGGGCTCGTTTCGCTGCGGAGGTCGAACGCCTCCTCGAGGGCTTCGAGGCGCTCGAACAGCCGGTCGTAGGCGCGATCGGAGATCACCGGGTCGGCCGACCGGTAGTAGCGGCGGTCGTGGTACCGGATCGCCTCGCGCAACAGCGATACCTGCGTTTCGGCCTCGGCCTCCTCGAGCGCCGAAACCGGGGCGAAACCGAGGGGCGGGTCCCGGACGTAGGGGTTGTCCTGCGGCGCGTCCATCACCGTTGGTTCGGGTCGGGGTTATCAAAAAGCACCGACGTCGCCGCGAGCGCCGGCGGGCCCGCTCGGTCCGGTGGGGCGGCTCAGAGCCCGGCGACGTCCTCGATTGCGTCGGTCAGCGCCCGGACGCTCTCGACGGTGTGTTCGCCCATGTGTCCGATCCGGAACGTCTCCTCGCCGATGTCGCCGTACCCGCTCGAGAAGACCATGTCGTACTCCTCGCTGACCGTGTCGATCGTCCCGGCGACGTCGATGCCGCGCGTGTTCTCGATGCAGGTCACCGTCCGCGATTCGTAGCCCGCCTCGGCGAAGAGATCGAAGTGTTCGCGCGCCCACGAACGGGTGTACTCGGCCATGTCGCGGTGGCGCTCGTCGCGGCGCTCGTGCGTCTCCTCGAGCATGTGTTTCATCTGCTTGCGGTACGCCAACATGAGCGGGATTGCGGGCGTCGAGTGCGTCTGGCCCTTCCGGTCGTAGTAGTCCAGACAGCGCTGAAACCCGCCGTACCAGGAGGCCGAGTCGCTCTCGCTCTCGCGCTCGTAGGCGTCGTCGCTGACGACACAGACCGAAAGGCCCGGCGGCATCGCGAAGGCCTTCTGGACCGAGGTGAAGATCGCGTCGATGCCGTGGGCCTCGATGTCGACGTAGTCGCCCCCGAGCGCGGAGATGGCGTCGACGACGAAGTACGTCTCGGGGTAGTCCGCGACGACGTCGCCGATCTCCTCGATCGGGTTCCGGACGCCGGTCGAGGTCTCGTTCATCACGACGGTGACGGCGTCGTACTCGGCGCCGTCGGCCGCCAGCGCCGCCCGGACGTCGTCGGGCTTGACCGCCTCGCCCCACTCGTATTCGATCCGGTCGACGGGCTTGCCGAGGCGCTCGGTGACGTTCGCCTGTCGCTCGCTGAAGGCCCCGCTCGTCGGACAGAGAACGCGGCCGTCGTCGACGAGGTTGAGCGTCGTCGCCTCCCAGAACTCCGTGCCCGACGCCGTCAGAACGATGACGTCGTTGTCCGTGTCGAGGAACTCCTTCGTGTCCTCGACGATGGTCGTGTACAGGTCCGTCATCCGGTCCATCCGGTGGCCGAACACCGGTTCCGCCATCGCGTCGATGACGTCCTCGCGCACGTCGGTCGGGCCGGGGAGATAGAGCGTCTTGTTCGTGTAGTCGTCCTTGTATTCGCGTTTCTTCGTCACGGGATCCACCTGACGTGTTCGCTACTCGGGGCTGTGCAATGGTAGTTTTGATCGGGTCGACGCCGGAGGCGTCACTCCGAGCGTCACAAAAGCGAGCGCCCGGGCGCGATCCGGACCAGCGCCGGGAGGGTGACGGCGGCGACAAGGAGTTCGAGTCCGCCGGTGACGGCGAACGCGACCGGGTAGCCGTAGTCGGTGGCGAGCCAGCCGCCGCCGACGATGCCGCCGAGAAAGCCGAGGCTGCCGAAGACGTTGAACCCGCCCATGGCGGCCCCCCGATCGGCCGGGTCGGCGATGTCCGTCACGAGCGCCATGGTCGCCGGCGCGACGAGCGCGCCGAGGACGCCGACGGTCGCCATCCCCGCGGCGGCGGTCGGGACGGTCGGCGCGGCGCCGACCCCGAGGACGGCGGCGCCGAATCCCGCGGAGCCGGCGGCGACGGGGACGACGCGGCCGATCCGATCGGAGAGCCCGCCGAAGGGGTACTGGAGCAGCGCGAACGGGACGAAAAAACACGCGAGCAGGAGTCCGATCGCGCCGGGGTCGAGCCCGAAGGCGTCCCTGAAGTAGAACGTGCCGACGAGCCCGAAAAAGCCGGCGACGAAGCGATCGGCGAAGCCGAACGCAAAGGGGACGGCGAGCTCGGGAGCCCCCCGGAGGCGCGCGATCGAGTCGGCGAGGCTGCCCCCGGACCGCGGCGCCCTGTCCGGCAGCGACCGCGTCAGGACGAACACGCCGCCGAGCAGCGCGGCGGAGGCGAAGAGCGGCGCAAGGGGGCCGATCTCGTACAACTGCCCGCCGATGGGCGCACCGAGGGCCGCCCCCGAGCCGATCGCGATCCCCGCCGCGCCCATGTTCCGGCCGCGGCCGCCCTCGAGGTCCATGAGCATCGTGATCGAAAGCGAGAACGCGCCGATCGTGAACGCGCCCTCAAGGAACCGGAGCGCGAGCGCGGCCCCGAACCCACCGGCCCCCGAGACGACGAGCGCCGCCAAAGCGAGGTATGCGGCGGTCCCGCCGAGGGCGCCCGCCCGGACGAACGGGAGGCGCCGTCCGAACCGATCCGAGAGGGCGCCCCAGACGGTCGAGCACAGGACGAACGCCAGAAGCTGGACGGCGAGAAAGGCGGTCGCGGCGTCGACCGTCGGCGACGCGCCGAGGGCGGCGACGAGCCGGTCGACCCCGGGGTAGGCCAACAGCTGCGTGAAGAGGACGACGAAGACGACGGCCGACAGCCCGATCCGCTCGGCGCGCGTCACGGGGGGCCGTTGGGCCGGCGGGTACTTGTACGGTGTCCAACGGGGACGCCGCGTCGCAGTGCGGCCCGGTCGCCGTCCTCCCGCCGTCCCGTCAGGAGCCCTCGCCCCAGACGTCCGAGAGCGGGTGATCGTCGATCCGGTCGGTCGCGTCCGTTCCGGTTCCGGTCCCGGTTCCGGCGCGGGAGCCGCCCGAGGCGTTGGCGGCCTCAACCGCGCGTTCGGGATCGAACGGCGGCAGCTCCGGAGCGGACAGCCGATCGACCGCCTCGCGGAACCACGGCGGCATGTCGCTTCGGGCCCGCTCGAAGAGGTCCAAGAGCGAGCGGTCCGCGAGGTACGTCGCGCCGTGGTCCTCGGGCGCGCGGACGATCCGCCCGCAGGCCTGGATCACCGTCCGGAGCGTCGTCCGGTAGTACCACCCCCACTGGCCGTTCTCGAGTCGCTTCTCGACGGCCGGATCGTTCGTGTTCGGAAACGGGGCCTTACACAGCACCTGCCACCGGCAGAGGTCGCCGGCGAGATCGAGCGCCTCCTCCATCTTCACCGAGACGAACACCGCCGGGTCGTCGCTGCGCTTCCAGTCCGAGAGCGCCGCGTCCCGTGTGTCGCTGTCGTGGCTCCGGACCCGCGCGCCGACGCCGGACGCTTCGAGTAGCGCCACGAGTCGCTCGGCGATCGCGTACGAGTGAGCGTGGACGAGCCCCTTCTCGTCGTCGTGTTTCGCCATCAGCCGCACGACCGTCTCGGCGACCTTCGGCAGCGTCTCGTCGCGGCGCTCGTAGGTCATCTTCCCGCGCGTCACGTCGTACAGCGGTCGGTTCTCGACCGGAAACGTGTGGGGGACGTCGACGAGCGCGACGGTTTCGGGATCGAGTCCCGCGGCGCGACAGAACGCGTCCTTGTCGAGGATTGTCGCCGACAGCAGCGCAAAGCGCTCCCCGCGGTCCCAGACGGTGTGGTGTAGGTACCGCGCCGGGTCGAGTGGCTTGATCGACACCGCACCGCCGCGGTCCTCGCTCGTCCCGCGGTCGGAGCGGTCGGCCACCCAGACCGTCGGGCTGTCGGGGTCCCGGACGTCCTCGAGGAACCACCGCAGTTCCCGGATCAACTCGGCGAGGCGGTCGCGCTCTTCGGCTTCGCTCCCGGTCAACTCGACGCGTCCCCGGAGCTCCTCCTGTCGGCGCTCGCAGGTGTCGAGCAGCCGCTCGGCGTACGGCTCGACGTCGTCGATGTCGTCGATCGCCGGCGGGCGGCACGCCTCCCAGACCGGCACCGACGACGGCGAGAGCTCGATCGTCGCGTACATCTCGGCCCACTCCGCGAGGCCGTGGGCCTCGTCGATGACGGCGGCGTCGCGCTCGCCGAAGACCTCGCTGCCGGCGGTCTGCATGAAGTACGCGAGCGTCATCGCCGCGATCGGGCCGTTCGAGGCGATCGTCCGGTCGGAGAAGTACGGACACCGGTGTTTCACCGGGCACTCGAACCCGCGTTCGCGCGAGCACGGCGCGCGGTTGACCGGCGTCGAGGTGTCGCCCGGCAGGATGCAGGTGTAGTTCGGTTTTCCCCGGACGATGCTGAGATCCTCGAGTAACGCGTCGCCGGCGACGTCGTCGAGTTGAGAGACCTGCGGCGTCGTGTAGTACGCGCCGGTCGGGCGGGCCGGCGCGCCCTCGCCGTCCCGGCGGGCACACCCCGCGATCGCGCGGGCTATGAGCGATTTGCCGCTGCCGGTCGGCGCGCGGACCAACACGACGCGGTTGCCGGCCTCGAAGGCCGAACGGACGTCCCGGAGCGCCCGCCTCTGTGCGCCCCGAAAGGAGGGGGCGGGGAACTCCTCGACGATGCGCGTTGGGTCCACACCGGACCGAACGCGGCCCCGGCCCTAAACTGCTCGCTTCCCCGCGTCCTCCGGTTCGACCGCCAGCGACGCCAGGAGGGCTTCGAGTTGGATCTGCTCGTTCGCGCCCGCCGTGATCCGGTAGTCCGCCTCGCCGATCCGCTCCATCAGCCGGACGGCCTCGCGCTCGGAGAGATCGAACTCCCAGACCGAGCGGTGCATCTGGTCGACGATGTCCCCGCCGGCGATCCCGACGTCTTTCAACAGCGAGTCGAGTTGCGTTCGCGCGGCCGTGAAGTCGCCGTCGAGCGCGGCGGTGACCATCTCGCGGATCTCCTCGGGACGGGCGGTCGAGGTGATCGTGTAGACGGCCTCCTCGTCGACCACGCCGCCCATCACAGCGGCGGCCTGCAGGCCGTTTATCGCCTTCCGCATGTCCCCGTCGGCGGCGTAGACCAAGGCGTCCATCGCGTCGTCGGTCAGTTCGATCCCCTCGGCGTCGGCGATGGCCCGGATCTGTTCGGCCACCGCGTCGTCGCCGAGCGGCGAGAACCGAAAGACCGCACACCGCGATTGGATCGGGTCGATGATCTGCGAGGAGTAGTTACACGAGAGGACGAACCGGGTGTTGTCGGAGAACTGCTCCATCGTCCGGCGGAGCGCCGACTGCGCGTCGGAGGTGAGGGCGTCGGCCTCGTCGAGGAAGATGATCCGGTGGTCGTACCCCCCGAAGGAGGCCCGCGCGAAGCTCTTGATCCGGTCGCGGACGACGTCGATCCCGCGCTGATCGGAGGCGTTCAACTCGAGGAAGTTCTCCTGCCAGTCGTCGCCGTAGATCTCCTTGGCGATGGCGATGGCCGAGGTCGTATTGTGCATGACCGTCGGGACGGCACCGGCGACGTAGTTCCGTGTCTCCGGGACCGTGAGATCGTACACCCTCCGGGAGTCGGACAGGCGTTCGACGGATTCGATCTCGTCGAAGTAGAGATCGCTGCGTGCGAGCGTATCCAGCGTCCGAAGCCCCTCCAGTACGTCCTGTGAGAGCATTCCGGCTGCGATCTCTCGGACGCGTTCGGCGACCGTCCGAAACCGGGGGGCCGTCGAGACGGCGTGGTCATCGTTCTCGAGCAGATTGGTGATATCCGTTCCGAGGAGATCTGTTCCGTCCGCGACGTGGTTGTACGGCACATTGAGACGCTCGATAGCGGCCTGTAGCTCAGCCTGTACGGCTTCGACGTCGGGCTCCGTCTCGAGTACGTTGATTTCGTTGAGCAGGGTCGTCGCACGCTGGCGTTCGGGGGTCCGCCGGCCATCGGAGTACTCGAGCAGTCGATCCGGTCTGACACCGACCTCGTCTTCGAGGTCCCGGCGAACGGAAACCGGTTCCATGCGGTCGCGTTCGCCGACCCACTTCGCCGGGAGCGCCTCGCAGTGTTCGAGGTCGGTCTCCAGCCGTGAGACCGTCTCGAGGATCTCCTGTGCGGTTTCTATCTTTTCAGTTGCCGCCTCCAGCGTTCGCTCGACGTCTTCGAGATAGTTTCTACGTCCCGGCGTTTCCGGGTTTAGCGTATCGGTTAGCAGTTTGTTTTTTCGGAGGTACAGCGATTCACAGAGGTGATCGACGGCCGATTGTACCGGGATCGTATCGTGGTTCGGGTTCCCCGCACGCCCCGCGTTCTTCGAGAGCCGTTCGGCTTTCGTTGGAAGCGTGAAACCGACCCGCTCTTCGAACTGTGAGAGTGCGTCCGCTCCGGAGAGGAACAGAACGTGGTACTCGCGTTTCGTTCCGCTTCCGTTGGTCGCTGCTTTTGTTTCCGTCTTTCGCCGGGTAGGGATCCCCTCGCCGGCCAGTAGATACGAGAGGAGCGTGATGACGTCGCCGTCCTTCTGTGTGAGTTCTACGATCCCTTTCTCCTGAACGTGGCCTTCGGCGTCGAACACCGCACGGACGAATGCGCGACGCGACTCGGCAGGAGCGCGAACGAGAGCCGAACCAACGGTGTCCGTATCGTCGAACACCGCAAAGCATTGCCTGAGAAAGTGGGTTACTGTTCGGTTGTCGATCGCGCGATACCCGACGCCTTTTTGTTCGCCCCGCTTTGGCTCAATGCCGAACGACTCACGCACGGACCCGGAGAACTGTTCGAGGAGCCCCTCGTCGTCGTTGTAGAACTTCACGCGAGTCGAGTCGATTCGAGCCTCACTCAGCGCGAGACCGACGAACGCGGCGAGTTCGGGTGTCAGTTCCCAAGGCGGTTCGATCGGCCGCGAACGGTTGTTGTTCGGGGCGACGTACTGGATGGCCGAGACGTGCTCACGGAGGGAGTCACGCGGAACGTCCAGCGAACGGAGGTGCGAAAGGGAACAGACGGTCGACGTCGCATCGAGATCGGCGTTGACAGCCTGTCGTCGGTAGGCCTGAACCGTCTTCTTCGGCGTGTCGGTCCGTTTCGCGATCTCGTCGTCGGTCTCGCCGGCCCGAATGCCGGCGAACACCGCCTTCTTTTTGCCGACGTAATCCTCCGTCGCCGGGATATCGTGTCGCTCGGCGAACGACTCGGTGACGTGGACGAACACGCGTTCGCCATCGAGCGATTCGACCCAGTCGATCGATCCGTCACTCTCCGGGAGCGGGGCCTCCCTGGGTCGTACCACGCGGTCTCCGGAGGCGAGTTCTTCGGCCCGCGTCCAAGAGAGGCCGTCCCGATCGACAGTCAACAGGCGGTGTTCGGGCGTGACCGTCGATTCGCCGCCGTCCCGCGTCGACACACGGACGAGGTCGTCGGCTTCCTTTCCGAACAGGTGGGAGGGAGAAACGAACTCGAACCCATCGTTCTCGTCGAACGTCGCGATTTCGAGGTCCCCCCTGGATTCGGCGAGTCCGTCCGTATCACCGACCACGCGCTCGATTCGCTCGACACCCCTGTTCGTCAGTACGGGCGTCTCACCGGTGAGACACTTCCCGGTGCCGGCCGGCCCGGCAAACAGGAGGTGCGGCAGGTCCCGCTTGTCGATGTAGTTTCTGAGCCGCCCGGTGATGTCGTCGTGGCCGACGACCTCCTCGAGGGACTGTGGTCGGTATTTCTCGATCCAGATCTCCCGCCCGCGGTCCGTTGCGGCGGCCTCGCTCATACGTCGAACTCGCTCCGGCCGGGCATAAACCTCCCGAGACGGACGGGGCCGACGCCCCCACGGGCGGCGCGATCGGTACGCTGAAACCGGTCCGGTCCCGCGGACGACGCATGGATGTCGTCGATGGGTTCGAGCCGGACGGAAAGACGGAGAGACCGGCCTCGGGCGGGCGAAAAGACGGCGACGCGTCCGGGGCATCCGGGGCGGGCAAACGCGGATGACGGCGGTCCGACCGGCGGTCCCGGCCGAGTACGTCACCGCCCGGTCGGTCCTCGAGGCCGCGATGCTCGAGGTCGGCCCCGGCGCTCTCCGTCGGTCGTCGGTGCTCGTCGCGGCCAGCGACGGCCGCGTGCTCGGCGCGCTCGTGCTCGCCGGCTCCGAGATCGACGCCGTTGCGGTCCGGCCGGGGCGTCGGGGACAGGGGATCGGTTCGCTGCTCGTCCGGGCGGCGGCAGCGCGACGGCCCGCCCTATCGGCGTCGTTCGATCCGGCCCTCGAGCCGTTTTACGCCTCCCTCGGGTTCGAGATCGTCCGCGAGGGCGGTCGGTGTCGGGGGACGCTCCGCGGCCCGCGGGGTCCGGACGGGACGCGGGAGCCTGACGGGTAGGGTGTGCTACGCGGGGTCGGCGCGGGACCCGTCCCAGCGGACCCGGCGCTCGTGGTGTAGTTTGTCCAGGTGCGCCCGGACGGTCATGCCGGCCAGATCCCGAACGCCGGTCAGGTCCTTCTCGTAGGCCGCATCGAGCAGGGCGTCGACGGTCCGGTTGCCGGCCTCGACCGCCGACAGCACCCGCCGCTCCCGCGAGAGGCGATGGCTGATCAGTCGGTCGCAGGTCGAGGCCGGGTCGTCGATGGCCGGCCCGTGGGCGGGGTACAGCATGTCGAAGCCCATCGCCCGGACCCGCCGCAGCGAGGTGAGGTACGCCCGCATGTCGCCCTCTGGGGAACTGACCGTCACGCTGCCCTCGGCGACGGCGAGATCACCGACCAGAAGTCGACGGTCGCCGTTGTCGTCTCCGTTCGCGCCGAGTTCGAACCCGACGTGTTCGGGCGTGTGCCCCGGCGTCTCTCGGACGACGACGCCGCCGTCGTCGACGGGGATCGTCGTCCCCTCGCGGAACGTCCGGTCCGGTTCGACCCCCGTCGCCCGCTCGAAGTCGCCGGCCCGCCCGTACCGACACCACACCATCGCGTCGGCCGCCGCCGCGTAGGCGGCCACGCGGTCGAGGTGGTCCGGGTGGTGGTGTGTGACGGCGACGTGATCGACCTCGCCGAGTCGCCTCTCGATCCGTTCGTCGGCCGCCGCCGGGTCGACCAACAGGCCCGACGCCGAGCCGACGACGTACGCCGCGGTCCGGCCGCCGGGGGCCCGGGTCGGAACCTCGACGGACACGCGTTCGAGCCGCATACCGGTCCGTCGGCCGGCCGGCGGTTAAGCGTGTATGATCGCGCGAGGGCGGCGGCGCCGGCGGACGGACCCGCGGCGGCCCACCGAACGGCTTAAAAACGCGAGCGGTCTACCTCCGGTCGGCAGAGGAAGCCCGGCCCCCGTGGAGCGGACGACACCCGTCGCCGCCCCATGAGGAAAGTCCCCCCACCCTCCGGGCAGGTGACCGGACGCAAGTCCGGAGCGGGAGACCGCCGGCGCTGGAACAGAAACGAGACCCCCCGCCCCGACCGATGAGGTGCGACCGGCCGTCGAAACGGCCGGCGGCGTTCGCGGAACGCCCGCGAACGGGCGAACCGACCCGCGAGGGAAGGGAGTTAACCCACCGAGGGCGAGGCGGCGAGAGCCGCCGTGCGAGCGGCGTCAGCCGCGAGTGGACGGGCGGGAACGGATGGAACGGCGAACCCTCACCGGTGCAAGTCCGCCGCGATTGGTAGCCCGGAGGCGCGGCGGACGCTCAGCCGAATGCCGGGACGAACAGAAGGGGGCTTACTCTCCTCAGCCGTCCGCGATCGGCGAGCCGCCGCTCCGTCGCTCGCCGTCCCTCGGGCGGCGCTCAGTTCTCTTCTTCCTCTTCTTCCTCTTCTTCCTCTTCTTCCTCTTCGTTCTCCTCTTCCCCTTCTTCCTCTTCTTCCTCTTCGTTCTCCTCTTCCTCTTCGTCCTCTTCTTCCTCTTCGTTCTCCTCTTCCTCTTCTTCCTCTTCCTCTTCGTTCTCCTCTTCCTCTTCTTCCTCTTCCTCTTCGTTCTCCTCTTCCTCTTCGTTCTCCTCTTCCTCTTCTTCCTCGCCGTCCGCCCCGTCACCGCCGCCGTTGTCCCCGCTCGGGCTGATCGTATCGGAGCAGACGACGCCGTCGCCGGCGGTGAGCGCGATTTCGGTGTCTGTCGCGACGTCGCCGACCGCGATCGATTCGCCGGGGCCGAAGCGGTCGTCGCCGTCTCCGTCCACCGCGCCGACCCCGGACCGCGACTGCGAGGACTCGTTGCGGAGGACGACCGCGAGGTCGTCGGTCGGGACCGCCTCCCCGCCGGTGTGGGCCACCGTGACCGCGCCGTCGGAGTGCTCGAACGAGCAGTCCACGAGCGGGGCGTCGCTCGTCGCGTCCTGCGTGTAGTCCAATACGACGAACCCGCCCGTGGAGGCGACGAGTGTCGTCACGAACCCGAACAACAGGAGGGAGCCGATGACCTCCGATTGGCCGCGGTCCCGGCAGGTCGACATCTTGGTCGGGATCTCACGATCCTTTATATAAGTTCTTCCGTCGGAATCGGCAGAGCGAAAGGCCGAGCGTCGGCGGACGCGCGAATATGACGGGGGCGTCTCAGTCGTCGGCCGGCGAGGGGGTCGGCGCGGCGTCCATGTCGGTCTCCTCGGCGTATGGGTACCACGTCATCTTCGTGTTGCCCATGTAGGGGTCGTCGTAGCTCGTCTCCTCGGGCTCGGCGAGCCCGTTGAGGTCGTCCTCGTCGTGGCGGGCGATGAACTCGCGGAACGACTCGTCGTCCTCGCTCCGCTCGTCGTAGATCTCCAGAAGGTTCCGGATGTAGCCCGGCACCTCGTCGGCGGCGACGCGCATCTCGACCCAGTCGGCGAACTGCGGGTTCTCGCCCAGCCCGCCGCCGAGGCCGATGTCAAACGCCTCGACCGGCTCGCCGTCCTTCCGCGTTTTCATCCCGCGCAGGGAGATGTCGGCGATCTGCGGCTGCGCACAGGAGGCCGTACAGCCCGAGAGGTGGACGTGGAAGTCGTCGATCCCGTCGGGCAACGCGACGTTGTCCTTCAGCCAGCGGCCGTACCGGACCATCCGGTTTTTCGTCTCGACGATCGAGAGCGAGCAGAACTCCGTGCCGGTACAGGCGATCGATCCCCGGAGGAACGGGTGGGGATCGGGCGAGTAGTACTCCAGGAGGTCCTCGTCGAGGAAGTCATCGAGGTCCTCCTCGGCGATGTCGGCGACGATGATGTTCTGGCGCTGGGTGAGCCCGACCATCTCCGAGCCGTACTCCTCGGCGAGGTCGGCGAGTTCGATGACGTCCTCGGCGCCCATCCGGCCGACGAGCACCGACAGCCCGACGAAGTAGTCGCCGTCCTTCTGTTCGTGGACGCCGACGTAGTCGCCGGTCTCGTCGTTGCGCCCGGAGTTGTAGGTGTACTGGTCGCGGAGGTCCTCGCCGGCCGATCGGAGTTCGAAATCAACGTAGTCCTCCTGGAGGACGCGCCGGAGCTTCTGTGGGCCCCACTCGTCGACGAGGAACTTGATGCGGGCGTTGAAGCGGTCGTCGCGGTCGCCGTGGTCCCTGAAAAGCGTCGAGAGACCGCCGGCGACGTCGGGGACCTCTTGCTCGGTCACGAACACGTCGATGTCCCGCGCAAAGCGCGGTTCCTTCCGGGAGAGGCCGCCGCCGACGACGACGTTGAACCCGGCGACCTCCTCACCGTCGATCTCCTTTGTCGCCGGCTCGAAGCCGAGGTCGTTGATTTCGGCCTGTCCGGACCCCCGGGTGTCGCCGGTGACGGCGACCTTCCACTTCCGCGGGAGGTTCGCGTGCTCCTCGTCGCCCTTGAACGTGTCGTTGAGGTTCTTGATGACCGGCCACGCGTCGATGTGCTCTTTGGCGTCCCGCCCGGCGACGGGCGAGCCGACGATGTTCCGCCAGGAGTCGCCACAGGCCTGCATCGTCGAGAGGTCGTGGGCCTCGAGTGTGTCGAATATCTCCGGGACGTCCTGCAGTTGGATCCAGTGGAGCTGGACGGACTGTCTCGTCGTCCAATCGCAGTACGCGCCGCCGAACTCCGGGTTGTCGACGGGGCCGCGGGCGTACTCGTCGGCGATCTCGCCGATCACGCGGAGCTGTTCGGGACTCATCCGACCGTTGGGGGTCCCGATCCGCATCATGAAGTAGCTCTCTTGGCCCTTCCGTTGGTGGTACAGCCCCCACCACTTGAACCGCTCGAACCACGCGTCGTGTTCGTCCTCGGGGATGGCGCTCCAGCCCTCCTCGGCGAACCGATAGAGGTGATCGCGCACCTCCATACCGTAGACGTCGTCTTTCCAGCCTTCTACCTTGCTCGGCATACGCGATACTGCGTCTCCACGTACATACAACCGGCCGTCGCGTCAATCCTTCCCGCGGCTCCCTTTTACCGGTAGCATTTACTCTTTACTCGGACGGAGACGCGAGGCGCCTCCGGCGCTCCGGGACGTGGACGCTGTCCGGGACGACGCCGAGGAACGTCCCCGCATCGGGGTCGACGACCCGGCCGAGCGTCAGCCAGTCGGTCACGCCGCTTTCGCCGCACTCGATGCACTGACCGGCGATCCGCCCCTCGATGTTCGGGTGGTCGACGCCGATCTCGACGAACCCCTCCGCCAGGAAGTCGGCCATCTCGCAGTCGCAGAAGTCGTGGCGGGCGAGCCACCAGAGATCGCTGACGTTTATCCGCCGGGCGTCGTTGACGCTCAGCCACGCCCCGTCGTCGAGTTGGTGTACCGACGTGGTCATACTCCAACGGAACGCGTCAACGGGCCTAAGCCCATCGGCGTCGACAGCGGTTGCCGGCCGTCACCGAACCCGGTGACGTCCGCGTTGGACGAAACCGGGGACGGCCGGCGGATCGTCGCCGAAACTCCGCCGTCAGTGATAGCGGCAACACTGTCTCGGAGGCGCGAGAGCGGGTAGGGTTTACGGGTGTAGCGACTCTTATGAGGGGAGCTACCGTACGGTTCGTCGATGAGAGAACGACAGCAGGAACCGCTTCGGCGGGACGCGCCGGCCGACGTCGCTCCTGAGCCGCACGGTAAGGGGTCTCGATGACAGGCCAAACGGAGGACGCCGAAGGCGAAGGGGTCGACAGGAGCCACCTCGAGGACGTCGACGACGGCTGCGGGTGCACCGAGATCTGGGAGCATATGTCCGACGAGCGCGACGCAGAGGAGTAGGGCGAGGCAGGCTGGGGGGAGAGCCGTTCGGGACGCTTTTGATCCCCGTCGCCGTACCATGCGTCGATGAGTGATCAACCGGGGGGAGAGCACCCAACCGACCGAGAGTCGCCCGTCGGCGAGCCGGTCATCCGGCAGGACCCGGCGGTCGCCGGCGAGGAGGCGGTCCGGTTCGACCCCGACGACCCCGAGAGTCTCGCGGGGGCGGCCGACACCGTCGCTCGCTTCGCCGCCAACAGCGCCGGGGGCGAGGACAACGTATACATGCTGCGCGGTGCGGCGGCCTGTGCGGCGCTCGTCCGCGGGACCGGTTCGTATAAGACGGCCGCCGAGCGCGCCGGGGGCGAGACGACGGTTTCGTTCATCCGGAAGTGGGCCCGCGTCCACGACCTGCCGCGGTCGATCCGTCGGTACGTCGCGCTCGGCGAGATCGCCCCGACGGCGGCGAAACACATCGCTCGGGTGTCCGGGGAGTCGCGCTACCTGCTCGCGTGGGCGGCGCTCGATCACGACCTCACGGTCCGGGAGATACGGGAGATCGCCTCCCGCGTCAACGAGGGGGCAAGCGTCGAGGCGGCGCTCGACGTCGACGGGATCGACCTCGGGCGGTTGGCGGTGTCGCTTCCGCCGGAGACGTACCTGCGGCTCCGCCGCCACGCCGCACTGCAGGGAAGCGATCCGAGCGACGTCCTCGACCGGGCGCTCGGCGAGTACCTCTGAGCGGGGGGCCGTCGATCGAAAGAGTTTATCGCCGGCCGGAGCAAACGCGTGGTGAGGGCCGATAGCTCAGTCCGGCAGAGCGTCTGGCTTTTAACCAGACGGTCGGGGGTTCAATTCCCTCTCGGCCCGCTCGTTCCGTTCTGTTTCGTTTCGTTCCGGTTCGGACTCGGCTCCGGCGGGCGGCGCAGTCTGCAAGAATTAAGACGGCCCCGCCCGCGAGAGTCTCTATGGACTACGAGATCGCGATCGAGAACGCACCGTCGACGATCCCCGGGGGAACGGGACTGCTTCTCATCCACCCGAGCACCGGCGAGACGGACCGCATCGACACCGACTTCCTGAAGACCGACACCGACCGGCTCCTCGTGATCTCGACGCGGACGACCGCCCGGGAGGTCCAGCAGAAACTCGAGTACTACGACGTCGACGAGACCAAGGCGGACATCCTCGACACGCTGTCCGTCGAGCGCGGCTACTCGCGGCGCTCCTCGGAGCACGTCCACTACGTCTCCGCGCCCGACGATCTCGAGGGGATCACCGACGTGGCCCGGGAGTTCCTCGAGGAACACGACGGGAAGCGCCGTATCAGCCTCGATTCGGTGACCGAGTTGGCGTACTACGCCGACGAGGATCGCGCCTTGGAGACGGTCGAGAAGCTCCTCGAGTTGCTCGTGGAGTACGACGCCGTCGGGCTGTTTCACCTCTCCGAGGAGGTCCACGACGAGGCCGACGTCGAGGCGTTCAAGCGGCTCTTCGACGGGATCGTGTATCTCGACGCCGACGGCAACGTCGACACCGACTTCTGAAGCGGGCGACGCCGGGGGTTCTCCGGCGTCAGTAGAACTCGCGGACGAGGTCCATCGCGTCCTCGGGCGCGCCGTCCGGGACGTCCGTCATCGGCCCCTCGACGCCCTCGCGTTTCTCGTAGCCGACCGAGTTCTCGTTTTGGTAGATGACGCCCTGGTACTCCTTGTTGCGATCGAGGATGAGCTCCTTGGCCGCGTCGTAGTCCGTGGGGTCGTGATCGAACTCCTCGTCGCCGACGTCGACGATCGTGTCGCGGAAGTAGTCGTAGGTGTCCACGTCGTTGAACGTCACGCACGGCGAGTAGACGTTGACGAACCCGAACCCGTCGTGTTCGATCGCCTTCTGGACGATCTCGGCGTGTCGCTGGGAGTCCGACGAGAACGACTGTGCGATGAACGTCCCGCCGGCGGCCATCGCCAGCGCAAGCGGGTTGACCGGCTGTTGGTTGGTGCCGTCCGGCGACGTCGAGGTCTCGAAGTCCTCGCGGGAGGTCGGCGAGAACTGACCCTTCGTCAGACCGTAGATCCGATTGTCCATGACGATGTAGGACATGTCGACGTTCCGGCGAACGGCGTGGACGAAGTGGCCCGCGCCGATCGAGTAGCCGTCGCCGTCCCCGCCCGCGACCATCACTTCGAGTTCGGGGTTGGCGATCTTGACGCCGGTCCCGACCGGCAGCGCGCGGCCGTGGACGCCGTGAAGCGCGTAGCTGTGCATGTACGTGCCGATCTTACCGGAACAGCCGATGCCGGCGACGATGAACGTGTTGTCGGGATCGTTCCCGGTGTTCGCCAGGGCTTTCATCATGCCGTTCATCGTCCCGAAGTCGCCGCAGCCGGGACACCACGTCGGTTGCTTGTCCGATTTGAAATCGGTGAATCTGATGTCAGAGCTCATTGTCAGGCCTCCACCTCCGCTTCCGCCGCTCCGCCGAGAGCCGCCTCGATCTCCTCGGCGAGTTCGTCCGCCTTGAACCGGACGCCGTTGTACTTATTGACCCGCTTGACGCGCGAGAGCGCGTCGTGTTCGACGATGTCGGCGAACTGCCCGGTCGCGTTGCACTCGACGACGATCGTCTCCTCGGCGGCCTCGATCTCCGCAGAGAGGTCCGGACGCGGGAAGATGTACGGGACGGAGACGAACCGGATGTCGGTCCCGTCGGCGTCGAGGCGCTCGATCGCCTCGCGCATCGCCCCCTCGTTCGAGCCCCACGAGACGACGAGCGTGTCGGCGTCCGGGTCGCCGAACTCCCGGTAGCTCCAGTCTTCGGCCTCGCGGGCGGTCTCGACCTTCCGCTCGCGCTTGTCGACCTGCTCGATGCGCATCTCCGTGTCCTCGGTCCGCCGGCCCAACTCGTCGTGTTCGAGGCCGGTCGACATGTGCGCGCCGCCGCCGGTGCCGGGGAAGGACCGCGGGCTGACCCCGTCGTCGGTGACGGCGTGCGGTTTGAACTGCCCCGTCTCGTTTTGCCACTCGTCGATCGTCCCCTCGTCGACGACCTTGCCGCGGTCGATCTCGACCGCGTCCATGTCGAACTCCTCGGGGGGGAACGTCTGTTCGGTGACCGCGAGGGCGAGGTCGCCGGTGAGATACACCGGGATCTGGTACTTCTCGGCGAGGTTGAACGCCTCGATCGTCTTGTGGAAGCACTCGGAGATCGTCGTCGGCGCGAGGACGAACCGCGGTATCTCGCCGTGGCCGCCGTAGAGCATCCCGTTGAGATCGCCCTGCTCCTGTTTCGTCGGCATCCCCGTCGAGGGCCCCGACCGCATGACGTTACAGATGACGAGCGGGGTCTCGGAGGTGGCGACGAGGCCGAACGTCTCCGTCATCAGATCGATCCCGGGGCCCGACGTCGCCGTCATTGAGCGCGCGCCGGCGCGGGCCGCGCCGAGGGCCATGTTGATCGCCGAGAGCTCGTCTTCGGCCTGGACGACGATACCGCCGTAGTCCTCGATGCGGCCCTTCAGGTACTCCATCACGTCCGTCGCGGGCGTGATCGGGTAGCCGGCGTAAAACCGACAGCCGGCGACGAGAGCGCCCATTCCGATCGCCTCGTCGCCGTTCAACAGGACGTAGTCGTTGTCGGTCGTCTCGAGGTCGTACGGCGTCGAGAAGTCGTACTCCTCGTCGACGTACTCCGCGCCGAGGCGGGCCGCCGTCTTGTTGTTCTCGACGATCGCCTCGCCTTTGTTCCCGAAGCGCTTCTCTAAGGACTCGTCGAGGTATTCGATCTTGAACCCCGAGACCGCACAGGCCGCACCCAGGGCGACGATGTTGCGCATGATCGCCCCGCCGGCGTCCTCGGCGAGTCGCTTCAGCGGGACGTCGAGCCCGCGCATCTCGCCCGGGGCCTCGAAGTCCGACATCATCGACCGTTCGCCGTCGTAGATGACGATCGAATCGTCGTGGAGTTCGTCGAGGTTCTCCTCGACGGTCCGCTGTGTGAGTGCGATCAGGATATCGAGTCTGTCAACGACGCTCTCGATGCGGTCGACCGACGTCCGTACCTTATATGCGGTGTACCCGCCGCGGATCCGCGATGCGAAGTCCTTCGAGGTAAAGACGTGACGCCCCGCACGGGAGAGCGCCTGGGCGAAGATCTTCCCAGTCGAGTCGATCCCGTCACCGGCTTCCCCGCCGACGGCCCAGTTCAGGTCCTCTGACATGCTACATCGGGTTTCTGCGTGACGGACGTTAAGCCTTCTGAACACCGCGGTTCGCGGCCGAATATCGCCGAAACGCGCGCTCTGAGCCGTGATGACGCCGGGTCGCGTCGACAACGAGCGCCGCGTCGAGACCGCCGGCTTCGAAAGCGCCTTGCCCGCGGAGCGGCCCATACGTGTATGGATTCGCTCGAAACGACGGTCGCAGGGGTACGCGAGATCGGCACCGACGCCGTCGCCATCGACGTGGCGACGCCGGAGGGGTTCGACGCGCTTCCGGGACAGTTCGTCAGGCTATCGGCGACGCTCGAGGGCGAGCGCGTCAGTCGGTTTTATACCGTCTCCTCGCCGGACACCGACGGGACGTTCGAGTTGACCGTCAGCTACGATCCGACCGACGGCGGCGCGTTCAGCGAGTACCTGCTCTCGTTGCGGGCGGGCGATCAACTCACGATCAGCGGGCCGTTCGGAAGCGACCACTACGAGCACGAGTCCCGCGTCGTCGTCCTCGCCGGCGGCCCGGGGATCGGCCCCGCCGTTGCGATCGCGGAGCGGGCGCTCGCGGACGGCGGGACGGCGGCGATCGTCTACCGGGACGACGAACCACTCCACGAGGACCGACTCGCGGCGCTCGCCGCCGGCGGCGCGACGGTGTTCGTACTCGAGGAGCGCGGGGACCTCGCCGGCGCCGTCGCGGACGTCCTCACCCACGGGCCCGGCGAGCAGGCGTTCGTGTACGGGTTCGGCGAGTTCCTCGCGGACGCCGAACGCGCGGTCGAAGCGGCGGGCGGCGACGCGGACGGGCTGAAAGCGGAGAACTTCGGCTGAGCGGGCGGCCGCTCGGGGGCGGAGAGGGCGGAGAGTGGGGCGGGCGAAGGGGCCGGGTGAGACACGCCGGTCACTCAGTGCTCGACGAACTCGATCAGCGCGCCGCCGGTCGATTCGGGGTGCAGAAACGCGACGCGGTGGCCCCAGGCCCCCCGGCGGGGCTCGGAGTCGATGCGTTCGACGCCGGCCGCCTCGGCGGTCTCGAGGGCCGCCTCGATGTCGGTCGTCTCGAGGGCGAGGTGGTGGATCCCGCCGCCGTTGGTTTCGAGGTACCGCGCGATCGTTCCCTCGCCCTGCGGTTCGAGCAGTTCGAAGTAGCCGTTCTCGAGTTCGAGAAAGACGATCTCCAGCTCCTCGAAGCGTTCCTCGTGGGCGATCGTACAGCCGAACACGTCCTCATAGAGGAACGCGAGCCCCTCGGCGTCGTCCGTTGCGATGCCGGCGTGATCGAAGCGCATACCCGGATGTCGTCGCCGGCGGATAAAAACGAGAGGGCCGGAGACCACCCCGAAGCCGGCCGTTGCTCGTCGGAGCAGGGCGGGACCGTGGCGGCCGCCCCGGTCAGCCCTGGTACTCGCCGAAGACGTCTCGCATCGCGTCGCAGATCTCGCCGGTCGTCGCGTACGCTTTGACGGCGTCGATGATGTGCGGCATGACGTTGGTGCCGCTCTCGGCGGCGTCTTTCAGCCCCGCGAGGGCGTCCTCGACGGCCTCCTCGTCGCGCGTCTCGCGCAGCTCCTGGAGGCGTTCGCGCTGTTTCCGCTGTTCGGCCTCGCTGACCTCCTCGATGTCCTCCTTTGGGTCCTCGTCTACCTCGTACTCGTTGACGCCGACGATGATCCGCTCGCCGCTGTCGATCTCGCGTTGGCGCTCGAATGCGACGTCCTGGATCTGGCGCTGGACCCACTGGCTCTCGACCGCCTTCCGCATCCCGCCGCGCTCGTCGACGTTATCGATGAGGTCGAACGCCTCGGCCTCGAGTTCGTCGGTGAGGCTCTCGACGTAGTACGACCCGGCGAGCGGATCGATCGTGTCGGCCGCCCCGGACTCGTGTGCGAGGATCTGTTGGGTCCGGAGGGCGGTCCGGACCGACTGTTCGGTCGGCAGCGAGAGCGCCTCGTCCTTGCCGTTGGTGTGGAGGCTTTGGGTCCCGCCGAGCACGGCGGCGAGGGCCTGATACGCGACGCGGACGATGTTGTTTTCGACCTGCTGGGCGGTCAGCGTCGATCCGGCCGTCTGGGTGTGGAACTTCAGCTGCTTCGAGGCCGGGTTCTCCGCGTCGAAGCGCTCGTCCATGATGCGGTACCACATCCGCCTGGCCGCGCGGAACTTGGCGACCTCCTCAAGGACGTTGTTGTGGGCGTTGAAGAAGAACGACAGCTGCGGTGCGAACTCGTCGACGTCGAGCCCGGCGTCGACCGCCGCCTGGACGTACTCGATCCCGTTGCCGAGCGTGAAGGCGAGCTCCTGGGCGGCCGTCGCGCCCGCCTCCCGGATGTGGTACCCAGAGATCGAAATCGTGTTGAAGTTCGGGACCTCCTCGGCGCAGAACTCGAAGATGTCGGTGATGATCCGCATCGACGGCTCCGGCGGGAAGATGTACGTGTTCCGGGCGATGTACTCCTTGAGAATGTCGTTTTGGATCGTGCCTCTGAGCTCCTCGCGGTCGACGCCCTGTCGGTCGCCGACGGCGATATACATCGCGAGAAGCACCGACGCGGGGGCGTTGATCGTCATCGACGTCGAGATCTCGTCCAGCGGAATCCCGTCGAAGACGGTCTCCATGTCGTCCAGGGAATCGATCGCGACGCCGCTTTTACCCACCTCGCCCTCGGCCATCACCGAGTCCGAATCGTACCCCATCTGCGTGGGGAGATCGAACGCCATCGAGAGGCCGGTCTGGCCCTCGTCCATCAGGTAGTTGAACCGCTCGTTCGTCTCGGCCGCGGTTCCCATCCCGGCGTACTGCCGCATCGTCCACATCCGCCCCCGGTGCATCGTCGAGTAGACGCCGCGCGTGTACGGCGGTTCGCCGGGGAAGCCGATGTCCTCGTCGTAGTCCGTCTCCGCGACGTCCGCGGGGGTGTACAGCGGATCGATCGTCTGTCCGCCGGTGTCGGTCGTGAACTCCGATTTCCGTTCCCCGAAGCGCTCGACCGTCGGGCCGTAGGTCTCTTCGTCCCACCGGTCGCGGCCCTCCCGGATCGCTTCGAGGTCGTCGGGATCGAACATAACCGGAGAATACGGACGCGTCGGCTTAAGCGTTGGCGGGCGAGGCGCCGGCCGGTCAGGCGCCGTCGATCGGCTCCGATTTCGCGTCCGCGGCGCCCTCGACGGTCTCCCTGACGGCGTCGACGCCGACGTCGTGGACCAGGTCCCCGACGACCACGGTGTCGGCGCGGCGGCCCATCTCGTAGGCGGTGTCGTAGTCGCGGACGCCGCCGCCGTAGAACACGGCCGCGTCCTCGACGGCGTCGGCGGCGGCCCGGACGATCTCGGCGTCCCCGAAGACCCCGGAGTACTCGACGTAGATGATCCGCTGGCCGAACAGCCGCTCGGCGACCTCCGCGTAGGCGGCGACCTCGTCGGCGTCGATGTCGCAGTCGGCGTCGGTGTAGGTCGCAACAGAGGAGTCCGGGTTGAGGACGATGTACGCCTCGGTGAACGTCGAGTCCCAGTCGATCTCCTTGTCCAGTCTCGCCCACTCCTTGTGCGCGCCGGTGACCCAGAACATGTCGCCGGCGTTGAGCACGACCGGGACCAGATACCCGCTGAGGCCGTCGCGATGGACCACCGCGCCGACGTTCGACGGTTCGATGTAGACGGGGACGTCGTAGGCCGCGGTCGCCTCGACGACCCGTCCCATCTTCTCTTCGGTCATCCCCGTCGTGCCGCCGATCTCGAGGGCGTCGGTGCCGGTGGCACAGACGTCCTCGAACGTCTCGCCCTCGACGAGCGTCTTGTCGGGATCGATTTTCACGACGTGGTCCCACTCCGCCCAAGGCGCGGTCATACACGCCACGTGTCGGTGGGTAGCTAAAACCGCTTCGACATTCCGCGTCGGGCGCGGCGACAAAACGGGGCGAGGACGGCCTGTCAGTCCGCGGCGACGCTCGCGTTCGCTTTCGCCTGCCACTCGCGGAGGCGGTCCCCGGAGACGCCCTGGACGTCGCCGGCGACGGCGTCGGCGTCGATGCCGCGGAGGTCCTCGAGGGACTCGATGCCGACCGCAGCGAGCTTCTCGGCGGTCTTGGCCCCGACGCCGTCGAGGTCTTCGAGCCCGGAGGCCGCCTGCCGTTCGCGGTACTCCGCGTAGTTGCAGATCGGACAGCCGAGCTCCCAGGGGTCGTCCTCGTTCCCGTCCCCCTCGTCGACGACGCGCAGGTGCGGGAGGTCGTGGTCCGGACATGTGTCGTCGGTGATCTCGATGTCGCCGCGCCGCGGGAGCGGGAGGGAGTACTCGCAGTCCGGATAGCGGGTGCAGCCGACGAGACGCGAGCCGTTCCGGAGCCGCTTGATGGCGAGTTCGCCGCCGTCGCCGTCGCGGTCAGGGGTCCCACACTCCGGGCACGCGCCGATGACCTCGTCGGCGGTCTCGTCGGCCTCCTCGGCTTTGCACTGCGGGCAGCCGTGGACGAACGTGCTCCGGCCGGCGAGCATCTTGACGCGTTTGAGGCCGTGCTCCTCGCAGGCGTCCTCGAGGACGGTCGGCTCGCCGCTGTTCGGCAGCGGCAGCGTGTACCGACACGACGGGAACCCGTCGCAGCCGACAAAGTACGATCCCTGCCGGGACCGCCGGACGAGCAGGCTCTCACCGCAGTCGGGGCAGGGCCCGAGCGTCCGATCGGCCTTCATCGACTCCCGGAGGTGCTCGCCGATCTCCGAGCGGGAGTCGTGGAGCTCCTCGAAGATCCGCCGGAGCATCGCCCGGGAGTCGTCGGTCACCTCCTCGAGGTCCTTCTCGCCGTCGACGATCGCCCGCATGTCGGCCTCGAGTTGGGCGGTCATCCCCTCGTCGACGATGCGGTCGGCGAACTTCTCGGCGGCCTCGACGACGGCCGTTGCGAGCTTCGTCGGGCGCGGCGGATCGCCCTCGACGTAGCCCCGGTCGTACAGCTTCTGGAGCGTGTTGTGTCGGGTCGATTTCGTGCCGATGCCGAGGTCGGACATCTCCTCGATAAGCCGAGACTGCCCGCGGCGGCGGGGCGGTTGGGTCTGTTTCGCCTCGATCCGGGTGTCCTCGATCGCCAGGCGTTCGCCGTTCTCGACGGCCGGAACGTGGTTCTCGGCGGTCGAGCGGTAGGGGTACACGTCGTGGTACCCCGGGGTGACGAGCCGTTTGCCGTTGGCCTTCAGCGAGCAGCCGTCCGCGTCGGCGACGACCTTCAGGTGCTCCCACTCGGCGGGGTCGGCGACGGTCGCGAAAAAGCGCCGGACGACGAGTTCGTAGGCGTCCCACTCGTCGTCCGAGAGGTCCCCGCGGTCGGGGATCTCGCCGGTGGGGTGGATCGGCGGGTGATCGGTCGTTTCCTCGTCGCCGGCGGTCGGCTCGATCCCGTCGGCCTCGAGGAGGGAGGCGGCGTCGTCGCCGAAGCGGTAGTGCTCGGTGAACGACGCGAGCAGCGCCTCCGGATCGAGATCGTCCGGGTAGACGGTGTTGTCGGTCCGGGGGTAGGTGATGTACCCCGCGGTGTAGAGCTCCTCGGCGACGCTCATCGCGTTTTGCGCCGAGAGGCCCACCGAGCCGGCGGCGCTGATGTACCGGGTCGTGTCGAACGGCTCCGGGGGGTCGTCCGTCCGCGAGCGCCTCGCGACCGACTCGACGGTCGCCGTTTCGGCGGCGCGGAGGCGCTCGTACGCCGCCTCGGCGTCCGCCTCGTCTTTGACGCGCTCCTGTTCGGTGCCGTCCTCGCGGCTGAAGTACTGGGCCTCGAAGGCGGTGTCGTCCTTCCGGACGTCCGCGAAGAGCTCCCAGTAGTCCTCGGGATCGAACGCCCGTATCTCGCGTTCCCGATCGACGATGAGCTTCAGCGTCGGCGATTGGACCCGACCCACCGAGATGAAGTCCTCGCCGAGCTGTCCGGCCGAAAGCGAGAGGAACCTGGTGAGGGCCGCCCCCCACAGCAGGTCGATGACCTGTCTGGCCTCGCCAGCGGCCGCGAGATCGAAATCCAGCTCGTCGGGGTTCTCGAAGGCGTTCGCGACCTCGTTTTCGGTGATCGATGAGAAGCGGACCCGATCGATCGGGGCCTCCGTCTCCTCGCGGATCAGCTCGTAGGCCTCCTTGCCGATCAGCTCGCCCTCGCGGTCGTAGTCCGTGGCGATCGTCACCGCGTCGGCGCTCCGCGCCAGCCCTTTGAGCGTCCGGACGATGTTCTGTTGTGTGGGCGTCTTGACGATCTCCGCGTCGACGAGTTCCGCCGGCTGCACGTCGCGCCAGTCGGCGTACTCCGAGGGGAAGTCGACCCCGACGACGTGCCCGGAGAGACCGACGCAGCGCTTGTCGCCCCAGCGGTACACGTTGACGCCGTTGCGTCGCTCCGTCGAGGCGGTGTCGCCCGAGCGGATCTCGGCGATCCGGCGCGCGGCGTTGTCCTTTTCGGTGACGATGAGTTCCACGCTACCGGAGTTACGCCGACTCTGTTTGTTAACCTTTCGTCGGTCAGCCGGGGCGAATCGCACGACTGCGCGCGCACTGCCCGCCCGGATCGCGGGGGGCTCCGGGGGCGCGAGCCGGCGTCGTCGCGACGGTCCAACGCGGCGTGTCGCGATCCGGTATGCTCTTTTGACCCCGCGCCCAAGCGCGGACATGGAGGAAGCGTCGGCCCGCAAGCTCCGGTTCGTCTCCCTGCAGGTCGTCGGTGCCGTCGCGGTCATCCACCTCATCGTCGGGGGCGCCGAGTTCGCACAGCTCTCTGAGGCCGGGCTGTTGTGGGCGTACTTCGCGGCCGGCCGGGCGCTCGAACAGCCGGAGCCGTGGCTGTTCGTGCTCTCCGGCGGGGCGATACTCGTCGGCATCGCCGGGGTGGCGGCCGGCCGGATCGGACACCGCCGCGCGTACCTGCTCGGGATCGGCATGCTGTCGGTCTACGTCCTCGGGTGGCTCGTGTGGCACACCGTCCTCGAACACGGGATCGCCCTCGAGGACGGGGCGACGGTCGGAGAGGGCGCGACCGGCGGCGATGGTGGCGGCCACGAACACAGCAGCCACGAACACGGCGGGGACGAGCACGGCGCAGGCGCGGACGGCGGCGGCGCGCACCTCGGCGTCGTCAGCGTGGTCCGGACGCACTACGTCGAGCCGATGGTCGGGATCGCCACCGGCGCGAACCAGGCCGGTCGGGTGACGCTTTCGGTGGTCTCGAAGACCCTCGAGGCGATCGGGCTGCTGTTGCTCGCCGCGCTTTTGTCCGTCGATCCGCGGGCCCAAACGGGGGCGTCGGGCGGGTCCGGGGCGGCGCCGGAAAGCCCCGAAGCCGAAGCGGCGGGCCCCGAAGACGCCGGCGAGATCTGAGCGGGCCCGAGAGGTCGAACCGAACCGAGAACGGAAACCGAGGACCGAGACAGGAGGTGAACCGGTGCCGGCGATCAGCCCTCGAGTCGTTTCCGGAGGAGCTCGTTGACCGTCCCGGGGTCGGCGCTGCCGCCGGTTTTCTGCATGACCTGTCCGACGAGGAAGTTGAGCGCCCCGTCCTCGCCGGCGTGGTAGTCCTCGACCGCCTCCTGGTTCTCCTCGATCGCGTCGCCGACGGCGGCCGCGACGGCGTCGTCGTCCGTCTTGCCGAGGTCCTCGCGCTCGATGATCTCATCGGGGTCGAGCCCGTCGTCGAGCATCCGTCGGAGGACGACCTCCTCGGCGTTTTTGACGGTTATCTCGTCGTCGTCGACTAACGCCACGAGCCGCGCGAACTCCCCGAGGCGACCCTCGACGTCGGCGATCTCCAGGTCCCGGTAGTTGAGCTCCCCGAGCAGGTTGTCGGCGACCCACGTCGCCGCGGTCTCGGGGTCGAACGATCCCGCGAGCCGCTCGTAGAAGTCGGCGACCTGCTTCGTCGAGGTGAGCTTCGCGGCCGCCTCGTCGTCGAGCCCGTACTCCTCGCCGAAGCGTTCGCGTCTCGCGTCCGGGAGTTCGGGGATCTCGATCCGCTCGGTCCAGTCGGCCACCCGAAGCGGCGGGAGGTCGCCCTCGCGGAAGTACCGGTAGTCCTTCTCTGCCTCCTTCGATCGCATCGAGACGGTGATGCCGCGAGACTCGTCCCAGTGGCGCGTCTCCTGTTCGACCTCCCGGCCGCGCTCGATGGCGTTTCGCTGTCTCGTCTCCTCGTAGGCCAGCGCCTGTTCGGCCCCCTTGTGGCTGGAGATGTTCTTTATTTCCGTCCGGTTCGCGGACCCGAGGGCCGCCTCGTCGATCTCGGCGTCGGCGTCGGCGTCGGCGGCGCGCTCGACGATCGAGAGGTTCGCGTCGACCCGGAGGCTCCCGTCGCGGGTCACGTCGAAGACGCCGAGGTACTCGAGGACCTCCGTGAGCTTCGCGAGAAAGGCCCGCGCTTCGGCGGCGCTGCGAAAGTCCGGCTCGGTGACGATCTCCATGAGCGGCGTCCCGGCGCGGTTGTAATCGACGAGCGTGTACTCCGCGGTGTCGATCGACCCCCCGGCGTGGGAGATGCTGCCCGGGTCCTCCTCTAAGTGCGCGCGCTCGATGCCGACGGTCCGGCGCTCGCCGTCGACGCTGAAGGCCAACTCGCCGCCGTCGCAGATCGGGGCGTCGTACTGGGTGATCTGGAAGTTCTTCGGCAGGTCCGGGTAGTAGTAGTTCTTCCGGTGAAAGCGGGTCTCCTCGGGGATCTCCGAGCCGAGCGCCTTGCCGATCCTGACGGCGGCCTCGACGGCCCCCTCGTTCAACACCGGCAGCGCGCCGGGGAGGCCGAGACAGACCGGACAGGTCCGGGTGTTCGGGTCCTCGTCGGGGTCGGCGTCGGTCGAGCAGCCGCAGAAGATCTTCGTCGCCGTTTCGAGTTGGACGTGGACCTCCAGGCCGATGACGGCCGTGCGGTCTCGTTGCTCTGCGGTCTGTGCGGTCATTGCCGTGTGCTTTTCGCGCGGAGTCTTTAGCCTGACGACAGCGGGCGCCGAGAGCGCAGCCGGGACGCGCCGGGGGCGGGACGCAGTGGCAACGTCTGACGCACATTTATACGTTCGGGGGACCCACCCGGCTGTATGTCCGGGAACCGAGTGGAGAAACTGGAGGCGAAGGTCCGCGAGCTCGAGGCGACGATCGAGGGGCTGACCGACGAACTCGTCGAGACCAAAGAGCGACTGGCGGCCATCGAGGACGAGACGGGCGTCGAACTCGACGTCTTCGAGCGTCGCCGGCCCGGCGAGGCCGGATCGAACGAAGCGGGCGCGCCGGAGGGGGCCGGGGCGGGAACCGAACCGACGGACGGAGGGGAGACGGCGACCGACGGCTCCGGGGAGGACGCGGAGTCCGAATCGGAGTCCGGCGACGACATCATCGTCGCCTGACGCCCGCGCTATGCACATCAAAGAGCTCGTCCTCGACGATTTCAAGAGCTTCGGGCGAAAGACCCGTATCCCGCTGTACAAGGATTTCACCACGGTGAGCGGGCCGAACGGGTCGGGAAAGTCGAACATCATCGACTCGGTCCTGTTCGCGCTCGGGCTCGCCCGGACCTCCGGGATCCGGGCCGAGAAGCTGACCGATCTCATCTACAACCCCGGCCACGAGGACGAGACCGACGGGTTCACCGGCGAGCGGGAGGCCTCAGTCGAGGTGATCCTCGACAACGCCGACAGGACGTTGTCGCGCCAGCAGATCGTCTCGGCGGCCGGCTCGGAGAAGGTCGGCGACACCGACGAGGTGTCGATCCGGCGGCGGGTCAAACAGACCGACGAGGACACCTACTACTCGTACTATTATCTCAACGGCCGGTCGGTCAACCTCTCGGACATCCAGGACCTGCTCGCGCAGGCGGGCGTCACCCCGGAGGGGTACAACGTCGTGATGCAGGGCGACGTGACCGAGATCATCACGATGACGGCCGGGGCCCGCCGGGAGATCATCGACGAGATCGCCGGCGTCGCGCAGTTCGACGCGAAGAAGGCCGACGCCTTCGAGGAGCTCGAAACGGTCAGAGAGCGCGTCGACGAGGCCGAACTCCGCATCGACGAAAAGCGCGACCGGCTCGACCGACTCGAGGCGGAGCGGGAGGCCGCCTTGGAGTACAGGGACCTACAGGACGAGAAGGCGGAGTACGAGGGCTACCTGAAGGCCGCCGAACTCGAGGACAAGCGGGCGGAACTCGAGGCGACCGAAGCGGAGATCGAGGCGAAACGCGAGCGGGTAGAAAAAACGCGGCGGGAGCTCGACGAGCGCCAGGGGCGGGTCACGCGCCTCGAGGAGGACCTGGCGGATCTCAACGCCGAGATCGAGCGGAAGGGCGAGGACGAACAGCTCGAGATCAAACGCGAAATCGAGGGGATCAAAGGCGAGATCTCGCGGCTCGAAGGCCGGATCGAGACCGAGACCGAGCGCATCGAGGACGCCGAGTCCAAGCGCCGCCAGGCGTTCGTCCAGGTCGACCGCAAACAGGAGACGATCGAGGACCTCGAGGCGGATATCCGCAGCCTCAAGGTCGAAAAATCCTCGCTGAAGGCTGACGTCTCCGAGCGCGAGGCTGACCTCGAGTCGCTCGAAGAGGAGATCGAGGCGGTCGACAGCGAGTACGAGACGGTCCGAACGGAACTGGAGGAGCGCCGCGAGGCCGTCCAGGAGCTCAAAGACGAGCGAAACGAGCTACAGCGCAAACAGGACCGGCTGCTCGACGAGTCGCGCCGCCGCAGCAAGGCCGAACGCGAGAAGCGCTCGGAGATCGAGGCGGCCGAAAACGAGCTCCCGCGGATCGACGCGGAGCTGTCGGATCTCCGGAACGAACTCGAGAAAGCGGAGACGAACCGCGAGACGATCACCGAGGTCGTCGAGGACCTGAAAGCCGAAAAGAGCGAACTGCAGGACGATCTCGAATCACTCGATGACGAGCTCTCGGAGCGACAACAGGAGTACGCCGAACTCGAGGCGCGGGCCGACGAGAGCGGCGACGCCTCCTACGGGCGGGCGGTGACGACGGTTCTGAACGCGGGGTTCGAGGGGGTCCACGGGACGGTCGGACAGCTCGGCGGCGTCGACTCGGGGTACGCGACGGCGTGTGAGACGGCCGCGGGCGGTCGGCTCGCGAACGTCGTCGTCGACGACGACGGCGTCGGCGATCGGTGTATCGAACACCTGAAGTCGCGCAACGCCGGGCGGGCGACGTTCCTCCCGATGACGGAGATGCACGAGCGCTCGCTGCCCTCGGCGCCGGACCGACCGGGGGTCGTCGGGTTCGCCTACGACCTCATCGAGTTCGACCGCCGGTACAGCGGGGTGTTCTCGTACGTCGTCGGCGACACGCTCGTCGTCGATGACATGGACACCGCCCGGGAGCTGATGGGCGAGTACCGCCTCGTCACGCTCGAGGGCGACCTCGTCGAGAAGTCGGGCGCGATGACCGGCGGCTCGAGTTCGGGATCGCGGTACGCCTTTAGGAAAAGCGGGAAGGGTCGGCTACAGCGGGTCGCCGAGCGCATCACGGAGCTCCAGGAGCGAAAGCGGTCGGTCCGCGAGGAGCTGCGGGACGTCGAATCGCGCCTCGAGGACGCCCGGGACCGCCAGACCGAGGCGACCGAACAGGTCCGGGACATCCGGGCCGACATCGAATCGCTCGAGGGCGACCGCGAGGACGCCGACGAGCGGATCGAACGGCTCAACTCGGAGCTCGCAGACATCGAGGACGAACGCGAGTCGGTCGCCGAGCGCATGGAGTCGATCGAGGCGGAGATCAACGAAACGGACGACGAGATCGCCGCCGTCGAGGGCGACATCGAGGAGCTGGAGGCCGAGATCGCCGACTCAGAGATCCCGGAGCTCACGGAGCGAGCCGAGGCGATCCGCGGCGAGATCGCCGACCTCGAAGAGCGGATGAGCGACATCGACGGGGAGCGCAACGAGCTCGAACTCGAAAAGCAGTACGCCGAGGAGGCCATCGAGGAGTTCCACGACGAGATCGAGACGGCCCAAAACCGGAAGGCCGAGGCCGAAACGCGCGTCGCCGAGCTCGACGAGGAGATCGACGCCGAGCGCGAGCGGCTGGCCGAAAAGGAGGCGGCCGTCGCCGAACTCGAAGACGAACTGGCGGACCTCAAGGAGGACCGCGGGGCGTTGAAGAACGAACTCGCGGACGCGAAGTCGGCGCGGGACGAACAGAAGGAGGCCGTCGCCGGCGTCGAGTCGGCCCTCAAGGAGCTCGAAGGCGAGGCGAACCGCCTCGAGTGGGAGGTCGAGGAGCTCGGATCGCAGGTCGGCGAGTACGACCCCGAGGAGATCCCGGACCACGGGACGGTCCGCAGCGAGATCTCGCGGCTCGAAGGCGAGATGTCGGCGCTCGAACCGGTCAACATGCTCGCGATCGAGGAGTACGACGAGGTCGAATCCGATCTCTCCGAGCTCGAAGGGAAGCGGGAGACGCTCGTCAAGGAGGCCGACGAGATCAAAGAGCGCATCGATCGGTACGAATCGCGCAAACGCGAGACGTTCATGGACGCCTACGATGGCATCAACGAGCAGTTCCGGGACATCTTCGCGCGGCTCTCGGACGGCAGCGGCGAACTCGTCCTCGAGGACCCAGAAGACCCCTTCGACGGCGGGCTCACGATGAAGGCCCAGCCGGGCGACAAGCCGGTCCAGCGGCTCGACGCGATGTCCGGCGGCGAGAAGTCCCTGACCGCGCTCGCCTTCATTTTCGCCATCCAGCGGTACAACCCGGCTCCGTTTTACGCGCTCGACGAGATCGACGCGTTCCTCGACGCCGCCAACGCCGAGATGGTCGGCGAGATGGTCGAGGAGCTGGCCGGCGACGCGCAGTTCGTCGTCGTCTCGCACCGCGCGGCCCTGCTCGAGCGCTCCGAGCGGGCAATCGGGGTCATGATGCAGGACGACAACGTCTCGGCGGTGACGGGGATCGATCTGTCCGCGGAGGGGGTGCCGGCCGATGACTGAGGGGGCCGACGGATCGGCCGGCGACGGCGAGGACGCGACCGAAGAGATCCCCCTGAACATCGCGGGCCACGAGAGCGACCGGGAGGCCGACGGGGACGAAAGCGAACGCGCGGAGGGGCCCGTTCCGTCGGCCGAGGGCGTGCTCTCGTCGTTCGACGTCTCCGATCTCCGGGAGGCTGACGACGAGGAACTCGAGCCGGTCGAGTTACTCGTCCAACTCGCCGAGGACGGCGAGATCGACCCGTGGGATATCGACGTGGTGACCGTCACCGACAAGTTCCTCAATCGGCTCGACGAGGCCGACCTCCGGACCGGCGGCAGGGCGCTGTTTTATGCGTCGGTGCTGTTGCGGATGAAAAGCGACGCGATGTGGAACGACCCCGACGAGGAGGCCGAACCGGGCGCGGGTCCGGGGCCGGAGCCCGAGCCGTGGGACGCCCCGGGCGGGGGCGGACGGCGACCAGCGGACCCGGCCGCGGAGGCGGACCCGTTCGCGCGACTGGAGGACGAGATCGATCGCCGGATCGACCGAAAGCGCGCCCGGGGGATGCCCGAGACGCTCGACGAACTGGTCAGGGACCTCCGGGAGAGAGAGCGCGACACCTGGTGGAAGTCCTCCAGGGAGTACGACACCTCGGAGTCGCCCTCGGGGTTCGCGCGCGGGACGCAGACGCTCGATTACCACGGGACCGACGAGTTCCGGATGGACGACGAGCCGACGGCCGAGGAGGTGACCGGCCGCACCCACGACGAGCACATGGAGGACGTCATCAACGACGTCTACCGCCGGGTGCAGCGGCAGTACGACGAGGGCCGCGAGGAGGTGCTGTTCGCGGAGATCGAAACCGCCGGCGGGACGGCGGTCAACACGTTCCTCGGGCTGTTGTTCTTGGCCCACCGCGGGCGGATCAGGCTCGAACAGGACGACCTCTTCGGGGACCTCTGGATCCGGGACCCGAGCGCGGTCGGCGCCGAGGAGCCCGCGCCGGCCGACGACTGAGCCCCGCCCCGACCGGTCGGAACGTCTATACGCCGGTCACCCGAGCGTTCGGGTATGTCCGAGTTCGAGACGTTCGATCACGAATCGCACATGGCCGAGGCCATCGAACTCGCCGGCGACGCCGCCGACCGCGGGGATCGACCGTTCGGGTCCGTCCTCGTTCGGGACGACGAGATCGTCATGCGCGAGTCGAACCGGGTCGTCACCGAGGACGACATCCGGCGACACCCGGAGTTACACCTCGCCTACCGGGCCAGGCGCGAACTCGACGCGGCGGCCCGCGCCGAGTCGGTGATGTACACGAGCACGGAGCCGTGTCCGATGTGCAGCGGCGGGATCCGGTACGCCGGGCTCGGCCGGATCGTCTACAGCGTCAGCGCCGGGGAGGTCGTCGAGTTCACCGGCCGCGAGCCCGCGACCCGGGCCGACGAGATCCTCGATTGTGCGGTCGTCGGGCCGGTCTCGAACGCGGCGGGGCGGGCCGTCCACGAGGCGTACTGGTGAATCGCCTCGGGGTCAAGCCCCGAAGCAATCGGCCAGTTCCGCCGGTAGAACCGGATAGAGCGGACCGATCACGGCGCGGGGAGATCACAGCGCGGGTGCTGGCGGGGATCGCACCGACGCCGCCCGTTTAATATCCCCTCGGACGAACGCCTCCGCATGGAGACCCGACGCGCCCTGCTCGTCGACGCGTTCAGTGCCGAACCGCTCTCGGGGAACGCGGCCGGTGTCGTTCCGGACGCCGAGGGGTTGAGCGACGAACAGATGCGGGCGATCGCCGGGGAGCTACGCGCCTCGGAGACGGCGTTTCTGTTGCCGAGCGAGGCGGCCGATCGCCGGCTCCGCTACTTCACGCCGACCGAGGAGGTCAAGCTGTGCGGGCACGCGACCGTCGCGGCACACGCCTGGCTGGCCGAGGAGGGCCGCCTGGAGGCGGGGGCGCACACCGTGGAGACGAACGCCGGCGTGTCGGAACTCGAACTCGACGGCGATACCGTCTGGCTGGCGGGCGACGTCGCCGAAACCGAGGAGGTCGATCCGGGCTACGAACGGGTCGCGTCGGCGCTCGGCGTCGACCCGGCGACGCTCGCCGATATCGGCGCCGATCTGCCGCTCGCGACCGCCTCGACCGGGCTCGGGTTTCTCGTCGTGCCGGTGAACTTCCTCAGCGCCCTCTCGGGTGCGAGCCCGGACCCGGAGGCCCTTACTGCGTTGACCGATTCGTTGGGCGTCGCCGGCGTCTACGCGTTCACCTTCGATACGCTCGGGGAGGACGCGACCGCCCACGGGCGGATGTTCGCGCCCGGGATCGGCATCGAGGAGGACCCGGTGACGGGGACCGCGTCGGGGGCGGTCGGCGCGTACCTCCGCGCGTTCGAGGCGTTCGACGGCGGGTTGCCCGCGGAGATGGTCCTCGAACAGGGGCATTTCCTCGAGCGCCCCGGGCGGGTCCGGGTCCGCGCCCGGTCGGACCCCGTGTCCGTCGGCGGGACCGCGGTGACGGCGCTCGACGGGACGATCGCGGTGCCCGACCGCGGTTCGGACGGGATCATCGAGGTCTGATCGGTCGTCGGAGCACCCCCGAGGGCGGCGGCCGTCCGCTCGCGCCGAACGAATGGTCTAAGTTAGGGGGCGCTGAAACGAAGCGCAATGACAGCACACGGGACTGAGAGTTCCGGCAAACCCGTACTCTGGCTCGACGAGATCGGATCCAGCGACATCGGGATGGTCGGCGGAAAAGGGGCATCTCTCGGCGAGATGACCGCCGCGGGGCTGCCGGTCCCGCCCGGGTTCGTCGTGACCGCACAGACGTACCGCCGGTTCATCGAGGGGACCGGCATCGACGAGGAGCTGTTCGACGCCGTCGACGTCGACTCCGACGACTCCGCCGCCCTCGCCGAGGCGGAGTCGAGAGCCGAGGAGCTCATTCTCGGGACCGAGATGCCCGAGGACGTCCGCTCGGACGTCCTCGCGGCGTACGATAGCCTCGACGACGGGACGGCGTTCGTCGCGGTCCGGTCCTCGGCGACGGCCGAGGACCTCCCGGACGCCTCCTTCGCCGGCCAACAGGAGACGTTTCTCAACATCACGCGCGAGAGCCTCATCGAGCGCATCAAGCAGTGCTGGGCGTCGCTTTTCACCCAGCGGGCGATCTACTACCGCAACGAGCAGGGCTTCGCCCACGACATCGTCGACATCGCCGTCGTCGTCCAGCGGATGGTCGCGGCCGATAAGTCCGGCGTGATGTTCACCTCCCACCCCTCGAGCGGCGAACCGAAGCTCATCGTCGAGGCCGCCTGGGGGCTCGGGGAGGCCGTCGTCTCCGGGTCCGTGTCGCCGGACAACTACGTCATCGACCGCGAGACCGGCGACGTGGTGTCGACGACGATCGCCGAAAAGAAGCTCATGATGTCGAAAGACGAGGAGACAGGCGAGACCGTCGAACTGGAGGTCCCGGAAGACAGACGGAACGCGCAGGTCCTCGACGAGGCGGAACTCGGGCGGCTCGTCGGACTCGGCGAGCGGGCCGAGACGCACTACGAGAGCCCACAGGACATCGAGTGGGCGATCGTCGGCGACGACATCTACATGCTGCAGTCGCGGCCGATCACGACGATCGACGAGGGCGCGGCCGACGGGGAGGGCTCGGACGGCGCCGGGGACGGCGACGGCGACGTGATCCTGAACGGGCTCGGGGCCTCCCCCGGGATCGCCTCCGGGCCGGTGCGGATCGTCCGCAAGCTCGATCAACTCGACAAGGTCAGCGAGGGGGACATCATCGTTACCGAGATGACGACGCCGGACATGGTGCCGGCGATGAAGCGCGCGAGCGGGATCATCACCGACGAGGGCGGGATGACGAGCCACGCGGCGATCGTCGCCCGCGAGCTCGGCGCGCCGGCCGTCATCGGTGCCGGGACCGCCACGGAAACGCTCGAGGACGGGCAGGTCGTCACCATCGACGGCGAGAAGGGACGCGTCACCGAGGGGGCCGTCGAGGCCGACGCCCAGACCGATTCCGTCGATGACGTCCGCCCGGAGAGCCCGGTCAAGCCGATGACCGCGACGGAGGTGAAGGTCAACGTCTCCATCCCGGAGGCCGCCGAGCGCGCCGCAGCGACCGGTGCCGACGGCGTCGGGCTGCTCCGGATGGAGCACATGATCCTCTCGACGAACAAGACCCCGGAGCGGTACATCGAGGACCACGGCGAGGACGCCTACGTCGACGAGATCGTCGACGGCGTCCGCGGGGTCGCGGACGCGTTTTACCCCCGGCCCGTCCGCGTTCGGACCCTCGACGCCCCGACCGACGAGTTCAGACAGATGGAGGGCGGCGAGAACGAGCCCCACGAGCACAACCCGATGTTGGGGTACCGGGGGATCCGCCGGAGCCTCGATCGGCCGGCGCTGTTCGGGCACGAACTCGAGGCGTTCAGGCGGCTCTTCGAGATGGGCTACGACAACGTCGAGGTCATGTTCCCGCTGGTCAACGACGCCGAGGACGTCCTCCGGGCGCGGGAGCTCCTCGAGTCGGCGGGGGTCGATCCAGAGACGCGCTCGTGGGGCGTCATGATCGAGACGCCCGCGGCGGCGCTCTCGGTCGAGGAACTGGCCGAGACCGGGATCGACTTCGCCTCCTTCGGGACGAACGACCTCACGCAGTACACCCTCGCGATCGACCGGAACAACGAGCACGTCGCCGATCGGTTCGACGAGCTGCACCCGGCCGTCCTCCGGCTCATCGGCAACACCATCGAGACCTGCCGGGAGCACGACATCGCGACGAGCATCTGCGGGCAGGCGGGATCGAAACCGGAGATGGTCCGGTTTCTGGTCAACGAGGGCGTCTCCTCGATCTCGGCGAACATCGACGCGGTGCGCGACGTCCAACACGAGGTCAAGCGGAAAGAACAGAAGCTCCTGTTGGATTCGGTCCGGTGACCGGCGGCGGGCGCCGAACCGTCCTCGCACCCGGATCGAGACCGCGAGACGGGCGCGCCGACCGGGTTAGGTCTCTTCGGCCAGCTCGGCGCTCTCGTCGGCCGCCAGTTTGAACACGCTCACCCGCTCGTGGAACTCGTCGCTCATGGCGCTGAGCCGCTGTGCGAGGCGGGCCGACTCGTCCCGGTCCCGACGCGTCTGGCTCGGTCTTCGATCTCGCGGGACGCATAGAAGAGCTGCTCGCGGTCGTAGGAGGTGAACGTGGTCTCCTTGAGGTGCTCGAGGACGGGCTCGTACGCCGCGTCGTCGACCCCGACGCCGTCGGGCTCGGTCGGCGCTCCCCCGACCAGTTCCCGAAGCGTCGGAACGGCGACGGTTTCGAGTACGGTCTCGGCGTCGCTGAGGGCGGCGATCTCGGGAGCGCCGGAGGCGGTCGAGGCAGCGCCGACGCGCACGTTCTGGGCCGCGAAGTACGACGCGAGGTCGTCGACGATCGGGTCGTCGGGGTCGGCGTTGAACACGACGAACTCCTTTCGCCGCCGTCGGATCGCCTCGATGCCGCGTCGCAGGCTCATCGGTCGGTTCGGCTACGGAGGGGTGCGTATAGAACGCACGCACGATTATTTCGCTCGATACCGACGCCGGCGGGGTCCTCCGGGCGATCGGACGCTCCGAGAGCGGGAGTGTTTTACCGCCCTGGCCCGGGCTGTCGTGTATGCACGAGGAGTTCCCGACGGAGTCCCCGGCGGTGGTCACCTGCGGGTTGCCGTACGCCAACGGCGACCTCCACGTCGGACACCTCCGGACGTACGTCAGCGGCGACGCCTACTCGCGGGCGCTCGAACGGCTCGGCCAGTCGGTCGCGTTCGTCTGCGGGTCGGACATGCACGGGACGCCGATCGCGGTCAACGCCGCCGAAGCGGGCGTCGACCCCGAGACGTTCGCCTCGGAGTACCACGAGCAGTACGAGGAGACGTTCCCGGAGTTCAACGTGGAGTTCGACAACTATGGGCACACCCACGACGCGACGAACACGGAGATGACCCGGTCGTTCGTCCGGGAGTGGATCGACGGCGATCACGTCGTCGAAAAGGAGATCGAGGTGGCGTGGGACGCCGAGGCCGGCCAGCCGCTCCCCGATCGGTTCGTCGAGGGGACCTGTCCGTACTGCGGCGAGCGGGCCCGCGGCGACGAGTGCGACGAGGGCTGTCAGAGACACCTCGAGCCCGGCGAGATCGAGGACCCCGTTTCGACGATCACCGGCAACCCCGCCGAATACCGGACGCGCAGGCACAAGTTCCTCAGGCTGGCGGACTTCCAGGAGTACCTCGCGGGCTTTATCGACCGCCTTGAGGGCACGGAGAACGCGAAAAACCAGCCCAGGGAGTGGATCGAGGGCGAACTCAAGGACCTGTGTATCACCCGCGACATGGACTGGGGGGTCGACTACCCCGCGGAGGACGACGGCGAGGAGGAGCTCGTGTTGTACGTCTGGGTCGACGCGCCGATCGAGTACGTCTCCTCGACGAAGCAGTACTCCGAGCGCGTCGGGGCCGAGGAGTACGACTGGGAGGCCGTCTGGCGGGACCGCGCCGAGCCGACCGCGTCGGCCCCGGAGGGCGGCGAGATCGTCCACCTCATCGGTCACGACATCATCCAGCACCACGCGGTGTTTTGGCCGGCGATGCTCCGCGGTGCGGGGTTCAACGAGCCCAGGGCGATACTCGCCTGCGGCTTCGTCAACCTCGCCGGCGAGGCGTTTTCGACCTCGCGGGACCGGGCGGTCTGGGCCGACGACTACGTCGAGTCGGGGCTACACCCGGATCTGTACCGGTACCACATCGTCACGGGCAGCGAGTTCACGGCCGACGTGAACTTCTCGTGGGACCGCCTCGGCGAGCGGGTCAACAGCGAACTCGTCGGCACGCTCGGGAACTTCCTGTACCGGTCGCTGTTGTTCGCCGAGCGCAACTACGGGGGAACGCCGGAGGCCGCGGTGAGCGACGAGGTCGAAGGCGAGATCGAGGCGGCGATGGCGGACTTTCGGACGGCGGTCAACGACTACCGGGTCCGGGGGCTCGGGCGGGCGCCGGTCGAACTAGCGTCGTTCGGCAACGAGTACATCCAGCGGCACGAGCCCTGGAAGCTCACGGACGACGACCCAAAGCGGGCGGCGCGGGTCATCCGCGACTGCGTGCAGCTCTCGAAGGCGATCGCCGTGCTCATGGAGCCGGTGTTACCGGAGAAGGCCGAAACGCTGTGGTCACAGCTAGGCGAGGACGGAAGCGTCCACGAGGCCACGCTCGAGGCGGCGCTTTCGGCGCCGCCCGAGGCGTTCGGCGAGCCGAGCGAGCTGTTCGACCGCCTGGAGGACGACGAGATCGAGGCGCTCAACCGACAGCTCGAGGCCCGCATCGAGGCGGCCGAGGGCGACGCCGAAGCGCCGGCGGAGGGCTCCGACGGGAGCGAGAACGGAGGAAAGGACGGACGCGGAGCCGCGGACGAGGACGCGGACGACGGGTCGGCGCTCGAACCGATCGCCGACGAGCGGGTGAGCTTCGAGACGTTCGAGGAGCTCGACGTGCGGATCGGGGAGATCCGCTCGGCGGAGCCGATCGAGGGCGCCGACGACCTCGCGAAACTGGAGGTGGATGTCGGCGTCGAGCGCCGCCAGATCGTCGCCGGGATCAAACGGCTCCACGACCTCGACTCGCTGCCCGGGACCCGAATCGTCGTCGTCGCGAACCTCGAGAAGACGGAGCTGTTCGGCGTCGAGTCCGACGGCATGCTGCTCGCGGCCGGCGAGGAGGCGGACCTGTTGACGACACACGGGGGCGCCGAACCGGGAACGAGGGTCCGGTGACCGCCAACGGTTTGAGCGCGTCCCGGCTACTGCCCGCATGACCGACAGAGCCGACGGGTCCCCGAAGGACGGCCGCGACGGGACCGACGGAGAGCCGCAGGCGGGCGGAGCCGACGCCCGGGAGTGGCAGTTCACGCTCGAGGACATCGAGGAGCGCGAGGCGCAGGCGGCGGCCGACGCCGAGAGCGAGCAATCGAACGCGGAGCCGATCGAACCCGGCGATCCGTCGCTCGAAAACACCGTGTTCGTCCTGTTGGGCGTCGCGTTCACGCTTTTTGTCGTCTCCCGGCTCCTCGTCGGATAACCCGAGGCCGGGGGCGGGGCCGGGACGATCGGCCCCCGGCGGACGGTCTCGACGCTCGCCGGGCGAAGCGTTAACCACCGCGACGTCCTACAAGAGGTATGGCCGAACTGTTCGGGTTATCGGTGCCGTTCTTTCTCGTTCTCGTCGGGGCGGCGCTCGTGATCATGGAGGCGTTCGCCCCCGGCGCGCACTTCATCGTCGTCGGCGTTGCGCTGCTCGCGGCGGGGATCGTCGGCCTGTTTTTGGGCGGGCTCATCCCGGGGGCGGCGCTGCCGTTGGTGCTTGCGGCGATCGTCCTCGTCGCCGGCGGGGCGGCGCTGTACGGCTATCGGCAGTTCGATTTCTACGGCGGCAAGGGGAGCGGTCAGACGAGCGACTCGGCGTCGCTGCGCGGCAAGACCGGACGCGTCACGCAGCGCATCACCGGCGACGACGGCGAAATAAAACTCGAGGGCGGGGGGTTCAACCCGTACTATCAGGCCCGGACGATGGACGGCGACATCGAGGAGGGCGAGGAAGTGATGGTCGTCGATCCGGGCGGCGGGAGCGTCCTGACCGTGGAGGCGGTGTCGTCGTTTGAGGACGACATCGACCGCGAACTCGCCGCCGATCGGAGCCGCGAGGACGCCGAAACCGGAGGGACGCCGGAACCGGAACCCGAACCCGAACGCGAGGGCGACGGCGAGGTCGCCTGATCGCGCCGGCGGGAGGCGTCGCACACGAACCGTCGTCGGGACTGGGTCGGGTCCGAGCGAGTGAAACACGGTTTTGTACCGCGGCGACGTAGGGGCGCCCATGAGCGAACATGAGTCGTCGATCACGGTGTACTCGGACTACGTCTGCCCGTTCTGTTATCTCGGGCGGGAGTCGCTGGCGCGCTACCAGACGGAGCGAAGCGAGTCGCTCCGGATCGACTGGCGGCCCTTCGACCTCCGGTCCCAGAAGCGCACGGCCGACGGGAAAATCGATCACTCCGTCGAGGACGGAAAGGACGAGGCGTACTTCGAGCAGGCCAGACAGAACGTCGAGCGCTTGGCGGAGAAATACGACGTCGAGATGGCCCAATCGATCGCCGCGGACGTCGATTCGCTCCCGGCGCAGATCGTTTCGGTCCACGTTCGCGAGACCCACGACTACGAGACGTGGCTGGCGTTCGACGAGGCGGTGTTCGAGGCGCTCTGGGCCGAGGGGCGCGACATCGGCGACGAGGAGGTCCTCGTCGACGTCGCGTCCGCGGTCGGCGTCGACGCCGCGGCGGTCCGGACGGCGCTCGGCGACGAGGCGTTGCGCGAGCGGATGCGCGAGCGCTTCGAGAGCGCCCACGAGGAGGGCGTTACGGGCGTGCCGACGTTCACCCACGGCGAGCACGCGGCCCGCGGCGCAGTGCCGCCCGAGCAGCTGAAACGGCTGGTCGAGGGGTACTGACGCGGGCGGCGAGGCCGGGGAGGTTCACTCCGAAAAGAGGCTCGTATGGACGGGCGCGAACTCGTCGGCGTCGGCGGTGTCGGCGGTGTCCGTGACGGCTTTCCCGTCGACGCCGGCCCCGAGGAAGTCGGCCACCGGCGGCCCGACCCGGTCGGGTTCGACGAGGAAGGCGTCGTGGCCGTGATCGGAGTCGACGACGTGGTGGGCCGTGTCGGTGTCGGTGGCCCTGAACGCCTCCGCGAGGGCCTCGGATTGGGCGACGGTGAAGTGCCAATCGCCGGTGAACGAGAGCAACAGCGCCTCGCCGTCGAACGCCGCCAGGGCGTCGGTGTCGTCCTCGTACCCCGAGGCGAGGTCGTAGTTGTCCATCGCCCGCGTCAGATAGAGGTACGCGTTGGCGTCGAAGCGGGTCGCGAACTTCTCGCCTTGGTAATCGAGGTACGACTCGACCTCCCGGTACGGGAAGAACCCGGCCGCGGGGTCCATCTCGAAGGTGTTGCGCCCGGCGTCGATGCCGGCGGAGCGCCGGCCGAACTTGTCGGCCATCGACGACTTCGAGAGGTACATCACGTGTCCGATCTGGCGGGCGAGCGCGAGCCCCTCGGTCGGCGGCTCGTCGCCGTAGTAGTCCCCGCCGGACCAGTGTTCGTCCGTGGTGATCGCCCGCTGTGCGATGGCGTCGAGCGCGAGACACTGGGGGTCGAGCCGCGCCGCCGCGGCGATGGCGATCACGCGGTCGGCGTGATCGGGGTGTCGCTTGGCCCACTCCAGGACGTTCATCCCGCCGACGGAGCCGCCGATGACGGCGTGGAGGTGCGGGACGCCGAGGTGATCGAGGAGCCGCCGCTGTGCCCGCGTCCAGTCGGCGACGGTGACGGCCGGGAACGCCGTACCCCACGGCTCGCCGGTCTCGGGGTTCTCCGAGGGCGGCCCCGAGGAGCCGTAACACGACCCGGGGACGTTCGCACAGACGACGTAGTACTCGGTCGTATCGACCGCTTTGCCGGGGCCGACGATGTCGTCCCACCACGCGTGGGCCTGTCCCGCCGTGTCGGTCCGGCGGCGGCCGCCGGCGACGTGGGCGCTTCCGGTGAGCGCGTGACAGACCAACACGGCGTTGTCCCCGGTGAACTCGCCGTAGGTCTCGTAGGCGATCTCCAACTCGGGGATCGACTCCCCGCACTCGAAGGTGAACTCGCCGAGCGAGACGGTCTCGGGGCCGTCGGTCACGGCGTCACACCCCACTTCGGGAGGGCTCTCGCCGTCATAGGGCCTCATCGAGATCGGCGAGCACGTCCTCGATGTCCTCGATGCCGACCGACAGCCGGACCGTCTCCGGTGCGACGCCGGCGGCACGCTGTTCGGCCTCGCTCAACTGCGCGTGGGTCGTCGAGGCGGGGTGGACGACGAGCGTCCGCGCGTCGCCGATGTTGGCGAGAAACGTCGCGATCTCGGTGTCCTCACAGAGCCGCTTGGCGGCGTCGTACCCGCCCTCGAGCCCGAAGGCGATCATGCCCCCGTAGCCGCCCTCGAGGTACGTCGAGGCGAGGTCGTGGGTCTCGTGGGTCCCGAGGCCGGGGTAATCGACCCGGGAGACGGCCGGATGCTCGACGAGGTGTTCGGCGACCGCCATCGCGTTCTCGCAGTGTCGCTCCATCCGCAGGGGCAGCGTCTCGACGCCCTGCATCGTCACCCAGGCGTCGAACGGCGACTGTTGGTCGCCGAGGCTCCGGGCCCCGCGCTGGCGGGCGGCGGCGACGAGCGCCCGGTCGCCGAAGCGTTCGGTGAACGTGACGCCGTCGAAGGCGGGGTTCGGGGCCGCGATCTCGGGGTACTTCTCGGGGTGTGCGTCGAACGGAAAGGAGCCGTCGCCGACGAGGACGCCGCCGAGCGTCGTCCCCGACCCGTGGATCCACTTCGTCGTCGACTCCCAGACGATGTCGGCGCCGTGTTCGAACGGCCGACACAGCGCCGGCGTGCCGAAGGTGTTGTCGATAAAAAGCGGCGTGTTCCGCTCGTGGGCGACGTCGGCGATCGCCTCGAGGGGCGGCGTCACGAGCGCCGGGTTGGCGATCGTCTCGCAGTGGACGTATGCGGTGTCCTCGTCGATCGCCTCGGCGTACGCCGCCGGGTCGAGCGTGTCGACGAACCGGACCTCGATCCCGCGGCGGGAAGCGGTGTGCGAGAGGTACGCGTGGGTACCGCCGTACACCGAGGCGGCGCAGACGACGTTGTCGCCGGCCGACGCGAGAACGAGCGTCGCCGCGTCCAGCGCGGCCATCCCGGAGGCGGTCGCGAGCGCGTCGACGCCGCCCTCTATGGAGGCCAACCGCCGTTCCAGCGCCCGGACGGTCGGGTTCGAGATGCGCGAGTAGACGTTGCCCTCGTCCTCGAGGGCGTAGCGGGCGGCCGCGGTGTCGGCGTCCGGGAACTCGTAGGACGACGTCTGGTAGATCGGCGGCGCGGCGGCCCCCGTCGCCGGGTCGGGGCCCTGCCCGACGTGGAGACACCGCGTGCCGAAGCCCAACTGCTCCTCGTTGTTCATGTACGTCACGCATACCTCCCAACGCATCTATAACTGTGAGTTACGGCAATACTTGCCCCGGCGGCCCCACTCGCCGCGATCGGAGCGCCGGCGATCAGTCCCGCCGTCTGACCTCGTGGCGGCCGAACCCGTACCGGAGCCGGTTGGCGAGTCGCCGCGAGAACTTCCCGTCCTCGACGCGGGAGTCGAAGCGCTCGCCCAGCGCCTCGTAGATGATCGGGACGGCGACCTCCTGTTCGAGGGCCTCCCGGACGGTCCAGGCCCCCGTCGAACCGCCGGCCACGTGGTCGTCGACATCGCCGAGGTCGTTGCCCTCCTCGCGGAAGGCCTCCTCGCAGAGCTCGAGCAGCCACGACCGGATCACCGCGCCGTTGTTCCACGTGCGGGCGATCGACTCCGCGTCGAGGTCATAACGGCCCTCGGTGAGGAGTTCGAACCCCTCGCCGTAGGCCTGCATGAGGGCGTACTCGACGCCGTTGTGGACCATCTTGACGTAGTGGCCCGCGCCCTGGGGACCCATGTGGGCGTGGCCCTCCGGCCCGGTCGCGACGGCGTCGAAGACGGGGACCATCGCCTCGTATGCCGCCGCGGGGCCGCCGATCATCAGCGAGAACCCGAGTTCCGCCCCCGCCGGGCCGCCGGACGTCCCGCAATCGAGGTAGGCGGCCTCGAGCGTCTCGCCGCGATCGATCGATCGCTCGAAGTGGGAGTTGCCGGCGTCGACGACGACGTCGTCGCCGTCGAGCAGGCCGTCGAGATCCGAGAGGGCCGCGTCGACGGCCTCGCCCGCCGGGACCATCAGCCAGACGCGCTTGCGCTCGGGGAGCGCTCCGACCAACTCCGCGATCGAATCCGCGGGGGTCGCGCCGGCCTCGGCCGCCGAGGCGACCGCCTCGTCGTCGAGGTCGAAGGCGACGACGTCGTGTCCGTCTGCGAGCACGCGGTCGACGACGATCCGTCCCATCCGACCGAGGCCGATGACTCCGAGGTGCATACGCACGCCTCGGAGCGGCGGTAGGTGAGGGTTGTGATTCGGCGGGCCATGGGGCAAACGGCGAGAGGCCCGACTCAGAGGCGTCGGTGCCGCCGGCGTCAGAGGGCGCGAGACGGGTCCTCGGCGGGGCGATCGGATCGGCAGCGGCGAAGGTTACGCGAGGAGCGGCGTTCGACCGGGGGCCTCCGCGCTGTCGGGCGTTTCGGGACAACACAACGCTTAGGAGTGCTCACGGACAAACGTGGATTATGACCGACGACGAACCACGGGACCACGAGTTCTCGGAGGGCCAGGGCTTCGGCGACCCCTACGAGGGGTTCGATCTGGACCCGCCCGAACTCGACGTCGACCCCGGAGCCGTCGACCCGATCGACTCCCGGGTCGTCGCCGACACGCTCGATCGCAGACAGATCCCCGCCGAGGACGTCGACGTCGAGGAGCTGTTGGACGTCGGCCTGGAGTACATGCGGATCGACCGCCACGAGCAGGCCGTCGACGCCTTCGATCGGGTCGTCCAGTTCGCGGACGACGGCGGGATCAAACAGGAGGCGTGGATCAACAAGGGCGTCGCGCACGCCGAACTGGAGGAGTTCCAGCCCGCCATCGACGCCTACCGGGAGGCGCTTCGGATCGACTCGGACTCCGAGCACGCCGCGTCGGCGGAGACGAACCTCGCGTACGCGCTGTGGAACTCCGGGCAGGGCGAGAAGGCGCTCGAACACGCAGAACGCGCGGTCGAGATCGACCCCCGGTTCCCGCAGGGCTGGTACAACCGCGGGTTCTTCCTGTTGGAGCGGGGCCTCGCCGAGGACGCCGTCTCGTGTTTCGACAACGCGCTCAGGCTCGGCCAACGCAGCGCGGACGTGCTCGAACAGAAGGCGAGGGCCTTAGAGGAGATCGGCGAGGACGAGCGCGCCGAGGAACTGGCCGAGGAGGCCGAGGAGATCCGCGGCGCGGCCGAGGGCCGCCTCGTCGAAGAACAGTGATGCTTCTCAACGAGCGCTCGACCCCGGAGGGGCTCTTGGTGTCCGTCTGCGACGAGGACGTCCTGGGCGAGACCTTCGAGAGCGGCGAGTTGTCCCTGACGGTCGACGCCGAGTTCTACGACGGCGAGGAGGCGAGCGCCGACGCGGTCGCCGCGAGCCTCGCCGAGGCCGCCGTTGCGAACCTCGTCGGCGCCGAGTCGGTCGAAACGGCCATCGAGCACGGCTTCGTCGAGGAGGCGAACGTCCTCGAGTTCGAGGGGACGGTGCACGCGCAGTACCTCCGGATGTGACGTTCGCTCCCTGTCCCGTCTCCGGAGCCCGAACGCAGGGCGGGGCGGCCCGGAGCGGGGTCGGATCGTCGGACGGTACCGAGCCACAACGTGAAGCGTCGGTTTCAGCTACCCCATACTATTAGTCCGGGACACCGCTACCCTCGGGCGGAATGTCCCCGAACGATTCTTTGGGCTCTCTCACGGCGCGACAGCGGCTCGTCGCCGTCGTGTTGGTCGCCGCGGTGATCGGCGCCGTGTTCGCGCCGGTCGCGTACTCGGCGACGAACGAGCCGAGCGATACGGTCGCTGTCGTCGAGATCGAGGGGCCGGTCAACGCCGCCCTGGCCGACGACGTCGAATCGGAACTCGCGGAGATACGGAGCAACGAGTCCGTCGGTGCGGTCGTGTTGAAGATCGACACGCCCGGGGGCGCGCCGGCCGCCTCCGAGCGGATGTACAAGGCCGTCCAGCGGACGAGCGAGCAGATGCCCGTGATCGCGAGCGTACAGGCGACGAGCGCCTCCGGCGGGTACTACGCGATGGCCCCCGCCGACCGGATCTACGTGCTCCCGACGTCGGTCGTTGGGAGCATCGGGCTGAACGCGCCGGCCCCCCAGAGTTCGCCGCCGGTTGCGGGTCCGAGCGGCCCCGACAAGGTGGGTTCGAACGAGATCGAATCGTGGGCGCGACAGCAGACGCTCGCCGACACGTTCATCAACGCGATGATGGCCGAGCGCGGCGACCGCTTCGAGATGCCCCGCGAGGACGTCGCCAACGCCGACGTGTACCTCGGGACCGTGGCGGTGCAAAACGGGTTCGCCGACGAGATCGGCTCGCTGAACGAGGCGATCCACGCGGCCGCGACCGAGGCGGAACTGGGCGAGTACCGGGTCGATACGCGCGAGACCGGGCCCGATGAGGGCCTTCCGTTCTTGATCCGGACCGACGAGCAGGTGGTCGCGATCCACGCGAACGATCCCGGATACGGCGATGTCGAGCCGATGGGGATGGCCTACGTCCACCTGGGCTCCGTCCCGCACGTCGACACGGTAGAGCGCTTCTCGGGGAGCGAACTCGAGACCGCCGACGCGGCGGGCGTCGGATCGGACGGCTCCGGGCAGTCAGGCGGATCGGCGACACCGAGCGCGGACCCCAGCGCAGGGGGTGAGGCGTCGTGAACCGCGTCGGAACCCTCGCGCTCGCGTTCGTCGTGACCGTCGGCGTCATTGTCGGGGGCGCGGCGGCGCTCGGGCTGTTGACCGCCGACGGCGCCGCGCCGGCGCCGGAGATCGAGAACGAACACTACCTCGAGGAGGACCTCATCAGCGACCGGACGCCCGGCGAGGCGAACGTCACGATGTCGAGCAGCGAGCCCCCGAAGACGATCCTCGTCGATCCCGGCATCGAGGCGGCCGGACAGCGGCCCGCGACCCCGTTTGCGATGCTCGGGTTCGGCGGTCCCGACGTCGCCGACCGGGACATCCGGCCGCTCGTGAACGCGCTCACGGAGAACGGCCACGAGGTGCGGGTGTACACGCCCGAGGGCGGCGGCGAGCAGCGGCCCCGACAGGAACCGTCGGGGGCGAACGGCGAGACGCAACTCGGCGCGGAGCTACAGGAGGCCGACGCCTTCGTGACCTTCCGGACGGACTACTCCGAGGCGGAGGTCGACGCGATCGAGTCCTTCGTCGAGGGCGAGGGGACGCTCCTCGCGGCGAGCGACCCCGGCGACGAGTTCGGCCAGCCCGCGGCGGCGGCGTTCGACTCGCGTCTCGGGGTGACCACGAAGCCGGGGTACGTCTACAACACCGCCGAGAACGACCTGAACTACCAGCGCGTGTACGCCGAACCCGGCACCGACGCCGGGCTGACCGAGGGCGTCGACCGGGCCGTGTTCCCGCTTGCGACGCCCGTCGGAGCGGCCACGAGCACCGCCGAACTCCGGCCGATAGCGGGGAGCGAACTCTCGACGACCCGCGCCGAGACCGACGCGCCGGTGCTCGTCCGAAGCGGCAGCGTCGTCAGGATCGGCGACACCGACTTCCTCTCGCCGGAGAACGCACAGCGGGCCGACAACGACGTGTTGATCGGCAACATCGCCGACTTCCTCGTCACGGGTGATCGCCCTGCGGCCGGCGTGTCGGAACCGACGGGGCCGACGGAGCCCTCGGAGCCGACCTCCGGGGAGCGCCAGCCGAGCGGCTCCGAGTCCAGCGAACCGGCGCCCGAGGCCTGAGGCGAGATCGGACGTCGCGGGTCGCCCTGACCGAAGGAGTAACCCGTCTCGAAGCCCAACATCGGATAATGAGTCAGCAGGCCGAGACGCTCGACGTGGAGAGGATCCGGGAGGACTTTCCGATCCTCGAACGGGAGTTCGACGGGAGCCGCCTCGTCTATCTCGACAACGCCGCGACGAGCCACACGCCCGAACAGGTCGTCGAGACGATCGCCGAGTACTACCGCCGGTACAACGCCAACGTCCACCGGGGGATCCACCAGTTGAGCCAGGAGGCGTCGATCGCCTACGAGGAGGCCCACGACCGGGTCGCGGAGTTCATCGGCGCCGAGGGCCGCGAGGAGATCGTCTTCACGAAGAACACCACCGAGTCGATGAACCTCGTGGCGTACGCATGGGGGCTGAACGAACTCGGTCCCGGCGACGAGGTGGTGCTGACCGAGATGGAGCACCACGCCTCGCTCGTCACGTGGCAACAGATCGCAAAGCGGACCGGCGCGGAGTGCAAGTACATCCCGATCACCGACGAGGGCCGACTCGACATGGAGGCCGCCCGCGAGTTGATCACCGACGACACCGAGATGGTCTCGGTCGTCCACGTCTCGAACACGCTCGGGACGATCAATCCGGTCTCGGAGTTGGCCGACATCGCCCACGACCACGGCGCGTACGCCTTCGTCGACGCCGCACAATCGGTTCCGAACCGCCCGGTCGACGTCTCGGAGATCGACGCCGACTTCCTCGCCTTTTCCGGGCACAAGATGGCCGGGCCGACCGGGATCGGCGTTCTCTACGGCAAAGAGCACATCCTCGAGGGGATGGAGCCGTACCTCTACGGCGGCGAGATGATCCTGAAGGTCGACTTCGAGGACTCGACGTGGAACGAGCTCCCCTGGAAGTACGAGGCCGGAACGCCCGTCATCTGCCAGGGGATCGCCTTAGCGGAGGCCTGTGAGTACCTCGACGACATCGGGATGGAGCGCATCCAGCGCCACGAGGCCGAACTGGCGGAGTACGCCTACGAGCGGCTGACCGAGCGCAACGACGTCGAGGTGTACGGCCCGCCGGGCGACGACCGCGGCGGCCTCGTCGCGTTCAACCTCGACGGCGTCCACGCCCACGACCTCTCGAGCATCCTCAACGACAGCGCGGTGGCGATCCGGGCCGGCGACCACTGCACGCAGCCGTTACACGACGTGCTCGGCGCAACGGCGTCGGCGCGGGCGTCGTTTTATGTGTACAACACGAGAGCCGAGATCGACAGGCTCGTCGAGGCGGTCGACGACGCCAGACAGCTGTTCGCCTGAGCCGCGTCGCGGTTCCCCGCGACCGGTGGCCTTTTGCGTTTCACGCGTCTTATATGACACCAATGGGACTCGGATCGGACATGTACCGCCAGCAGATCCTCGATCACTACAAGAACCCCCGCAACTACGGGGAACTCGAGGACGCGGACATCGAACACGTCGGCGAGAACCCGATGTGCGGCGACACGATCAAGATGTTCGTCCAACTGGCCGACGACGACGAGACGATAGAGTACGTGAGCTTCGTCGGGGACGGCTGTGCGATCAGCCAGGCCTCCGCGAGCATGCTCTCGGGGGAACTCCAGGGGCGGACGCTCGCGTCGGTCCGGGAGATGGACCGCGACGACATCATCGACATGCTCGGGGTCGAACTCAGCCCGATGCGCATCAAGTGTGCGGTGTTGGCCGAGAAGGTCGCACAGGACGGGATCGACATCCACGACGGCGAGATCGACATCGAGGAGACGACGACGGAGTAGCCGGCGGCCACCGATCGGGCCTCGGGGTCGGGACAGCGTTTTCTACCGGCGGCCGAAAGCGGCGGCATGAAGATACTCGTCTTCGGTGCCGGGAGCCTCGGGAGCCTCCTGGGGGGGATTCTCGCCCGCGTCCACGAGGTGACGCTCGTCGGCAGACCGCGGCACGTCGAGGCGATCGAGGGCGGCGGGCTCCGGGTCTCGGGGGCGGTCGAGACGACGACGCGTCCGCGCGCCCGGACCGACACGCCCGAAGGGGCCGACCTCGCGGTCGTCTGCGTGAAAGCCTTCGACACGCCGGCGGCGGCCGGGGCGCTCGCGGACTGTGATGTCGAGGTCTGTCTGTCCGTCCAGAACGGGTTGGGCAACGAGGCGACGCTCGCCGACCGGGTCGGGGCGTCGGTCCTCGCCGGCAGTTGCACCTACGGGGCGGTCCTGACCGACCCGGGGCGCGTCGAGTGTACGGGGATCGGCCGCGTGACGCTCGGAGCGCCGGGCGGCGGCGAGTCACCGGCGGCCGACCGGGTGGGCGAGGCGTTCGAGGCCGCCGGGGTCGTCACGACGGTCGCCTCAGATATGCCCGAGCGGCTCTGGGAGAAACTGGCCGTCAACACGGGGATCAACGCGACGACGGCCCTGGCCCGACTCGAGAACGGGGCGGTGCGGGACGGCGACGGCGGCGGCGTCGCGGCGGCGGCGGCGAGAGAGACGGCAGCCGTCGCCCGCGCGGAGGGGATCGCGCTGTCGGCGGCGACCGCCGTTGAGGCGCTCGATCGCGTCGCTTCGGCGACCGCCGAGAACACGTCGTCGATGCACCAAGACGTCCTCGGCGGCCGCCGGACCGAGGTGGACGGGATAAACGGGTACGTCGAGCGCCGCGGCGACGAACACGGCGTCGAAACGCCGGTCAACGCGACGCTCGCGGGGCTTTTGCGGGCCTGGGAGGCCGCCCGCGGCCTCCGGTAACCGGCGGCGATCACAGGATCACGAAGAGGACGAGGTTGTGAAAGCCGGGGCCGAGTCCGACGCCGGCGACGAGCCCCAAGAGGAGATACCCCTCCGTGGGCTCCTCGCGGACGTACCCGTCGAACACCGCGACGACGGCGGCGCCGAGGGCGAGTTTGACCGCGACGAACAGCCACCCCGCCCCGAGGAGTTCGGCGGTCGGCAGCGCGCCCGCCGCCTCGAGGATGATCCGCGACAGCGGCGTCTGTTCGCCGAACCCGAACAGGTCGTACCCGGCTGCCGTCGAGACGCCGTCGAGGGCGTGCCCGAAGACGGCGACGGGGCCGACCGCGCCGGTCGCCGTCACGTCGGTGATCCGGCCCAGAGCGGCCCAAGCGAGCGCCGCGAGGACGGTCGAAACCGCGAGGATGAGCCCGGAGCCGAGCGGCGTCGTGGCTCCGACCGTCGGCTCGGGGGCGAGGACCGCAGCACCGAGGGCGGCGACGAGCGCCGCGGCGCCGACCCCGGCGAGTACGGCCGGTGCGCCGGAGGTGTCCCAGCCGTCGGCCCGGCGGTCGGCGAGGGCGGCCCAGAGCGATCCGGCGAGCACGGCGACGGTGCCGTACACAGTCGGCGACCCGAAAAAGGGGGCGACGGCCGCCGGTACCGCCTCGGCCTGATACAGCGCGTAGAGGGTGCCGCCGGCGGCCATCCACGGGGCGAGCGCCGCAACGCTCGCCGCCGTCACCCGCGGTCGCCGGACGTACAGCGCCCCGAGCGCCGCCGCGAGGCCGACGGCGAGCGTCACGAGATGCGCGAGCGGGGGGAGTCCGAAGTCGGCCGGGAGTACCACTACCGGACACAGGCGGGCGCCCGGTCGAAAGCGTTGCGGTTGTCGGCGCCGGCGGGAGGCCGGGAGGGAGGATCCGGCGGACGAACGCAACCCCTTTGATCGAACCCGCCGAAGGTGGCCCATGAGCCCCGATCTCACCGACGAGCAGCGCTCGAAACACCGCGAGGCGGGCGAGATCCTCGCGCGGGTTCGCGCCGAGGCCGCCGACCGCGTCGAGGTCGGCGCGAGCCACCTCGAAATCGCGGAGTACGCCGAGGAACGGATCAGGGAACTGGGCGGCGAGCCGGCCTTTCCCGTGAACATAAGCGTCGACGAGGAGGCGGCCCACGCCACGCCCGAACCGGGCGACGACGAGACGTTCGGCGAGGAGATGATCAACCTCGACATCGGGGTCCACGTCGACGGCTGGCTCGCGGACACCGCGGTGACGGTCGATCTCTCCGGGCACCCCGAACTCGCCGAAGCGCCGGCGGAGGCGCTCTCGGCCGCGATCGAGGTCATCGAGCCGGGCGTCCACACCGGCGAGATCGGCGCGGAGATCGAGTCGGTCATCGACGGCTACGGCTACAACCCCGTCGTGAACCTCTCGGGGCACGGCCTCGGACACTGGGAGCAACACACGGACCCGAACATCCCGAACCGCGCGGTCGAGTCCGGGGTCGAACTCGAGGTCGGCGACGTCGTCGCGATCGAGCCGTTCGCCACAGACGGCGGCGGGAAGGTCACCGAGGGCTCCGACGAGGAGATCTTCGCCCTCGAGCGGGAGGCGAGCGTCAGGAACCGCGACGCGAGACAGGCCCTCGAACAGATCGTCGAGGAGTTCAAGACGCTCCCGTTCGCGCGGCGGTGGCTCGACACCCGTCGCTCGGAGATGGCGCTGCGGCGGCTCGAACGCCAGAACGTCGTCCACGGCTATCCGGTACTGAAGGAGGACGACGGCTGTCTCGTCAGCCAGAAGGAACACACGGTCATCGTCACCGAGGACGGCTGTGAGGTGACGACGCGTCCGCGGTAGGGACCGATACCCCCCGGATCGGCCCACAGAGGGACCTGTCGCGTCGGCGCTGCGGGGCGGTCACGCCCGGGCCCCGTCTCAGGCGTTGTTCATCCGGATGGTTCGCTCGGCCCCGCAGACGCGGCACGTCGAGACGCGGTAGGGCTCCCGCGAGTACTCCGCGTTCTCCGCTTTCGTGCTCTCCACGCGGAGGGTCACCGAGACGTCGTGTCGCGTCTCTCTCCCGCACGCCTCACACCGTTCGGCCATCGCCGTGTCGTCGGTTCGGGTCGACATGTGCGTTCGAAGCGCCGATCGGTGCATAAAACGGCGAGACGGTTCGGACCGTTCGGCGCGCGACCCGAACGGTTTCGAACCGTTCACGCACTTAATAGCGCCCGCGTGGCCGTCGGTAAAACGAGCTCTGCTCGCCGGAGACGGTTCAAGACTCGCGCTGCGTCGGTCGATCGGCGTCGCGCCGAACGGCCGAAGGATTTATATATTTCCTTTGCTCAGACGGGGCCACGGCGACCGCGATCGGCGCCCGGCGTCGCCGCGGCTCCGCCTGAAAGCTTTAATCGCCCGCCGGCCGCAGCCGACGCATGGACCGACTGTTCGCGCCGTGGCGCATGGAGTGGGTCGAACGCGACGGGTCCGATGACATCGAGGGCTGTCCGTTCTGCGTGTTACCGGAGCGCGCCGACGCCGCCGAGGCGTACGTCGTCGCCGAGTCCGAGCGCGCGTTCGTGCTGTTGAACAACTACCCCTACAACCCGGGGCACGCCATGGTGATCCCCCGCGAACACACCGGCGCCTACACCGACCTCGACGACGAGACGCTTTTCGATCACGCCCGGCTGAAGCGCCGGACGATGGCGGCGATAGCGGAGGCGTTCGACCCCGACGGGATCAACGCCGGGCTCAATCTCGGGTCGGCGTCGGGGGGATCCATCGACGACCACCTCCACACCCACGTCGTCCCGCGGTGGGCCGGCGACACCAACTTCATGCCCGTCTGCTCGGACGCGAAGGTCATCGTTCAGGCCGTCGCGGAGAGCTACGAGCAGTTGCGCGCGGCGTTCGCCGGCGGCGAAGGGACCCGGACCCTCGAGAGCGGCTCGGTGTTCGTCGAGTTTTGAGAGCCGCGAACCCGGGGGCGCGGAGGGGACGGTCCGCCGAATCCGATGACTTATCAGCCGGCTTCCGGTAGACGGGACGATGAGCGAGACGGGGGCCGCCGTCCCGGGCGACGAGGCCGAGGGCGCGGCGGCCAGGCGCGGCTTCGTGCGCGCGAGCGTCGCCAACGTCCTCGGAAACGCCGTCAAGATCGCGGTCGAGGCGGCCGCCGGGGTCGCGTTCGGGTCGGTGGCGCTGCTCGCCGACGCCGCCCACTCGGTTGCCGATCTCGTCGCCAGCGCCGTCGTGTTGGTCTGGGGCCGCAACGTCTACGCCGACCCCGACGCGACCCACCCCCACGGCCACCAGCGGATCGAGCCCCTCGCGGCGCTTTTCGTCGGGAGCGTGGTCGTGTTGCTCGGCCTGAACCTGTTGTACGACTCCGTGCGGGGGCTGATCGCCGGGCCGACGGTGCGGTTCAGCCCGCTTTTGATCGCCGCGTTGGGCTTTGCGATGGTCGATATGTACCTCCTGTACCGCTACACCACCCGGATCAACGCGACGGTGAACTCCGCGGCGCTGGCCGCCCTCGCCGTCGATTGCCGCAACGACATCTACACGTCCGTCGCCGCTCTGGTCGGGGTCGTCGGCGTGCTCGTCGGCGTGCCCGAACTCGACGCCGTCGCGGGCGGGCTCGTCAGCGCGCTTGTCGTCTACCAGGGCGTCGAGATCGGCCGGGAGAACGTCTCCTATCTGATCGGGGCGGCGCCGAGCGACGAACAGCGCCGGCGGATCACCGAGACACTGCGGGCCCACCCAAGCGTGTCCGGGGTGCACGACCTCGTCGTCTTCTACGACGGGACCGACCTGGAGGTCGAGGCCCACGTCGAGGTCGACGGCGGGCTGACGCTCGTCGAGGCCCACGACATCGAGACCGAACTCGTCGCCACCCTCGGCGGGCTCGAGGACGTCGGGGACGTCCATCTGCACCTCGATCCGGCGGGGATCGGCGAGTGGAAAGAGACGAGCGAGCGACGCTCCGAGGGCGGGTGACCGGCTCGGTCGGCGCCGCTACGCTCCGCTCGCGGGGTGTTTCCGCCGGGAGGCGACCGGCTCGCCGAAGCAGTACATCGGCTCGTGGTCGGTGATCTCGACGTCGAGGACGTCGCCGATCTCGACGCCGCGCTCGCTCGCGTCGGTGAGTATCACCTGCCGGTAGGCCCCATCGCGGCACTTCAACGAGTCCCCGGTGCCCTCCTCGACCGCGAGTACCTCGCGGGTGTCGCCGACCATCGAGGCGTGCGCGTCGGCGCAGATCTCGCGTTTCAGCGCCGACATCTCCTTCGATCGCTCCTTTTTGATCGTCCCGCCGAGGCCCTTCATCTCGGCCGCGTCGGTTCCGGGGCGCTTCGAGAACCGCGTGACGTTGATCCGCTCGGGTCGGGTCCGCTCGAGCAGCGCCATCGATCGCTCGTGGTCCGCGGGCGTCTCGGTCGGGAACCCGACGATGAAGTCCGTCGAGAGCGTCCAGCGGTCGAGCCGGTCGTCGAACGTCTCGACGACCTCCTCGAACACCTCGACGCGGTGTTGGCGGCGCATCGCCGCGAGCACGTCGTCGGAGCCCGACTGGACCGGGGCGTGGAGGAAGTTGTACAGCTTCTCGTTGGCGGCGAAGACGTCGGCGAGCTCGTCGCGGATGCCGTGGATCCCGCCGGGGTTTGCCATCCCGAGTCGGACCCGGAACTCGCCGTCGATCGCGCAGATCCGATCGAGCAGCTCCGGGAGCTCGCGCTCGCCGTCGTCCCAGCCGTAGACGCCGGTGTCCTGGCCGGTGACGCGAATCTCCTTCGCGCCGGCGTGAACGAGCGCGCGCGCCTTCCGGACGTTCTCCTCGATCGGCGGGGAGTCGACCCGGCCGGTCGCGAACTTCGTGATGCAGTACGAGCAGTTGCTCATACAGCCGCGGGCGATCGGCAGGATGCCGACGGCGCCGTCGAGGACGGGTTCGGCGTCCGGCGTCGGCGTCGGACACTCGCCGTTCGTCACCGCCGCGGGGACGTCGTCCCAGTGAAGCACCCGCGCGTCGAGGTCCTCAAAGGCGTCGCCCTGGGCCAGCGCCATACAGCCCGTCACGATGAGGTCCGCGGTTTCGGAGGCCAACTCCTCGGCCCGGCGCAGCATGTTCCGCTCCGTCTTTTCGACGACGGTGCAGGTGTTGAGAATGGCCACGTCCGCCCCTTCGGGGCTCTCGGCACGGTGGTGGCCCGCGTCGCGGAGCGTCCGCTCTATCGCCCGGCTCTCACCCCGGTTGGACGTACAGCCGTACGTTTCGATGTGGTAGGTGGCCATCGGATACCTCTTATAGCGGGCCGGCGATCAAAAGGGCGGCGTTTCGTCGCCCACGGCCGCGCTCGGCGGGCGCTCAGGCGGGCGGCGGGCCGACGATCTCGATGCCGTGGTCGCCGGCCAACTCGTTCACCCGCCCGATCGCCTCCTCCGCGGGCGGTGTCGTCGGGACGACCGCGTCCTCGGCCGGCTCCCCGACCGCCGTGACGAACTCCTCAAAGCCCGCGGGCGACGTCGAAACCAGGACCGTCGAGCGCTCCTCGGCGAGGAGGCTGTGCGGTTCGCCGCGGGGGAGGACGGCCGATCCGCCGGCGGCGACGGAGCGCGAGCCCTTCTGTGTGTGCACCGCGACCGTTCCGTCCAGCACGTGGATCGTCTCGTCGGCGTCCTCGTGGACGTGCATCGGCGGGGCGTGGCCGTCTCTGAGCCGCATCTCGACCACCGAGCACCGTCCGCCGGTCGAGGCGCCCGGGACGCGGACGTACGAGATGGTGTCCAGAAACCGGTACGGCTGTGCGGCGTCGCTGCTGCCCGTGGCCGGGTCCGCGAACGTCGACATACCGTTGGCGTGTGCGCTCGCGGTATTAAAACCACGGGCGGATCCGACGAAGGGCGACCGCTCCGGGCCCGACGCGTTCGGGCAACACCGGAAGCGAAGACGGGACCGAACGCGGGGGCGCCCTCGACGCCGGGAGGGTTACTCCGTGGTGTCGACGCCGAGGAGACGGTTCATCCCGCAGAAGCGCGTGGTCGCGTTGAAGCCGAAGCCGACCGCGGCGACGAGCGCAAGCAGCCCGGCCGTCGGCTTTTTCGCCCGCAGCGATCGGAGCGCAACGACGGTCAACACGACGGCGAGGGCGGCCCGAGCGAGTCGGTCGCGGCCGCCGACGTTGGGTTCAAACTCCATACCGAACATCCGGGCGCGACGGACTTGTATCTGTCCTCGGGGCTCACGGCTCGAACGCCGCAGGGTCGAACCCCTCGACGATCTCGACGCCGCTCGAGGCGCCGATCCGCTCGGCACCGGCCTCAAGCATCGCCCGGGCGGCGTCGAAATCGCCGATCCCGCCGCTGGCTTTGACCGGGAGATGCGCCGCCATCCGCTCGACGGCCTCGAGGGTCGCGCCGCCGGAGAAGCCGGTCGCGGTCTTCAGAAAGGCCGCATCGGCCGCGACGGCGGCCTCACAGACCGCCTCGAGCTCCGACCGCGAGAGCAGCGGCGCCTCAACGATGATTTTCACCGGGATCGGGACCGCGGCGACGACGCGGTCGAGTTCGGCCTCGACGGCCTCGGGGTCGCCGCTGCGGAGCCGTCCGACGTTCGCGACGACGTCGATCTCGTCGGCCCCGTCCGTCCAGGCCCGCTCGGCCTCGGCGGCCTTGCTCGCCGGCGTGTGCTGGCCGTGGGGGAACCCACAGACGGTGACGAGCGTCGTTTCGGGGGCGTACTCGGCCGCCTCGGCGGCGTAACACGGCGGCACGCAGGCGTTCATGCCGTGCTCGTCGGCCTCGTCGAGCGCCGTCCGGACGTCGGCGAGCGTCGTTTCGGGGCCGAGAACGGTGTGGTCGATGCGGGAGGCGAAGGCGCTCGCGTCCATACCGCACCGTCGGCGCCGACGATATAAACCACCGGGGGCGAGCGGGCCCGCGGGGGATGGAAACGCCTTTGCGGCCGCGCGGAGTCAGCACCGATGATGACAAGCGTCAAAGAGTTCCGGGTTGAGAGGCCGGCGACGGAGGCGGAACTCGGGGCGGGTGCGTTCGTCTTCACCGACGACTACTCCGTGTTCGACTGGGGAACGATGCCCGACGCGATCCCGAACAAGGGCGCGTCGCTGTGCGCGATGGGGGCGGCGAACTTTGAGGCGCTCGAGGCGGCCGGGATCCCGACACACTACCGGGGGGTCGTCCGCGGCGGGGCGGTCGTCGACCTCGCCGAGGCCGTCGATCCGCCGAGGGAGATGGCGATCGACCTGACGCGGGTTCCGGAGCTCCCGCGGGAGGGGCGAGACTACGACTACGGGGCGTACCACGAGGCCGCCGGCGAGAACTACCTGATACCCCTCGAGATCGTCTTCCGGAACACCGTCCCCGTCGGCTCGTCGCTCCGCTCGCGGGCCGACCCCGGGGCGTTCGGTCTCGACTACGACGGGTGGCCGGCGGAGCCGGTCGAGCTCCCCGAGGCGGTGATCGAGTTCTCGACGAAATACGAGGAGTCCGACCGGTATCTCTCCCGGGAGAACGCCGCCTACATCGCCGGCGAGGCCGAGATCGACGCGCTCGAATCGATCGCGAGAGCGGTGAACGACATCGTCACGCGGAGAGCGGCGGCGGCGGGGCTGACCCACGAGGACGGCAAGATCGAGTGTCTGTACCACGACGGCGAGATCCGCGTCGCCGACGTCGTCGGCACCTTCGACGAGAACCGCTTTTCGTACGACGGCCGCCAGCTCTCGAAGGAGGTCCTCCGGCAGTACCACAAACGGACCCAACCGGGGTGGGTCGAGGCCGTCTCGGAGGCGAAAGCGCGGGCGGAACGCGAGGGCGTCGCCGACTGGCGCGGGCTCTGCTCGGTCGCGCCCGAGCCCCTCGAGGAACGCGTCATCGACGCGGCCCGGGACATGTACGCCGCGGGGGCGGACGCGTACCTCGATCGGGAGCTGTTCGGCGCGCCGCCGCTTGAGGAGGCCGTCGAGGCGATCGAGGGCCTGTGACCGAGGGCGGCGGGAGCCGAGAGACCCGCAGCGTTTTTACTATCCGACGCGGAAGCGGCAAATATGTACCCCGCACAGGCGCTTTCGGACCCGGCGATGGCTGTGGTCGTGTTGAGCATCCTCCTGACGTTCGCCATCCTGTTCAGCTTCATCTGGGCGTTCGGCAAGATCCGGGAGCCGCCGGAGGAACGCGACGACGACCACAACGGTAGCGGGGCCTGAGGCGACCGGATCCGAACGGGTCGGTCCGGCGGCGCGGCCGCAGACGGTCGAGCGGCCGCGTCTACTCCTCGGCGTCGGCGGCGACCTCGCCGAGCCCGTCGACCGGGCGGTCCGGAAGCGACCCCTCGAGCGAGTCCGGGAGCCCGAACTGGTAGCGCTCGGGGTCGGCGTCGTCGCGTAGCTCCGTCCGACCGTGGTACACCGACACGGCGTCGTCGAGATGGAGACGGACGGCCTCGAGCAGCGCCCCGGCCTCAAGGGGCTGGCCGCGGCGTTCGATCTCCTCGACGGACGCCCCGGGCGGCAGGTCGAACGCCCGCTGGGTGATGATCGGCCCCTGGTCGAGATCGGTCGTCACGTAGTGGGCGGTCACGCCGGCGATGCGGACGCCCTCCTCTCTGGCCTGGCGGTACGCCTCCGCCCCCGGGAACGCGGGCAGAAGCGAGGGGTGGACGTTGATGATGCGGTCCTCGTACCGGAAGACGACGTTCGGGCTGAGGATCCGCATGTACCGGGCCAAAACGATGAGGTCCGTCCCGTACTCCTCGAGCAGGCCGAGCAGTCGCTCCTCGTCGGGTGTGCCGGTGTCGTCGCCGATGTCGTGGAAATCGACGCCGTAGTGCTCTGCGAGCGGCTCGAGGTCGTCGTGGTTGCCGATGATGACGCTTATCTCCGCTCCGAGGTCCCCGTCGGCCCACGCCTCGAACAGCGCCTCCAGGCAGTGCGATTCCTTGGTGACGAGGACGGCGATGGTCTTCGTCTCGCGGTCGGCGGGAAACCGGACCTGGATGTCGACGCCGAGCTCCGCGCCGAGTTCCGAGAGGGCCCCTCTGAGTTCCTCGGGCGTGCAGGTCATCTCGGCGGTGTCGACGGTCATCGTCATCCGGAAGACCCGGTCGCGGACCGCCTGATCGAGGTCCTCGATGTTGATGTCGCGTTCGAAAAGCAGCGTCGTCACGCGGGCGATGAGGCCGGTGTCGTCCTCGCCGACGACGGTGAGTTCGGTGTACTGTCTGCTCACTGGCGGTGCCTCCGTCGGATCGACCGGATCGTCATACCCGTCCCTGAGGGAGGGCACTAAAAAAGGCCGACGTTCCGCCCCCGGAGGCCCGTCGCGGGGCGGGCGGGGACAAAACGGGCCCGGGGAAGGGCTTTTTATACGAGTCCGCCAATAGGACGGTGATGGGATTCGGCTGTCTGTTCAGCCACGATTTCGGCGCGCCCGAACGCGAGCGCGAGCGCGAGCAACGCGGCAGCGAGGTGATCGTGACGACGAGGGAGGTCAAGACGTGTCTGGACTGCGGGGCGCGACAGATACTCGCCGAGAACACGGCGATAAAGGGGCGCGCGGCGGCGTCCCGCGACGCCGAGGGAGCCGACGCCGAAGGCGACAAAGCGGAGGGCGAAACCGAGCCAGCGGAGGCGGACGCCGACGGCGCGAGCGGGTGGACGACGGCGGTGATCGATCGGCCGTCGGGGGGCGACCCCGATCCGCCCGAGGAGTCCGAGCACGGGCCCGGACCGGAATCCGGGTCGGACGCGGCGGTCACGCACGACGCGGTGATCCTCACCGACGACTCCGAGGACTCCGAAGAGGCCGACGGCCGGGCGCCGACCGAGTGGCCGGAGTTTCGCGCCGGCGACGAGACATCTCCCGACCGCGACGGACGGGACGACACCGACACCGGCGAGGGCGGCGCCGCAACGCTCCGCTGTGACGGCTGCTCGCGGGCGTGGAACCCGGAGGGCTCCTCGCTGATCCCGGGGGACCTCTGTCCGAACTGCCGGTCGGCGTACCTCGAGGAGTACGGCGGCTGAAACGCCGAACGCCGCGTCTCGCACCGGAGCGCCGACGGCCGAGCGAGTCCCACAACGGTTTTTACCGACGAACACGCCTCGGAACGTATGGCCGCCTACACCGCGACCGTCACCGTCCGTCTCAAGCGGGGCGTCCTCGACCCCGAGGCCGAGACCACCCAACGGGCGCTCGAACGGCTCGGGTTCGAGCTCAACGACCTCCGCTCGGCCGATCGGTTCGAACTCGACATGCGGGCCGACGACGCCGCCGCGGCCGAGTCCCGGGCCGCCGAGATGGCCGATCGGCTGCTCGCGAACCCGACCATCCACGACTACGAGATCGAGGTCACGGAGGCTCCATCGTGACCGCCTCCGGGTTCGGCGTCCCGGCGGTCGACCCGCACACGGAGGCCACCTCGTGACCGTCGCGGTCGTTCGCTTCGGCGGGTCGAACTGCGATCGCGACGCCGTTCGCGCGCTCGAACACCTCGGGATCGACTGCGAGATCGTCTGGCACGCCGACGGCCTCCCGGACGATCCGACCGGCGTCGTCATCCCGGGTGGGTTCTCCTACGGCGATTACCTCCGCGCCGGCGCGATGGCCGCCAGGACGCCGATCCTCGCCGAGGTGCGGGCGGCGGCCGAGGCCGGAACGCCCGTCCTCGGGGTCTGCAACGGCGCGCAGATCGGCTCCGAGAGCGGGCTCGCGCCGGGGGCGTTCACGACGAACCGCAGCGCCCGGTTTCAGTGCGAGCCGGTTCGGCTCCGCGTCGAGAACGCCGAGACGCCCTGGACGGCGGCCTTCGAGCCCGGGGACGTGATCGAGCTTCCGATCGCCCACGGCGAGGGGCGGTTCGAGATCGGCGACGACGGCCTCGAGGCGCTGCGGGCCGACGACCGGGTCCTCTTTCGGTACTGCGACGCCGACGGGGAGGCGACCGACGCGGCCAACCCCAACGGGTCGAAGGACAACGTCGCGGGCGTTCTCGGCGAGAGCGACAACGTCGCCGTGTTGATGCCGCACCCCGAGCGGGCCTCGCTGCCCGACATCGGGCCGACCGACGGCCAGGGGATCCTCCGGGCGTTCGAGTGAGCGCGCCGGAGCGACCCGAAACGGCCGAGACGGCCGGACACCGAGGGCTTATTCGTCCGACGACCCTACAGAAAGCAATGAGACGAAACCCCGACGACGGGACCCCCTTCGACGGCGCGTTCGGCGGGATCGGTCGGGCGGTCAGCGTCGACGGCGGGACGGAGGCCGTCGACATCCACGAGTACGACGACTCGATCGCGGTCGTCGCGGACGTCCCGGGCGTCGACCGCGACGACATCAGCCTCAACTGCGACGGTCGGACGCTCGCGATCCGCGTCGCGGACGGATCCCGGCGCTCGCGGGTGCGGGTCGACCTGCCCGGCTACGTCGACGACGACTCGGCGGAGACGGCGTTCAACAACGGCGTTCTCGAGGTCACGCTCGACCGCGACGACGATCCCGCGAACATCGGGTTCCACTGAGACGGCCCCGACGCGTCCCGGCGGCGTGTTGGTCGGCCGGAACGGAAAGCTATTCGACGCGCCGACCCGACAGTGTAGCAACTCCGTGACCGACGAACCGGGGCCGACCCCGCCCTCCGAGCGGATCGCGAGTCTGGACGCGCTGCGCGGCGTCGCCGTGCTCGGCATCCTCGTTATCAACGTCCGGCTGTTCTCGATGCCGGAGGTGACGCTTCTCAACCCGACGGCGTACGGCGATTTCAGCGGCCTGAACTACTGGAGTTGGCTCGCCGGGCACGTACTCGCCGAGTTGAAGTTCATCACGCTGTTCTCGGCGCTGTTCGGGGCGGGGATCGTGCTGTTCATCGAGAGCAAACGCGGCTCGGGGCGGTCGGCGATGTGGCTCCACTACCGCCGGACGGGGCTTCTCATCGCGATCGGGCTGGGACACGCCTACCTCCTTTGGTACGGCGACGTCCTCGTTCCCTACGGGCTGTGCGCGCTCGTGCTCGTCGCGTGTTGGGACTGGGAGCCCTCGAAGCAGGCCGGGATCGGGTTCGTGCTCCTGTTCGTGCTCTCGGCGATCGAGGTCTCCGTCGGGCTCGCGGTCGGACCGGAGGCGATCGGCGGGCAGTGGGCGCCGGCGGAGGCCGCGATCCGAAGCGAGGTCTCGACGTACCGCGGCGGCTGGATCGAGCAGCTGAGCCACCGGGTGCCGACCGCGTTCACCAGACAGACGAGCGGCTTCATCGGGCAGGCCTTTTGGCGGGTCGGCGGGACGATGCTCGTCGGGATGGCGCTGTACCGGTGGGGCGTGCTGACCGGCGAGCGGTCCGATCGGCTGTACTACCGCCTCGTGGGGGGTGGCGTCGTCGGCGTCGGGGTCGTCCTCCTCGGCGTGTACTACATCGAGAGCGCCGATTGGGGGGCCGGGGTGGCGCTGTTTTGGCGGCAGTTCAACTACTGGGGGAGCTTCCTCGTCGCCGGGGGGTACGTCGGCGTCGTGACCCTGTACGTTCGGCGGCGGCCCGACGGTCCCCTCACGCGGGCGTTCGCCGCGGTCGGCCGGACCGCGTTCACGAACTACCTACTCCAGACGGTCGTTGCGACCACGGTGTTTTACGGCCACGGGATCGGCCTGTTCGGCTCCGTGAGCCGCGCCGAGGCGCTCGGGATGGTCCTCGCCTTTTGGGTGCTGCAGGTGGTCCTCTCGGTCGCGTGGCTCCGTCGGTTCCGGTTCGGTCCGGTGGAGTGGCTCTGGCGGACGCTGACCTACGGCGAGCGACAGCCGCTGCGGGCCTGAGCCGACGCGCGGCCGGGGCGGATCAGAGCGGGCCCGGAGAGGTCAACTCGATCGTCCCTCCGCGTCGGGGGCGTCGATGACGCGACCGAGCCAGGGCCCCCGGAGAAAGTACGCGCCGACCAGAAGCGCCATCAGCAGGTTCGAAACGGCCTCGCCGTACCAGACGCCGGTCGCGCCCCACCCGACGGGGACGGCCAACGCGTAGGCGGCCGCCGACCGGAGGATAATGAACCCGACGAAGGCGAACGCCATCGCCGTGCGGGTGCTGCCGCTGCCGCGAAAGCCGCCCTGGACGACGTAGAACGCGCCCAAAAAGACGTAGGACGCCCCCACGATCCGGAGGTACTCGCTGCCGATCGCGGTGACGCGGGACGCGCCGGCCCCGGAGATGAACGCGCCGACGATCGGGTCCGCCGAGAGGTAGATGGCGACGCTGAAACCCGCGAGCGCGACGGCGATGATGCCGACGGCCGCGGCGACGCCGCGTCTGGCGCGGTCCGGTTGCCCGGCGCCGAGGTTCTGTCCGACGACGGTCTCGACGCCACGGGCAACTCCCAGCGCCGGCAGGACGACCATCGAGGTGATCCGAGAGCCGATGCCGTAGGCGGCGACGGCGTCGGAGCCGGCGATGGCGACGAGGGCGGTCAGGATCGTCACGCTCAGCGCGCTCGTCGAGATCTCGACGCTCGCGGGCGCGCCGATCCGGACGAGCGAGCGGACCGTTTTCACCTCCGGCCGGAAGTCGGCGAGCGACAGTTCGATCCCGACGGCCCCCGAGAGCAACAGGTGGATCCCGACGATCGCCCCGATCCCCCGCGAGAGGATCGTCGCGTACGCCGCGCCCTGGACGCCGAACCCCTCAAAGCCGGTCGCTGCGTAGAGGGCCGCCTGAACGCCCTCGAGGCCGACCCACGAGAGGAGGACGTTGTCCTGGAAGCCGAGGATCAAAAACGGGTCGAGAAGGACGTTCAGCCCGACACCGAAGGCCATGAGATACAGCGGCGTTCGGGTGTCGCCCCAGCCCTGCAACAGCGACTGGAAGATGAAAAAGCCGAACACGAAGGGGATCCCGACGAACATCGTCCGGGTGTACGCGACGGCCAGACCGAACGCCTCGGAGCCGGGGGTGGCCCCGACGAGTCCCAGAAGCGTCGGCGCGAGGGCGAACCCGACGATCGAAAACAGCACCGAGACGCCCAACACGACGGAGACGGTCTGACCGGCGACGCGGCTGACGCGATCGAGGTTGCCGGCCCCCTTGTGCTGTGCGACGAGCACCGTCCCCGCGACCGAGAACCCGAGCGAGAGCGCGATGACGAGAAAGACGATCGCCCACGAGAACGACAGCGCCGCGACCGCCGGCTGGCCGAGGCGGCCGACCCAGAACGTGTCCGCCAGGTTGTAGCCGACCTGCAGCGTGTTCGTGAGGACGATCGGGACCGAGAGGACGACGAGCGGTTTGAGCAGCGCGCCGTCGGTGACGTTGATCGCCCGGTCCCGCGCCGACGGCCGGCTCATCCGGCGCCCGCCGGTCGGCGTCGTTCGTCGGGGCGGTGGGACCGGCGGGGCTCGGAGGGACGCACGTTGAATGAATGTTCAGTCAGGAAGAAAACGGTTTCCGTTCGCCGCCGGGAACGCCGCGGCACCGACAACTCAGCGCACCAGCGGCTGGTTGTACGCCGTCTCCGCGTCCATGACGTACTCCCAGGTCGCCGCACAGTCGCAGGACACCTCGTCGAACACGTCGGGGTCCTGCCGGAGATCGAAGTCCTTGATCGCACGCTGGACGCGGTCGTCGCACTCCCCGCAGTTGTGCGGGCCGCGGTCCGAGCCGTGTCCGACGGGGTCGGAGACGACGAGCGCGTCGACGCCGGCCGTCGATCCGAGCACGTCACAGACCGACCACAGCCACGGCGGGCGGTAGCCGCCGTCGTGGTACAGCTCCTCGACCATGGTGTGTCGCTGGACGTTACACGGGTTCATCGAGACGGTGTGACAGCCCTCGACGGCGGCACAGCGCCGGACGGAACGCTTCATGTCGGCGACCGCGTCGGGTTCGGCGAGGAACGGCGGCTTCATCAGGAGGTACGCCTTCACGCCGGCGGCGGCCCCTTCCGCGTCGGCGTCAGCGCCGGTCGCCCGGACCTCGGCGCAGGCGTCCTCGAAGTCCGCGAAGTCGAAGTACTTGTTGACGGCGTCGTGTCGGACCCGGTCGGTCGCCGTCTCGAGGCCGACCGCGACGTCGGTCGAGAGCCCCCGCTCGAGGAAGTCGGCGAGCTTCGAGCGCTCGACGAAGTCGGGCAGCGACTCGACGACGATCCGCTCGCGCTCGGCGAAGGCGTCGGCGATCGCCCGCCGGGTCTCGGCGGGGACCTCCCGCTCATCGAGGAAGGACCCGGAGGTGTAGATCTTGATGAGTTCGGCCGGGGCCTCGGCCGCGGCGGCCTCGTGGTCCAGACAGCGCTCGATCTGGGTCATGAGGTGTTCGTGGCTGACGGTGCCGCCCTCGACGGACTCGGCGACGTACCCGCACATCGTACAGCCGCCGGCGCGCGCCCAGCGGCACCCGCCGGTGTTGAGGATGATCGTCAGCGACCGCCGGACGCCGTCCGGGGTGTTGTCCTCGTCGAGCCACACCCGCGTCGGTTCCGCGGGGTCGTAGCTCTCGTCGTTGCGCCCCCGTATCTCCCGCATCACCTCGTTGTGGGCGTCCATCCCCCGTCCCGTCTCGTAGACCTCCGGCGTCGGCTGGCTCATTGTCCACGGTAGCCGACCGAGGCGTAAATACCCCACTTTTCCGGCGCACCGGTCAGGTCGTGTCGTCCGTTCGGCCGACGCCGAACGACGGCGCGAGGACGCGCCAAAGCACCGCGCCGACGACCGCGCCGCCGGCGTTCGACAGCGCGTCCGCGGCCTCGGCCGTCCGGTGGGCGATGAGCCCCTGGAGGAGTTCGATGCACGCCCCGTACAGCGCCGCGAGAGCGATCGCGGCGGCGAGCGCGCGGCGGTCGGCGGCGAGGAGGGCGAACCCGAAGAGACCGCACAGGAGCCCGTAGGCCGCCACGTGTACGAGGATGGTCGTCTCGACGCCGAACGCCGTCCGCGGGACCCCCTCGGAGACGGGGATCACCGAGGCGTAGAGGACGGCGATCGCACAGAGACACGCGGCGGCGTACCGGAGCAAGGGTGCGGGCGCGGCGGGCACAGCCGGACCTCGAGGGCGTCGGTGATGAACCGTGCGGTCGGGAATGAAGCGCCACGGTACCGTGGGTCGTAACTGATACCCGTTACGCCGCCTGGATAAAAACTACTATTCTCGGGCCCTACCTAGTCGATAGCAGGAATTATCATGACAGACTTAGGAGGATTCCAGGACCGCGTCGCTCGGGTCGATCTCTCGAGCGAGGAGGTACAGTACGAGCCGATCGACGACGACGACGCCGAGAAGTACATCGGCGCGCGCGGCCTCGGCGTGAAGTACGTCTTCGATCAGGGCCCCGACGTCGATCCGACCGGACCGGAGAACCTGCTCGCGTTCATGAACGGCCCGCTGACGGGGTCGCAGGTCACGATGAGCGGCCGGATCGCCGTCTGCACCAAGTCGCCGTTGACGGGGACGGTGACGGACTCACACCACGGCGGCTGGTCCGGCGCGCGCCTCAAGTGGGCCGGCTTCGACGGGCTGTTGTTCGAGGGCGAGGCCGACTCGCCCGTCTACGCCGTCGTCGAGGACGGCGAGGTCGAACTCCGGGACGCCTCGCACCTCTGGGGCGAGGGCTTCCACAACGCCCGCGACGCCCTCGAGGAGGAGGTAGAGGGCTCGTACGGCAAGAACCTCTCTGTGATGGGCATCGGCGAGGCCGGCGAGAACGGCGTCAGGTACGCCTGCATCATGAACGAGGACGACCGGGCCTCGGGTCGGGGCGGCACCGGCTGCGTCATGGGGTCGAAAAAGCTCAAGGCGGTCGTTGTCAAGTCCTCGACGAAGATGCCGAAACCCGCCGACCCCGAGACGTTCAGGAAGGGCCACAAGCAGGCGATGGAGCTCATCCAGGAGTCGGACGTCACCGCCCCCAACGAGGGCGGACTGTCGCTGTACGGGACGAACGTCCTCATGAACGCGACCGAGGAGATGTCGGGGCTTCCGACGCGGAACGGGAAGTTCACCTCGACGGGCGACGCCCGCGACGGCGGCTTCGGGGACGAGGACTTCGACGCCGAGGCCGTCTCCGGGGAGAACGTCCGGGAGAACATCCTCGTCGACGAGCCGACGTGTCACTCCTGTCCGGTCGCCTGCAAGAAGGAAGTCGAGGTCGACGTGATGCACAAAGGCGAGGAGATGAACGTCCGCACGGAGTCCTACGAGTACGAGTCCGCGTGGGCGCTCGGCCCGAACTCGGGGCACACGGACCGCGACGAGATCGCGTTGATGCTCCAGCGCTGTAACGACCACGGCATGGACACCATCGAGGCCGGCAACATGCTCGCGATGGCCATGGAGATGAGCGAGGAGGGCAAACTGGACGATCTCGGCGGCGGGATCGACTGGGGCGACTCCGAGGAGATGATCGAGATGCTCTCGCGGGTCGCCAACCGCGACGGCGAGTTGGCCGACCTCCTCGCGGAGGGCCCGCGCCGCGTCGCCGACCGGATGGACGCCCACGACAACTCCCTCGACGTGAAGGGCCAGACGATCGCGGCCTACGACCCCCGGTGCATGAAGGGGATGGGCATCGCCTTCGCGACGTCGAACCGCGGCGCGTGTCACCTCCGCGGGTACACGCCGGCCGCCGAGATCCTCGGCATCCCCGAGAAGGTCGACCCCGTCGAATGGGAGGGCAAAGGCGAGCTCACGGCGACCTTCCAGGACATGCACGCGATCTCCGATAGCTTCGACATCTGCAAGTTCAACGCCTTCGCCGAGGGCGTCGAGGAGTACGTCCTCCAGTACAACGGCATGACCGGCCGGGACGTGACGGAGGAGGAACTCATGACCGCCGGTGAGCGGATCTACGCGCTCGAGCGGTACTACAACAACCTCTGTGGGTTCGACGGCGCCGACGACGACCTGCCCGAGCGGTTCGTCGAGGGCGCCGACGGCGCGGTGCCCGGACAGGGCGGCATCGAGGGCAGCCTGGTCGAACTCGACGAGATGAAAGCGGAGTACTACGACGTCCGCGGCTGGGTCGACGGGGTCGTTCCCGACGAGAAACTCGACGAGTTGGACATCGACGTCGGCCCGGGGACGGGCGTCTCCAGCGGCGACTCGGCCGCGCCCGCAGACGACTGATCGGCGCGGCGCCGTCACCCGTTTTTATTCGACGCGTCCGGAGAATCCACGCAGGGGCGGTTATCTCGCCCCGCCGCTGACCGGCGGAAAGAGCGCGAGTTCGTCGCCGGCCTCGAGGGTCGTCCCGAAGCCCTCGCCGGCGCGGAAGGGGTCGGTGTCGTTTCTGAGCGCCCGGATGTGCTCGCGGAGGTCGCCTGACTCATCGAGCACCTCGGCCTCGAGTTCGGGGTGGGCAGCGAGCAGCTGTTCGAAGGCGTCGCCGAGCGTGTCGCCGGGGGCCGCCTCGACGGTGACGCGTTTCGTTCCGGCGGTCTCGGCGAGGTTGGCGAACAGGCGCCATTCCATACCGGAGAGTGGGCGGCGGCGCGACTTATATCGTTTGACCCGTCAGGACCCGGCCGTCGTCCCGCCGGTACCCGAAGGCGTTTGACGCCGCAGTCGGGGGCGTTATGCGACTCCGGGAGCGGCGGCATCCAATCGGCTTATGCCTCGCGGAACCCTCGGTCCGTTCCGATGGGCGAGATCTTCGAGATCCGGAACGGCGACGGCGCGGGGCGGATCGGCGAGTTGACCGTCCCGCGGGCCGGCGTGACCGTCGAGACCCCGGCGCTGTTGCCGGTCGTCAACCCCCACCTGCGGACGGTCGAGCCCGCGGCGCTGGAGGCCGATTTCGGCGCGGAGATGCTCATTACCAACGGGTACATCCTCTATCAGAGCGAGGAGTTCCGCGAGCGGGCGCTGTCGGAGGGGCTCGCCGACCTGTACGACTTTTCGGGGGCGATCGTGACCGATTCGGGGTCGTTTCAGCTCTCGGAGTACGGCGAGATCTCGGTGACGAACGAGGAGATCGTTCGGTTTCAGCGCGACATCGGCTCCGATCTCGGCACGCCGATCGACATCCCGACGCCGCCCGACGCCGCCTACGATCGCGCCGCGTCGGAGCTCGAAACGACGCGGGCCAACAGCGAGGCCGCCGCCGGGATCGACGTCGGGGAGATGCTGCTCAACGCCCCGATACAGGGCTCGACGCACCCGGAGCTTCGGGAGTCGGCCGCCGCCGACGCCGACGCCCACGGGGGCGGCTTCGACGTGTTCCCCGTCGGCGCCGTTGTGCCGCTGATGAACGGCTACCGGTACGCCGACATGATCGAGGTGGTCCGAGCGGCAAAGCGGGGGCTGGGCAGCGACGCGCCCGTCCACCTCTTCGGCGCCGGACACCCGATGATGTTCGCGCTGGCTGCCGCCGCCGGCTGCGATCTGTTCGACTCGGCCGCCTACGCGCTGTACGCCCGCGACGGGCGGTATCTCACCGTCTCCGGAACGGACCACATAGAGGACCTCGAGTACTTCCCGTGTTCGTGTCCGGTCTGTAGCGCACACACGCCAGCGGGGCTCAGAGGGCACCCCGAGGAGCGCCGCGAGGAACTGCTCGCCAGGCACAACCTCCACGTGAGCTACCGCGAACTCCGGACCGTCAAGCAGGCGATCCGCGAGGGGAACCTCTTCGAGTTGCTCGAGCGGCGGGCGCGGAGCCACCCCGCGATGGTCGACGGCTACCGGGCGCTGTTGGACGACGCGGCGGCGCTCGAACGGCACGACCCCGTCTCGAAGGGGACGTTCTTCCATCTCTCGGCGGACTCGGCGCGCCGCCCGGAGGTCTCGCGGCACCACGACCGCCTCGGGCGGCTGTCGGTCCCCGGGGACAGCGTCCTGCTGTCGGCGGGCGGCGACAACAGCCGCTTCGACGCGACGTGGCGGCTCCGGCCCCCCTTCGGTCCCGTGCCGCCGGCGCTGTCGGACAGCTACCCGCTGACGGCCGAGCGCCCGGATCGGCTCGATCGCGAGGCCTACGAGGCCGCCGCCGCGGGCGTCTCGCGGCTCGTCGAGGCAAACCCCGAGGTCGCGTTCGCGGTCGCCCACTGGGCGTGGCCCGACGCGGCGCTCGCGGCGCTGCCGGACTGCGTCGAGCTGTTGGAACTCGGCGCGGAGCACGACCCGACGCGGTGACCCGCCGGTCGGGGCGCGCTCACAGCACCCGGAAGACCCGGATCGTGTCGCGCGCGGTCGGCTCGCGGATCAGTTCGGCGGCGCCGAGGCCGGTGAAAACGCGGTTCCAGTCGCGGTGATACAGCGGGAACTCGCCGTCGACGTGGCTGACAGTCGAGTCGCCGCGGCCGCGCTCGGGACTGTTGCCCTCGTTTTCGGCCGTTATGAGCAGGTCGGCGCTGATCCGAACGAGCTCCTCGAACACCCACTCGTCGTCGGGGTGGACGTGCTGAAGCGTCTCGACGGAGTAGACGACGTCGAAGGCGTCGTCGTCGATGTCCCCGACGAGGTCTTCGAGGGCGCCCGTACGGAAGCTTCCGGCGTCGGCCAGACGCGGGTACTCCTCGGCCATCACCTCGAAGGACACCCCGTTAATGTCGATCCCCGAGAGGTTCCCGAACCCGCGATCGAGGAGGTGCGCCAGGTGTCGCCCGGAGCCGCAGCCGACCTCGAGGATCGCCGCGTCCTCGCCGACGTAATGCGAGAGGACGCCCGAGAGCGTCTCGCTGACCTCGTTCGGCCCGATCCGAGCGTAGTACTCCGGCGAGAACCGCCCGGAGCGCTCGGCCCAGTCCTGTCGGACGTCGTCGGGATCCATGACGTCTACACGTCGACGGGCGCGGGGTTTATACTGCCCGGCCCGCCGCGTCGACTCCGGCGGGCAAGCGGCCCTGGGGGCGTCGGCTCCGATCGGCACCGAACCCGGACCCGCCCCCGAACCGACGGACAGTTACCCCTCGGACGTACAAAAACGGGTATGACGGAGTACTTCGAGGTCGGCGACCGCGACGGGGCCGCGCGCCGGGGGACGCTGCGGCTCTCCGAGCCGCGCCCGACGCCGGCGACGGTCGACGACGTCCTCGTCGATTCGGGCAGCCGGTGGCACGAGACGCAGGCGGTCCCGGAGGGCGAGGCGTCGGCGCTGACGGTGTTGCCCCACCGGGCGCTGCCCCCGGGGACCGAGCCGCCGATCGAGGAGGCCTTCGGCGTCGAGTACCCCGATGTCGACTATCCGAGCGCGGCCGTCGTGTCGCCGGGGACGGCCGACGATTTCGGGGCCGACGCCTACGTGCTGTCGAACGCCGGCGGCTACGCGGGCCACGCCGAGGCGTTCGTCGAGGCGGTGGTGGCCGTCCGGCGGGCGGTTCCGGACGACACCGCGCTGTACTGTCCGGCGGTCGCAACCCCGGCGAACGCCGCGACGCTCGTCTACGCGGGGGTGGACCTCCTCGACGAGGCGCGGGCGCGAGCCCGGGGCCTCGAGGGGTTCTACCTCACGACCGACGGCGAGGCGTTCCTCGAGGACCTCTCGGAGCTCCCGTGTGCGTGTCCGGCCTGTCGGGGCGGCGTCGAGGGGTTCGACCGGCGCGAGTGCGCCGAGCACAACGTCAACGCCCTCGAAGCGGAGTTGGCCCGCGTCCGCGGGCGGATCGCAAACGGGCGGCTCCGGGACTACCTCGAGGGGCAGGCCAGACACGAGGCGTGGCTGACGGCGACGTTCCGGCTGCTCGATCAGCAGTACGGGTACCTCGAGGAGCGGACGCCGGTCTTCCGGCGGAACGAACTGCTCGCGGCGAGCGAGGACTCGCTGCGGCGGCCCGAGATACAGCGCTTCGCCGAGCGCGTGACGGGGCGGTACCGCCGCCGTCTGGACGCGCCGCTCGTGCTGTTGCCGTGCTCGGCCAGAAAGCCCTACAGCGACTCACAGAGCCACGAGCAGTTCGCCGAGGCGATCGGCTACCGGGGACACATGGTGTCGATGACCTCGCCGATCGGCGTCGTCCCGAACGAACTCGAGACGACCTATCCCGCCCAGCACTACGACAGCGTCGTGACGGGGCGCTGGAGCGAGACGGAGATCGAGTTCGTCGCGAGCGTCCTCGAGCGGTACCTCAAGCGGGCCGACTACGACCGCCACATCGCCCACCTGCCGGCGGAGTACCGCGAGATCTGCGCGCGCGTCGAGGACGCCGTCGGCGTCGAGTTCGAGTACACCGCCGCCGAGCACCCGACGACCGACGCCTCGCTCGGGGCGCTCGAGGCGGCCCTCGAGGGCGAGGAGCCCTACTACAAGCGCGAGCGCGAGACCGCCACGGTGCGGGCGATCGCCGACTTCCAGTTCGGGGACGGCGCCGGCGACGCGGTGTTCGGACCGGACGCCCGGACGGAGGGCCGGTACCCGAAGCTTCGGGTCGACGACGGCGAGGGAACCCACCTCGCGACGATGGTGCCGCAGTACGGCACGCTGTCGTTGACCCTCGCCGGGGCGCGGGCCTGGCGCGAGAGCGGGGCCGAAACGAAAACCGTCCGGATCGACGGGTTCGTGCCGAGCGGGAGCGTCCTCGCGCCCGGGGTGTTAAGCGCCGACGAGGCGATCCGGCCCGGCGACGAGGTCGTCTTCGAGGGGCCGGAGGCCGTCGGCGTCGGGCGGGCGGCCTCTCACGGGCGAGCGATGGTCGAGGGGACCCGCGGCGTCGCGGTCGACGTCAGACACTGCGAGAGCCGGTAGGCCGGCCGCCGGCCACCTTTTTACTCGTGGCGCGTTACCGGACGGTATGGACGACATCGAACTCGGCGTTCCGGAGCCGCTCGTCGACTCGCTGCCGGAGGACGGCGACGGCGCGCGACAGGACATGCACCGCGCCGTCGAGGGGTACAACGCGCGCTTAGAGCGGGCGCTCGAGTCGGCCGACGGCGACGGGGAGGCCGCCGCCGCGGCGCTCGATCTCATCGAGCACTTCGAGACCCGAATCGAGCAGTTCCACGGGTTCGTTCCGGAACTCCGCGCGTGGGGACAGTCGCCGATCTTCGCGATCGCCTGGCGGAACCTCTATGCGGACCTCATCGAGCAGCTGTACGAACACGAGTGGCTCGCGGCCCAACTGGACCGCGAGCGGAACGCCCGGATCGTCGAGAACGGCATCCGGCTGTCGGACGTATGACCGGCGCGGACGGACCGATCGAGATCGAGCTCCGGTTTTTCGCGAACTTCCGGAGCGCGGTCGGGCAAAAGGAGATCGCGCGGACGTTCGACGCCGGCGCGACGGTCGGCGATGTCCTCGCCGCCCTGGAATCGGAGTTCCCGGGGCTGGAGGGCGAGGTCCTCGACGGCGAGGGCGCGATCAAACCGCAGCTCTCGGTGCTGAAAAACGGCCGCGAGGTCGTCCACATGGACGGGACGGCGACGGCGCTCGAGGCGGGGGACCAACTCAGCGTCTTCCCGCCGGTCGCGGGCGGCGCTCGGACGGCGGAGACGCGCGAGTTCCGCGGCATCTCGAAGCGGCTCGCGGCGAACTACCTCGAGAACCTCGGCGGCGAGCGCTCCGATTCGGCCGGCGATCGGGTCGAGGGCGACGGGTGGGCGGCCGAACTCACCGAGCGGAAGGTGAACCCGGTGCCCGGGGCGAGCATCACGCTCAACGAGGTCCGCGTCGAGTTCGAGGGTGACGAGGAGCGCCTCCGGGCGGTCGTCGATCGCTTCGCCCAGAAGGCGATGCGCGCCGGTGGGTGAGATGCCCGGCGAACCGCTCGACGGGAACGCCTTGGTGCTCGCCGCCGCGCAGGCGTCGATCTCCGGCGAGCGGCTGCCGGAGCTCGCCGAGCGGGCCCAAGAGCACGTCGCGACCCGGCTCTCGGAGTACGAGGCGCGCTACGAGCGGGCCCACGAGGACGACGCCCAGACGGTGTTTTTCGTCGAGGACGGCCACTGGGCCGACGTCGGCGCGGCGCTCGGTCTCGAGGCGCGCGAGTGGAAGGCGCTCCGGCGGGTCCACGCCGAGCACCTCAAGCGGCTCGGGGGCGACCTCGGGCGGCGCGACGAGTTCGAGACGGCCCTTGAGCTGCGGGAGGCGGTCGTCGTCGGCACGGGGTGACCGGCGTCGGGCGTCGAACGCGGCCGTCTCCCGTCAGGTCCACGGGACGGAGCGCGCCTGCAGTTCGCCGGCGACCGAGCGCCGCATCGTGTCGGCGGCGTCCTCGGTGTTCTCGAGGGCCCACATCAGTTTGACGTACGCGGTCGCCGGGAGCGTGTCGCCGGCCTCGACGACGCCGGCCTCGAGGAGGTCCCGGCCGGTGTCGTAGACCCGATCGCAGACGCGGCCCTCGAGGCACTGACTCGTCATGACGACCGTCGTTCCCCCGTCGACGAGCGCCGCGATGCGGTCGGTCCACTCGGTGTTGACGTGTCCGAGCCCGGTTCCCTCCAACACGAGCCCGTCGGCGCCCTCGGCGACGTCCAGCGCGGCGGGTCCGGTCCCGGGGACGAACTTGACGAGTTCGACGTCGGAGGCGAACGCCGGCGCGAACGCGTTCGAGCCCGCGCCGCGGTCGGCGGTCGGACGGCGAAAGGAGACGTCGCCGGTCTCCCACTCGACGCGGCCGAGCGGTTTCGCGCCGACCGTCTCGAAGGCGTCCCGGCGCGAGGTGTGGTTCTTTCTGACGCGGGTTCCGCGGTGGAGCGCACAGGCGTCGTCGGACCCGCTTTCGTGCATGCACACCAGCGTTTCGGCGTGGTCGGCCGTCGCCGCCTCAACGGCGCAGACGGCGTTCATCACGTTGTCCGAGGAGGGCCGATCGGCCGAGCGCTGGCTGCCGGTGAACACGATCGGCACCGGCGGGTCGAGCACAAACGAGAGCGCGGCGGCGGTGTACTGCATCGTGTCGGTGCCGTGCATGACGACGACGCCGTCGGCGCCGCGCTCGATCGCCTCGTGGACGGCCGCCGCGAGGTCCCGCCAGACGTCGGGGGTCATGTTCTCCGAGAGGATGTTCGCGACGACCCGCCCGCGGTAGTTCGCCCGCCCCGCGAGTTCGGGGACGGCCCGGAGGACGTCCTCGGCGTCGAACTGTGCGGTGACCGCGCCGGTCCGGTAGTCGACGGTCGAGGCGATGGTGCCGCCCGTCGAGACGAGCGCGACCGTCGGGAGGTCCTCGTCGAAGGTGATCTCAGAGGCCCCCTCGCCCTCGCCGGCGGCGGCGATGTCGTAGGTGTCGGTCTCAAGGACCTCGATCTCGACGTCGGCCTCGTCCCTGTCGATACCGACGTTGTAGCCGCCGTCGAGTTTGACGACGAACTCCTCGGCCGTCGTCGAGGGCAGGAGGACGCCCTCGTGTGTCGTGTCGGTTCGGTCGACGCGGACGCGGTCCCCGGGGTTCATACGGCCTCGTACCGCGCCGGCGGACTTCAAAGACACCCTTCGGTCCGGGCGACTCAGCGCGCCGAGAGCGAGGCGGGCCCGATCGGTTCTACCGCCTCGATCGCCGCCCGGAGCCGCTCGATCGGATCCGATCCGGTGCCGATCGCGTGCGCGTCGGCGTCGGCGCGGGCGGCGGCGTCGTCCCCGACGTGGATCGTCGGGAGGGCGGCGGCGCTGAACCCCTCAACGAGAACGAGCTCGATCCCCCGATCGGAGAGGCGGGCGAGGGCGCGGCGAAGCGCCGCGATCTCGTCGTCGGCGTCGCGGTCGGCCCCCTTGCCGCCGCGGGCGACCTCGAAGGTCAGACGCGGCGTGACGCCGACGACGGCGTCGGCCCCGGCGCTCCGGTGGCGGTGGGTGTCCGTTCCGGGCGCGTCCGGTTCGATGTCGTGGTGGATCGATTTGATCGTCGCGACCGAGCGGTCGTCGAAGGCGCCGACGAGCGTCTCGACGAGGGAGGTCTTGCCGGCGTCGCTCGGGCCGACGAGAGCGACGACCGCGGGTCGGTCTCCGGCTGTTGGCTCTGACACACGAGGCCTTCGGCTCGCTCGCATCTAATACCCACGGACGAGGCCTATACGGCCGTATTTATACGTTTCGGGCGTATAGCGCGTCGAGTCGCTCGCAGGCTCGTTACCGGCGTAACGGTTACACTACCGCGAGCGCAAGCCGACGCCGGTCGGCAGGACCGGGGACGACGAACCTATGTCACGAACGATCGGGCTTCGAGAGACGGTGGTATCGGCGCTGAGTGCCGACGGAGAGGCGGGCGCCGCGGGCGCGCCAGCCAACGCCGTCTCGAACGTCGAGCGGGCCGGGTGGGGCCGAACGCGGGACCGACGGCGGAGTCCCCAACCGGAGGGGACGGCACGCAAAGCACTTGCGGCTGGGCGGCCTATCCGCGTTCCCATGAAGACGCCGTCGTACGACCGGTGGGCGTTCGACCTCGACGGGACGCTCGTCGACGTCGAGGACTCCTACGTTCGGGCGCTGCTCGGACGGGTCGGCGAGCGCCTCGGACACGACTTTTCCGAACGCGAGGCGGAGGCGCTCTGGCACGGCTTCGGCGGCGAGCGCAACGACACGCTCGCGGCCGCCGGCGTCGATCCCGAGCGGTTCTGGGACGTGTTCCACGACGAGGAGGACCCCGAGGCGCGCGCCGACGCGACGTTCCTGTACGAGGACGCCGAACTCGTCGCCGGGATCGACGCGCCGACGGTGCTCGTGACGCACTGTCAGCGGTACCTGACCGAGCCGGTGCTGTCCGCGCTCGACATCGGCGATTGGTTCGACGCGGTCGTCTGCTGTACGGCCGAAACCGGGTGGAAGCCAGACCCGAGACCGGTCGAGCGGGCGCTCTCGGCGGCCGGGGCGCGGGAGGGACCGGGGGTTCTCGTCGGCGACAGCGTCCACGACATCGGCGCGGCGCACAACGCCGGTCTCGACGGGGCCCACGTCGAGCGACACGGCCACGGGAGACGGGGGCGGTGCGTCCTCGGCGACCACCGGGTCGATCACCTTGGGGAACTCGGCCCGCTCGTCTGAGGGGCGCGCGATACCGGTCGCTCGGGGTCAGCGGAGGCGCGTGTCGACGAGTTCGAACGGCGTGCCCCCGCCGCGTTCGCTGGCTCGCTGGTAGGCGACGTGGGCGGCGGCGACGTCCTGTATCGCCAGCCCGGTCGAGTCGAAGACGGTCACGCCGTCGTCGTCCGTCCGTCCGGGTCTGTTCCCGGCAGCGATCTCGCCCAAGGTCCCGTAGAGGTCGGCGTCGTCGAGGACGCCCTCGCCGTAGGGGACGTTTATCTCCCCGGAGTGGGTGCACTGTTCGTGGTCGTCGATGACGATCGTGGCCGCCGTCACGACGTCCCGGGCGAGTTCGTTCTTTCCGGGGGCGTCGGCCCCCATCGCGTTGATGTGCGTTCTGTCCCCGAGGTCCGCGGCGTGCACGATGGGCGATTCGACCGGCGTGACCGTCGAGAGCACGTCACAGCCGGCGGCCTCGGCGATCGATCCCCCGCGGACGTCGAGTTCGCCCCCGCCGAAGCGGTCGACGAACCGCTCGATCGCGTCCTCGCGCGCGTCGGCGACGATCACCCGCTCGATGTCCCTGACGGTGCGTATCGCCTCGAGTTGGGTGTACGACTGAACGCCGGCGCCGACGATCCCGAGGGAACCCGCGTCGGGAACGGCGAGGTGGTCCGTCGCGACGGCCGCCGCGGCCCCGGTCCGTTTTCGCGTCAGCGTGGTTCCGTCGAGGATCGCAAGCGGAAACGCGTTCCGGGGATCGGAGTAGATCATCGTCCCGAGCACCGTCGGGAGGTCGTAGGCGTCGGGGTTGTCGGTGTGGACGTTGACCCACTTGATCCCGGCGGCGTCCCACTCGCCCGCGTCCATGTACGCCGGCATCGACCGGAAGTCGCCGTTGTACTCGGGGAGATCGATGTAGGACTTCGCAGGCATTATGACGCGGTCGGCCTCGTAGGCCGCGAAGGCCTCCTCGACGGCGACGATGACCTCCGCCATCGCGGCGTGTTCGTCGACGTCGTCGGGGTTCAACAGTAACGTCTCCATGTCGGACCGTGCCTGCGGACGGTATTCATCCTGTCGGCGCGGGCGACCGCGAGGACCGCGAGGGCGGTCGGATCGGCGAAAACGAGGGCGGCCGGGCGAGGGCCGGGCGGTCTACCGGAGCCGCTTCGGTTGGGGGCCGTGGCGGGGTTGAAGCGGGATGAACCGGGCGTCGGGGTCGGCGGTCGGCTCAGTTTCGGTCGGTGCGTCGGCGTCGGGTGCGGTGTTTCGGGTTGACATCGTCGGTTGGTGTGGGTGTTCGGAGTGCGGTACCGGCCGGCTGTCGTCACCCGAGGTGTACCGGATGCGTCATTACGACCACGTGTGTGCCTATCCTTAATAAATGTTCATGTATTATCGCGCCGCCGGGGCGAACGACCCCCAAAGAGGCCGCCGCGTGCGTCATGATATTTATTCGCCGGGGCCGAACCACGGGTATGAGGCGATGGGGCCGGCGACGGAGGCCGCAGCGACCGCGGCGACCGCGGCGCCCGGCGAACGTGGACGTGGACGTGGACGGGGGCTACCGATGAGCGACGACGAGCCCGCGGTCGTCGGGGCGGTCGAGCGCTCGCTCGCCGAGGAAACGGCACGGACCTTCGAAAAGCGGGTAACGGCGCAGGCCGCGTGGCTCCGGGCGGCCATCGCCGACGGACGGATGGACAACGCCGATCCGGCCGTCGGGCTCGAAGCGGAACTGTACGCGATCGCGGGCGGCGGAGACCGGACGGAGGGCGAAGGGCCGCGTCTCGCCCGCGTTCCGACGGCGGTCTTCGGGGCGGCGAACAAGGAACTCGGGGTGCACAACGTCGAGATCAACACCGATCCGAACGTCCTCGACGGGCCCGGGTTGACCGCACAGGCCGAGGAGATCCGCGAGCGGGCGCGGACTGCCGCCGCGGCCGCCGAAGAGCACGGGTGTGAGCTCGCGTGGGACGCGATGTGGACGCTCCCGCCGCCGGAGGGGCCGCTCGAGTACCTCTCGGCGACCGAACGGCGCGACGGCGTCGTCGTCGCCGAAAACATGCGACAGGAGCCCCGGTACGTCGCCATCGACAACGACGTCCTGGGTCATGCGGACGGCGAGCGGATCGAACTGTCGGTTCCCGGCGTCGATCGGGCGTTTCCGACGATCCTCTTCGAGTCCCTCGCCACGTCGATCCAGCCGCACCTCCAGGTGCCGAGCGCCGAGGCGTTCCCGGCGTACCACAACGCGGCGATCCGGACGCTGGGGCCCGTGCTCGCACTGTCGGCGAACTCGCCGTTTCTCCCGGCGGCGCTGTACGACGGCGTCGAGGACCCCGGCGGGCTGGTCGATCGGACCCACCACGAGCTCCGCATCGCGGTCTTCGAGCAGTCCGTCAACCACACCGCCGCGCCGAAGGTCAGGGTGCCGCGCGACGTCGAAACGGCGGCCGAGGTCGTCGACCGCGTCCTCGAGGACGACCGCTACGCCCCGTTTCTCAGAGAGCACGTCGAGGGGGACACGGCGCGTCGGACGCTCTCGGACCGCGTTTGGGAGTTCGATCACAAACGGGGCACGTACTGGCGGTGGGTCAGGGGCGTCCTCGGCGGGGACGACATCGACGCCGAGAACGACGAACACTCGATCCGCATCGAGTACCGCCCGATCCCGACACAGCCGACCGTCACCGACGTCGTCGGGATGCAGGCGCTCGTCGCGGGGCTGCTCGTCGGGGTGGTCCGCGCCGAGCACCCGATCGGCGAGTTGCCGTGGGAGGCGGCCGAGTCGAGCTTTTATAACGCCGCCCGGGAGGGACTCGACGCCGAGTTGGCGTGGGTGACGGCCGACGGCGAGCGCACCGCAGACCCGGCGGTCGTCTTCGGGGAGGTGTTCGAGTACGCCCGGGCCGGACTCGACGCCGTCGGCGTCCCGGAGTCCGACACACAGCAGTACCTCTCGCCGATCGAGGCCCGCTGGCGCGCGCAGACGACGCCGAGCGCCTGGAAGAAGGCGGCCGTCCGCGACCGGCTCGAGGAGGGGGCCGATCTGGAGTCGGCGATCGCCGGGATGCAACGGGAGTACGTCCGCCGGAGCCGCGAGTCGGGTTCGTTCGCGGAGTGGCTGTAGGGCCCCCGCGCCCGTCGGGGACCGACCACGGGTTTATCTACCGGAGCGCGGCCAGACGCCCCATGTCGATCCGAACGATCGCCGGAGACTGCCGGATCCGTTTCGACGGCCGCCGAGAACGAACCGTCCGCGGCCGGGTGGTCGTCGTGCTGAAGCCGGACGACACCGTCCTCGTCCACGACGTCGACGGCTACCAGCCGGTCGCGTGGCTGACCCGCGCGGAGTCGCTCTCGGTGATGCGGGACCCGGTGTCTGTGCTCGCGAGCGACGGCGACGAGACGCTGCGGGTCGAAGCCCTCGGCGACGTCGCCGTCACCGAGCACGACGCGACGGACGCGGGGACACCCGTCGGGGACTGTCGCTGCGGCGGGCGGTTGGTCCGGACGGGCTCCGAGGCGGTCTGTCTCGGCTGCGGCGACCGCTTCGGGCTCCCGGTGGGCGCGTCGACGACGGACTCCGCGTGTGAGTGCGGTCTCCCGACGTTTCGCGTCGAGCGCGGCGAGCCCTTCGAGTTGTGCTTCGACTACGAGTGCGGGTCGCTGCTCGAGGCCGTTCGCGACCGGTTCGACCGCGAGTGGCGCTGCCCGGAGTGCGGCGGCGAGTTCCGGATACGCAGACGCGGCGGCCTCGTCGCCGCCTGTGGGGGCTCTCCGGACTGTGAGGCCGCCTTCTCGGTGCCGGAGGGAACGGTCGACGGGACGTGCGACTGCGGGCTTCCGGTCTTCGAAACGGCGACCGGGAGGCGGTGTCTCGATGCCGACTGTTCGGCGCGGGGGGCCTGAGGCCCGGGGCGCGGGCGGGCGACCGGAGGGGCTATACGACTCCGAGCGGCAACGTCGGGTATGGAAGGCCACCTCACCGACGGGGTCGTCGAAGTGGGGCCGAACGGCCGCGAGCGCTACTACGACTCGCGGGGGTACGGCCGTCCGCGCGGCGAGGGCGTGGCGCTGTCCCGCGTCGAAGCGGCCCACCTGCTTCACCGCGGCGACCTCGACGCCGTCGACGGTCGCGGGATCGCCGCGTTTCTCGTGGACAACGCCGACATCGTCGTGCCGTTTCTCGTGTACAAGGACCTCCGGGACCGGGGGTTCTACCTCTCGCCGGCGCGGGAGGGCTGGGTGGAGACGCCGGAGGGCGCGGCGTTCGTCGTCCACCCCCGCGGGGAGGGGCCGTGGGACGGGACCGTCGAGCACCGGGTCCGCGTGCGCACCGAGCGGGGAACGGTCGCACTCGAGGACGTCGGCGACGTCGTCCTGGCGGTTGTCGACGAGGAAAGCGAGTTGACGTACCTGCGGACGGACACGCCGGAGATCGCGGGGTCGAGCCCGACCGGCATCGACGCGTCCGCCGGGGGGGCGCTGCTCGAGGACCGCGTGCTCTGTTGGAACCCGCCGTCGGCCCTCCACGGGCGGGGGTTCTACGGCCAGCCGATGGACCGCGAGGACGGGGCGCTCCAGTTGTCGCTCTTGGAGGCCGCCCACCTGGCCGAGGAGGGCGTTTTGGACGTCGACGGCGGGGTCGAGGCGATCGAAGCCCGCGGCCGCGACGTCGAGGGCGAGCGGTTCGATCGCCGGCTTCTGGCGTACCGGACGCTCCGCGAGCGCGGCGTCGTTCCGAAGACGGGGTTCAAGTTCGGCGCGGACTTCCGGACCTACGCCGACGTCGACGGCGTCGAGAGCCTCGGGCACTCCGAGCTGTTGGTCCGCGTGCTCCCGGCCGACGCCGTCGCGTCGCCGCGGGACATCGCGCTCGACGTCAGACTCGCCCACGGCGTCCGCAAGCGGATGGTGTTCGCGCTGGTCGGGGACGGGACGGTCCGGTGGCGCTCCGTCGAGCGGTTGACGCCCTGAGTCGGACGGCGGAGACGGGGGCGACCGGACAAGCGAACGGTTTTTGGGCGGACCACACGCACGGTGTCGCATGAACGACGACGAAGCGGATCGACGCGCGCGGACGCCCGCCGTCCGGGGCGACGGCGGGACGAAGGGGGCGGACGACGTCGCGCTCGATCCGTGGGGGTCGACGTCCGTCGGGGACTACCGCAAGCTCTTCGAGGAGTTCGGCATCGAGTCCTTCGAGGACGTCCTTCCCCGGGTGCCGACGCCGCACTACCTGATGCGCCGGGGCGTCATCTTCGGCCACCGCGACTACCGGGCGGTCGCCGAGGCGATGGCGAACGACGAGCCCTTCGCCGCGCTCTCGGGGTTCATGCCGACCGGGGACCCACACATCGGTCATAAGCTCGTCTTCGACGAGCTGATCTGGCACCAGGAGCGCGGCGGCGACGCCTACGGGCTGATCGCCGACTTAGAGGCCCACGCGGCGCGGGGGCTGTCGTGGGAGGAGATCGACGAGCACGCGGAGAGCTACCTCCTCTCGCTTCTCGCGCTCGGGTTCGATCCCGAGGAGGGGACGCTGTACCGCCAATCGACGAACGAGGCCGTACAGGAGTTGGCCTTCGAGCTCGGGACGAAGGCGAACTTCTCGGAGCTCGGCGCAATCTACGACTTCGACGGCGAGACCGAGGTCTCGTACATGCAGTCGGTCGTCACGCAGATGGCGGACATCCTCTACCCCCAACTGGAGGAGCCGAAGCCGACGGTGATCCCGGTCGGTCCCGACCAGGACCCGCACATGCGGTTGGCGCGGGACCTCGCCGGACGGATGCGGTACTTCGGCGTGACCGAGGCGTACGCCAGCTTCGAGTTGGACGACGCCGAGCGCGGGCTCGTCGCGCGGGCCTACGACGCGTTGACCGAGGACGCGCCGGAGGACAGCGACGGCGACGACAGTGACGTCCGGTGTTCGGACGCCGCGGCGTGGCTCAACTCCGAGCGGCCGCCGAGCGACGCGCTCGAGGGCGCGATCGAAACGCTCGAAGCCGGCGGCAAAGAGCCCCTTCGCCCCCGCGTTCGGTTCCTCGACCGCAACGCCACGCCGGCGGCCTTCGAGGCGCTCATCGAGGCGATCGACGGCGAAAAGCGCGTCTACGAGGGCCACGTCGACAGCTTCTCGTTGGACCGCGAGGCCGCCGAGGAACTGGCCCGCGAGATCGAGACCGAGCACGGGGGGTACGGGTTCCGCCCGCCGTCGTCGGTATACCACCGCTTCATGACCGGACTGACCGGCGGAAAGATGTCCTCGTCGGTCCCGGCGAGTCACATCAGCCTGCTCGACGATCCGGCGGACGGCCACGACAAGGTGATGTCGGCGACGACCGGCGGCCGCGAGACGGCCGAAAAGCAGCGCGAACTCGGCGGCGAGGCCGACGAGTGTCCGGTGTACGAGCTGTACGCGTACCTGCTGTCGGGCGACGACGACGAGTTCGCGGCAGAGGTGTACGAGGAGTGCGTCGGCGGCGAACGGCTCTGTGGGGGGTGCAAGGAACAGGCCGCGGAGCTCATGGCCGAGTTCCTCGAGGAGCACCAGGAGAAACGCGAGGAGGCGAGAGAGGTCCTCGCCGGACTCGACGTCGAACTCGAGAGCGATCGCCGCTGACCGCGGCGTCCCCGACGGCCGCCGTGTTCACCCGGAGTCATATATATCGCCGCGCCGACGTGCGGGCATGGGCGAGAGGACAGAGACGACACGGACCGTCGAGGGAGACGGCGTCACCGTCCGAAAGACGGTCGAGGACGGCGGTCGCGTGACGCTTGCGGTCGCGTCGGACCGAGAGGCGGGACTGCGGGTCCGGCTGGCCGACCCGGCGCTCGAACGGTCCGAGGCGGACGTCGAGTTCCGGTCGGACGGCGACGACGGATGGGACGCCGGCGACGCGACCTTCGAGTGGACGTTTGGCCCCCGCGACAGCCGGACGGTCCGGTACCGGGTCCCGGGCGTCGACCCCGGATCGCTCGGCGCGGAGCCGCGGCTGTCGGTGACCGAGCGGGCGGGCCTCGAGGGGATCGTCGATCGGACGCGCTCGGACGCGCTCCGGGGGTTCCTCGGGGGCGAGCGCGGCTCGCTGGCGCTCGGAGCGGAAGGAGGGACGGACGGCGGCGCGTCCGCCGGAGCGGGCCTGGGCACAAAAAAGGGGGCCGTCTCGGAGGGCGGTTCGACCGTCGAGGACGAGGCTGAGGCCGAGACCGGACCAGAACCGGAATCCGGGGCTGAGACCGAACCCGGACCCGGCGCCGGTACCGACGCAGGAGAGACGCCGGACGGGGACTCCGAGGACGAGGACGACCCCGACCCCGGGTCGGGATCGGAGCCCCGAAGCGTCGCGCGGGCGCTTCTGGCGGAGCTCCGGGAGGGCCGCGTCGACGAGGAGGTCACGGCGGCGCTCCGCTCGGAACTGGGGGTCGAGACGCGCCGGAGCCAGGAGGTGCGGATCGATCACCTCCAAAACGAGGTCGCCGACCTCGCCGCCTACGCCGACACGATCGAGGCGTTCATCGACAGGTACGGGACGTTCGAGGCCGTCGTCGGGGACGTCCACGACGAGCTGTCGGCGCTCGAGGAGCGGGCCGAGCGGACCGACGCCCGGCTCGCGGAGCTCTCGGAGGCCCTCGAAGCGATCGACGGGATCGACGGGGAGGTCCGAAAGCTCCGCTCGGAGGTGGAGTCCGAACTCGGGGACGTCCGGGAGACCCAGGCGGCGATCGAGTCGCGGTTCGACCGACTGGACGAGGAGCGCGCGGACGTCGAGGACCGCCTCGCCGACCTCGAGTTGTTCAGCGAGCGGATCACAGAGGCGCTTCACGCCCCGGACGGATCCGGGGACGACGACCGGGGCGGAGACGAGGGGTGAGCGGCGGCGTCACCGGAGCCGGAACCGATCGAGGAGGCGAGCGACGACGCCGGACGTGTCGTCGGCCCCGGCCCCTTCGTTCGTCCCCCGATCCCCGGCGGCGGTCGCGTCCATCCGGTTCGGGTCGGCGTTCGGTGCCGCGTCGGCGTCGATGTCGACATCGGCGTCGGGGCTGGCGCTGGCGTCGCCCTTCGTGGACGTCTCGGCCCGCGCTCGGTCCGCCGCGTCGGTGCGGGCCTGCTCCGTCTCTGCGGTCTCCGCCGACTCCGCGTTGGAAGACCCCGTCTCTTCGCCGTCGGCCTCCGCGTCCGGCTCTGAGGACGCGTCCGGTCCCGGGGGCGTCGGCTCCGAGGTCGCCGCCGAGTCCGCGTTGGTATCGCGGCCGTCGCCGCCGGCACCGGAACCGCTCGTATCGCCCGCGCTCGGATCGGTGCGGGCGCTCGCCGATCGGTCCCGCGCCGACCCCTGCCGGCCGTCCGGGGACGACGGGTCTGTGTCCGGGGGTTTCGTCGCCGTATCGAGCGGCTCCAGCGGCGCGTCGTCCGGGGTTCGGAGCCGCTCCGCGATCCGGTAGTACGCGACCGTCGCGGGGCTTTCGGGCGCGTACGCGATCACCGGCTGCCGCTTTGCGGCGCTCTCGACGATGGCGTCGTCGGTCGGCACGCCGCCGAGGAAGTCGACGTCGAGTTCGCTCGCGATCGACTCCGGGCGGGTGTCCTCGACCGTGTGCGTGACGACGACCCCCCGAACCGGAACCCCGAGGCGATCGGCCAGTTGCGTGCTCTTTTCGGTGTCCGAGATGGCGGCCGGGACCGGCGAGGTGACGAGGACGATCGCGTCGGCGAGTTCCATCGGGTAGACGCCCTCGTAGGACAGACCGCCGCCGGTGTCGACGAGGACGTACTGGTAGCGCTCGGCGAGGGCGTCGACGACGGCGTCGAGCCCCTCCGGGTCGGCGTCGGCGAAGCCCCCGAGCGATCGGTCCCCGAGGACAAACCCGAGGCCGTCGCCGATCTCGACGGTGGCCTCGGCCGTCGTTGCCCGGCCCGCGAGGACGTCGTGCAGCGTCGCCGGCGCGTCGAGGCTGAGGAACGTCCCGACGTTCGGCATCCCGAGATCGGCGTCGAGGACCGCCGCGGAGTGGCCGTACTGCCGGAGCGCGATGGCAAGGCTGACCGCCGTCGTCGTCTTGCCGACGCCCCCCTTCCCGCTCGTCACCGCGAGTACGTCGCCGGGCATGTTGTGTCGTGGTCTCTCGGGGCCACCGTAAAAACCCCTCCCGACGTTTCGGCGGTCAGTACCGCGGGAGGCGCCGCGAGCGCGCCGACCCCTCGAGGAACGGCAACTCGACCACCCCGGCCGGCGTCGCCTCGCCGTCGATCCGGACGGTCACCGTCGCCGCCTCGAGGCCGTACTCGACGAGCGCCATCGCGATCGGGGCCTCAAGCGCGGGGCTGTGGTCGGCGCGGGTCACCTCGCCGACGTGCGTATCGTCCTCGAAGACCGCCGAACCGCTCTCGGGGACGGCTTCGGGGCGGAGCCCGACGAGTCGCCTGGAGGGCTGCCCGCGGTTCTCGATCTTCGAGACGACCTCCTGGCCGACGTAACAGCCCTTCTCGAAGTCGAGGGCGTTTCGGATCCCGAGGACGTTCGGGACCTGTCCCGACAGCTCCGTCTCGAAGAGCGGCGTTCCGGCCTCGAGCAGCAGGTACTCGAGCGTTCGGTACCCGAACGGGGCGGCGTTGAGCCCGTGGTTGATGAGCGCGTCGAACACCTCGGAGGCGTCCTCGGCGGCGCAGACGACCTCGTAGCCCTCCTCGCCGGTGAGGTCGTCGGTCCGGACGACGGTGGCGCCCCAATCGCCGATGCTGCCGCGGACGAACGACAGGGGATCGTCGGGCGATCCCGGGCCCGTGAGCACGGAGGCGATCTTCTCGGTCGCCTTCGGGCCGTGGACGCCGAAGACGCCGAAGTCGTCGGTCGCGGCCCGAACGGTCACGTCCTGGATGAACGTCTTCTCGTTCCACTCCTCGGCGAGGGCCGCCGCCGATCCCGGCGGGACGAAACAGAGCAGCCGCTCGTCGGCATTATAAACGTACAGTTCGGTCTCGATGCGCCCCTGGGGGTCGAGCAACAGCGCGTAGACGCCCCGCCCGTCGGCGTCGGGGACGCGGTTCGAGACGGCGTTGTCGACGAACTCGACGCGGTCCTCGCCGGTCACCTCGAGGACGCCGTAGCCCATCTCGATCGTTCCGACGACGTTTCTGACGGCGCGGTGGACCCGCTCGGGACGGCCGTAGTGGGCGGCGACGCGGCGGCCGCCGCGCGTCGTGAGCGTTCCGCCGTGGGCGTCGTGTAACTCCGCGACGACTGTCATCGACCGGACGAACGCGTTCCAAGAGTAAAACAACCGCGTCTCGGACGGGCGATCGCGGCCCCGGCGGTCGCGGCGGTCACAGCCCGAGCTTCCGCTTGAGGCCCTCAAGCAGCGACTCGCGTTCCGGCTCGTCGTCGGCGTCGAACTCCGGGACGACGCGGTCCTCGGGGTAGATCCGCATCGGCCCGTCGTCGTTTTCGACGGCGATGAGGTCCGCGTGTTTCAGTTCGGCAAGCGCCGTCTCGAGTTCGTCGATCTCCACGTCGACGTCGGTCCGAAGCTCGAAGACGGTCATCCCCTCGTCGGTCCGGTCGACGAGCGCGTCGAGCACCGCGACTTCCGTCTCGTCGCGCTCGCGGTACTCCCGCTTCGCCTGCATACGTCCGCGTTTGTCCGGGGTTGTATTAATCGTTCGGCGGCCGGCGGTCGCCGACGCCCGGGGCTCAAGTTTTATGCCTCCGTCACGGCCACATACCGGTAATGGGACTACAGTGTTCGATACTGGGCCACTCCTTCGAGCCCGACGGCGTGGAGCGCGAGCGCGAACAGCAGGGCGACGAGGTGGTCACGACCGAACGCGAGATCGAGCAGTGTCGTCGCTGTGGGACCGAGCGGGTCGTCTCGGAGAGCACGGAGGTCACGGCCGTCGTCGACGGCGACGAGGTCGGGATCGGTGGCGGTAACGGTGACGGCGAGGCGGGGGAGGGCGGAAAGAGCGACCCGGACGGCGGCGGAACGGCGGGCGGCAGCGGGGCGGTCGGAGAGGTAAGCGACGGAACGGACGCCGGGTCATCTCCGGAAACGGAGTCGGGGACGGAGGACGACGACGCGGTCGTGCTCGGCGGTGACTCGGCTGCGGAGCCCGGAGGCGGGGCGGAATCGAAACCGGAACCGGAAGAGGAGCCGGAAGCCGAGCGGGAGGTCGAACCGGAACCACAAGAGGAGTCGGAAGCGAACGCGGAGCCGCCGGACCCCGAATCGGAGGACGCCGAGATCCTCACGGAGGGGGACTCCCCGGAGCGCGAACCGGGCGAGTGGCCCGAAGCGGACGAGCGCGACGACCCGGAGGGGTCGGATGAGGCCGACGATCCGGCCGTCGACGCCGAGGCGGCCGCCGAGCCGCCGGGCGAGGAGTCGCTGTCGGGGCTCACCGTCCCCGAGGGCGAGATCGTCTGTCCGGACTGTTCGTTCCGGATCGACGCCCGGTCGGGGTACCGGGACGGCGACCCCTGTCCCGAGTGCAACGCGTGGCTGGAGGCCGAACGAAACCAGTAAACACCACCGTTCCGAAAGGGTGCAGCATGGAAGAGTACAAGATGCGGCGCGGGGAGTACCTCGAGGAGCGGGTCCCCGACATGGAGGCGACAATCGAGGGGTACTTCGGCGAGATAACCGGCACCGAGGAGTACAACGGAAGCGACCTCTACGTCGTCGGATCGCCCGACAACCCCGTGTTCACGAGGATCGTCGCGGGCACGGTGTCGTACTCCGGCAAGAAGGACAAACTCGCCGTCCACTTCGAGGAGCGCAGCCTCGAAGAGCTGATGGAGGCCGGCGAGGTCGACGCCGCGGGGGACGCGAACACCGCGAAGAACGACTTCTTACTCGAGTGCACCGGCCGCGACGCCAAAGCGCGGCGCGAGTCGATGAAACGCTCCGTCGAGGACGACGCCGAAACGCCCGACAACGTCTGAGTCCAGCGCTCGCAGCGTCGCGTTCGCCCGCCGTTGGCCGGCGGCGAGGGGACCGCAACGAGAGCGCGGTGCGTGGACCCGACGGGGCTCGGACCCCCGGATCGATCCGACCACCACTCATTTGTATTCTTGGGTTGTACCGTCGGTATGGACGAACGACGCGCTCCGGAGCCGACCGAGCGGCCGGTCGTGATGACGATCGCCGGGAGCGACTCCGGCGGCGGCGCCGGGATCCAGGCCGATCTCAAGACGATCGAGGCGACCGGCGGGTTCGGCGTGTCGGCGGTGACGGCCGTGACGGCCCAGAACACGACGGGCGTCGAGTCGACCCACGTCGTCCCGACGGAGGAGGTCGGGGCGCAGATCGAGGCGGTTCGCTCGGACTTCGACGTCCGGGCGCTCAAGACGGGCATGCTCGCGACCGCGCCGATCGTCGAGCGCGTGACGGCGGCCGTCGCCGACCTCGACGTTCCGAGCGTCGTCGACCCGGTGATGGTCGCGGCGACGGGCGATAGGCTGTTGAGCGAGGACGCGGAATCGGCCTACGAGGCGCTGATCGCCGAGTCGTCGCTCGTGACGCCAAACGCGGACGAGGCGGCGGTGCTGACCGGCGTCGACCCGGAGGACGAAGCGAGCGCGACGCGGGCGGGGCAACGGTTGCGCGAGATGGGGGCCAACGCGGCGCTCCTCACGGGCGGACACGTCCCCGGCCGGACGGTGCGCGACGTGTTGGTGACGGCGGACGGCGCCGAAACGATCGCCGGGGCGCGGATCGACACCGACGCGACCCACGGCTCCGGCTGTGCGCTGTCGGCGGCGATCGCAACGCGACTCGCCCGCGGGGAACCGACGACAGAGGCCGTTTCCGCCGGCGTCGCGTTCGTCCGGCGGGCGATCGAGCGCCACCACGACGTCGGTCGCGGGCCCGGGGCGGTCAACCACCTTGTCGACCGCCGGGACGCGCCGCGGGCGGCGACCGACGCGGACGGTGGCCGACACGAGAGGTGACCGGAAAGCGTTCCGGCGGCGCGTCCGGGGGCGTCGGTCACGCGAACCCGTCACGCTTTATTCCCCGGAACCCCCGGTTCTGGCATGGCATCGGGTATCGTCGGGGAGTTCTTCGGGCTGAAAGACGGCGCCTCGGCCGACCTGTTGGCGATGCAGATGGGCGATTTCTACGAGTTCTTCGGCGAGGACGCCGAAACGGTCGGCGAGGAGCTCGATCTGAAGGTCTCCGAGCGCTCCTCGGGCGGGGAGACTTACGCGATGGCCGGCGTTCCGGTCGACGACCTCACGCCGTACGTGAAAGCCCTCGCAGAACGCGGGTACCGGGTGGCGATCGCCGATCAACGCGAGACCGACGACGGGATCGTCCGGGAGATAACGCGGACGGTCACGCCCGGGACGCTGATCGAGACCGACGCGGCCGACGCGCAGTACCTCGTCAGTCTCGTCCGCGAGAACGGCGCGTACGGCCTCGCCGCCTGCGACGTCACGACGGGGCGGTTCCGGGTGACGACGCTTTCGGGGCCGGACGCGGACGCCCGCGCGCTGAGCGAACTCGATCGGTTCGATCCCGTCGAACTGCTGCCGGGGCCGACGGTTCGGAACGACGACGACGCTATCGCGGCGCTCCGAACGGGGTTCGACGCCCGCCTGACGCTTCACGAGACGGAGGCGTTCGCCCCGGGACGTGCCGAACACACCCTCGAGTCGCACTTCGGCGACGCGGCCGGGACGGTCGGGCTGTCGGCGGCCGCGGTCGCGGCGGCGGGCGCGGCCATCGGGTACGTCGAGAGCACGGGCGTGGGCGCGCTGGCCTCGATCACGCGGCTCGGGTCGTACGAGCCCGACGAACACGTCACGCTGGACGCGACGACGCGGCGGAACCTCGAGCTCACGGCGACGATGACGGAGGGCGGGCGGACGCTCTTCGAGACCGTCGATCACACCGCGACGAACGCCGGCGGGCGGCTGTTGAACGAGTGGCTCACCCGCCCGCTTCGGGACGTCGGGCGGCTCCGGCGCCGACACGCCGCGGTCGAGGCCCTGGTGGGCGACGCCCTCGTCCGGGAGCGGCTCTCGGAGACGCTCGGCGAGGCGTACGACCTCGAGCGCGTCGCCTCGCGAGCGGTCTCCGGCAGCGCCGACGCCGACGCCCTCCTGCGCGCACGGGAGACGCTCGCGCTCGTCCCGGAGCTGCGCGAGACGATCGAGGGCTCGCCGCGCCTCGCCGACTCGCCGGTCGCGTCGCTTTTCGACGGCGTCGACGGCGAGGCGGTCGCCGACCTCCGGGCGGAGCTGTCGGCGCTGGCCGACGATCCGCCCAAGACGCTGCACGAGGGCGGGCTGATACGGCGCGGGTACGACGAGGAACTCGACGCGCTGATCGAGCGGTTGAACGCCGCGAAGGGCTTTTTCGACGGCCTCGAGGAGCGGATCAGCCGGCGGCACGGCCTCTCGCGCGTCACCGTCGGTCGGAACAAGACCGACGGCTACTACGTCCAGGTCCCGAAATCCGAGTCCGAGGCCGTCCCCGATCGCTACGAGGGCATCAAGACGCTCAAGAACGCCGAGCGGTACGTGTTCGACGAGCTCAGAGAGCGCGAGCGCGAACTGGTCCGCCTGGAGGACGAACGCGGCGACCGCGAGTACGAGGCCTTCCGTCGGCTCAGGCGGTCGGTCGCCGAGCGGGCCGACCTGCTTCAGGCGGCCGGGCGGGCGCTCGCGGAACTCGACGTCCGCTGTTCGCTCGCGGCGCACGCCGCCAACCGCGATTGGGCGCGGCCGTCGTTCACCGACGAGGGGCTGTTCGACGTCGAGGCGGGCCGACACCCCGTCGTCGAGACGAACACCCAGTTCGTGCCGAACGACCTGCATCTCGACCGCGAGCGCCGGTTCCTGCTCGTCACCGGGCCGAACATGTCCGGCAAGTCGACGTACATGCGGCAGGCGGCGCTCATCGCGCTCTTGGCGCAGGTCGGCTCGTTCGTCCCCGCCGAGCGCGCCGCGATCGATCCTGTCGACGGGATCTACACCCGGGTCGGGGCCTTGGACGACCTCGCGGAGGGGCGATCGACGTTCATGATCGAGATGGAGGAGCTGTCGAACATCCTCCACTCGGCGACCGAGGACTCGCTCGTCGTCCTCGACGAGGTCGGCCGGGGGACGGCGACGTACGACGGGGTCTCGATCGCGTGGGCGGCGACGGAGTACCTCCACAACGAGATCGGCGCGTTCGCGCTGTTTGCGACGCACTACCACGAGCTGACGACGCTCGCAGAGGAGTTGCCCCGCGTCGAGAACGTCCACGTCGCGGCGACGGAGGCCGACGGCGACGTGACCTTCCTACGGACCGTCGAGCCCGGGGCGACCGACCGGTCCTACGGGGTCCACGTCGCCGAGTTGGCCGGCGTCCCCGAGCCGGTCGTCGATCGGGCCGGCGACGTGCTGGATCGCCTCCGGGAGGACCGGGCGATCGAGGCGAAAGGCGGCGGGTCGTCCGAGCCCGTCCAGGCGGTGTTCGACCTCGGGCGCGGCGAGTTCGCGGGCGAGGCCGAGGACGGCGGTGGCGGTAGCGGGGACGGGCGAACGGCGAGCGAACCCGCGGCGGACGGGCGGGCGGACCCGAACGCTGACCCGGACCCGAGTACGGACCCGGATGCGGCCGCCGTCCTCGAGGAACTCCGGGCGGCCGATCTCGCCGAGACGCCGCCGATAGAGCTGTTGAACCGCGTCCGCGGGTGGCAACGGCGGCTCGAGGAGGGCACGGACGGAGGCGGGACCGAAAGGGAGGGCGAAGCCGGAGCTGAAAGCCGATCCGAGAGCGGGGACCGAGGCCGGCGCGAACGCGGGGAGCGAAACCGTTAGACCCCCGCCGGCCGTCGGCGCACGTAACCGATGACGCCCGACCCCGAGATCAGGGAGCTCGACGCGGAGACGAGAGACCGGATCGCTGCCGGGGAGGTCATCGAGCGCCCGGCGTCGGTCGTCAAAGAGCTCGTGGAGAACGCTCTAGACGCCGACGCCGACCGCATCGAGGTGGCCGTCGAGGGCGGCGGGGCCGACCGGATCGTCGTCGCCGACGACGGCGTCGGGATGTCGAGCGAAGGGGTGGCGGCGGCGGTCGACGAGCACACGACGAGCAAGCTCCGGTCGGTCGAGGAGCTCGACGCCATCGGGACGCTCGGGTTCCGGGGGGAGGCGCTGCACGCGATCGGGTCGGTCGCGAGGCTCCGGATCGAGACGAAGCCCCGCGGCGGAACGCGGGGGACCGCACTCGTCGTCGAGCACGGCGACGTCGTCTCCCGGGAGCCCGTCGGCTGTCCCGAGGGGACGAGCGTCGAGGTGACGGAGCTGTTCGGGTCCGTCCCCGCCCGGCGGAAGTACCTCAAGACCGACGCGACGGAGTTCGATCACGTCCGGCGGGTCGTCGTCGGGTACGCCCTCGCCCGGCCGGACGTCGCCGTGCGTCTCTCCCGGGACGGGCGGGAGGCGTTCGCGACGACCGGGGACGGCGACCGTCGCAGCGCCGTCATGGCGGTCTACGGGCGGGTGGTCGCGAGCGAGATGATCCCCCTCAACGCCGGCGGCGACGGCGGGCCGCTGTCGGGGGTCGACGGGCTCGTGAGCCACCCGGAGACGAACCGGGCGGGCGGCGAGTACGTGACGACGCTCATCGACGGGCGCTACGTGACGGCCGGGGCGATCCGGGGCGCGGTCGTCGACGCGTACGGCGACCGGCTCGCGCCGGACCGGTACCCCTTCGCCGTCATCGACTGTTCGGTCCCGCCCGGCGGCGTCGACGTGAACGTCCACCCCCGGAAGCTGGACGTGCTCTTCGCGGACGAATCGGGGGTCGAACGGCAGGTCTCGAACGCCGTCGAGGACGCGCTCGCGGCGTCGGGACGCCTCCGATCGAGCGCGCCCCGGGGGGCCTCCGCGCCCGAACAGACCGAGGTCGCGCCGGGCGCCAACACTGACGCCGACACCGACACCGACACCGGCGCTGGCGACGGCGCGAACGACTCCGGGACGGGCGATCGAACCGACCCCGGAGGGGCCGCCGAGGGCCGGACCGGACGCCGCGGGAACGCGGCGGACGGCGCGACGCGCGACGCCGAGGACCCCACCGAGGGCGGCGGGCGGTTCCGCGAGCGCCCGAGCCAGCGGACGCTCGGCGGCGCGGAGACGGCCGGCACGCCCGAGGGCTTCGGTACGCTGCCGTCGATGACCGTCCTCGGGCAGTTCGACGGGACGTACCTCGTCGCCGAAACCGACGACGGGCTCGTCCTCGTCGACCAGCACGCGGCCGACGAGCGGGTGAACTACGAGCGGCTCCGGGCCGCAGTCTCCGGGGAGACGACGACGCAGGCGCTTGCCGAACCCGTCGACGTCGAGGTGACACCCCGGGAGGCGGCGCTCGCCGACTCGCACGGCGAGGCGCTCTCGCGGTTGGGCTTCCGGGTCGGGCGGCCGGACGACGGGACGCTCTCGGTCCGGGCGGTCCCGGCGCTGTTGGCGGAGCACGCCGGGAGCGACGCCCCCGAGGTCGCCAGGGACCTTCTCGCCGCGTTCGTCGAGGGCGACCCGGAGGGGACCGTCGAGGCCCTCGCCGAGGAGTTGCTCGGCGACCTCGCGTGTCACCCCTCGGTCACAGCCAACACGTCGCTCAGCGAGGGCCGCGTCAGCGGACTGCTCGCGGCGCTCGACGAGTGTGAGAACCCCTACGCCTGCCCGCACGGTCGGCCGACGCTCATCGAGATACCGACCGACGAGATCGAGGAGCGCTTCGAGCGCGACTACCCCGGCCACGGCGGGCGGCGGCGCTGAGCGCGTCGCCCGCGGCGAGAGCGCGGTCACTCCGGGGCGGTCCCGAAGGCGGGGGCCTCCGCCGGCGGTTCGGGGGCCGGTTCGCGGGCCGAGAGCACGAGCGTCGAGAAGTCCGTCTCCGAGATGTCGCCGCGGTCGAGCGCCCGCAGCCAGCCGGCGCGGACGACCCACTGGCCGTGGAACCCGCCGTCGGTGTCGAACACCCAAAACCGGCAGTCAGTCGGCTCCCAGCCCGCCTCGTGGGCGTCTCTGAGCTCCGAGCAGACGTTCCCGATGTCGGATTTCGCCAGCGCGGCGGCGGCGGTCTCGTACTCGACGTGGAGCGTCTCGGGTTCGCGGGCGTGGCGTTCGACGTAGACGCCGAGGCTCATCAGGTTCCGTTCGAGGCGCTTGAGGACGCCTGGCGTCGGCATACCCGACGGTCCGGCGGCGAACTCAAAGAACCTGCCGGCCCGGTCAGGCGGTCTTGGGCGGCGTCTCCTGGTAGGCGGCGATCGCCTCGCGGAGCTCCTCGGGGACTCTGATCGGCGATCCGGAGTCGTCGACGACGACGTGCGTCACCGTCCCGTCGGCCAGCAGGTCGCCGTCGGTATTGTGGCACTCGTACTCGAGGACGAGACTCGAGTGCTCGATGCGTCCGACCCGCATCGAGTTTATCAGCCGGTCCCGAAACCGCGCCGGCGCGTGGTAGTTCAGCTCCAGGTTGACGACGTGGACGTCCCACTCGTAGTCCTCGACGTCGCCGTAGGGGTGGCCGATCGCGGCCATGTACTCCGTGAACGCCTCGTCTTGGTACGTCGCGTAGTTGCCGTAGAAGACGATCCCCTGGGCGTCCGTCTCCTCGAAGCGGACGCTGTTTTCGTACACCTCGTGCATACCGGACGGCGGGGGGCCGAGCGAATAAAACCACGTGCCGGCGCGTATCAACGACCGATACCGATCCGGCCGTTAAGTGCGATCGACCACTAACAAGCGTACGTACTGAGATGACCCGAACCGTACTCGTCGTCGACGACTCCGCTCTGCAGCGGTCGATCATCACCGGAGCGCTCGGCGACCGCTTCAAGATCGTCGGCGAGGCCGAGAACGGCCGGGAGGCCGTCGAGATGTTCGAGTCGACCGAACCGGACCTCGTGACGATGGACATCATGATGCCGGAGATGGACGGCGTCGAGGCGACCGGCCGCATCAAGGAGCTGACCGACGAAACGAAGGTGATGATGTGTACGAGCGTCGAGCAGGCCGAAAAGATGAAACAGGCGGTGCGGGCCGGCGCCGACGAGTACGTCACCAAGCCGTTCGAGGAGAGCGACCTCCTCGACACGGCGACCGGGCTCTGTAGCTGACCGGACGGCCGGCGGGGGCGCGGGGCGAGCGCGGCCCGCGACCACCGAGGGATATATCGCCCACCGGGTTCTGCGTGAACGCATGCCATCTGACGACGAACTCGACGCTCAGGCGGCCGCGCTGCTCGAGGAGCTCGGATCGGGGATCACGCCGCCGTCCGCGACGCTGTCGGTGGCGACCGGCCGGCAGCTGCTCGAAGAGCTGTTCGCCGTCGCCGATCCCGAGCCGGTCGGCGAGACGGCGGCCGTCGAGATCCAGGGCCCGAACGGGCCGATCCCGATCCGGATCTACGCGCCGAGCGGGGCGGGGTCGGTCCCGGTGCTCGTCTTCTTCCACGGCGGCGGGTGGGTCCGGGGCTCCGTCGAGTCCTACGACGGGCTCTGCCGGCGGCTGACGAGCGGCGCCGAGTGCGTCGTCGTCTCCGTGGAGTACCGCCGCGCGCCCGAACACCCCTTCCCGACGGGCTTCGAGGACTGTTATGCCGTCACCGAGTGGGCCGCCGAGCACGCTGCCGACCTCGGCGGCGACCCCGATCGGGTCGCGGTCGGCGGCGACAGCGCCGGCGGGAACCTCGCGGCCGCGGTCTCGCTGGCCGCCCGGGACCGGACGGGGCCGGATCTCGCCCACCAGCTGCTTTTGTACCCCTCGGTCAACAACCCGTCGGTCAGGTACTTCGACTCCTACGAGGAGAACGGCGAGGGGTACTTCCTCGAGATGGACAGCGTCGAGTGGTACCTCGAGCAGTACGTCGATCCGGCCGACGTCGGCAACCACTACGCGTTCCCGTATCGCGCGAAGGACCTCTCCGGGCTGCCGCCGGCGACGGTCGTGACGGCGGGGTTCGATCCGCTCAGAGACGAGGGGCAAGCCTACGCCGAACGCCTCAAGAAGGCCGGCGTGGCGACGACCGAGTTGCGCTACGAGTCGCAGATCCACGCGTTTTTGAACCTCTACGAGCACCTCGACGGGGCCGATCGGGCCATCGAGGACGTAGCCGGGGAACTGCGGGGCGCGCTCGGGGACGATCAGCCGTAGGTGTCCCGCATCGTCCGATCGAGGACGCCGCCGGGGTCGAGCACGATGTAAACGGCGACGAAGGGCTCGTCGGGGTCGAGGATCCACACCGAAAAGGGCGGATCGGCGTTCTCGGCGGCGCGGGCCACGAGCGGCTCGAGCGGCTTGGTGCCGTCCTCGAACTCCGAGAAGAGATCGCGGGTCCCGGACTGGTCGGCGAAGGTGTAGACGATCCCGTTCGGGTTGCGGTCCGTGTCGTACGTCACCCGGGAGTTCATCGCGTCGCCGGTGGCCCGCGCGGTCTCGAAGCACGTGCTCGCGGCCTCGAAGATCGGTTCGGCGGTCCGGCGGAACCGAAAGCGCGTCGCCGTCTGGACGGTCGCCGCCTCCAGGGTCGGCTCGTCGCCGGTCCACTCGAGGTCGCCGTCGATCCGGTTGCCGACCGAGACGTCCGGCAGCGACGAACGGGGGACGTACACCGGGTCGGCCGAGGCGACGTCGATCAAAAGCGACTCGCCGTCGCGTCTGCCCGGGAGGACCCGGAAGGGTCCGTCGGTGTGCGCCGTCATACCGGGCGTAGGCGGCGACGCGGTATCATTGTATCACTTCCACGACAGCATCGCCCGGAGCTGATCGATCGAAAACAGCGACGTCGGGCGGTCCATGTGGACGCCGATCTCGCCGGAGAACAGCCGCATGCCGGCGCGCTGGACCGCGGCCGGAAGCGAGTAGCCGGCGCGGATCACCGCCCCGAGGCGCTGATCGCGGGCGAGTTCCGACCGCCAGGCGCGCTCGTACGCCTCGACCGTCTCCGGGCGCGTCGGGTCGATCGCGTCGGCGGCGACGTCGGCCGCCCGCATGCCGTAGAGGATGCCGCCGCCGGTGAACGGTTTCGTCTGGCCGGCGGCGTCGCCGACGAGGAAGCTCCGCGAGCCGACGGTCCGGTCGGGCGGCCCGATGGGGATCGCCCCCGAACACCGGCGTTCGATGTCGACGTCGTAGGCCTCGACGAACGCGTCGAAGCGGTCGGCGGCGTCCTCGCCCGGCTCCACGGCGAGGCCGTACTCGACGCCCGCCTCGCCCCGGGGGATCCGCCAGGCGAAAAACCCCGGCACCGTGAGGTGGACATCGACGAAGTCGTCGTGGTCCGCCCCGGAGGCGAACCCGAGCACGCCGTGGAGCAACTCGTCGGGTTCCGGGAGCCCGAGTTGGCTCCGGACCTTCGATCGGGGGCCGTCGGCGCCGCAGACGACGCGACAGCTAAAGCGCTCGGAGCCTTCCGGGGTCTCGGCGTCGACCTCGACGCGGTCGGCGCGCTCCGTGACGTTCGTCACCGTGTGGCCCGTCGCGACCGTCGCCCCCGCCTCGCGGGCGCACTCGGCGAGGGTCCGATCGAGGCCGACGCGGTCGATGACGTTCGAGACGGGCGCGTCCTTGTAGAACGGGTAGGCGTGGCTGTCGGCCCCACCGGGGTGAAACCGCGCGCCGTAGATCTCGTTTTGCCGGAGCCGCGGGCGGGCCGCGTCCGGGACGAACGCCCAGACGTCGAGGCTGACGTGGCCCGAACAGGCGAGGGGTCGGCCGATCTCGCCCGACTCGAGGACGAGCACGTCGTGCCCCGCCTCGGCGGCCGACCGGGCGAAGCGCGACCCCGACGGACCGGCCCCGACGACGACGAAGTCGTACATACGAGTACGGGCGGGACCGAGAGAAAAGTATCCACCGCAACGGGACCGGCGCTCTGTGTCAGTCGCCGTGTTCGTCGGTGTAGTCGCTCGGCCGCCTGACGTAGGTGTACTCGACGGACCGCTCCTCGGTCGCCGTCGCGGTCGCGCGCTTGATCCGCTCTAACACCGCCTCCGCCCGCTCTCTGGCCGCCGCCGGGGCGTCGCGGTTCCGGCTCATCGATCGGAGTTCCGCCTCCAGCGTCTCGCCCTCGAAGCGCCGGAGGTACGCGGCCGCGATGTCGCCGGCGGGACTCGGCGTTGCGAGCGCGTCGACGAGGCGACACCGGACCTCCGGCGACGGGGAGGGGGCGGCGTCGGCGGTCTCGCCGAGGAGCCAGACGATCTCTCTTTGGACCGTCGGGGCGCTCGCGGGGCCATCGGCGTCTTCGAGGGCCGAAGACAGCGTCTCGGCCACCGCCGCGAGGGCCGACGGTTCGGACCCCTCGAGGAGGAGGTCCCTCGCCGTCCGGGGGCGGACCGACTCGCCGTTCGCGTACAGCCGAACGAGCGAGACGACCGCACGCCGCCGGACGGTGGCGGAGCGACCGCGGACCGCCTCGGCGAGGGCGGCCGCGGCCCGCCGGGAGTCGAGGCGGTAAAGTTCCCCGACCGCGATCCGGCGGAGCCGGTCGTCGTCGGCCGTCGTGACCGACAACAGCGCCTCGAGGGCCGGTTCGGTGCCGATCGTCGCCAGCGCGCTCGCCGCCGCCAGGCGGACCGCCGAGTCGGCGGCGTCCAGCATCGGCTCGATCGCGCCGGCGTCGGCGCGGTCGCCGAACCGGGCGTACGCCTCGATCGCGCGGGTCCGGACCCGCGGATCGGGGTCCCGGAACGCGTCCTCGAGCCGGTCGATCGCGCGGTCGGCGGTGAGGTCTCCGAGGGCGGTCGCGGCGACCATCCGAAACTCGGGGAACTCCGCGGAGAGCCATCGGGTAAAAAACTCCGCGGGTCCGGTCCCGTCGGTGCGTCCGACGGCGGCCGCGATCAGCTCCACCAGGCGGTCGACGTGCTCGTCGCCGTGGGCCGACAGCGAGGCGATCGCCTCGGCCCGGACGCCCGCCGAGGCGTTTGCCAGCACGGCCCGCGTCAGTTCGTCGGTGACGGCCGCCGTGTCGTAGGCGGCGGCGGTGTGAGCCAGCGCGCCGAGCGCCTCGGCCGCGCGGCGTTTGACCGTCTCGCTTCCGCCGTGACGGAGCAGGCGGCGGAGGTCCGGGATGTCCGCAGCGTCGATCGGCGGATCGAGGACCGAGGGGTGGATCTCGCCCTCGGAGTCGGAGTACTCCGCGTCCTCGAGTCGGTCCAGCCAGGTCTCGGCGTCCGTCTCGCCCGGGCTCATGTCGCACGCTCCGCCGTCCGAGCGCGCTCGGCGCGGCGTTTCGCCGACGCTCGTTGGTGATCGCTCGCCCCGAGTGCGGGTTCGCCCCCCTTCACACGACGTAGATCGGCCGTCCCGTACTTCAAGCCACGAGTCGTATCGCTCGCTGAACCGCGGCGCGGACCCCTCGCGGGACTCGAGCGGCGATACGGTGAGGGCTATTAAATACGCGCCGCCGAACGCACGGACAGGGGCGTGTCAGAACCGGTATGGTACGTAGATGGAGCTGTCGTCACTGCGGGTTTACGTCGTGGTCCGACGGCCGAGCGCGGCTGGCGCGGGCGGCCGGAGCGCACCTCTTCGAGCACCACGCCGGGCGCGTGCGGAAGGCGGATTTCCGCCGGCAGTGGGCGTGTCCGTACTGCGACACCAGCGGGACGGCCCACGACGAGGGGGCGGTCGTCGACGCGTTCGAGCGTCACCTGCGGGAGCACGCCGTCGGCGAGATAGAGGCCGGCGCGCACATCGCCGACGAGATCGGCCGGAACGGGAACGTGCTGTTCAGCGTGCCGCCGGAGAGCAACGCCGCCGACGACGCGAGGGTGCATTTCGTCTCCGGGAGCGACCTCGCGATCGTCGTCACGAAAAGCCCCAAAGAGCGCCTCCGGCTGTTCCACCGGCGGTTGGGCGGGTGGCCGGACCGGACGGTGGTCGTCACGACGCAGCGCCGCCCGCTGGCGGGATCGTTCGACATCGACCTCTCCGACGCGCCGGTCGAACTCGTCGAACTCGACCGGCGCCTGGGCCCGAGGGGGCTCGGCGAGACCGTCTCCCGGGTCATCGACGCACACCGCGCTCCGGGACAGCGGGTGTCGGTCGGGATAGACGTGCTGTACGACATCGTCGACGCCTCGGACCTCCGGACGTCGTACGAGTTCGTCGACATGCTCTCCTCGCGGCTGCGGGAGGTCAGCGCGATCGCACACATCTACATGGCGCCCCGACCGCAGCTATCGAGCGTGCTCAACGTCCTCGAGGGGCGGATCGACCTCCGGGTCGGGACCGACTCGGATGTGTTCGTCACCCGGCCGCGGGGGTAAGCCGGGGCCGGCGCGGCCGGAGGGGAGGGGAAAGCGGTCGTTCAGGCCTTCTCGTCGCCGCCGAACACCCGTCCGATGCCCGGAAGCACCGTCGCCAAGCGCGCGACCCACCCGAGTTTGAACAGCCCGATCTGCGAGAGCACGCCGAGGGCGAACAGGAGCCCGAAAAGCGGGACGTCGACGCCGAGGACCGGGGCGGTACCGAGCGGGTCGAACAGGATGGGGTCGGGCGAAAAGCCATCGCGTGCGGCGGTGAGATCGGCCATTGCCACGGACCCGGAGGCGAGCGCCGAGCCGATGAACGCGGTGATGAACATCAGCGCGAACTTCGTCAGGGTGACCCCCAACAGCGCGCCGACGATCCCGGCCGAGACCATCACGAGATAGCGGATCAGCCCGCCCTCGGTGAAGACGGGCGTGATGACGGACAGCCCGATGTAGGCGCCGACGACGAACGCCGGGATCGCGGTCGCAAACGAGAGGGCGACGTACGCGAGGGCGGCCCCGAGGGCGCCCCCGACGAGGACGGCGGCCGCGAGGCCGATCGTCCCCCCGACGCCGAACGCGGTGAGAAGCTGCGGAGCGACGACGTAGCCCCCGGCGGCGCCGATGACGAGACCCAACAGCGCGGTCGCGTACACGGACAGCGCGGCTCCGAAAAACACGAGCGCCAGCCCGGCGAGCACCAGCCCGATGTCGATGAGTTCCATACGGGTCCCTGGCCGCCCACCCGAATAAGTTTAGAGGCCGACCGGGCGCAAAGCGACGGCGCGACCGGCGGCCTCAGACGAAGACGAACGTGGCCGCGCCGACGACAGTCAGCGCGCCGGCGGCGGCGGCCGTCGGCCTGTCGCCGAGCGTGCGACCGAGACGCGACTCGGCGGCCGCCCGGACCGGCGGGAGCAAGACGAGCCCGGCTAGCACAAAAAACAGCCCCGATCCGGCGGTCAGCGTCGCCAATCCGGCGACGACGGCGACGTATCCGAGCGCGTACTGGACCCGATCGCGGACGTCGCCGCCGGCCGAGCCGCGCCGTTGTCGCGCCCGTTCGTCAACGAACTCCTCGAGGCGTTGGGTGGCCTCGTCGGTCTGTGGGGTCGCACACGTCGGGCAGAAGTTGTACGAGTCCCCGATCTCCGTCCCACAGTTCCGACACGACGGCATGATCGCTCCGTGGTACGCCGTCGGAGCACATGAACGTTCGTTCCGGCTCAGTATCGGAAACTGAACCGCGCCGGTGGTTGATACCGAGACGGCGAGTACCCCCCGTAGGCAGCCGTCTACCGATGATCCCCGCTACCCCGTTCGGCCGACGACGGAGCGCTCCGAGCCCGGCGTCACGGAGCCTCCGGGTCGGGATCGTTCTGCTCTGCGTGCTCGGCGGGGCGGCGCTTTTCGCCGCCCCGAGCGCCGCCGAGCCGACGGTCGAGGAGGTGACCGTCGCGGACAACGAGTCGTGGATCGGACTCGAGGCCGAGCACGTCGTCGAGATCGAGGCCTCCGGGATAGAAACCGGCGACGGCCCGGCGACGGTAACCGTCTCGCCGTCGGGGTGGCCGGACGACGCCCTCGTCGGGGACCCCGACGTCGAGGTCCGAACGAGCGGCGTCGCACTCGAAGGCGACGTCGAAACGGACGGGACGGCGGTGACGTTCGACGTCAACGACACCGGTCGATCGACGATCGATCTCGAAGCGAACGTGACGCTCACGCTCGAACACCCCCTCGAGTCGTCCTTCGACGGGACGGACTACGCGATCGACGCCGCCGTCGAGGACGCCGACGGATCGGATCAAAAGAGCGCCGCGGTGAGCATAAAGCGGCTCTCGTACTCCGTCGACGGCGACGAGCGGTTCCCGCCCGACACGGAGTTCGTCTACCACAATCAGGCCGTGACCGTCGGGAACCTCGAGGCGGGGACGGGCTACACGCTTTACGAGTTCGACCCCGAGGAGGGGACGCTCGGCGGTCCGGTCAAATCGGTGTCACCGAGCGGGACGACGGCGACGATCGAGACCGGCGAGGGGCCGGTCGGGCCGGGATGGTACCTCGTCTACGACGGGAGCGACATCGTCCCGACCGCCGAGAACGCCTTTCAGGTGCGGACCCAGGAGCTCTCGGCGACGCAGGCCGACGGGACGGTCGACAGCACCGGCGAGGGCGCGGCGACGAGCGTGCGGCTCGACTCGCCGCTTCGGTCGACGGCGTTCGACGTGAACGTCACCTCGTCGGCGCTCGACGGCGAGGAGCTGTTCGACGTCTTCGAGGGCGAGACGAGCGGGACGGTCGAGCGCGCCGACGGTGACCGGATCGTGATCCGGGACGTCGAGGCGGGCGAGTCGGTGCCGATGACGTTCGAGCCGGTGTTGGCGGCCACGTACGACTTCGAGTTCGAGGCGACCGATACGGGCGCGGCGGCCAACAGCACGGTGTCGGTCGAGGAGCGCGAGGTCGACGCGAGCTTCGGCAGCGACCTCTTTCGGACGGCGGCCGGCGACGTCGTCGTAGTCGACGTGAGCCTCCAGGACACCGACGAGGCGTACGTCATGATCGGCGGTGACCGGGCGACCGGCGAGGGGGCGCTGACGAACTACTTCGACGTCCTCCACGTCGAGGGCGGGGCGACGATCCGGATCAACACGCGCCTCCTGGGGACGAACGTCCCATCCGATGAGGTGTACGAATCCGAGGGGGCCGAGGTGACGAGCTACCTCCAGGAGCCGGACCACGAGGGCTTCGACGGCGTCACCTTCGAGGGATCGGCCGACGACCTCTCGTCGTTCCGCTCGGAGATCGGCATCACCGACCTCCCGCGGCCCTTACAGCCGACGCGGCTCCGTCTCGTGGCGGGCGCGTCGGGGTCCGTCGTCGTCCGCGACGACGGGATCCCCGACTTCGAGCGGCCCCTCGCCCGGTCGAACGTGCTCGTCGAGGACACCGAGGGGTTCGGGAACGTGACCACCTACGTCGCCCCGGCCGGGAGCGCGAGCGAGTTCGACGGCGAGGACGACCTCGGCGAACTCGAGGGGCTGTTGACGCAGCGCCGGACCGTCGCGAAGGGCGATCGCGTCGTCTTCGAGATCGAGGCGAGCGGCATCAGCGGGCTCGTCTCGTGGCTCGGCGACCGGCTGACGCCGGACGGGGCTGGGTTCGATCCGGCGGCGCTGTCGACGCTGCTCGCCTTTCCCGACGGGGTCGCACTCGAGGCCGAACAGACCGCTCCCGGGATGAACGAGCGGGCGACGGCGCTCGATCTCGGCGGCGCGACGGACGGCGATGTGTACCTGCTCCACGAGCCGATGGCGAGCGAGGGCGATCGGCGGTCGATCGAGCGGTACTACCTCGTGTTCGACACGCGGGGGACGGGGGCGTTCGACGGCGAGATCGAGGCCGGCGAGACCTACCGCTTCCGGTTCGGGTACGACGCGACGGGGGAGACGGACTGGTTCGGACGCGTCGATCACGGCGCCGTCGACCCGAACGGCGCCGCACCGCACTTCCCGTACGCCGACGCCGAGGCCGGCAACGAGAGCGAGACGCGTCTCGTGACGGTCGAGGAGCCGGCGGTCGAGTACGAGACGGCCGACAGTCAGGGACGACCGGTGTTGAAGAGCGCGGCGTCGGCGACCGTCTCGGGGCGGACGAACCTCGCGCCCGGAACGGAGGTGTCCCTGCAGTTGGTGCCGGAAGACCGGACCGACGGCGATCGGACCACGATCGAGGACGTCGAGATCGGGGCCGACGGCGGATTCGAGTTCACGCATGACCTCTCGGCGCTCGACGCCGGCGAGGACCTCAGGGTCGAGTTCTACGTCGACCAGCGGCTCCTCGACGCGCGGGACGGCGTCGTCGTCGGGGCGGACGAACCGCTCGTCGAGTACCGCGTCGTCGATCGCGCCGAGGCGGTGACGGTCGCGTCCGGGGGGTCGCTCGCGGCGGTCCCGTCGTGGGCGACCGTCAGGAACGCGGGGTACATACCCGGAAACCGGTCGGTCGAACTCGTCGTCGACAACCGGACGGTGGGCACCGACCGCGTCGAACTCGACGGCGGCGAGACCGACGCGGTGGCCTTCGGCGGGGACGTCGGCCTCGAGCCCGGCGAGTACGAGTACGCGATCACGACGGGGGACGACGAGGCGACCGGCGTGTTGACGGTCACCGAACCGAACGGGGAGCAAAACGACGGGGCGGGCGAGCGCGACGGCGAGCGGTCGGACGGCGACGGCCGATCCGACGACGGGACGTCCGGAGACGGGTCCGAAAGCGAAGACGAGGGCGACGACAAGGACGAGGACGAAAGGGAGGACGGCGGGGTCGTCGGGGCCCTCGCCGCGATCCCGGTCGGGTCGCGGCACGCGATCGGCGGCGCGGTCGTCGTCGGAGCCGTACACGTCCTCGGCCACTGGGGGTGAGCAGGCCGGAGGCGGCGGTGCTCAGTCGTCGCCGGCGGCGCGACGGCCGTCGCTTCTGGGCCCGTCCAACTCGACGGCCGGGAGGTGATCGCGGAGGTACTGGCCCGTGTGGGAGTCGTCGGTCCGGGCGATCGATTCCGGCGTGCCAGCGGCGACGATCCGGCCGCCGCCCTCGCCGCCCTCGGGGCCGAGGTCGATGATGTGGTCGGCGTTTTTCACCAGATCGAGCTCGTGTTCGACGACGACGACCGTGTTACCGTCCTCGACGAGCCGGTGGAGCACGTCGATGAGTTTGCGCTCGTCCTCGCTGTGCAGACCGGTGGTCGGCTCGTCGAGGAGGTACAGCGCGTCGCCGGAGTCCCGTTTGCCGAGTTCCTCGGCGAGTTTGACCCGCTGGGCCTCCCCGCCCGAGAGCGTCGTCGAGGGCTGGCCGAGCCGCATGTACCCCAGCCCGACGTCCTTCAGCAGTTCGAGCCGCCGCCGGATGCCGCTGTGGCTCTCGAAGAAGTCGTAGGCCTCGTCGACTTCCATGTCGAGGACGTCCGAGATGGTCGCGCCCTTGTAGGTGACCTCGAGCGTCTCGTCGTTGTACCGGGCGCCCTCGCACTCCTCGCAGGGGACGTACACGTCCGAGAGGAAGTTCATGTCGATCTTGACGGTCCCCTGGCCGCCGCAGGACTCACAGCGGCCGCCCTTGACGTTGAACGAGAAGCGGCCCTTCTCGTAGCCGCGTTGCTTCGAGAGCTTCGTTTCTGCGAACAGCTCCCGGATGTGATCGAAGACGTTCGTGTACGTCGCGGGGTTCGACCGCGGGGTCCGGCCGATCGGCGATTGGTCGATGAGCCGGACGGTCTCGACGTTCTCGATCCCGTCGATCGCGTCGTGTTCGCCGGGGAAGACGTCCGTGTCGTTCATCCGGCGGACGAGGCCCTTATACAGTATCTCGTGGAGCAGCGTCGATTTGCCCGACCCGGAGACGCCGGTGATCGCGGTGAAACAGCCGAGCGGGAAATCGACATCGACGTCGTCGAGGTTGTGCTGGCGGGCCCCCCGGACCGTCAGGTACGTTTCGGGGTCGCGCCGCGTCTCGGGGACGGGGATCGACCGGCGGCCGGCGAGGTAGTCGCCGGTGACGGACTCCTCGGCGGCCATCACGTCCTCGACGTCGCCGCTGGCGACGACCTCGCCGCCGCGTTTGCCCGGACCGGGGCCCATGTCGATGACGTTGTCGGCGCGCCACATCGTCTCCTCGTCGTGCTCGACGACGACGAGCGTGTTGCCCAGATCGCGGAGCCCCTCGAGCGTGTCGAGCAGTTTGTCGTTGTCGCGTTGATGCAGCCCGATCGAGGGCTCATCCAGCACGTACAGCACGCCGACGAGCCCGGAGCCGACCTGCGTCGCCAGCCGGATGCGCTGGCTCTCGCCGCCCGAGAGCGTCGACGCCTCCCGATCGAGCGTGAGGTACTCGAGGCCCACCTCCTCCATGAACCCGAGGCGGGCGCGGATCTCCTTGAGTATCTCCTCGGCGATCGTCCGCTCGCGCTCGTCGAGGTCGGCGTCCAGGTTCTCGAAGTGTTCCAAGGCGTCGCCGATCGAGAGGCGGTTGACCGCCGTGATCGACGTGTCGGCCACGAGGACGGCGCGCGACTCGGGTTTCAGCCGCGTTCCCTCGCAGGCCGGACAGGTCGTCGTGGCCATGTAGTCCTCGATGTGTTCGCGGGTGCTCTCGGAGTCGGTCTCGATGTAGCGGCGATCGAGGTTCGGAACGACGCCCTCGAAGCGTTTCTGCTTGCGGCGGGTCCCGTTTTTCGTCCGGCGCTCGAAGACGACCTCCTCGTCGGTGCCGTAGAGGAACTGCCGCCGAACGTCGGCGTCGAGATCGCAGAAGGGCGTCTCGACGCTGACGCCGAAGTGCGCCGCGACGCTGTCGAGTCGGGTCCGGTAGTACGAGCGGCCGTAGCTCCAGGGCTCGAACACGTCCTTGATCGGTTTCGAGGGGTCGGTGACGACGAGGTCCTCGTCGACCTCCTTCGTCTCGCCGATGCCGTCGCACTCCGGGCAGGCGCCGTGCGGCGAGTTGAACGAAAACGAGCGCGTCTCGATCTCGGGGAGGTCGATCCCGCAGTGGGTACAGGCGAGCTCCTCGGAGAACTCGACGACGAGTCGGTCGTCGTCCCCGCCGGCCAGATCGCCCGTGTTCCGGGACTCAGAGCCGATGTCGGCCGCCTCGGGCGGGTCGGGGAAGACGATCTTCAGGACGCCGTCGGCCTCGGAGAGGGCCGTCTCGACGGAGTCCGTGATCCGCGAGCGGCTGTCGGCCGACAGCGTCACGCGGTCGACGACGACGTCGACGGTGTGGTCGTAGTTCTCGTCCAGCTCGGGCGTCTCGATCGAGAGGTCGTACTCCTCGCCGTCGACCTCGATCCGGGTGTAGCCGTCGCTCACGAGCGCCTCGAAGCGGTCCTCGAAGGCCCCCTTCTGGTCGCGAACCACGGGCGCGCAGATCTTCGCGCGGGTCCCCTCGGGGAGTTCGAGCAGCCGGCGGACCATCTGTTGAGCGCTCTGCTCGCCGACCTCCCGGCCGCACTCGGGGCAGTGCGGCGTGCCGACGCGGGCGTACAACAGCCGGAGGTAGTCGTGGAGTTCGGTGACCGTCCCGACCGTCGAGCGGGGGTTGTTCGCCGCGTTCTTCTGGTCGATCGAGATCGCCGGCGACAGCCCCTCGACGGTTTCGACCTGGGGTTTGTCCATCTGTCCGAGGAAGTTCCGGGCGTACGCGCTGAGCGACTCGATGTACCGGCGTTGGCCCTCGGCGTAGACGGTTTCGAAGGCGAGCGAGGACTTGCCGGAGCCGGAGAGACCGGTGACGACGGTGAACTCGTCGCGGGGGATCGAGACGTCGATGTCCTTCAGGTTGTGCTCGGACGCACCGCGGACGACGATGTCGTCGGTCATTACCACGATCTGGGGTCGACGGGGTGAAATCCTGTCGGTTGCGGCGGGCGCAATCGGCGGCGAGCGGCCGGCGAGGCAGTCGCCGCGGCGGACCGACGCGGCTCGGGAGGACGCCGGCGGTACGTCCGCTGACGTGACGCCGTTCGACGGAACGCTAGTTCGACACCGAGACGGCGTCTGGGTTCGGTTCCGCCCGCTCACGCGTCCGAATGGAAACAACAAGAGTTAATCGGCTCGCACGTCCGTTCCCGAACGGTTATGACCAAGGTCAGCATCATCGGGGCCGCGGGGACCGTCGGCGCCGCGGCGGGGTACAACCTCGCGCTTCGGGACATCGTCGACGAGTTGGTGTTCGTCGACATCCCCGACCAGCGGGAGACGACGATCGGACAGGCCGCCGATACGAACCACGGCATCGCGTACGACTCGAACACGACGGTCGTACAGGGCGAGTACGAGGACACCGCCGGCTCCGACGTCGTCGTGATCACCGCCGGAATCCCCCGCAAGGAGGGACAGACCCGGATCGATCTCGCCGGCGACAACGCGCCGATCATGGAGGACATCGGCGCCTCCCTCGACGAGTACAACGACGACTACGTCTCGATCACGACGTCGAACCCGGTCGATCTGCTCAACCGACACCTCTATGAGTCCGGCGACCGAGGCCGCCACAGCGTCATCGGCTTCGGCGGGCGGCTCGACTCGGCGCGGTTCCGGTACGTCCTCGCCGACCGCTTCGACGCCCCGGTCGGAAACGTCGAGGGGACGATCCTCGGCGAGCACGGCGACGCGCAGGTACCGGTCTTCTCGAAGGTCCGGATCGACGGGGCCGACCCCGAGTTCGACGCCGACGAAAAGGAGGAGATCCTGAGCGATCTCCAGGAGTCGGCCATGGACGTCATCTCCCGGAAGGGCGCGACCCAGTGGGGGCCCGCAACAGGCGTCGGTCACATGGTCGAGGCGGTCCTGAACGACACCGGCGAGGTCCTCCCCGGGTCGGTCGTCCTCAACGGGGAGTACGGCTACGAGGACACCGCCTTCGGCGTGCCGGTCAAGCTCGGCGCCGAGGGCGTCGAGGAGGTCGTCGAGTGGGACCTCGACGCCTACGAGTCCGAGCTGATGGACGACGCGGCCGAGAAGCTCGGCGACCAGTACGAGAAGCTCGGCTGAACGGGCCGAACGCGCGCCGACGGTCCGGCCTCGGTCGGGTCGGGGGCGGACGCGACGACCGACTCAGACGATCTGTTCGCCGTCGTCGTCGTAAACCTCGATCGCGTCGACCGGACAGGCGCGTGCGGCGAACTTCGCGTCGAGTTCGGCGTCTGCGGGCACGTCCCGCTCGAACACGTCGGCGTCGGGGTCGGGGCGCTCCCCGCCGGCGAGGTCGGCTTTGCCCGCGTCCTCGTCGCGTTCGAAGGCGTCCCACTCGGCCGTGCACTGAAACATCCCGATGCAGGTCTGACGGTCGAATCGTATCCGCATGGTGTGCGTTCGTCGCTCACGGTCAAAGGTGTGGCGGGCAGTAGTTACCCGATCGTCTCGACGCCGGTGATCTCGAAGCGCGCCCCGCCGAGGTCGCCGTCCGAGACCCCGATCGACCACCCGTGGGCCTCGACGGTCTCCTCGACGATCGCGAGGCCGAACCCGGTGCCGCTGTCGTCGGTGGTGTGTCCGGGTTCGAAGACCGCCGCCCGCTCGTCTTCGGGGACCCCGGGGCCGTCGTCCTCGACGTAGAATCCCGCCTCCGTGACGCCGAGGCGGACGCGGGCCTCCGGGCCGGCGTGCTTTGCGGCGTTTCCGAGGAGGTTCTGAAGGATGACGCCCAGGCGGTCGGCGTCGGCGCAGACCTCGGCGTCCGAGGCCACCTCAAGCGTCGCTTCGGCGGTCTCCGTCGTCCGCCAAGACTGCTCGGCGACGGACGCGATGGAGACGGGCTCCATGTCGCCGACCGTATCGCCCTGCCGGGCCAGCGTGAGCGTGTCCTCGACGATCGTCCCCATGCGATCGAGCGCGTCGAGCGCGTCGTCGAGGCTGTCCGCGGCCTCCGGGTCGGCGCCCGACTTCGCGAGTTCGATGCGCCCCGTCGCGACGCTCATCGGCGACCGGAGGTCGTGAGAGACGATGCCGGCGAACCGTTCGAGCCGCTCGTTTTGCCGTTCGAGTTCCCGTTCGCGCTGCTTCAGGTCGGTGATCTCCTCCTGGAAGCCGACCCAGTACGTGGTTTCGCCGGAGCCGTCGGTCAGGGGGCTGACGGTGACCCGGTTCCAGAACATCTCGCCGTTCTTGCGGTAGTTCCGGAGTTCGACGGTCGTCGCCTCGTCGGCGTCGATCGCCCGCCGGAGTTCGGCCACGGGTTCTTCGCGCGTGTCGGGGCCCTGCAAAAACCGGCAGTTCCGGCCGATGGCCTCGGCGCGCTCGTAGCCGGTCTTCTCGACGAAGCGGTCGTTGACGTAGATCATCGGGTTGTCCGGGCGGTCGGGATCGCTTATCGTGATCCCGATGGGGGCCTCGTCCATCGCCCGCGTCCGGCGTTCGAGTTCCCGCTGGCGGCGCTTCTGGTCGGAGACGTCCCGCAGGATGCCGACCGACCCGCGGAACTCCTCGCCCTCGTAGGGCAACACGCCCATGTGGTCCCGACACGGGATCGGGTCGCCCTCCTTGGGGTAGATGTCGACCGGGAACTGCGCGGTGTCGGGGCCCGCATCGGAGAGGATCGATCCGAGTTGCTCCTCGGCCTCGGCGACGGCCTCGGCGTCTTTGATGATGTCGGTCCCGGCGCCGATGATCTCTTCGCGGTCGTGGCCGGTCATCTCGAGGAAGGCGTCGTTGACGTAGGAGAACGCCCCCGTCTCGTCGACGACGTAGATCGGGTACTGAAGCGCCCGGAGGACCGTCGAGTAGCGGTCGGCCTCGATCTTCGTGTGGTACTCCGCCGCGGCCTGCTCGACGCGGTTCGCGAGGCGGCGCTGTTGATCCGGACCGCCCTTCTGGAAGTACCCTGTGACGCCGGCGTTGACCGCCTTGCTGGCGATCTCCTCGCTGCCCTTGCCGGTGTAGAGGACGAAGGGAACGAGCGGGTGCTCCTCGCGGACCGCCTCGAAGAACTCGAGTCCGTTTCGCCCGGGCATGTCGTAGTCGCTGATGATACAGTCGAAGCCGCCCGAACCGAGCCGCTCGAGGGCCTCCTCCGGGCGGTTCGCGGTCGCCACCGAGACCGCGTCCAGTTCCCGGTCGAGAAAGGCAGACGTCAGCTCCAGCACCGACGGATCGTCGTCCACGTGGAGGACGGAGATCCGCTCGGTGTCGGGCGTTTGCTCGCGGAGGTCAGCGCTCATTGCTCGGTCTTTCCGCTGGGGTAAAAAAACCGTTCGGGCCGACTCGATCGCTGACACGCGGGCGTGAGCGCGAACGTGGGCGCGAGCGCGGACGCGACCGTCGCGATCGGGCGGCGGCGATACGATCATTTACATTCGACGACGCACAACCGGACGCCAATGGACGTTGCCGACGTCTCCGGCGTGCCGCCGTGGTTCTCCGAGCACCTCCACGAGGACGGGATCGAGTCGCTGTACCCGCCGCAGGCCGAGGCCGTCGAGGCCGGCGTCGCCGACGGCGAGAGCCTCGTCGCCTCGGTCCCGACCGCGAGCGGCAAGACCCTGATCGCGCAACTCGCGATGCTCGCGGCCGTCGACCGCGGCGGGAAGGCGCTGTACATCGTCCCGCTACGGGCGCTCGCGAGCGAGAAACGCGAGGAGTTCTCGGCGTTCGAGTCCTACGGCGTCTCCGTCGGCGTCGCGACCGGCAACTACGAGGACACCGGGGAGTGGCTCGCCGGCAAGGACGTCATCGTCGCCACGAGCGAGAAGGTCGACTCGCTCGTCAGAAACGGCGCGCCGTGGGTCGACGACCTCGATTGCGTGGTCTCCGACGAGGTCCATCTCGTCGACGATCCGAACCGCGGGCCGACCCTCGAGGTGACGCTCGCAAAGCTCCGCCGGATCAACCCGAACCTCCAGATCGTCGCGCTCTCTGCGACCGTCGGCAACGCCGACGAGTTGGCGGCGTGGCTCGAGGCCGACCTCGTCGACTCCTCGTGGCGGCCGATCGAGCTCCGCAAGGGCGTCCACTACGGACAGGCGCTGCACTTCGGCGACGGGTCGCGGGACGAGCTCCGCGTCGAGTCGAGCGAGAAGCCGACCGAGGCCATCGTCAGGGACACGCTCGCCGAGGGCGGATCGACGCTCGTGTTCGTCAACTCCAGGCGGAACGCGGAGGGGGCGGCAAAGCGGCTCGCGAACACGACGGCGGAGGGTCTCGAGGCCGACGAACGCGACCGACTCGGGGCGTTGGCCGAGGAGATCCGCGGGGTCTCCGATACGGAGACGAGCGAGGACCTCGCCGCCTGCGTCGAGCGGGGCGCGGCGTTTCATCACGCCGGGTGCTCCGGCGAGCACCGGTCGCTGATCGAGGACGCCTTTCGGGACCGTCTGATCAAAGTCGTCGCCGCGACGCCGACGCTCGCCGCGGGCGTGAACACCCCCTCGCGGCGGGTGGTCGTCCGCGACTGGCGGCGCTACTCGGGGGACGTCGGCGGGATGAAGCCCCTCTCCGTGCTGGAGGTCCACCAGATGATGGGGCGGGCGGGCCGTCCGGGGCGGGACCCCTACGGCGAGGCGCTGCTGTTGGCCAAGAGCCACGACGAACTCGACGAACTCCTCGATCGGTACGTCTGGGCCGACCCCGAGCCCGTCGAGTCGAAACTCGCCCGCGAACCGTCGATGCGGACGCACCTGCTGGCGACGATCGCCTCCGGGTTCGCCGACTCGCGGGCGGCTCTGCTTGAGTTTCTCGACCGGACGCTCTACGCGACGCAGTACCGCCGCGGCGACGGGACCGACAACTTGGAGGCGGTCGTCGATTCGACCCTCGAGTACCTCGATCACAACGGGTTTCTCGACCGCGGCGGGACGATCGAGGCGACGAACCTCGGCCACACCGTCTCGCGGCTCTACCTCGACCCGATGAGCGCCGCGGAGATCGTCGACGGGATCGAGGGGGCGGACGATCCGACCGCCCTCGGGCTGTATCACCTCGTGTCCCGGACGCCGGACATGTACGAGCTCTACCTCCGGTCGGGGGACACGGAGGAGTACACCATGGCCGTCTACGAGCGGGAATCGGAGTTCCTCGGGGCGGTGCCGAGCGAGTTCGAAGAGGAGCGCTTCGAGGACTGGCTGGCGGCGCTGAAGACGGCCCGGATGCTCGAAGAGTGGGCGAGCGAGACCGACGAGGACGAGATCGCCGAGCGCTACGGCGTCGGTCCGGGCGACATCCGCGGGAAGGTCGACACCGCCGAGTGGCTACTCGGCGCCGCCGAGTCCCTCGCCGAGGAGTTGGGCCTCGACAGCGTCGGCGCGATCCGGGAGGCGAGAAAGCGCGTCGAGCACGGCGTCGGCGAGGAGCTCATCGACCTCGCGGGCGTCCGCGGCGTCGGGCGAAAGCGGGCCAGACGGCTCTACGACGCCGGCATCGAGACGCGGGCCGAACTCCGGAACGCCGAGAAGGCGGTCGTGTTGGGCGCGCTCGACGGACGCGAAAAGACCGCCGAAAACGTCTTAGAAGCCGCCGGACACCGCGACCCGACGATGGAGGGCGTCACCCCGGACGCCTCGGCGACGCCGGAGGCAACCGCGGGCGAGACGACCGACGGCGAGGACCAATCGAGCCTCGGTGATTTCTGATGGGCGGTGCTCCGGCGTGAGACTCGTCGAGGCGAGCGTGGAGATCGGCAGCGAGCGCTTTCCCGACGTCGGCTCCTTTCTCGGGGTGCTCGAGGAAGTCAGCGACGCACACGGAGTGACCGCCCAGGCGTTCGACGCGCGGTACGTGGTCTCCGAGCGCCACCTCGAGCGCGCCCTAGAGTTGGCCGACAGGGAGCGCGACAGAGGAGCGGGGATCGCCCGCGATCGCGGCATCGAGATGACGCTGTACGCCGCCGGGCGGCGACAGATCGATCGGGCGTTAGAGATGGGCGTTTCGGCGGGCGAGACGCCGGTCGTCGTCGCGGTCGACGGGGCGAACTCGGAGGCCGACGACGAGGAGAGCGAGCGGAGAGAGCGGGCGGCGGCCGAGGCGATCGGGGAGCGACTCGTTCGGGCGGAGACGCTCGGATCGTACGACGACGACCGCGTCAGGTCGTTTTACGACATCGGGGCGGCCGAACTCGACGCGACCGGCGCCGGGATCGAGGCGCTCGTGTTGGAGCGGGTCGCGCTGCTCGTCGTCGAGCGGTGATCGAGACCGACGACCGCCGACCGACGGGGGGCACCGCTCAGAGCAAGAACACGTCGGCGGAGTCGAACTCGGTGTCGCAGTCCCGACAGCGGTAGGTCATGCCGCCGTCCTCGGATCGCAACCGGCCGCCGCACTCGGGGCACTCGGAGCCCGCGCGTCCTGACATGTCCGGAGGTGGGTCGGTCCGACGCATAGCTCTTTGGTGTGGGCGGCGTCTCGGGGTGGCTAGGTTTATTCCTCGCGGGTGTGTTAGCTTCCCTATGTACGACTCCGAGTCGACGACGTTCGTACAGCGGATCGTGCTCTGCTGTCTCGTCGATCTGACAGCGGACGACCGAACGCCGGTCGATTCGGCCGAGATCCGAGAGCGGGCGAAGGCGCTCTTAGAGCACAGCGAGGACGCGGCGCTGCGGAGCGTCTCGGAGGCCGACATCACGCGCGCGCTCAACGGCCTCGTCGGGACGGACCTCATAGCCGAAGACCGCCCGGATAGCAGGTCCCCGGTCGGGAAAGGCCGGCCGAAGTACCGCCTCGACGTCAACGCCGACGAGCTCCGGGGCGAACTGAGAAACGACGAGGAGGCGGCGGCGCTGTTGGCCTGACGTCGGGGAGCCGTCCGCCGTCAGTAGTGTTTTGTCCGCGCCCGCACAGCGGCCGGTATGGACATCGAGTTCGGCACCGACGGCTGGCGGACGACGACGGCGGCGTTCACCGCGCCGCGGGTACGGGCCGTCGGGCAGGCCGTCGTGGATTACCTCCGGGCGGACGGCGCCGACGGCGCAATCGCGGTCGGGTACGACCCCCGGGAGGACTCCCGCCCGGCGGCCGAGGAGCTCTGTCGCGTCCTCTGTGCCGGCGGGTACGACGTGGTGTTGCCGCCGCGGGACGCGCCGACGCCGGTGGTGGCCTGGACGGTCGTCGATCGGGGGTTGGCCGGCGCCCTGCAGGTGACGGCGAGTCACAACCCGCCGACGGACAACGGCATCAAGTTCATCCCCAGCGACGGGGCCCCCGCGCTGCCGGCGGTCACGGACCGGCTAGCGGCCGAACTGAAACCGCCCGAGCCGCTGGAGCGGGCGCGGTGGGGCACGGTCGAGGAGACCGATCTCGTCGGACCGTACCTCGAGCACGCGCTGTCGTTCGTCGGGGGCGACCTCGACGGACAGCGGATCGCCTACGACGCGATGCACGGCAGCGGCCGCGGCGTCACGGACGAGCTGCTCGGACGGGCCGGCGCGACCGTCGAAACGCGTCGGGGGAGAGCGGACCCGACCTTCGGCGGCACCGCCCCGGAACCGACCGCAGACGCGCTCGCCGAGTTGGTCCGGACGGTCCGCAGCGGCGCGTTCGACCTCGGGATCGCGAACGACGGCGACGCCGACCGGCTCGCCGTCGTCACCCCGGCGCGCGGCGTCGTGGACCCGAACTGGCTGTTCGCGGCGCTGTACGACGCCCGCCTCGAGCGCCGGGACCGAGACCGAGACCGGGGCGGCGACGCGGTGCGGACGGTCTCGACGACGTTTCTCATCGACCGGATCGCGGCCGCACACGGCCACGCGGCCCACGAGACGCCGGTCGGGTTCAAATGGGTCGCCGAGGCGATGGCCGACCGCGACGCCCTCGTCGGCGGCGAGGAGTCGGGCGGGTTCGGGTTCACCGGTCACCTCCGGAACAAGGACGGCGTGCTCCTCGCGCTCGCCGCGGCGGCCGCCCACGCCGAGGAGCCCCTCGACGAGCGGCTGGATCGGCTCCGGGAGGAACACGGCGACATCGTCCAGGACCGCCGGAGCGTCGGGTGTCCCGACGACAGAAAGGCGGCGGTCGTAGAGGAACTCTCCGAGGCGCTCCCGGAGTCGATCGCCGGAACCGAGATCGATCGGGTCGGGCGGACGGACGGCTTCAAACTGTTTTTGAGCGACGGGTCGTGGCTGTTGATCCGTCCGAGCGGGACGGAGCCGAAGCTCCGGGTGTACGCGGAGGCCGGAACCGAGGGTCGCCTCGAGGAGCTGCTCGCCGCCGGCGTCGCGCTGCTCGAGCCGATCGTGTGACCGGACCGCCGGGGCGGTCGGGGGGCGCCGGTGGGTCGAACCTCAAAGAGTTATGCGCCCCCGGCGCGAAGTGCGCACATGGAATTCACCCTCCCGGTCTCTCTCGGTGCGTTGCTCGTGATCGTCGCGATCGGCGTGGCCGGCCTCGCCGGCAGCGGGGTCATGGGGCCCGGAACGGTCCTGATGATGGTCGCGCCGTCGATGGTCGTCTTCGGACTCGTCGCGTTCGCGCTGGGCATGAAACACGGGCAGTACCGCGGCGTCTGAGCGCGGATTCGGTCCCGGGTCCGGTCGCAGGCGTTATACCCGAGAGGCGGGTGTATCGGGTATGGGAGGTCTGGAAGTCGAACTCGAGCGGGCGCGCTCGCTGTCCGTCGAGGGTATCGCCGACGCGATCGAATCGATCGGCTTCGAGTGCACCCGCTGTGGGGAGTGTTGCACGGCGGAGACGGCTCCCTCGGGGGAGACGGAGCCCCACACGGCGACGGTGTTCCCCGACGAGATCCGAACGGTACAGGTGGCGGCGGCCGACGAGGGGGCCTACGACTGGCAGGACGTCGCCAGACCGATGCCGTACGGTCTTGAGGACGGGATCGGGGCGGCGAGCGGCGAGACCTTCGAGTGGGCGCTCCAGACGGACGCCTGCGGCGACTGTGCGTTCTACGACGAGGCCGACGACGGAACCGGGGCCTGTACCGTCCACGAGGACCGCCCGCTCATCTGTCGGACGTACCCCTTCTCGATCGGCCCGCTCGACGCTGTCGGGGACGACTCGGAGGCCCCCGATCCGATGGGCGGCGGGGTGGTGGACCGACGGGGCGACGTCAGGGCACACGAGTGCGAGGGCCTCGGGCGCGACATCTCGCGGGCGGAGGCGAGAGAACTGGCGGCGGCGCTCAAAGAGCGGACCGTCAGGGAACTCGAGGAGGCGATCGGGGTCCGCGACAGCTACGAACCGACGGACGCAAGCGGCGTCGTGGTGCACGACTCGGAGGGTCAAAAGCGGCCGGACGGGACCGCCGTATCCGGAGATTCCGACCGGTAGCCGCCGGCGTCGAGGGGACCGGACCCGGCGGCGCCCCGTCTTCGGTGCGATCCGGTGTGAGCGGGGCGGCCGCGGGGCGATAGTCGATAGCTTCTATACGCGAGCGTGTTATAACAGAAGCGTAGCTCTATGGAAATCTCCGAGAAACTCCTGTGTCTGTTCAGCGCCGAGGTCGAGACGGCCGAGGACCGCTACACGATCGAGATACCCCGCCGCGAGATCGAGACGGGGGCCATCGACGCGGGCGAGACCTACCGGGTCGCGCTCATAAGCGGAGGCGGACCGACGGCGACCGGGACGGCGAGCCAAGACGCCGAGCCCTCGGGCGAGCCCCAACCACCGGTGGAGGCGGGCGAGATCAGGTACGTCGAGATCGAGGACCTCGGGAAGCAGGGCGATGGGATCGCCAGGGTCGAGCGCGGGTACGTGATCATCGTCCCGGGAGCCGAGGTCGGCGAGCGCGTCAAGATCGAGGTGTCGGAGGTCAAATCCAACTTCGCGGTCGGCGAGATCATCGAGTAGCGCCGACGGAGGGGTGTCGCGGGCGCGGTCGGTTCGGTAAAAAACGGAGCGCGACCCGGGCTGTCGCCCGGCGTCCCGAGGTCATACTAAAACCCTTCGACCGTTTACGCTCTCGGGGGCGCATTCTGGCGGATCCCCGCCGCGTCGCGCCGTTAATCCGGTTTGATCGGGGTTGAACCGGGCGTATCCGGGGGGACGGTCTGGGATTTATATACCGGTACGGGTCGTACGGCGAGGCGTGATGAGACGAACCAGACTGCTCGCGGTCCTGTGTGTGACCGCGGCGCTGATCGCCGCCGGCGCGGCCGGCGCGGTCGCACAGGAGGAGCCGACGACCGACGAGACGAGCCCCGGCGAACAGCTCTCCGGGGTCGTCGGCGTCGGGGAGGCGGAGTTCGACGGCGAACTGGACGACAACGCGTTCGAGATCGCCCTACAGCGGGCGGACGGAAACGCGACCCGGGCGAGCGAGATCGCGAGTCGACTGAACGACACCGAGACGCGACTCGCGGAACTCGAGGAGCGCCGGGACAGACTCGAAACCCAGCGGGCCAACGGCGAGATCACGCAGGGTGAGTACCGGGCGCGCATGGCTCGCGTCGTCACCGAGAGCGACAACGCCCAGCGCCAGTTGAACCGCAGTGAGGCCGCCGCCGCCGAGATACCCGACGACGTCCTTGAGGCGAACGGCGTCAACGTCAGCTCGATCGAGACGCTGCGGCAGAACGCGAGCGATCTGAGCGGCCCCGAGGTCTCCGAGATCGCCCGCAGCATCGCGGGACCGAACCGCGGCAGCCTCCCGGAGCCCGCGCCGGGAGCGGCCGACCGAGGGGCCGATAACGCCACGGCGGAGACGGACGATAGAGCAGAGGCCGAAAACGGCACCGTCTCCGATCAGCGACCGGACGGCGCCGAGAACGGGACGGGGACGGACGGGACCGACACCGCGGACTCCGGCGAGCGCGAGGAGACCGCCGCGTCAGAGGACACCGACGGCGACACCGACGAGAGCGGCACCACCGACGCGGGCGACGGCGGTGGCGGCGGCGAGGCCGGCGGCTCGGAGGGCGGCACCGACGACGGCGGCTACGGCGGACGGTGAGCGTGAACCGAGCGACGAGGCGGGCGGTCGGCGTCGTCTGCTGTCTCGCGTTGATCTCGGGCTTAGTCGCGGCGCCCGCCGCGGCGCAGTCGGGCGGGGAGGGGGAAGGGTTTCGCGTCGAGATCGACGCAGACGGGAACGCCGACGTGTCGGTGACGTACGCGTACGACCTGAGCGACGACGAGGAGACGGGGGCCTTCGAGGCGCTCTCGCGCAACGAGACCGTCGGGGCCGAGTTCGCCGATCGCTTCGAGAGCCGGATGCGGACCGTCGCCGAGCGGAGCGCGGCGCGGACCGGCCGGAAGATGTCGGTCCGCAACGCCGCGATCGGGTTCGAGCGCGACGAGGGGATCGGTCTCGTGGCCCTCTCGGTCCGCTGGCGGGGGCTCGCGGCCGTCGACGGCGGGACGTTGACGGTGACCGAGCCCTTCACGAGCGGGTTTTCGACCGACCGGCCGCTCGCCGTATCGGCGCCCGACGGGTACGAGATAACCGCCGCGACGCCGACGCCGACGGCGGGCGATGGGTCGGTCGCAACGTGGGACGCCGGGACCGCCCTCGATGGGTTCGAACTCACGGCCGAGCGGACCCGCGAGGGACCGACCGACGAGGGCACCGAGAACGCCCCCGGGTTCACGGTTGCCGTCGCCGCGGCCGCGCTGCTCGGGGTCGCATCGGTGCGGTACCGGTACCGGTAGCTCCGAGCGTCGACCGACGGGCGATCCTCACTCGTCGTCGGGCAGCGAGAGCACGTTTTCGCGCCCCAGCCGGAACCCTTCGAGGTCGCCCTCCTCGCGGAGTTTCGTGACGACCTGGCTGGTCTTCGCGTCGGTCCACCCGAGCCGCTCGGCGACCTCCTGTTGTTTCATCCGACCGTCCTCGGACTCGATGAGCCGGATGACCCGCTCTTCGTTGCTCAGTAGCTCCGGGTCCACGTCCCGGTCGTCGTCCGAGGCCGGCGGTTGGTCGCTCGCCGGCGCGTCGTCTCGGTCGGGGACCTCCGGGCTCGTGTCGCTCTCTCGGCGGCGGCGGTAGGCGAAGACGCCGACGGCACCGCCGACCAGGAGGACGATCGCAGAGCCGACGGCGACGAGCCGGGCGGACGACGAGACGCCGGCCGGCGGCGCGGATCCGGGGGGTCCGAGTTCGATCCGCGGCTCACCGGCCGCGAAGTTCGTCGTCCCGGAGTACACGACGGAGCCCTCGCGGGTCTCGCTCGGCGACGGCGACGCGTCGTCGAGTTCGGTGTCGTCCGGCCACGAGATCAGGAGGGTCGTCTCCTCGTCGAGAAACAGCCCGTCGATCGCGTCGCCGACGCGCAGTCGGTCTCCCTCGACGGCCGCGAAGTTCGACCACCGGAAGGTGTAGGTGACAACGCCGTACTCCTGCGGGAGGTCGCGGCGCTCGGCCTCGATCCGCGTCTCGGAGATGGACATCTCCCGTCCGGTGACGTTGGCCGCGTTTCCGGCGGTCGAGTTCATCCGGTCGCTGAAGCGATCGACGTAGGGCTGTGAGCCGTTTTCGATGTCGCCCCGGAGGTCCTCGAAGGCGGCCGCGTCCTCCTCGGTTTCGAGTCGGGTCCGGTACTCGACCGTCCAGACCGCGTCCCCGTCGTCCTCGACGTCGATCGCCAACAGCACGTCGTCGGCGTCGATGTCTTGCTGTGCGACCCCGTCGGTCGCGGCGGGATCGGCGCCGACGAGACCGGCCGCCGCGGAGCACGCTACCACGGCGAGCACGAGCGCGAGTGCGAGTGCGGAGCCCCGAATCACGGGTTGTCGAACGAGAGGGGTCAGTAAATGGTTTGTTGCCGCGGTCGGCGACCCGGAGCGATCCGCCGACGCTCGATCGGCCGTCGGCGAAGTCGGTCGCGGACAGGCGGACCGAAGGGGGAATATCGGGGCCCGGGCAGAGCAGGGTCATCGTCCCGTTTAGTCGGATTAATTCGGATTAAATCGGCGATAGGCGGCTTCAAACGCCTGAATCCGAGTTCACTACGTACCCCCACTAAGTGGCCACGGGTCGCAGGATCAGACGCGATGAACGCCAAACGACTGCTGACGATCGCGGTGGTATCGACGCTCGTGATCGGCGGCGCTGCGGCGCTCGGTGCCGCGGCCCCGGCCGATCAGGCGAGCGAGAACGCGCCCGCCGAAGCGGGTGACACGCCCGTCGACGCGGAGACGAACGCGGAGAACGCCGACAGCGGGACCGAGCGGAACGCGTCGTCGGCCGGCCCGGCCGGAGAACGGAGCGTCGGACCCGACGGCGGGCTCCCCGCACCCGTTCCCGATCACGTGGGCCAGATCCACGACCGGATCGACTCGTTCCTGAACGGATCGATCGACGACCTCGGCGGTTCGCTCGGCGAGCTGCTCGGTGACGGGGCGGCCGGCGAGGAGAGCGGCGCGGACGGCGACGAAGCGGACGACGACGAGACGGACAACGGGGAAGCGAACGACGACGAGGCAGACGACGACGAGACGGACGACGACGAGACGGACGACGCCGCGGAATAACTGACGGCCCACGACCGCTTTTTTGATCGATCGGCCCGCAGCGAGCGCGGCCGCCCGTCGTTTCCGTGCCGTACCAACCGCACCGTGTTCGTTCCTCACGCGCCGTTGTCAGCGGGCGAAACCGCAGGACTGCGCGGTGTTTTCGGACCGTACCAAACCGCCCATTAGGCCGCCGCTCCGAGAGATCGGTATGAGCACGACGGCCACGGGAGGGACGACGGACCTCACCGACAAACAGCGTCGGATCCTCGGGTACCTCCGCGAGGAGGGCCGGACGAAGACGTATTTCAAGTCCCGGCTCATCGGCGAGGAACTCGGGCTGTCCGCAAAGGAGATCGGCTCCAACATGAGCGCCATACGGGAGGGCGATTTCGACGTCTCCGTCGAGAAGTGGGGCTACTCCTCGGGTACGACCTGGAAGGTCACCGTGTAGCTCACGCGTCGTACCGAACGAGTTCGTCGGCGTCGCCGGCGAAGGCGACCGCGTCGGGGCCGAACGAGTCCGCGTACCGGACGAGAAGGGTCAAAAGCGTCTCGGGGCGGCGGAGCTCGTAGCCGTCGCTGCGGGACAGCACCCCGGCGGACTCGAGTTCCGCGGCGTGCTTCGAGACGGCCGACCGGGAGACCCCGGCGAACTCGGCGAGGTCGCCCCCGGAGGCGTCGGGGTCCCGGAGCAGCGCGATGAGCGTTTTCCGCGGCGTCTCCCGGCGGAGGTATCCCAGCGCCCGCTGTTCGAACGCCGAGAACCGCCCCGCCGAGAAGTACCGCTTGTACTCGCCGTCCTTGCGATGTTCGATCGCGCCGTCCGCTTCGAGCTTCCGGAGGTGGTGTTGGGTCTCGCCGGTCCCGAGCTGGAGGTCGTCGCGGATCTTCGAGAAGTGCGCGCCGGGGGTCGTCGCGAGGTAGCCGACGATCGCCTCGCGGGTCTCGCTGGCGTCGTCGGTCGAGAGCCGCACGAGCGGCGTCGCCGCGCCGAGCGCCGCAAAGCGTCTCAACGTGGCGCGTTTTCCCTCGTCGATTCCCCCGTCGGTCATAGCCGTGTGTACGGGGGACAGAGCTAAAACACTTCCCACGGGCCGCGTTCGTTACGTTCTCGCGTTCGTCGCGTTCGCGACCGCCGGTCCGGTCAGTTCGTCTCGGTTTCGGGCTCGCGGTCGGCGGACTCGATGTCGGCGTCGTCGACGTCCGCCTCGGGGATCTCGTCGTCCATCTCGGCGATGACCTCGTCGGCGCCCCTGATGTCGGCGGGGTCGGCCCCGGTCTTGATCGCCTCGGCCTCGGCCTCCATCTCCTCGACGTCCATCTCGGCCTCCTGGTCGATCTGGCCGAGGATCTCCTCGATGTCGTCCAAGCCGAGCATCTCGCGCGTCTCCGCGTCGAAATCGAGCCCCTCGAGGACGTCGGTCTGTGCGGCCGTATCGCTGCCGGTGAGGTGTTTGCCGTAGCGGCTCAACAGCGAGGTCATCTCCTGGGGCAACACGAACGTCGTCGACTCGCCTTTGCCGATCTCTTCGAGCGTCTCCATGCCGCGTTCGATGATCGCGCGTTCGCCCATCGACTCGGCGGATTTTG
>NZ_JAQCNO010000050.1 GCF_028274965.1 Natronomonas sp. | reverse complement strand
CAAAATCCGCCGAGTCGATGGGCGAACGCGCGATCATCGAACGCGGCATGGAGACGCTCGAAGAGATCGGCAAAGGCGAGTCGACGACGTTCGTGTTGCCCCAGGAGATGACCTCGCTGTTGAGCCGCTACGGCAAACACCTCACCGGCGGCGACGCCGGCGGCGGGGAGTCCTTGGAGTCGATGGAGTTCGACGCGGAGACGCGCGAGATGCTCGGCATCGACAGCATCGACGACCTCGCGGCCGGCAACGGCGACGTCGATCTCGACCTCGAGGTCGAGACGGCCGACGTCGAGAGCGCCGACATCGAACTCGAGGACGACATCGAGTAGCGGCGACAGGTTCAGGTCGGTACGGACACACCTCCGCACATGGCCGGCGTCTCGGGACGGCTGTTGCGCTACGCGCCGCCGGCGCGGGCCGTCGATTGGTCGGTGCTCGTCTGCGTCTCGGTCGCGACCGCGAGCGGGCTGTACTCCTTTACTGTCGGGAGTCCGGCGGGCTTGGGGTGGCTCCCGGTCTGGATCCACCGCGTCGTCGGACTCGTCTTGCTCGTTCTCCTCGTGTTCAAGATCGCCCGCGTCCACCGCCGGCTCACGGACCCCGAGCGGTGGCAGCGCTCGACGGCGCTGTCGGCGGTGACCGGCGTCGTCGCGGCGGCGACGCTCGCAACGGGGATCGTCTGGGGCGTCGTCGGGCTCGTCTGGGTCGCGGTGTGGCCGCTTCTGGCCGTCCACGTCGGCCTCGGGCTGTCGTTGGTGCCGCTGACGCTTCTGCACATGTGGACGCGGTTTCGGCTCCCGCGGCGACGCGACGTCACCGGTCGCCGGACGGCGCTGAAGTACTTCGGGCTGTTGGCCGCCGGCGGGATCGCCGCCCGCCTCGGTGACGGCCTCACGCGGGTCTCGGGTGCGCCCGGCGCCGACCGGCGGTTCACCGGGTCGAAGCCCACGGGCGGGTCCGGCAACGGCTCGTTTCCGGTGACGATGTGGGTCGCGGACGACCCCGATCCGATCCGGGCCGACGAGTACGACCTCTCGGTCACGGGGCTCGTCGCCGACCCGCGCTCGTACGGGTACGACGACCTCGTCGGGGACGGCCCCGCGACCAGCGAGGAGGCGCTTTTGGACTGCACCAGCGGGTGGTACACCGTCGAGGAGTGGGGCGGCGTCCGGGTCGGCGCGCTGCTTTCGGCCGTCGGCGCGTCGGAGGCGGCGACCCACGTCCGGTTCGTCTCGGTCACCGGCTACCGGTGGTCGCTGCCGATCGCGGAGGCTCGCGGGGCGCTCTTGGCGACCCACGTCGGCGGCGAGACGCTCACCCACGGCCACGGCGCGCCGGCGCGTCTCGTCGCCCCCGGTCGCCGCGGGTTCCAGTGGGTCAAGTGGGTCGAGCGGATCGAGGTCCGCGACCGGGGCGACCCGGCGCAGTGGGTCGTAACGCTCGTCAGCGGGTTCGAGTAGCGGTCCGCCGAGGCCGTCCGCGCCGCCGGCGCCGCCGGCGGGTCAGTCGTTTTCGGGGTCGCCGTCGGGGGCCGGACGGAGATCGCGGTGCCGGAGGACGATCGGCAGGACCTCGCCGGTTTCGACGTCTCTGAGCCGGTAGGCGGCGTCGGCCGTCTCGCGATCGGAGGCGCCCTCGGCGGTCGGGTCGTCCGCGAAGACGTGAAGCACCCGACAGACCGTCCCCTCGAAGGGGCTGTCGGCCTCGGAGCCGACGCGAACCCGAACGCGGTCGCCGGCGTCGTAGGGGGTCGACGGCGGATCGGTGCGTGTCATCCCTTGGCGGGTCCGGGCCGTGGCCGTATGTCGCTGTCGGCGGCCACCAAGGCGCGCCAGGGGGTAGTGGGGCCCGACCGTTTTCTAAACCTCACTTGTCCTAAAACAACCACAATTGTTTTCACTGTGGGTTCGATTGTACCGCTATGGCACGCATAGCGCTTCCACACGACGCGAAGGCCGGGCCGACCAAACCCGAGGTCCGCTCGGTCACGGTCGGGAAACTCGGGTTGGACGAGCAGGATCACTTCGTCGAGGTCGGCTGCTGTACCGGGGCGGTGACGATCGAGGCCGCCGCCGACGCCGGCCGCGTGACCGCGATCGAGCGCAAGCCCGAACGGCTCGACGCGGCGAGAAAGAACCTCGCGGCCAACGGGGTCGACGGCGTCGAACTGATCGAGGGCGAGGCCCCCGAGGCGCTGCCCGACGACGCGGACGCGCTGTTTCTCGGCGGGTCGCGCAACTACGAGGAGGTGCTCGATCACGCCGCCGAGACGGGCGTCGACCGCGTCGTGATGAACGTCTCCCGGCTCGAGGTCGCGGGCGACGCCGTCCGGGCCTTCCGCGAGCGGGGGCTCTACGATGAGGTCGTCCAGATGCAGGTCTCGACGGGGTACGAACTCGCCGGCGCGACGAGTTTCGACTCGGAGAACCCGGTGTACGTCATCTCGGGTGGTGCGGCGTGACGCTGTACGGCGTCGGGCTCGGTCCGGGCGATTCGGAGCTCATCACGGTCAAGGGCCGGTCGGTTCTCGAGTCCGCCGACGTGGTCTACACGCCCGGACGGCTCTCGCGGGGCGTCGCGGAGGAGTACGTCTCGGAGTCCCAACTCGGGGACCTCGATTTCCCGATGACGAGAGACGAGGACGAACTCCGGCGGGCCTGGAAGGCGGCCGCCGCCGAGATCGCGCCGACGGCCCGGGAGGGGACCGCCGCCTTCGTCACGCTCGGCGATCCGAACGTCTACTCGACGTTCGGGCACCTGCGCCGGACCGTAGAGCGGTTTTACCCGGCGGTGGAGCTTGAGGTGGTCCCGGGGGTCTCGACGGTGACGGCCTTTGCGACCGCCTTCGGCGTCGAGATCACGGCCGGATCGGAGCTCGTGCTCCGGGAAGCCGACCGCGGGGCGGCCCCGATCGGCCCCGACCGGCTCGTCTTGTTCAAGGTGACCGACGTGCCGACGACCCACGAGAAGCTGACCGAGGCGGGCTACGACGTGGTCTACGGTCGCCGGCTGTTCATGGACGGCCACGAGACCGTCGTCACCGACGACCCCGAGGCGCTTGCCGAACGGGACTACTACACCGTCGCCTACGCCGAAAAGCCCGGGACCGACGAGGCCCCGGCGACGGCGGCGTTCGGCACCGAAACGGAGGCCGACGGCGGCGCGATCGGCGACCAACTCGCCGCCGCCGAGTCCGCCGGCGACGGTGAGGCCTACCGCGACGGGGAGGCTCAAGGCCGATGACGGACGAAAGCGAGGCGACGCCGCAGGCGGCGATCGACGCCGAGCGGGAGAAACACGCCCACGAGCGCGACGACCGCGTCTACGAGTTCGCCGCCGGCGACGAACAGGAGGGGATCCCCTTTGTCGGCGCGGGGCCGGGGCACCCCCGGCTGTTGACGGTCGCCGGCAAGCGAGCGCTGGAGGACGCCGAGTTGGTCGTCCACGCGGGGTCGCTCGTCAACAGCGAGGTGCTCGAGGCGTACTGCGAGCACGCGGAGTTGGTCAACAGCGTCGGCAAGGACTTGGAGGAGCTGGTGCCGCTGATGCGGGACGCCTACGAGGAGGGTCGGACGGTCGTCCGGCTCCACAGCGGCGATCCGGCGATCTACGGCGCGGCCCTCGAGCAGATGGACGCCCTCGAGCACGAGGGCGTGCCGACGTATCTCGTCCCCGGCGTCACCTCGGCGTTCGCCGCGAGCGCGACGCTGCGGACGCAGTTGACGCTCAACGAGACCGCGAACCACGTCGCGTTCACCCGGCCGCAGGGCAGGACGCTCGAGGCCGAGGACGACCACATCGCCGAGTTCGTCGGCATGGGCGACGTGACGACCTGCATCTATCTCGGCACCCACGCGGTCGCCGACACGATGGACCGGCTCCTCGCCGACGGCGTCGACCCCGACACGCCGGTGACGGTCGTGTACCACGCCTCCTGGCCCGACGAGGACGTCATCGAGGGGACGGTCGGAACGATCGGCCGGAAGGTCGACGAGGCGGGGTATCGGGCCTCGGCGATGGTGCTGATCGGCGACGCCGCGGCCGGTGCCGGCTACGAGCGGTCCTACCTGTACGGCGACTGGGCGAACCGAGGCGACACCGACGGCGGAACCGAGACGGAGACGACCTCCGACGACTGACAATGAGCACTGACACAGACGACACGGACGCTGGAACCGACACCAACACCGACGGCGGAAGCGAAAGCGGAGGCGGGGGCGGGCACTGCTCGACGCCCGACTCCGACGGCGAGGTCGCCGAGGAGATCGCGATAATCAGCTTCGAGCGGAAGCTGCCGGTCGCCAACGAGATCAGAGACGAACTGATAGACGACTACGAGTCGATCGAGATCCTCGAGTACCACGGCGACGTCTTCGCCGAGCACTGGGGCGAGTACGACTGTTTCGTCGGTCTGATGGCCTCCGGGATCGCGATGCGCAAGACGGCGGGGCTACTCGACGACAAGTGGGACGACCCCGCCGTCGTCGTGATCGACGAGGAGCTGACGTGGGCGATCCCGCTGACCGGCGGCCACCACGGCGCGAACCAGGTCGCACACGACCTCTCGACGCTCGGCGCGGTGCCGGCGATGACGACCGCCTCGGAGGCCGCGGGCAAGCAGGGCATCGAGTCGAAGGCGAAGGCCCTCGACGCCCACGTCGTCAACGGCGATTCGACGGTTGCGACGAACCTCGCCGTGTTGAACGACGACCTCGATGTCGTCGAGCGGCTCGACGGTCCCCGGGCCGTCCTCGTCGGCGACGACGTGACGGTGATGAAACGGAACGACGACGGCGTCGTCCTCGGGACGGGGACGGTCGAGGGCGTCCGAAAGGAGCAGGTCATAAACGCCTGGGAGGCCGCCCTCAACGCGGTCGATCGTAGCCTCTCGGACGTCGAGTTCGTCGCAACCGCGACCCGCAAGGAAGGCGAGGCGGGCCTCTACGAGGCGGCCGAGGAGATCGGCGCGGGCGTCGTGCTCTTCGGCAAAGGGACCCTCACGGACCACGAGGGTCCGACGCCCTCCCGGGCGAAGGAGCTCATCGGGTGGCCGGGGATCGCCGAGGCGTCGGCGATCGCCGGCGGCCGCGAGCACGAACTCCTCCGGGAGAAAGAGCGATTCGACGAGGCGGTCACCGTGGCGGTGGGGCGATAATGGCGGCCGGATCGACGCCGCCGGAGGACTACGGGACGCTGTACGTCGTCGGGATCGGCCCCGGGCTCCCGCACGCGATGACACAGCGCGCAACGGACGTGATCGAGACGGCCGACTGCGTCATCGCCTCGAACCTCTATCAGGAGTTCCTCAGGGCCGACGGGACGATCCCGCCGGAGGCCGCCGCCGACGGCGGGAGCGCGGCGGCCGCCGCCCGCCCGGAGGGGTGGACCGACGGGACGGTCGCGACCAGATCCGACGGGAGCCGACAGGAGATCGTCCGCTCCTCGATGGGCCAACAGGTCGAGTTGACGCGGGAGGCGTTCGACCGCGTCCGGGCGGGACAGGACGTCGCCCACGTCTCGGGCGGCGATCCGAACGTCTACGGCAAGAGCGATCTGGTCTTTCTGATGGCCGACGAGGACGACGCGGACGACGTCCCGATCGAGATCGTCCCCGGGGTGACGGCGGCGCTCGGCGGGGCGGCGAACCTCGGCGCGCCGCTGTCGAACGACTTCTGTACGATCTCGCTGTCCGACAAGTGGCGCGGGTGGGAGGAGATCGAGGAGAAGCTCCGGGCGGCGGCGATCTCGGGGTTCGTCATCGTCCTCTATAACTGCTGGCGCGACCACGAGCGCGCGATCGACGTGATCCGCGCGGAGCGCTCGGACGACGTGCCGGTCGCGATCTTCAACGACGCCGGGCGCGGCGAGGCCGGCCGGAACCTCGAGGACGAGACGCACACGATCACGACGCTCGGCGAGACCGACGAGCACGCCGACGAGGTCGGCGGGATGGGGACGTCGATCCTCGTCGGCACCGCCGACAGCCACGGGTGGGAGAACGACTACGGCGAGTTCCTCGTGACGCCGCGCGGCGGCCGCGAGGTGGAGGACTTCTAACATGAGCACCGACAACACCGCGGAGACCGAGGCATCGACGACGGAAACTGATTCGAGTTCGAAATGCGGCGGCGCGACGACCGAGGAGACCGAGAGCGCGTGTGGCGCGTCCGGCTCGTCTTCGTCTTCCTCCGCGTCCTCCTCGGGCGGCTGTGGCGCGTCCACGGACGCGGACGACGAGGAGGAGGTCGGCTCGACGGTCGAGGACTTCGAGGCCGATCCCGGCTCGCTGACGACCGTCGGGCTCGGCCCCGGCAGACCCGAGGGCATGACGGCGCGGGCCAAAGCCGCCCTCGCGGAGGCCGAACACATCGTCGGCTACCGGACGTACGTCGATCTCTTACCCGACGAGATCACCGAGGCCGCCGAGGACATCTACTCGACGCCGATGTGCGGGGAGGTCTCCCGGACCGAGGAGGCCATCGACCGGACCCTCGCCGGCAACGACGTGGCGATCATCGGCTCGGGCGATCCGAACGTGTACGCGCTGTCGGGGCTCGCCCTCGAGATCCTCGAATCGAAGGGCGGAAGCGCCGACGCGGTCGACTTCGAGGTCGTTCCGGGGGTCCCGGCGGCCCAGTCCTGTGGGGCGCGCCTCGGCGCGCCGCTGGTCAACGACACCGTTTCGGTGTCGCTGTCGGATCACCTCACGCCGATGGCGGAGATCGAATCGCGCCTCGAGGCGGTCGCCGGCGAGGGCTTTACGATCGCGATCTACAACCCCTGGAGCCGGAAGCGGCGGGAGAACTTCCAGCGCTGCTGTGAGATCCTCCTCGAACACCGCGATCCGGAGACGCCGGTCGGCATCGTCCACGGGGCCTCCCGCGACGACGAGGAGACGACGATCACGGACCTCGAGACCCTGCCGGAGCTCGGCGAGACCGACATCGTCGACATGACGACGACGATCATCGTCGGCAACGACGAGACCTACGTCTTCGAGGACCGGATGGTGACGCCGCGGGGCTACGAGACGAAGTACGACTACTGAGATGACCGAGTACGAGATCACGGTCGACATGGAGCTGTGTGACGGGATCTTCGCCTGTCTCGTCCGCGACGGTCGCTTCGAGGAGTCCGCCGACGGGCTGGTGACGCTGCCCGGGGGCCGCCGCGAGGACGGGACGCTTCGGGCGACGTTCGAGGACGACCGGCTGTCCGACGCCGAGGACGCCGCGGCGGCGTGCCCGACAGACGCGATCACCGTCGAGGTGAAAGGCGAATGAGCGTCGAACGGGAGACGCCGGAGCACCTCCTCGACGCCCACCCAGAGACGGCGTACTTCTGGGGGCGGGTCATCGGCGACGGCGGGGTGACAGAAAGCGGCGTGACGGTCCGGACGAACGACGAGACGGCGGCCGAGCGGCTCGCGGCGATCGCCGGCGCGGAGACGGCGGCCATCGATCACGACACGGTCGAACGGGAGTACGCCCACGACGCCTCGATCACCCGACGCGAGGACAGCTACACGGTGCAGGTACACGGCCCGATCGGCGAGCGGGCGGCGGCGGCGCTCGGGCTCCCCTTCGAGGCCGCTTCGGGGGGGTACAGACTCGACGTCCTCGCGGGGTGCGATCGGGAACTGCTCCGCGGGATAATCGAGGGCTGCGGGACGGTCTGTTTCAAGTCCTCGTCGGGCACCGTCGGGATCTCCGTCGTCCACGACGACAGAAAGCTCCTCGAGCGGGTCCAGGGGCTGATCGACGCCGCGGACGTCGAGGCGCCCTGCGGCGAGGTCTCCGAGACCTCCTCGGGGGGCTACTGGTTCGGGATCGACGACGCGGCCGCGCCGGCGTTCGGCGCGTGGCTGTACGCCGACAGCGACGCGACGGGGCTGTTCGCGCCGAGCCGGCGCCGAAAGACCGAGCGGAGCATCGAGGAGGCGGGGGCGTACTGATGCTGGACAGCGAGGCGGTCGTGCTGGCCGGGCACGGCTCCCGCCGCGAGAAGTCGAACGAACAGGTCCGGGAGTTGGCCGCGGGCTTAGAGGGACGGCTCGGGCTGCCGGCCAACGCGGGGTTCATCGAGTTGGCCGAGCCCTCGATCGCCGAGGCGATCGGGTCGCTCGTTCCCGCGGTGTCGGACGTGACGGTGGTGCCGCTGTCGCTTTTCGCCGCCAGCCACGTCAAGGCCGACGTGCCGCTCGTGCTCAACGAGGCCCGCGCCGAACACGACGTCGGGATCCACGGCGGGCGACACCTCGGCGTGCACCCCTCGATCGTCGAGTTGCTCGACGACCGGGCGGCGGCCGTCGAGGAGCGCCTCGGCGTCGACCGCGCCGAGGACGACGTGTTGATCGTGCTGTGCGCGCGCGGCTCCTCGGACCCGGACTCGAACGGCGACGTCCACAAACTCGCCCGGCTGCTGTACGAGGGCCGGGGGTTTCTCGACGCGAACGCGGCCTTTATCGGCGTGACCGAACCGCTGCTCGAGGACGCGTTACACACCGTCTCCAAGCGCCGGCCCGACGCGGTCGTCGTCCTGCCGTACATGCTCGGCGACGGGGTGTTGACCGACAGGATCCGCGAGCGGACCGCGGAGTTCGACGAGGAGTACCCCTACGCCGTCGCCGGGTGCGGCGACCCGCTCGGCACCGACGATCGGCTTCTCGACGTCCTCGCGGACCGCTTCGAGGAGGCCCGGACGGGCGACGTGTCGATGTCGTGTGACACCTGCAAGTACAAAGTCGAGATGGACGGCTTCGAGGACGACGCCGGCGGCGCGCGCGCGATGTTGCGGGCGATGACACACCGGGCGACCCACGCCGACCGCTCGTCGGTCGACGAGGAGACCGACACCCACGACGCGCCCGAGAAACACGTCTCCGTCTGTACGAACCGGACGTGCGCCGCACAGGGCGCGGCGACGGTCTTAGAGCGGCTCCGACAGGCCGTCGACGAGCGCGACATCGACGCGCGCATCACCCGGTCGTCGTGTCTCGACCGCTGTGGCGAGGGGCCGAACGTCGCCGTCTACCCGGACAGCGTCTGGTACGGCTCCGTCCAGCCCGACGACGCCGACCGCCTCGCCGACGCCGTCGCCGAGGATCGAATCGTGTCCGATTTAGTCGACCAGACCCTCTGAGAGAGTATGACGTGCCACGAGATCGAAGCGCTCCGGCTCGGCCTGATGAACAGCCTCGGCGTCGGCGACGACGCCACGGAGAAACACGCCCGCGACGAGCTCGGCGAGAGCCCCGAGCCCCACATCGCGGCGCTCGCCGACGCGGACGACCTGGCGGCCTGTCGTCGGCACCTCGACACCGCGATCGTCGAACTCGAGTCCGAGGTCGCCGCGACCGACGCCGACGACCCGGGGTACGACTACCTCCGCGGGCGGGTGGTCGCGGTCCGGGACGCCGCCGCGTCGCTCGATCGGCTGGTCGACGGCGGCGAGTCGTTCCTCGAGGACCTCGGCGACAGCCACCACGCGCTCCACGAGACGTTCCCCGTCGACGAGTGATGCGTGATCGACGATGAGTGATCGACGATGAGTGACCGGCGGGCGAACGGGGCGTTCGCGGGCCTCGAACGGCGGGTCGAACTCGGCGAGATCGATCCCTGCGGGTCGCGGCAGGCCGGACGGCGCTCCGGTCTCGCCATCTGTGACGCCGGCCCGGTCGTCGGGCGCGCCGACGGCGGCGTCCAGGCGTTCGACGACCGGGGGACCGAGCGGTGGCGCGTCGACGGCGAGGGCAGCGCGATCACGCTCGTCCCGTTCGGCGACGGCGTCGTGGTCGGGGAGCGCTCGGCGCGCGGCGCGGTCCGGTATCTCGTCGAGGGCGCCGAGCGGTGGCGCCACGACGCCGCCGACGCGATCGGCGATCCGACCGAGGAGACGCGCTTTCGTTTGCCGATGGTCGTCGACGCCGCCGTCGGCGAGGGGACCGTCTACGCCGCCGCCAGGCGCTACGAGCGGGAGGGCGGCGAGCGCCACTTCGAGAGTTCGGTGTACGCGCTGGCCCCCGACGGGTCGGTTCGGTGGCGCTACGACGCCGACGCCTCGCCGGTCTCGCTGGCGGCGTCCGACGGCGGCGTCGCGGTCGCGTACAACCGCTGTCCGGGGCGCCACGACGAGGGCCTCGTCGCGCTCGGAGCCGACGGCAGCGAGCGGTGGACGTGGGACCCTGGCGGGGGCGCCGACCGCCGCGTCGGCGACGTGGCGGCGCTCGAAGAGGGGGTCGTTGCGACGAGTCACGCCGACTACCGGGGGTACCGGATCGAGGACGGGACGGCGGTCTGGCGGGTCGATCTCGGCAGGCCCCGGGAGGGCGGCGACGAGGTGTACACCTACCCGAACCACGCGTACGCCGGCGGCTCCGGCGTGGTCTTTCTGACCGGGAACTCGTTTCCGGCGACGGGCAGGGAGACAGAGGAGAGACACCCGAACGAGCAGAGCGCCTTCGGCTACACGCCGGCGGGAACGCGGCGGTGGCGCGCCGACGTCGGCGGGTTCTGTCACGGGATCGCCGGCGACGGGGCCGAACTGCTCGCGCCGGTCGCCCAGCACTTCCGCGAGAGGGACCCCTCGGTCCACGGGTGGCGAGCGTTCGACACCGTCGAGGGGCCGATCGGTGGGGGGACGACACCGGGCGTGCTCACGGCGGCCGCCCTCGAAGACGGCCGGGCGGCGGCCATAGAGGAACCGGTCGCGTACCACGACGACGGGGCCGTCCGGGGCGCGTACGCGCTGTGGCTGTGAGCGCCCGTTAGAGGCGTCGTCGGGCGGCCGCTCTCGTCCGTTCGTGGCGATCGCGGCTCGGGCATCCGTCCACGGCTGACGGGAACGAGCGCGGAGTCAGACAGATCCGGGACCGCGAGCGCCCCGATCACGCCACGTCGTCGGCGTCCTCGCCGAACGCCTCCGAGAGCAGCGCCGGGACGTCCTCGGGGCTGACCTCGGCGTACCACTCGTTTCGCGGCTGGATCGTGATCGCCGTGCCCTCGGCGCTACAGAGCCCGAGACAGTCGGTCGTCGAGACGCCGATCGGCGACCAGAAGGCGTCGCGCTCGCGGAGCCAGGTCTTCACCGCGGCGGTCGTCTCCTCGCCGCCGGCGCCGGCGCAGGCGGCGTACTCGGAGTCGCGCTCGTTCGTGCAGACGAAGACGTGCGCCGCGAGTCGGGTCGTCTGCTCGTCGGTACAGCGCTTCATTCGGGGCTGCTCAACGCCCCCGTCCGTGGTCGTTCGGCGCGATCGGTCCCGCCGCGGCGCTGCAGCCGCGAGAAGGCCGCGGCGATCACCAGCCACAGCCCCGCCTGCGTGAGGACCGTGAGGCCGCGGTAGGCGGCCAGCAGGTCGGCCGGGAGTTCGGGGCTGATCACCGTCTGTGGGGCGAGCGTCGACAACAGAAGCGCCGCGGCCGAGACCGGCGCCGCGGCGGCGACGAGGCCGAGCCCCGGGCGTTCGGACCCGACCCGCCGGTAGGCGGCGACGGCGGCCGCGGAGACGGCGAGACCGACGGCGACGAGGCCGAGGTACGCGGCGATACGGACCTCGATCCCATAGAGGTGTTCGGCCCCGGGGGCGGCCGGCGGGAAGACGAGCCACGGCGTCGCGGAGACGCTGAAGAAGCCGACGCCGGCGAGGACGTAGGCCTTCGTCTCCGGGCGGCCGGGGAGGGCGGGTTCGAACAGGTAGAACGCGACGGCGAAGACGCCGCCGAGGAGGACCCCCCAGAGCACCCCGCTGCCGGCGCTGACGGCGGCCGTCGTCGCCTCCGAGACCGCGGGCCCTGCCTCGTGGGCGTGTTCGGCCGCGCCGGCGTGGGTGTGATCGGCCCCGTGGCCGGCCTCGTGGACGTGCTCGCTGAGCGGGTTGCCGACGAGCGCCATGTACGCCCCGTAGGCGAGACCGGCGACGGCGCCGGCGCCGACGCCGCGCTGGAAGTACTGCTGGATCATCCCTCAGTGACAGACGACGCCGGCGGCGTGCCGGAAGTTGTGCGCCGCGTCGTGGACGAGCGGTTCCTGGGCGAAAAGCAGCGCGGCGGCGATCGCGGCGCCGAAGAGGAGTCCGGCGGCGAGTCGCGTCGCGTTGAGTCGGCCCGAGGCGAGTTCGAAGCGATCGGAGACGGTGTCGTTCGCGGTCATAAAGTCTACTTGGGTTACTGAAAGTATGCTTGTAAAGCTTCGGGTGGGTCACTCCCGCGAGCGGGTCAACTCGGCCTCGACGCGTTCGGCCGTCAGCGCGTCGAGGTCGACGAGCGTCCCGTCTGTCGCCCGCGCGACGTCGCCGAGCAGGCCGCGGTCGTCGCCCGACTCGACACAAACCACGCCGGCGTCGGTCGCCGCGAGGGCGTCGGCGGCCGCCCGCGTGTCGGCGGTCGGGTTCGACGCCGCGTTCGCCCGCCCGTCGGAGACGACGACGCAGACGGCCGCGTCCGGGTCCGCGCGGTCGATCACCGACGCCGCGGTCCGGAGACCGGCCGGAAGCGGCGTTCGGTCGCCCGTCGGGAGCTCCTTGAGGTGGCGGGCGGCGAGGGACACCGAGTCCGTCGGCGGCAGCACGACATCGGCGTCCTCGCCGGCGAAGGCGACGACGGCGACGCTGTCGCGCTCGGTGTAGGCCCCCTTCAGCAGTTCGAGGGTGACGCCTTTCGTCGCCGCCATCGCGGGTCGCATCGAGGCGCTCGCGTCAACGGCGAAGACGACGAGGGCGTCGCCGCTGCCGGCCCGGACCGACTGCCGGAGGTCCCGCGTTCGCACCCGGTCCTCGCCGCGGGTCGCGGCGGCCCGGACCGACGCCGCCGCGTCGATCGATCCCGCGCCGTCGGTCGGCTCCGTTCGGACGCGAGCGCCCCTGTTTCCGGGGGCGGGATCGGACGCGGCCCGGCCGGACCCGGTCGCCGCGTCCGTCTCGGGGGCGTCGATCTCGGGGGCCGCGGCGTCGGCCGTCTCGCGTGGCTGGCCGGGGACGATCGGGGCCGCCTCCTCGCCCGAGTCGTCGCCGTCAGATCCCTCGCCGTCGCCGTCGGCCTCCGAACCGGGCGGCTCGCCCGCCTCGGCCGGCGCGGAGTCGTCGGGCGCGTCCGCGCTTTGCGGATCGGCGTCGGCGTCGGAGTCGGCGTCCCGCTGCGGCGAGGGCCCGTCGGATCGGCCACCGGAGGAGTCACCGTCCGGCGGATCGCCGCCGGGTTCCTCGTCCTCGCCGTCCCGGCCGTCGTCCGTCTCGGGAGGATCCGACCCGTCGGCGCGTTCCCCGCCGTCGGAGGGGTCGTCGCCCGACCTCTCGCCGTCGCCGTCCTCGGCGTCCGGGGCGTCCTCGAAGTGGTCCTCAACGACATCCTCGGCGTCCGGGGCGTCCTCGAACGGCGTCGACCGCATCCGGTGGCCGAGCGCGAACGTCGCCGCCCGGCGGACGTCGCCGTCCGTGACCGTCGGTCGCCCCGAGAGCGCGGCGAGGGCCCGCGCCGCCCGCGCGGTGGCGATGTCGGCGCGGTGGCCGTCGACGCCGGCGTCCAGACACAGCGTCGCGATATCGCGTTTCTGCTCGTCGCTCAGGCGGACGTCCCCGAGGAGTTCCCGCGCCGCCTTCAGCCGTTCGCGGTGGGTCTCGGTGTCGTCGCCGTCCGGGGGGCTCTCGTCGAGTTCGCCGTCGATGACGGCGACGCGGTCCTCGATGTCGCGTTCGCCCTCCACGTCGACCGACAGGGCAAAGCGGTCCCGGAGTTGGGGTCGCAGCTCCCCCTCCTCGGGGTTCATCGTTCCGACGAGGGTGAACTCGGCGGGGTGAGAGACGCTGACGCCGTCGCGTTCGACGCGGTTCTCGCCGGAGGCGGCGGCGTCGAGCAGCACGTCGACGAGGTGGTCGTCGAGCAGGTTCACCTCGTCGACGTAGAGGATGCCGCGGTTCGCGCGGGCGAGGAGGCCGGGATCGAAGGAGGCCTCGCCCGAGAGCGCCTCCGAGACCGAAAGCGTCCCGACGACGCGCTCTCTCGTCGCGCCCAGCGGGAGCGTCACGAGCGGGACCGAGCGCGTCTCGACGGGGTAACTCGCCCGGTCGCGACAGGAGCCGCACTGCCGGGCGCGGTCGGCCGGAGGACAGCCGTACGGGCAGTCCGCAACGGCGCGCTGGGCCGGGAGGAGATCGACCAGCCCGCGGACGAGCGTCGACTTCGCGGTCCCCTTCTCGCCGGTGACGAGCAGTCCGCCGAGGCCGTCGTCGGTCGCGACGGTCAACAGCGCCTCTTTGAGGCGGTCCTGCCCGACGACCGCGCCGAACGGCGTGGAAACGTTTTTCACACGAGCGGAATCAAACACAGTTGTACTAGCACAACTGGAGTTTATCAACCTTATGTCACGCATCGGACTTTACACCGCGACCGAAAACGAGCTCGGCGCGCTCGCCCGCGCCGCCGGCGAGGTCGAGACCGACCTCGCTGCCCGCTCCGAGAGCGACCTCGACGACCCCGAGGCGATCGAGGCGTTCTGCGAGGAACTGACCGACTGCGACGTCGTCGTGCTGTGGCTCCACGGCGGGAAAGACAGCATGCCCGGGTACGACCGGGCGAGAGAGGCCTGCCTCGAGGCGGGCGTCCCCGTGGTCGTCAAGGCGACCGGCGACGCCTTCGCACTCGAGGACACGACCGTCCCCGGCGAGATCAGAGAGCGCGTCTCGGAGTACCTCGAACGGGGCGGCAGCGCGAACCTCGCGAACTGCCTCCGGTATCTGACCGATCAGTTCACGCCGGCGAGCCCCGGCTACGACGACCCCGTGTCGCTGCCGACGGAGGGCGTCTACCACCCGGACTACCCCGGCGCGTCCGTCGAGGAGCTGATCGGGACCCTCGAGGCGGGGCGTCCGACCGTCGCCGTCTGGTTCTACGAGTCCCACTGGACCCACGAGAACACCCGCTACGTCGACGCCATGGTCCGGGCGATCGAGGCCGAGGGCGCCAACGCCCTGCCCGTGTTCTGTAATCCCGTCACCGACGCCGACGAGCAGCGCGACGCGGAGTGGGTCGTCGACAACTGGCTCACCGACGACGCGGGCGACGCACTCGTCGATGCGGTCTGTTCGTCGTTCATGTTCTCGCTGTCGATGGCCGAGCGCGGGCGGGCGGCCAACAGCGAGGGCGACGGCGCGGAGGAGGTCTTTTTGAAACGCCTCGGCGTCCCCGTCGTCCAGACGGTGACGACGATGCGGTCGCGGGCGCGGTACGCCTCGAGCGACACCGGCGTGATGGGCTTCGAACTCGCGCTGTCGGTCGCGCTGCCCGAGTTCGACGGCAACGTCATCACCCACCCCGTGTCGGGCAAGGAGCGGACCGACGACGAGGCGGGGATCGGGAGCGCGCCGAAACAGCACTTCCCGATCGAGGACCGGATCGACCACGCGGCCTCGCTCGCGGTCAACTGGGCCGAGTTGCGGCACACGCCGAACGAGAGAAAGGACGTCGCCGTCGTCCTGCACAACTACCCGCCGAGCGACGACGGGATCGGGACCGCCTTCGGGCTCGATTCGCCCGAGTCGACGGTGAACCTGCTTTCGGAACTGCGGGACCGAAACTACGACCTCGGCGGGCGCTTTCCCGGGTCGGGACAGGAGCTCATCGAAACGCTCACCGCCCAGTTGACCCTCGAGGACCGCTGGGTCGCCCCGGAGGACGTCCGGGAGCGGTCCGTCGACGTCGTCCCCGCCGAGCGGTACGCCGAGTGGTGGGCCGACGCGGACCCGGGCTTTCGCGAGAACGTCCGCGAGGAGTGGGGCGAGCCGCCCGAACGCCCGTTTGCGATCCCCGGCATCGAGTTCGGGAACGTCCTCGTGACCGTCCAGCCGCCGCGCGGGTTCGGGATGGACCCCTCGAAGGTGTACCACGACTCGGACCTCCAGCCGCCCCACGACTACGTCGCGTTTTACTCGTGGCTCCGAAACGAGTTCGACGCCGACGCCGTCGTCCATCTTGGCACGCACGGCTCGCTGGAGTGGCTGCCGGGCAAGACGGTCGGCCTCGACGGCGAGAGCGCCCCGGACGCGCTCGTCGGCGACGTCCCGAACGTCTACCCCTACATCGTCAACAACCCCGGCGAGGGGACCCAGGCGAAGCGGCGCTCGTACGCCGCCGTCGTCGACTACCTGACGCCGCCGATGGCGAACGCCGGCACCTACGACGACCTCGCCGAACTCGAGGAGCTCGCCGACCGGTACCGCGAGGCCGGCGGCGAGGCCGGCGAGACCACAGAGCGGCTGATACGGGAGACGATCGACGAGTTGGACCTCGCCGTCGAGTTGGGCGTCGCCGGCGAGATCGAGGAGGCGGCCGACGTGCGCGGCCCCGAGGCGGCCGGGACGACACTCGCCGAGGGCGCGGTCTCGGGCGACGAGGTGGGGATCGACGAGCTGGTCGAGCGCGTCCACGCCTACCTGACGGACGTGAAGACGACCCAGATCAGGATGGGGCTGCACACGATGGGCGAACCGCCGGAGGGCGACCGTCTCGTCGAGTACCTGATCGCGCTGACGCGGCTAGAGAACCCCGGGGGACCCTCGCTGCGCGAGTCGGTCGCGGGCGTGTTGGGCGTCGACTACGAGCGGATGTTGGACGCGCCGGGGGAGTACGACGAGACGCTGGGGATGACCTACGCCGAGGCCGCCGATGAGGTCCACGAACTGAGCGTCGAGTTGGTCGAGACGCTCGCCGAACACGACTTCGACGTGCCCGAGGCCGAACCCGACGCCGGCCCCGGCGACGAGACGACGGTGAATCTCATGGTCGTCGATGTCGACGCGCTCGGCGACGCCCGCGTGGCCGGCGGCGCACACGACGATCTCCGCGAGGCGCTCGCGTACATCTGCGAGGAGGTCGCCCCGCGGGTCGGCGGCGCACGGGCCGAGATCCCCCGGACGGTCGACGCCTTGGCCGGCGAGTACGTCCCGCCCGGCGGGAGCGGCGCGCCGACCCGCGGCGGCGTCGATCTGCTGCCGACCGGACGGAACTTCTACACGCTCGACCCCCGGAAGGTCCCCGCGAAGGCGGCCTGGGAGGTCGGCCGGGAGGTCGCAGAGGGGACGCTCCGGCGACACCGCGACGCCGAGGGCGAGTACCCCGAGGAGATCGGCGTCGTCGCGTGGGGGACCCCGACGGTCAGGACGCGCGGCGAGACGATCGCGCAGGTGCTCGCGCTGATGGGCGTCCGGCCGGTCTGGACCGACGCCGGGCGGATCGACGACGTCGAGCCGATCGACCTCGAGGCGCTCGGACGCCCCCGGATCGACGCGACGACGCGCGTCTCGGGGCTGTTCCGGGACGCGTTCCCGCAGGCCGCCGGGGTGATCCACGACGCCGTCGAGGCGGTCGTCGACCTCGACGAGCCCCACGAGATGAACTACGTCAAGAAACACGTCGAGGAGGAGGCCGAGGAACTCGAGGCCGAGGGGCTCGCGCCCGACGACGCCCGCGACGCCGCGATGCCGCGGGTCTTTACCACCCGCCCCGGCGGCTACGGCGCGGGCACGAACAAGGCCGTCGACGAGGGCAACTGGGAGGACCGCTCGGATCTGGCGGAGGTGTACGTCCAGTGGGGCGGCTACGCCTTGGGATCCCGGGGGCGCGTCTCCGAGGACCACGACGCCTTCCGGCGCCGACTCGGCAGCGTCGAGGCGACCGTCAAGATCGAGGACACGATGGAGCAAGACGAGTTCGACTCCTCGGATTGGTACGCCTTCCACGGCGGCTTCATCACCGCCGTCTCCGAGGTCGCCGGCGAGGAGCCGGCCTCCTACGTGGGTGACTCCTCGGACCCCGACAACGTCTCCGTCTACACGAACGAGGAGAAGGTCCGCAAGGCGATGCGGTCGCGCGTGCTCAACCCCGCCTGGCTCGATTCGATGGAGGAACACGGCTACAAGGGCGCGGGGGACCTCTCGAGCACCGTCGACGTCACGCTCGGGTGGGACGCGACGACGGGCGTCGTCAGCGACGCGCTGTGGTCGGAGGTGGCCGAGCGCTACGCCTTCGACGAGGACAGACGGGAGTGGATGCGCGACGTGAACCCCTGGGCGCTGGAGTCGATCACCGACACCTTACTCGAGGCCATCGAGCGGGGCCTCTGGGACGCCGACGACGGGGTCGAAGAGCGGCTGACCGATATCAACCTCCGGGTCGACGGCGACCTCGAGGAGCGCACGACGGGCGGCGACCCCGGGAGCCTCGGCGCGGGCGGGCGGCGAGGCGAGGGCGACGAGGAGGTGCCCGGCGATGACGACTGAAAGCGAGGACCACGAGGAGTACGCGGATCTGGGGGCGACGACCGCCGACGCCATGGAGATCGCCGAGACGAGCATGGACCGGGTCCACGAGTTGGTCCCACAGGAGACGCTCGCCGACAGGCTGCGCGGGAAGGCGGTCCACGCGACCGGCGACGAGGAGTTCCAGTACCTGCTGCGGTTCACCGGCGACGACGAGGACGAACCGGTCGTCGCCGGGGCCGAGGCCGTCCTCGCCGAGCGCCCGATCGTCACCGACATCACGATGGTCAGATCCGGGATCACGGGGCGGGGCCACGACTGCCCCGTCCGGAAGGCGATCGGCAACGGGGCGGAGTTGGCCGCCGAGACCGGGATGACCCGGACGGCGGCGTCGGTGCTCGAACTCGACCGCGAGGGGGCCTACGAGGGCGCGATCGCGACGATCGGCAACGCGCCGACGGCCGCCCTCGCGCTCGCCGACTGCATCGACCAGGGCACCCGCCCGGCGGTCGTCGTCGCCACGCCCGTCGGGTTCGTCAAGGCCGCCGAGAGCCGCGAGCGCGTCCGAGAGGTCTGTGCCGAACACGGCGTCCCGGCGGTCACGAACGTCGGACGGCGCGGCGGGAGCGGGCTCGCGGCGGGGCTGACAAACGAGTTGGTCCACGTCGCCAGCGACGCGCGAAACGACGAGGTGACCCTCGACCGATGACCGACGGGGTCGAGTTCCCCGAGGACCCCGGGGCGTTCGCCGCCGAGCGCCCCGAGGCGATCGGCGGGGACCGAAGCGGACGCGGCGAGGAGCCGGTGTACGCCGTCGGGATCGGCCCCGGGAACCCCGAGTACCTCACGCGACGGGGCGCGCGGGCGATCCGGGAGGCGGACGTCGTCGTCGGGTTCGAAACCGTCGTCGGGTTCGTCGGCGAGGAGATCACCGGCGAGGCGCTGTGTTGCGGCTACGAGGACGAACCGGAGGTGCTCGCGGCGTTCGCCGACCGGGTCGCAGACGGCGAGCGCGGCGCGGCCGTGCTGATGGGCGACCCCAACCACTCGGGATACCAGTTCGTCGGGAAACTCGAGTCGGCGGTCGGCGCTCCCGTGCGGGTGATCCCGGGGATCTCGTCGCTGCAGATCGCGGCCTCCCGGGCGCGCACGCCGATGGAGGAGACGACGTTCGTCACGCTGCACAAAAGCGGCCCCATCGAGGCGGACCTCGGGCGGCTCGAACGCGACGTCGGCGACCGGAACCTGCTCGTGTTGCCCCGGCCGTTCGACTGGATGCCCGAACGGATCGCCCGCCGGTTGCTCGAGGGCGGCGCGTCCGACCGCTCGGTTTGGGTCTGTGAGCGGCTGACACACGACGACGAGTCGATCACGAGGACGTCGCTTTCGTCGCTTGCGGCCGACGTCGACTCGAAAGAGGAAACGGCGTTTTCGGACCTCTCGGTGATGGTCGTCCGTCGGTAGATCCGGGCCGGGCGAAACGCCGCGTCGCCGCCCTCCTGTGGGGTGCGCCGGCGGGTCGGCCGCCCCGCGACACCACCGTTATGTGACCGACCCGTCTACGTCGGGGTGGGATGCCCGAGACCACACCGCCGAAGCCGTCGCTCGGAAACCGGATCCTCGACGCGGTCATCGGTCTCGGCGCGATGTTGCTTCTGTTGCCCGCCGCCCCGATTTTGGCGCTGATCTGGCTGCTTGATCGTCTCGGAAAAAACGACGAACCCGACGACTGACCCCGGGACTCGGGGGCTACTCCTCGTCGTCGTCGTCGACGTCCTCGAAGTCGGCGTCGACGAACTCGTCGTCGCCGGCCTGCGCGCCGGGTCCGGCACCGCCCGCACCCGGGCCGGGGCCGCCCGGACCGGCACCGCCCATGCCGCCCATACCGCCCATGCCGCCCGCGCCAGCGCCGGCACCGGCCCCTTCGGCGCCGGCGGCCTGCTGTTCGTACATCTGCTTGCCGATCTCCTGGAGTTTCTCGGTGAGGTCCTCGGTCGCCTCGGTGAGTTCCTCCGTCGTCGCGTCGTCGTCCTCGATGACGGCTTCGAGGTCTTCGATCGCGGCCTCGATGTCGCTTTCGGTCGCGTCGTCGATCGCGTCGTCGTTCTCCTCGAGGAGCGTTTCGGCCCGCTGGACGGTCGATTCGGCCTCGTTGCGCGCCTCGATCCGCTCGCGGCGCTTTTCATCCTCCTCGGCGTGTTCCTCGGCCTCCTCCTGCATGCGCTCGATCTCCTCGTCGGAGAGGCCGACGCCGCCCTCGATGGTGATGTCCTCGCTGTTGCCCGACCCCTGGTCCTCGGCGGAGACGTTGACGATGCCGTTCTCGTCGATGTCGAAGGAGACCTCGATCTGCGGCGTTCCGGCGGGTGCCGGCGGGATCCCGGTCAACTGGAACGCGCCGAGCAGTTCGTTCTCCTCGGCGATCTCCCGTTCGCCCTGGAAGACCCGGATGTTGACCGAGGTCTGGTTGGCGGCGGCGGTGGTGAAGACCTTCGAGGCCTCCGTCGGGATGGTGGTGTTCTTGTCGATCAGCCGCTCGAAGAGGCCGCCCTTGACCTCGATGCCGAGGCTGAGCGGCGTCACGTCGAGCAGGACGATGTCGTCGACGTCGCCCGAGAGCACGCCGCCCTGGATCGCCGCGCCGAGGGCGACGGCCTCGTCGGGGTTGACGTTCTTTTTCGGCTCCTGGTCGGTGAGTTCCTCGACCTTCTCTTGGACCTGGGGCATCCGCGTCGACCCGCCGACGAGGATGACCTCGTCGATGTCGCCCTTGGCGTACCCGGCGTCGGAAAGCGCCTGCTCGGTCGGCGCGACGGTCCGTTCGAGCAGATCACTGGTGAGCGATTCGAACTTCGCCCGCGAGATCTTGTCCTCGAGGTTGAGCGGCCCCTCGTCGGTCGCCGCGATGAAGGGGAGATTGATCGTCGCCTCCTTCCGCGAGGAGAGTTCGATCTTGGCCTCCTCGGCGGCCTCGGTCAGCCGCTGGAGGGCCTGGCGGTCCTCCCGGAGGTCGATGCCGTGTTCCTCGGCGAAGGAGTCGGCGAGGTAGTCGATGATGGCCTCGTCCCAGTCGTCGCCGCCGAGGTCGTTGTCGCCGTTCGTGGCGACGACCTCGTAGACGCCGCCGCCGAGATCGAGAATCGAGACGTCGAACGTGCCGCCGCCGAGGTCGTACACGAGGACGGTCTGGTCGGTCTCGTCGTCGAGACCGTAGGCCATCGCCGCCGCGGTCGGTTCGTTGACGATCCGTTCGACCTCGAAGCCGGCGATCTCGCCGGCGTCCTTCGTCGCCTGTCGCTGCCGGTCGTTGAAGTACGCGGGAACGGTGATGACGGCCCGCTCGACGTCGTCGCCGAGGTACTCCTCGGCGTCGCGTTTGATCTTCTGGAGGATCATCGCCGAGATCTGCTCGGGCGTGTAGTCCTCGCCGTCGACGGGGACGGTGTAGTCGTCCTCGCCCATGTGTCGCTTGATCGATTGGATCGTGTTCTCGGGGTTCTGGATCGCCTGGTTCTTCGCCGGCTTGCCGACCAGGCGCTCGTCGTCGTCGGTGAAGGCGACGATCGACGGCGTCGTCCGTTCGCCCTCGCCGTTGACGATGATCTCGGGATCGCCGCCCTCCATCACCGCGAAGGCGGAGTTCGTGGTACCGAGGTCGATACCGAGGATCTTGTTGCTAGCCATGTTGGCCGTAACTACCGGTCTGGATCGGTTAAAAGTTGCTAGACGCGTCCGAGGGGGCTCGCGGCGGGGGCGTTCCGTCCTGCGTTTTTTCCGCGCGCTCCGTCGAACCGGGACGTATACACGGAAGCGTTATTCGTCCCCGGCCGCGTCCCGCTCCTCGGGGTCGGACCCGCTTTCGGTCCCGTCGTCGTCGGTCGGTTCGGTCGCCGCCTGATCGTCCGCGTCGGCGGGGCCTTGTGAGACGGTGACCTGTGCCGGACGGAGGACCTTGCCGGCCATCTCGTAGCCGGGGCGGTGGACCTCGGCGACGGTGCCCTCCGGGCGGTCGCTCTCGACGCCCAACAGCACCTCGTGTCGGACCGGATCGGTCGGCGTGCCGGGGTCCGGTTCGACGGGTTCGACGCCCTCGCCCTCGAGGACCTCCTCGAGTTGCCGGAACGTCGCCTCGACGCCCTCGCGGATGTCCGCGTCCGCGTCCTGCGAGAGCGCGCGCGTGAGGTTGTCGCGCACCTCGAGGAGGTCCTCGACGAGGGACTCGGTCGCCCGGGCGCGCTCCTTTTTGCGCTGTTTTTCCTGTCGCTTCTTGTAGTTTTGAAACTCCGCTTGCTTCCGTTTGAGCCGCGCTTCGAGGTCGTCGCGGTCGGTCCGGAGCCCGACGGCCTCCTCGCGGAGCGCGGCGATCTCCTCGGCGATCTCCCCGGGATCGCTCCGCTCGATCCGGTCGGCGATCTCCGCGAGAGGCGGCTCCGTCGCGTCTTCGGTCGCGTCGGCCGAGGGCTCGTCGCGTTCGGCCCCCTCCGCGTCGGTCGCCGGCTCCGCCCCGGCGGTCGCTCCGGCGTCGCCCTGTTCGTCGCTCATACGCGAACGGTGCCGGTCGGCGGCAATAAGGGTTGACAAACGCGGCGGCCGCCGGAGTTAAACCGCCGCGTCGCCGAGGATCGCCGTGGTCACGCTCCGGTACGAGGAGGGGACGATCCGGATCGACGGCGAGGCCGCGGCCGAACTCGGGGGCCTGCCGTTCGTCGAGTCGGACGCGCGTTCGGGGACCTACCGCGCGCCCGCCGTCCGGTACGCCGACCTGTCGGCGCGCTGTGTCGATCGGGGGCTTCCCCTCGACGATCGGGTGCTCGATCTCGCCGACACCGGCGATCTGGCGACCGAGTACGAACTCCGCGGGTACCAGACGGACGCCGTCGACGCCTGGCGGGCGGCCGGCGACCGGGGCGTCGTCGAGTTGCCGACGGGCAGCGGTAAGACGGTCGTCGCGATCGGCGCCATCGCGGCCTCGGACACCCCGACGCTCGTCGTCGCCCCGACGATCGATCTCGTCGAGCAGTGGCACGCGGAACTCGACGCGGAGTTCGGCGACGGACGGCCGATCGGTCGCCTCGGCGGCGGCGAGCAGCGCGTCGAGGCGATCACCGTCAGCACATACGATTCGGCGTACCTCCGGGCCGACGAGTTGGGCGATCGGTTCGGTCTCGTCGTCTTCGACGAGGTCCACCACCTCGGCGGCGAGGGGTACCGCGACATCGCGCGGCTGAGCGCCGCCCCGGCGCGGCTCGGGCTGACGGCGACGTTCGAGCGGCCCGACGGGGCCCACGACGCCGTCGCGGAGCTCGTCGGGCCGGTCGTCTACCGGCTGTCGGCCGACGACCTCGCGGGCGAGCACCTCGCGGAGTACGACATCAAGCGGATCGACGTCGAGTTGACGCCCGAGGAGCGCGAGCGCTACGAGCGCCTCCAGGGGACGTTCACCGACTACCTCGCCGCGTCCGGGATCGAACTGCGGAGCGGCAGCGACTACCGGGAACTCGTCAAGCGCTCGGGGTCGGACCCGGAGGCCCGCGAGGCGCTTCTCGCCAAGCAGCGCGCCCGGGAGGTGATGATGAACGCCGACGCGAAGACGGACGCCCTCGCCGAGATCCTCGAGCGACACCGCGGCGATCGGATCATCGTCTTCACCGCCCACACCGACCTCGTGTACGACCTGGCCGAGCGGTTTTTGCTCCCGCCGATCACGAACGAGACGGGGGCCGACGAGCGCCGGGAGATACTCGATCGGTTCCGCCGCGGCGAGTACTCCCGGATCGTCGCGGCCAACGTCCTCGACGAGGGCGTCGATGTCCCCGACGCCAACGTCGCGGTCGTCCTCTCGGGGTCCGGCAGCGAGCGGGAGTTCACGCAGCGGCTCGGCCGGATACTCCGACCGAGCGGCGGGCACGCGACCGCGGACGACGGGGGCGGCCCCGAGTCCGGCGAGCGAACCGACGAGACGGACGAGCGGGCGCGGGGCGGGCGGGCGCTCCTGTACGAGGTCGTCACGAGCGAGACCGCCGAGGAGCGCGTGTCGCGGCGGCGGCGGTGAGCCGACGCGCCCAAACAGGCCCCGGGCGGCGGCCGGCCGGAACCCAGAACGTTCACGTTTGCGGCCTCGCTATCGGGGACAATGACTGACAGGACGGGCGAGGACCGCGCCGAGGATCCCGCGGACGCGTCGTCCGGGGCGGACGCGGATCGCGCCGGCGGGACGAGCGGCGGCCCGGACGAACCGATCGGACCGTCCGGCGGACCCGATCGAGCGGGATCGGAGGGCGACCGACCCGAGGGCGTGCTCGGGTGGATCCGGTGGTTCCGGGCGGTCGATTCGGGGCCGCTGCTCTACGTTCGCGACCTCGTGACGAGCGTCCTGATCGTGCTCGCCATCGGGGGGGTGCTGTTCGCCGCCAGCGGCGTGTGGCCGCCGATGGTTGCGGTCATCTCCGACAGCATGGAGCCGAACATGGAGCGGGGCGACCTCGTCATCGTGGTCGACAACGAGCGCTTTACGCCCGAGGCGGGCGTCACGCACGAGGGCGAACAGACCGGGGTCGTTCCGGCCGACGTCGCGCGGACGACGGGTCGGACGACCTTCAACGCGCCCGGGGACGTGATCGTGTTCCAGCCGAACGGCAACGCCGGGCGGACGCCGGTGATCCACCGCACGATGCTTTGGGTCGAGGAGGGCGAGAACTGGTACGACCGGGCCGATCCCGACGCCGTCGGCAGCGCCGACAGCTGCGCGGAACTGCATCACTGCCCGGCCGATCACGCCGGGTTCATCACCAAAGGCGACAACGAGCGGACGAACGCGAACTACGACCAGGTGACCCGGCTGTCGGCCCCGATCCGGCCCGCCTGGATCATCGGGACTGCCGAGCTCCGCGTCCCGTATCTCGGCCACGTCAGACTGCTGTTCTCGAGTGTGGGAGCCGATCCGGCCGGCAGCGCCCCGGAGGCGAGGGCGGGGCCGGACCCGACGCCGGCGGCGATCGATCGGGCGAAAAGAGGGGACGCGGCGGCGATGCGGGACGGGCGCGCGGCGTAGTTCCGCGTCGTCGGGGCGATCACTCCGTTTGGGCGATCCACTCCCCGGCGCGGCGCTCGGTGACCTCGGCGGCGTCGGCGACCGTCTCGATGCCGGCGTCGGCGAGGTCCGCGACCGTCTCGATGCCGGCGTCGGCGAGCCGTTCGGCGTAGGTCGGTCCGATCCCGTCGATTGCCGATCGAACGTCGACCGCGTTCGCCCCGGAGCCGTCGGGATCGTCCGCCCCGGAGCCGGCGTCGTCGATGTCGATCTCGACCGCCGTCGGGGTGTCGCGCTCGGCGGCGGCGCTTTCGGCGTCAACGTCGATCTCCTCGATGCCGATCTGGTCGGTCGCCGCCGCGACCGACTCCGCGACCGCCTCGAGCCGTTCGGGGTCGGCGGCGGACTTCTCGAGGAACCACTCGGCGACCCGGGGCCAGACGTCGCGGTGGCTCGACCCCGAGACGGACAGCCCGATGTGGCCGGTGGGGTACTCGATCGTCTCGGTGTCGTCGCTGCCGACGACCTCGTTGAACGGCTTGCTCGTCTCGGAGGGGATGAGGTGGTCGTACTCCCCGACGATCTGGAGCAGCGGCACGTCGATCTCGGTGATGTCGACGTGGTTGTCGCCGAGGTACAGTTCGTTGTTGTAGAGCTTGTTGTCCTGGTAGATGTCCTCGAGGAACTGGACGTACGTCTCGCCGGCGAGGTCGATCCCCTCGCCGAGCCACCGCTCCATCCGGGCGAAGTTCTCGACGAAGTCCTCGTTTTCGAGGTTGTCGTACAGGCGGACGTACTTCGAGACGTAGTTGGCGACGGGGTCCATGAGCGCGAACCCGACGTCGAGCATCGTCGCCGGGACGTTCCCGTGGGCGTCGACGACGTCCCGCGGGTCGTAGTGCTCGTCGTCGCCCCACAACTCGAGGACGCCGCCCGTGTCGTCGAAACAGAGCCCGGCCGCCATGAGCCCGAGGGTGCGGACCTTCTCGGGGTGCAACGCGGTGTACATCGCCGTCATCGTGCCGCCCATGCAGTACCCGAGGAGGTTGATCGACTCCCGTCCGGAGCGATCCCTCACGACGTCGACGCAGTTGTCGATGTAGCGGTTGACGTAGTCGTCGATCGTGAGGTGTCGATCGAGCCGGGAGGGCTCGTTCCAGTCGATGAGATAGACGTCGTGGCCGGCCTCCAACAGCCGCCGAACGACGCTTCGGTCCGGCTGGAGATCGAGGATGAACGGCTTGTTGATGAGCGCGTACACGATGAGGATCGGCACGTCGTGTTGCTCGTCGGTGATCGGCTCGTAGTGGAGGAGTTCGAGTTTGTTCTCCTCGTAAACCACCTCGCTCGGCGTCTGTCCCACCTCGACGTCCTCGATCCGGTCGTAGCGCTCGCCGGCGATCGATCCCTTCCGCACGGAGTCGGCCGCCGCGTCCAACACGTCGCGCTGGACGTTCAACGCGAACGAGAAGGGGTCGTTCGCGCTCATTCTACCGCCTCGAGGATGCGCTCGAGTTTCGCCTCGACGCTGTGCTGTCGGCGCTCGAGTTCGACGAGTCGCTCACCGATCTCGTCGAGGTCGGCGGCGGTCGGCATCCCCATCTCCGAGAGCGTCTCCTCGCCGATCTCGTCGACCTGCTGTTGCATGTCCATCATCGCGCTGACGAGCCGGCCGTTGGCCGCCGCGAAGGCCGAGGTGCCCATGACCTCTTTGAACGCCTCGTTCGCGCTCTGGAGCCAGATGTCCCGGAACTCGTCCACGGAGACGTCCTCGCCGGCGGCGCCGTCGGCGGTCCGTTCGAACATCTCCTCGGCGGCGTTCATCCAGACCTCGTAGGCCCCGTTGTAGCCTTCGACCGCGCTCGCCATCCCATCGGACTCCGGCATCGAGTCCTCCATCGCGTCGGCCCACGACTCCATGAACGCGGCGCTCGCCTCCATGTTCTGTTCCACCGATTGTGCGACCGCCTCGTTCACGTTCTCGGCCAGTTCGTTCCAGTCTTCCTGAAGCCGATCGTTGTTACTCATTGCCAATACGTAGTACCGATCGTTTCATAAACTGTCGGGTCGCTTTCGCTTTCGTCGGCGCGCGGCCGTCTCTCGGGGGGCGTTCGGGTCACATCGGGCGCCCGGCCCCGGCCCCGGCCGTTGGACCCGGCCGCGGCGGGCTCGGAGCCCTCACCCGTCGTCGTCGGCGCGCTTGACCGGCACCACGACGGTCTGGACGATGTCGCCCTCCCCGATGTCGAGCGCCTCGCGTTCGGCGTCGGGGATCGAGATCCGGCCGCCGCTCTGGATGCGCGTCTTGAACGTCGCCGTGCGGCTCATCGCCCCGAGTTGGTCGCCGATATCGCCGAAGTCGCCGAGATCGGGGGTAGCGGTCCCCGCGCCCGCAAAGAGACTCCGGAGCGCCTCCTGTTGTTTCCGCGTCGCCTGCTCGGAGGTCTCCTGGAACGCCTTCAGCATGTTCGGGGGCCACATCAGTCCGTCGCCGGTGTCGTCCGTGTCGGTCATCGTGGCGACGCGTACGCCGCGGCGCTGAATAAACGTTCCGCAGAGAACCAACGATTGTCGATGAAAACCACTGTGTGGAGCTTACCACCCGATTTAACACTACATTTTAGTACCGCAAGCGCGTAACCGGCGTAGCGATGAACGACAGCAGGTACTCAACGCCGCTCGATGCGTGGGCCAACGCCTCCTCTCGCGTGTTCAGTAGCCTCCTTGAGGCGAATCAGGCCGCGAACAGGGCGGCGTTTTCGGTGCTCGGTTCGCCCGCGCCGGCGGGAACCGACACCGACGCACCGAACCCGACCGGCGGGGCGGCCGACGGCCGCCTCGAGGGCGGGTCCGACCTTCCGGGATGGGACGTCGAGCGCGACGTCGGAAGCGAGGTCGACGTCGGCGACAGCGTCCGGTTCAGCAAGACCCTCGCCGAGGAGGACGTCCAGCGCTTTGCCGCCGCGTCGGGCGATACGAACCCGATCCACCTCGACGACGAGTGGGCCGAGGGCACCCGCTTCAACGGCCGCATCGTCCATGGGATTCTCGTCACCGGGCTGATAAGCGCGGCGCTGGCGCGGCTGCCGGGCAGTATCGTCTATCTCTCACAGGATATCGAGTTCCGCGCGCCGGTCCGCGTCGGCGACTGCGTCACCGCGACCGTCGAGATCGCCGAGGACCTCGGCGGCGACCAGTACCGGATCCGGACGACGGTCGCGAAGGGCGACGACCAGGTCATCGACGGGGAGGCGATCGTTCTCGTCGACGACGCGCCCGAGGCCGAGACCGAGTGAGAGCCGGGCGGGTCCGTCCGGTCGCGCCGGGGGCGGAGGTTTAAATCCGAACGCGCGGTACCCGTTCGTACGATGGCCACTCAGGACGCCCCCGTCCCGGAGTTGCGGTCCCGCGCGACCGCCTGTGCCGAGCGGCTGCTCGAGGCCGAGCGGGTGTTGCTCGTGTCTCACATCGACGCCGACGGGCTGACGAGCGCCGGGATCGCCGCGAGCGCGCTCGAGCGGGCCGGGATCGCCTTCGAGGCGGCGTTCGAAAAACAGCTCGACGAGGCGTCGATCGCCGCGATCGCCGAGCGGGGGTACGGGACGGTGCTGTTCACCGACTTCGGCAGCGGCCAGCTCGAGGCCATCGCCGAACGCGAGCGCGCGGGCGATTTCGTCCCCGTCATCGCCGACCACCACCAGCCGGCCGACGCCGAGACCGAGTACCACCTCAACCCGCTGTTGGAGGGGATCGACGGGGCCTCGTCGCTGTCCGGCGCGGGCGCGAGTTACCTCCTCGCCCGCGAACTCGCCGCCGAGTCGCCGGGCGGTAAGCGGCGCGACAACCGGGATCTGGCCGCCCTCGCGGTCGTCGGCGCGGTCGGCGACATGCAGGCGTCCGACGGGAAGCTCCGCGGCGCGAACGCCGCGATCGTCGCCGACGGCGTCGAGGCCGGCGTCTTAGAGGAAAAAAAGGACCTCGCGGTGTACGGCAAGCAGACCCGACCGCTGCCGAAGCTCCTCGAGTACGCCTCCGACGTCCGGATCCCCGGGATCACGAACGACGAGCGCGGGGCCGTCTCGTTTCTGGACGGCCTCGAGGTGTCGTGTCGGGCGGAGGGCGCCTGGAAGCGCTGGGTCGATCTGACCGACGACGAGAAGCGAACGGTCGCGAGCGCGCTCGTCAGACACGCAGTGAACCGCGGCGTTCCGGCGTTCGAGATCGACCGGCTCGTGGGCACGAGTTACGTCCTCACGGAGGAGGCGGTCGGGACGGAGCTTCGGGACGCGAGCGAGTTCTCGACGCTTCTGAACGCGACCGCCCGCTACGAGCGGGCCGACGTCGGTTTGGCCGTCTGTCTCGGCGACCGCGGGGCGGCGCTCGATCGGGCGGTGGAGCTCCTCCGGAACCACCGCCGGAACCTCTCGGAGGGGATCGAGTGGGTCGAGGACAACGGCGTGACCGAGACGGAACACCTCCAGTGGTTCGACGCCGGCGACGAGATCAAAGAGACGATCGTGGGTATCATCGCCGGGATGTCGATGGGGACCGACGGCGTCTCCAGGGACCGCCCGATCGTGGCCTTCGCCGAGAAGAACGACAAGGAGACGAAGGTCTCGAGCCGGGCGACCGGTCCGCTCGTCGGCGACGGGTTGGACCTCTCGGTCGTCATGGGCGAGGCCGCGCGCGCCGTCGGGGGCGACGGCGGCGGGCACGACATCGCCGCCGGCGCGACGATCCCGAGCGGAAAGAGGGCGGCGTTCATCGAGCACGCCGACCGGCTCGCCGCCGAGCAGCTCGGCTGATCAGACCAGCTCCGAGAGGCGACCGAGCGTCCCGGGGGTCTCGTCGTCCGCGACGGCGGCGGCGGCGTGTTCGCCGCTCACCAGACACATCGGGACGCCGATCCCCGGGGAGGTGTACGAGCCCGTGTAGTACAGCGAGTCGGCGACCGACGAGCGGATCGACGGGCGGAGCGGCCCGGTCTGTGAGAGCGTGTGCGCGAGCCCGAGGGCGGTGCCTTGAGGCGCGCCGAAGCGCTCGCCGAACTCGGACACACAGGCCGTCCGCTCGAGGACGATCCGGTCGGCGAGGTCGACGCCAGTGTGTTCGGCGACGTCGTCGAGGACCTTCCGGCGGAACCGCTCTCTGGCGGGGCCGTCGTCCGCTATCCCCGGCGCGATCGGGACCAACACGACGACCGCCTCGTGGCCGGCGGGGGCCATCGTCGGGTCGGTCCGGGAGGGGACGTTGATGTAGTACGCGGGGTCCTCGGGCCAGCCGGGGTCCTCGAAGATGGTCTCGAAGTGGTCGTCCCAGTCGGTCGGCAACACGAGGGTGTGGTGCTCGAGCGGCTCGACGTCGCCCTCGACGCCGAGGTACATGAGAAACGCCGAGGGGGCGTACGTCCGATCCTCCCAGTAGCCCTCGCCGTACTCGCGGGTGCCCTCGGGCAGGAGGTCCCGATCGACGTGTGCCGGGTTGGCGTTGGCGACGGCGGCGTTCGGGTTCAGCGTGCCGCGCTCCGTTCGGACGTCCACGCCCCAGGGCGTCGGGTCGAGCCCCGTCACCGCGCGGCCGGTCTGGACGTCGACGCCGAGTTCGCCGGCCAGTTCGGCGACGCCGTCGACGACGCTCGCGATCCCGCCGGTGGGGTGATAGACGCCCAGATTGTAGTCGACGTGGGACATGAGCGTGTAGATCGCGGGCGTGTTGTGCGGCGCGCCGCCCAGAAAGACGAGCGTGTACTGGACGAGCTGTCGGAGCTTCGGGTGCTCGAAGTAGTCGGCGACGTGGTCCTGCATCGAGTCCAGAAGCGTCACCCCGCGGGCGGCGCGCGCCAGACGCGGGTCGAGACAGTCCCGGAACCGCGAGCGATCGCGGTAGACGAACTCCTCGACGCCGACCTCGTAGGCGCGCTCGGCCTCCTCGAGGTAGGACCGAAAGGCGTCGGCGGCGCCGGACTCGTAGGACTCGAAGAGCTCCGCGACCGCCTCGGGGTCGTCGGGGACATTGAGGCGGTCGCCGTCCTTCCAGAAGATCCGGTAGTGCGGATCGAGCCGTTCGAGCTCGTAGTACTCCTCGGGGCGGCGATCGAAGTGGCCGAAGAAGCGCTCGAAGGTGTCGGCCATCAGGTACCACGACGGGCCGGTGTCGATCCGGAAGCCGTCGGTCTCGATCCGGCCGGCGACGCCGCCGAGGTCCTCGTGCCGTTCGAGAAGCGTCACGTCGGCCCCGTCGGCGGCGAGATAGCAGGCCGCCGAGAGGCCGCCGAACCCGCCGCCGACGACCGTTACCGTCCGGTCGGCGAGGGGTCGTTCGTCGCGTCGGTGCGTCCGTCGTACCGCGTCTGTCGATCCGAGCATTGGTTCTAATGAGTGGTCTGTGATCGGCGTCTCCCGGCGCGTCAGGGCGTGTACCAGATGCCGCGGTCGGCGTCGAGCCAATCGCCCACGACGACGTGGGGGAGCGCGACGATGCTGATGAAGACGCTGAAGAAGGCGACGCCGCTGACGAGGGGCGTCCCGCCCGAAAGCGGGTTCGGGGCGAGCGTCGCCAACAGGGCGGCGAGGCCGAACGTGGCGACCGTCCCGCCGACGAACGCGGCGACGACCGCCCCCGGCGAGGGGGCCGATCCGGGGTCGGCGGGGTGTTCGTTCTTGATCGCCTCGGCGCGGGCACTCTGTCGCAGCGAGTACCAAAGCGGAAAGTACAGCCCGACGGCGACGAGGACCGGAACGACGGCGAAGTACGCGATCAAAAGCGCCGTTTCGCCGACGTCGACGAGCCACGTCGAGAGCCCCTCGCGGCGGGCGAATCCGAGGGCAACGTGGGCCCCGACGGCGACGGCGAAGACGCCCCCCCAAAGCGAGCGCACCGTCGGGAAGTGCGGCGCAACGGCCGCGAATGCCCCCGGCTGGAAGATGTCGATCATGAACGTCGAGAACGCCGCGAAGTCGCCGGGCCAGGCGTACATCGGGACGATCATCACGGTGCCGCCGCGGACGAACGCGGCGAGGGCGCGCTGTGGTCCGGTCCGGAGGTGGTCGGTGCCGACGAGGGCGTCGAGCACCCGCAGGCCGCCGTGGCCGCCCTTGATGACGGCGACGGCGATGGCGACGGCGAGGCCGACGACCGGCGCGGCGAAAAACAGCGCAACGAACGCCGCGGCCGCGAGCAGGTACAGCCCGATGTAGCGGGCGCCGAACGGGAGCCCGCGGCTCCGGAGGTTCGACATGTGCTCGTAGCCGCCGTACGGGAGGTTCAAAACGACCATCCCGAAGAGATAGATCCCGGCCTGGGTCCGCACGTCGAGCGAGACGTTCGCCCACCGCGCGAGCAGGAACCACCCGATCGAGGCGAGCAGAGCGATCCGGGAGGCCGACAGCAGCCATCGCCACCGGTCGGTGCGGAGCCGCCCGATCCGCGTCTCGACGGTCGCCATACACGGTCGTACCGGCTTCGGCGGCCTCGGTTGTGGGCCACGGTTCCGTGGGGGTTTATCATCCCGTCAGCGCGTCGAAGCGAAGGGACTCGGCGACTCCGTCCAGGCCCACCCGGGGAGTCGGGTCTGGAACCCGGCGGCGAGGGCGGCCTCGAGGTCGTCGGCGCCGGCCGGGTCGTCGGACCCGCCGTGGGTGTGGACGTCGGCGAAGTGAAACGTCGCCTCCGCGAGGAGCGCGGACGGCTCCCCGCCGGCGATCGTCGCCGCGAGCTTCCGGCCGAGGAACTCGTCGACGACGAACCCCGGGTAGTCCCCCTGACAATCGAGGTCCCGGAGGAGCGCACAGAGAGCGGTCACGTTCACGGCGCGGTCGCCGTCGGCGAACACCGCGTCCACCGCCTCGCGGTAGGCCGCCGCGGTGACCGGGTTGACCTCGGTCCCGAACAGCGGCCCGAGTCGGTCGCGGACGTCGTTTATCAGCGCGGGGATCGCTTCGTCGGCCCGCAGCCTGTCGTGCTCCTCGGCGACGGCGGTCGGCGTGATCTCCATGCGCCACTTTGCGAAGGGTTTTATATCAGTGGTGGGTTAGACTCGGTTACGAGCGGGTTTTCCGGTAGCTCCCGCGGCCGTCGGCGGCGGCGGCCACCGCAGACCGAGTCCATATGACCTGTTGTCACCGATACAGTCGGCGAACCTGTACGTCCCGTCGAACCCGGGGCGTGGACGCGGAGCGACCGGAGCCCGAAGCAAGGATTTCTAACGTATGAGTGCAGTAGAGCGGAAACTCGATGATATCAAGGCAACGATCGTAAGCGAGGTCCCCAACGACATCTCCGTGTCCGACGTGACCTACGAGGGCCCGGAGTTGGTCATCTACACCCGCGATCCGAAGAAGTTCGCGAGCGACGGGGACCTGATCCGGCGGCTCGCCTCGAAGCTCCGAAAGCGGATCACGGTGCGGCCGGATCCCGAGGTCCTCGTGCGGCCGAGCGAGGCCCGAGAGCGGATCCGGGGGGTGATCCCCGAGGAGGCGGGCGTCACGGGGTTGGACTTCCACTCCGACACCGGGGAGGTCGTGATCGAGGCCGAAAAGCCCGGCGTCGTCATCGGCCGCCACGGCTCGACGCTCCGGGAGATCACCCAGGAGGTCGGCTGGACGCCGGAGGTCGTCCGGACGCCGCCGATCGAGTCCTCGACGGTCTCGAACGTCCGGAACTTCCTGAAACAGGAGCGCGACGATCGCCGGGACATCCTCGAGCGCATCGGCAGGCAGATCCACCGCGAGGAGATGTCCGACGACGAGTGGGTGCGGATCACCACGCTCGGCTGTTGCCGGGAGGTCGGGCGGGCGGCGTTCATTCTCAACACGCCCGAGACCCGCGTGCTCATCGACTGCGGCGACAAGCCCGGCGCGGAGGGGGAGGTGCCGTACCTGCAGGTCCCCGAGGCGCTCGGGGCCGGGGCGGCGAACCTCGACGCGGTCGTGTTGACGCACGCCCACCTCGATCACTCGGCGCTCGTCCCGCTTTTGTTCAAGTACGGCTACGACGGGCCGATCTACTGCACCGAACCGACGCGGGACCTGATGGGCCTGCTCACGCTCGATTATCTCGACGTCGCGGCCAAGGAGGGCCGGACGCCGCCCTACGAGTCCGAGCAGGTCAGAGAGGCGATCAAACACTGCATCCCGCTGGAGTACGGCGACGTGACCGACGTTGCGCCGGACATCAAACTCACCTTCCACAACGCGGGGCACATCCTCGGGTCGGCGGTCACGCACTTCCACATCGGCGACGGCCTCTACAACGTCGCGTTTTCCGGGGACATCCACTACGACGACACCCGGCTGTTCAACGGCGCGGTCAACGACTTCCCGCGCGTGGAGACGCTCGTCATGGAGTCGACCTACGGCGGTCGGAACGACTACCAGACCGACCAGGAGGACTCCGAGCGGAACCTCGAGGAGATCGTCCGCGAGACGACACAGGAGGGCGGGAAGATACTGATCCCCGCCTTCGCCGTCGGGCGATCCCAGGAGATCATGCTCGTCCTAGAGGAGGCGATGCGGAAAGGGGAGATCCCGACGGTCCCGGTCCACCTCGACGGCATGATCTGGGAGGCGACGGCGATCCACACGACCTACCCCGAGTACCTCCGGGACGACCTCCAAGAGCGGATCTTCCACGACGACGAGAACCCCTTTCTCGCCGAGCAGTTCAACCACATCGACGGCGGCGAGGACGAGCGCCAGGAGATCGCCGACGGCGGCCCCTGTATCATCCTCTCCACGTCGGGGATGATCGAGGGCGGCCCGATCATGTCGTGGCTCAACCACGTCGGGGGCGAGTCCGACTCCTCGCTCGTGTTCGTCGGCTACCAGGCCCAAGGGACCCTGGGCCGTCGGATCCAGAACGGCTGGGACGAGATCCCGATGAACGACCGGGCGAGCGACCGCGGGACGCTCGCGTTGCACATGGACATCGAAACCGTCGACGGGTTCTCGGGGCACGCCGACCGGCAGGGGCTGATGAACTTCGTCCGGACGATGAACCCCCGCCCGGAGAAGGTGCTCTGCGTGCACGGCGACGAGTCCTCCGTGCAGGACCTCTCCTCGGCGATGTACCACGATTTCAACATCCGGACGTTCGCGCCGAAGAACCTCGAAACGTTCCGGTTCAAATGAGCCGACGGGGCGATAGCCCGGCCGCCGCCGGAGCACCGACGGGGGCAGCCGGGGCGGCCGGAGGCCCCGGGTCGCTACGCTTTTGAGTACCGACAGCGACATACGACCGTGCCACAGGAGGAGCCGGCCCGCATCGCCCGGGAGCTCGCGGCCCACGGGTACGCCGCCGACAGGGAGGCGATCACGCTGCTGGCGAGGGCCGAGGACACCGCCGAGGCGCTCGCCGTGGCCGTCGAGGCGACCGCCGAGGGGGCGCTGAAGCTCACGGCGGCGGACGTTCGGGCGGTGCTTACCGAGGCCCCCCGAGACGGCCGGAACCCGATCGCGGACGCCGGGACGGCGGCGGAACCGACGGGCGATACCGGCGAGGGCGCCGCTCCGGATCCGGACGGGACCGACCGGCCCGACCCCTTCGTTTCGACTGGAGAACGCCCCGAGAAGCCGAACCACGACTCCGAGGGAGTTCCAGTCGAAACGAAGGGGGTAACGGAGGAGGGCCGGGAGCCGACACGCGAGGAGGGCGCTCCGGCGACGACGGCTGGGGCCGAAGAACCGTCCGAGGGGGAGGCGACGCGGACCGTCGATCCGTCGCTGCGCTCGCTCGAGGTCGGCAACGACATGACGGGCTACTCGACCGGAACGGGCGAGTACGACGACTTCGTCTCGACGTTCCGGGACCGCTACGAGCGCCTCGCGGGGACGCTGCGGGGCCGCGTCACCCACCGCAACGCGGCGGCAATGCAGTCGAGCCCCGGCGGCGGCGACGCCGGCATGATCGGGATGATCTCGGACATCCGCTCGACGGCCTCGGGCCACTGGCTCGTCGAACTCGAGGACACGACGGGCGTGTTCCCCTGTCTGGTCATGAAAGACAGGCCGATCGCCGACCTCGTCGACGAGTTGCTGTACGACGAGGTCATCGCCGTCGAGGGGACGCTCTCCGACGACGGCGGGATCCTGTTCGTCGACGAGTTGTACTTCCCGGACGTGCCCCGGACGCACGAGCCCTCGACGGCCGACAGGCACGTCCAGGCCGCGCTGATAAGCGACGTCCACGTCGGGAGCCAGGAGTTCATGGCCGAGGCGTGGCGGGAGTTCGCCGCCTGGCTGCACACCCCGGAGGCCGCCCGGATCGAGTACCTCCTCATCGCCGGGGACATGGTCGAGGGCGTCGGCGTCTACCCCGACCAGGACGAGGAACTGGAGATCGTCGACATCTTCGATCAGTACCGCGCGTTCTCCGAGCGCCTCAAGGAGGTCCCCGGCGACATCGAGATCGTCATGATCCCGGGGAACCACGACGCCGTGCGGCTGGCCGAGCCACAGCCGGGCTTCGACGAGGAGCTGCGTGGGATCATGACCGCCCACGACGCGCGGATCGTCTCGAACCCGGCGATGGTGACGATCGAGGGCGTCTCGGTGCTCATGTACCACGGCGTCTCGATCGACGAGGTGATCGCGGAGCTCCCCGAGGGGAAAGCGAGCTACGAGAAGCCCCACAGGGCGATGTACCAGCTGTTGAAAAAGCGCCACGTCGCCCCGCAGTTCGGCGGTCACACGCGTCTGGCCCCCGAACAGAAGGACTACCTCGTCATGGACGAGGTGCCGGACGTCTTTCACACCGGGCACGTGCACAAACTCGGGTGGGGGAAGTACCGGAACGTGCTGGCGGTCAACTCCGGCTGTTGGCAGGCCCAAACGGAGTTCCAGCGCAGCGTCAACATCGATCCGGACGCCGGGTTCGCGCCGATCCTCGAGTTGGACACGCTCGGGATGACCGTCCGGAAGTTCTCCTGAGCCGCGTTCCGATCGGCGCCGCGAGCGGCGGGGCTCTTATGCGGTCAGCGGGGCCGGCGAGCGACGGGTGTCGCGCCGGGAGGAGCCGCGTCGCGTCGGGAGACGCCGGCGCCCGACGGCGGTATGTCACGTCATCACATCGTTACCGTTATATACCGAGTGACAACAATTAGCATGTATGTCGCAGAACCCGGCTACCCCGACCGCCGCCGACTGCGAAGTCATGGCCTCGGTCGACGACGGCGATGAGGGCGAACAGCTCATCATCGCCGAGCTCTGTCGCGAGGACGCGTACGTCTCGATGTCAACCGAGGCGACGGTCGTCGTCACCGACTGGCGGTAGCCGAATCGCTTTTGCTTCCGGGGGGTGTTGTCGGGGGTATGGATCACCGACGTGTCGAGGGCGACCGCGAGTACGTCGCCCGACTCGATCACGGGGGCGGTTGGCGCGGGCAGATAGAGGACTTCGCCGAGAGCGAGGGGATCGACGCCGCCTTCTTTTTCGGGCTCGGCGCGGTGCAGGACGCGACGGTGCTGTTCTACGACCAGGACGACCAGGAGTACTACCCCGCCGAGTTCGACGAGCCCCTCGAGGTGACGTCGGCGCTCGGGAACGTGTCACACCTCGACGACGGCCGCTTTGCCCACACCCACGCGACGCTTTCGCGCCCGGACGGCTCGATGGTCGGCGGGCACCTCGATTCGGCGACCGTCTTCGCGGGGGAGCTCTACGTCAGGGAGCTCGACACGCGGCTCGAACGCGAACACGACGACGTGACGGACCTCGATCTCTGGCCGCTGTAGATGCGGCCCGACGACGAGCGGTACTTCGAGCGCTTGGAATCCGGCCTCGAGGAGGCCCTCGAGGTGGCCGAGGAGGCGAGACGGCGCGGTGGGGACCCGACGGACGACGTCGAGATCCCGATCGCGAAGGACATGGCCGACCGCGTCGAGAACATCCTCGGGATCGACGGCGTCGCCGAGCGGGTCCGGGAGATGGAGGCCGACCCCGACCTCTCGCGCGAGGAGGCGGCCCTGGAGTTGGCGGCCGACTTCGCCGACGGGACCGTCGGGGAGTACGACACGCCCGCAGGGAAAGTCGAGGGCGCGGTCCGGACGGCCGTTGCGCTGTTGACCGAGGGCGTCGTCGCCGCGCCCATCGAGGGGATCGACCGCGTCGAGGTGTTGGAAAACGACGACGGGACGGAGTTCGTCAACATCTACTACGCCGGGCCGATCCGCTCGGCCGGCGGGACCGCACAGGCGCTGTCGGTCCTCGTCGCCGACTACACGCGAACGCTCGTCGGGATCGAGGAGTACGGCCCGCGGGACGACGAGATCGAGCGCTACGCCGAGGAGCTGTCGCTGTACGACGACGAGACGGGGCTGCAGTACGCCCCGAAGGACGCCGAGGCGAAGTTCATCGCCCGGAACATGCCGATCATGCTCGACGGGGAGGCGACGGGCGACGAGGAGGTCTCGGGGTTCCGGGACCTCGAACGGGTCGACACGAACAACGCCCGCGGCGGCATGTGCCTCGTGTTGGGCGAGGGGATCGCACAGAAGGCCCCGAAGATCCAGCGGTACACGTCCCGACTCGAGGAGGTCGAGTGGCCGTGGCTGGAGGATCTCATCGACGGGACGTACAAACAGTCAGAAGGGGCGAGCGAACCGGACGCCGGCGGCGGGGACACAGAGGGGGCAGTCGCCGAGAGCGGCGCGCGCTCCGAGGACGGCGCGGGCGGTCCCGAGACCGAGGCCGAGCTCACGGCCGATCCCGGCGACGCGACGGGCGGGCGGGCGCCGAGCGGCCCCGCCCGCCCCGAGCCGGAGGCGAAGTTCCTCAGGGACCTCATCGCCGGGCGGCCGGTGTTCGGACACCCCTCCGAGGAGGGAGGGTTTCGGCTCCGGTACGGCCGGGCGCGGAACCACGGCTTCGCGACCGCCGGGGTCCACCCGGCGACGATGCACCTCCTCGACGACTTCCTCGCGGCGGGCACGCAGATCAAGACCGAGCGCCCCGGCAAGGCCGCCGGGGTGGTCCCCGTGGACACCATCGAGGGGCCGACCGTCAGGCTCGCGAACGGCGACGTCCGGCGGATCGACGACCCGGAGGAGGCGCGCGCGGTCAGAAACGGCGTCGAGGCGATCCTCGACGCCGGGGAGTACCTCGTCAACTACGGCGAGTTCGTCGAGAACAACCACCCGCTGTCGCCGGCGAGCTACACCGTCGAGTGGTGGCGCGAGGACCTCGCGGCCGCCGGCGCGGACGTCCAGGCGCTCGCGGACGCGCCGCGGGTCGACCTCGAACACCCGAGCGCCGAGCGGGCCTTAGAGTGGGCCGAGGCGTACGACGCGCCGTTGCACCCCGAGTACACGTACCTCTGGCACGACCTCGACGTCGGCCGCTTCGAGGCGCTCGCCGACGCGGTGGCCGACGGGGACTGGGTCGAGTCCGACGGGTCGGCGCTCGAAGCGCCGGGGGCGACGGCGGGGCGGACGCTCGTCGTCGAGGACGCCGACCCGGTGCGGGAGGCTCTCGAGGTCCTGTTGGTCGAACACAGCCGGGGCGAGGAGACGATCACGGTCCCGGACGCGGGCCCGTTCGTCCGTTCGCTCGGGGCCACGGACGACCTCGAGTTGACCTGGGAGCGCCTCTCGGCGGCGGCGAGAGAGTACGAGGGCGGCGAGAACGCCGTCGAGGCCGTCAACGAGGTCGCGCCCTTCGAGGTCCGCGAGCGGGCCCCGACCCGGATCGGCTGTCGGATGGGCCGCCCCGAAAAATCCGAGAAGCGCGACCTCTCGCCGGCGGTCCACACGCTGTTTCCGATCGGCGAGGCCGGCGGCGCACAGCGCGACATCGCGAAGGCCGCAAAGCACGCCGACACGATGCGGGACACGCCGGGCGAGATCGAGGCCCAGGTCGGGCGGCGGCGCTGTCGCGCCTGCGGGACGGCGACGTTCCGGTCGCGGTGTCCGGACTGCAACGGCGTGACCGAGCCCCACTACGTCTGTCACAGCTGCGAGATCGACGTCGAACCCGACGCCGCGGGGCGGGCGGTCTGTCCGCGTTGTGAGACCGAGGCGGACGCGGTCCAGCGAACGACGATAGACGTCAACGCGGAGTACCGCTCGGCGCTGGAGGCCGTCGGCGAGCGCGAGAACGCCTTCGAGGTGCTGAAAGGCGTACAGGGGCTCTCCTCGGAGCACAAGGTCCCCGAGCCGATCGAGAAGGGGATCCTGCGGGCGAAAAACGGCGTGTCGTCGTTCAAGGACGGCACCGTCAGATACGACATGACGGACCTGCCGGTCACGTCGGTCCGACCCGCCGAACTCGACGTCTCCGCGGACCGGCTGCGGGCCCTCGGCTACGAGACGGACGTCCACGGCGAGGCGCTGACCCACGAGGACCAACTCGTCGGGTTGCGCGTCCAGGACGTGGTGCTGTCCGACGGGGCCGCCGAGCACATGATGCGGACCGCGGACTTCGTGGACGACCTCTTGGCGCAGTACTACGGGATGGAGCGGTACTACGAACTCGAGACCCGCGAGGACCTCGTCGGCGAGTTGGTCTTCGGGATGGCGCCGCACACCTCGGCGGCGGTCGTCGGCAGGGTGATCGGGTTCACGTCGGCGGCGGTCGGGTACGCACACCCGTACTTCCACGCCGCCAAGCGCCGGAACTGCTTCCATCCCGAAACCAAACTCTGGTACGAAGACGACGGCTGGCACTACGAGGAGATCGAGACGCTGGTCAAAGGGCATCTTAACCCGGAAACCGCCGACAAGGACGACTTCGGCGCGCTCGTACAGCAACTCGACACCGACGTGTTTGTACCGTCACTCACCGAGGGGGGCGAGCGGACGCGCCAGCGGGTCGAGACAGTCTCGAAACACCCCTCTCCCGACCATCTCATCCGGGTCGAGACAAGAGCCGGACGCGAACTGACCGTAACGCCGGACCACTCGATGCGGCGCCGGGAAAACGGCAGTATCGAGCGCGTCGCGGCACACAGGCTTACCGAGGGCGACGCGATACCGGCGCCGAAACAGGTCTCTGTCGACGGATCGGCCGAGACAGTCGACCTGCTCGCCGAGTTCCTCGATGCCGGTTCTATCCCGAACGAGGACCTCATGGTTCGCGGCCTCGGCAAAGCCCGTCTCAGGGAACTGCTCGATGACGCGACCGACGCGGACAGCTACCTGAACCCCGTCGCGGAACGTCTCGGAGTGAGCGATTCGACGGCGCACAACCGGGTGTCTCGTGACAGCGTCCCCGTGGACGCGTTCCTCGAACTGTTTGACCGCGAAACCGTACTCGATCGGGTTCCCGACGACGTTACCCTGAGTGTCCGACGTGACACCGCTGAAATCCCCCGTCACTTCGAACTCGACGAGGCCGTCGGCACACTGCTCGGGTACTACGCTGCGGAAGGTTTCACGCGGAAAGAGGACGGCTCGTTCTATCAGACGACCATCTGTACGCCCGAGGAGACACCCCGGGCAGAACTGACCGAAACGTTCGCGGAGACGCTAAACGTCGACGCGTTCGAGGAAAACGAGTGGAAGATCACGGTGTCCAGCCGTCTCGTGACGACGCTGTTCGCGGACGTCCTTGATGCGGGCAGTCGAGCCGAGACGAAACGCATCCCGCGTCGTGTCCTCTCGGCACCGGACCCCGTGTTGCGCTCGTTCCTCGCAGCGTACGTTTCGGGCGACGGTAGCACCGCAAGCGACCGCGTCGAGGTGCGCGCACACACCGTCAGCGACGAACTCAAGTCGGACCTCGTCGCGGCGCTCAAGCGGTTCGGCGTCGCCACGAAGGTGTACAGCGAAGAGCGTACCCCGGAGACCGGTGCGATCGCGGAGTGTTACGACGAGCCCCGGTCGTTCGAAACGTGGGTCCTGAAAATCACTTCGCAGAACGCGGTCCGGTTCGCGGACCGCGTGGGTTTCGACCTCGATCGGAAATCCGAGACGCTCGCGGACGCCGTCGAAGGCGTTGAAACACGAACACAGCGTCTCTTCGGCGACGGCGGCGACGTGTGGCTGGACGAAGTCGTCGACGTGGAGATCGTCGAATCGGCTGTCGAACACACCTACTGTGTGACCGTCGAAGGGACCAACACGCTCGTCGCCAACGACGTGTTCGTCGGTCAGTGCGACGGCGACGAGGACTGCGTAATGTTGCTCATGGACGGGCTGATCAACTTCTCGAAGTCGTTTCTCCCCGACCAGCGGGGCGGGAGGATGGACGCGCCCCTGGTCATGTCCTCCCGGATCGACCCCTCCGAGATCGACGACGAGGCCCACAACATGGACATCGTCCGGTCATACCCAAGGGAGTTCTACGAGGCGACGCGGCGGATGGCCGACCCCGGCGAGGTCGAAGGGCTGATACGACTCGGCGAGGACACCCTCGGCACCGACGGGGAGTACCGCGGGTTCGATCACACCCACGACACGGCCGACATCGCGGCGGGCCCGGATCTGTCGGCGTACAAGACGCTCGGGGATATGATGGAGAAGATGAACGCCCAACTGGAACTCGCCCGGAAACTGCGGGCGGTCGACGAGACCGACGTCGCCGAGCGGGTCATCGAGTACCACTTCCTGCCGGACATCATCGGCAACCTCCGGGCGTTCTCGCGGCAGGAAACGCGGTGTCTGGACTGCGGCGAGAAGTTCCGGCGGGTGCCGCTTTCGGGCGACTGTCGGGAGTGCGGCGGCCGGGTCGCGCTCACCGTCCACGAGGGGTCGGTCAAGAAGTACATCGACACCGCGATGCGGGTCGCATCGGAGTACGGCTGCCGGGAGTACACCAAACAGCGACTCGAGATACTACAGCGCGCGGTCGAGTCCGTCTTCGAGGACGACACCAACAAGCAAAGCGGGATCGAGGACTTCATGTGAGCGGGGCGTTCGACGACCTGACGGCGATCGACGGCGTGGGCGAGAAGACGGCGGCGCGGCTGGCCGAACTCGACGACCCCGCGGCGGCGCTGGCGGCGGGGGACGTTTCGGCGATCGCGCGCGCACCGGGGATCAGCGACGGGCGGGCCGCGCGGATCGTCCGGGCGGCGATCCGACACCGCCACGGCGACGAGGGGTCGTTTCTGGCGACCGACCGGGCGCGGGAACTGTACGAGTCGGTCCTCGGGTTGCTCGAGGAGCGGGCGGTCACGGAGTACGGCAGAAAGCGGCTCCGGACGTTCTACCCGAGCGCCTCGGCCGACCGGATCGCCGAGGTCAGGGCGATGGCCGAGGCGGCCGTCGAGCGGGAGCCGACCCCGGAGCTCATCGAGGCGCTCTCGGGCGTCGAACCGCTCGAACCCCCGCGGGACGTGCGGGTCCGGGACCGCTGTCTGGCGACGAACGACGCCGAGACGTTCTCGGCGGCGACCGAGGCCGTCCCGGAGATGAGCGTCGAGTTGGTCGACAACGCGCGGGCGATCGCGGACCTCGCGCGGGGGTACTCGACGGTCATCGTCTTAGACGAGGCCTTTTCCGGGGTCGAGATCGACGGCGACGTGCGGGTGCGGCCCGAGGCCCTGCGGAGCCCGGCGTCGGTCGTCCCCGAGCGGACGCTCGCGTTTTTCGCCCGGAACCGCGATCGGATACGGGCGGCCGCGGCCGTCCACCGCGCCGCGGGGGCGGACGCCGGGTGCGACCTCGCGGCCCTGGAGGCGGCGCTCGAACGCCTCGGCGCCGACGGGACCGTCGCCGGGGACGACCGACTGGAGGGTTTGGAGGCGGCGCTGGACGACCTCGAGGCCGCGGTCTCGATGGCCGAGGGGGTCGCGAACGACCGCCTCCGGGCGGCGATCGAGGAGCGCGACGTGACGATCGAGGGCACGGACCTGCTGTCCCTCGTCGAGCGCGGGGCCGGCGTCGACTCGCTGCTCGAGCGGGAACTCGACTCGGAGTTCGCCGACGCGATCGAGGCGGCGCGGACCGACCTCGTCGAGACGCTCGGGGTGACGGACCACGAGTCGCTCGCGAGGCGGGTGTTCACCGAGGAGCCGACCTATCCGGTCGAGCGCGACGAGCGCGTCGTCGAGCGGCTCCGGGAGGAACTCACCGCCGAGCGCGACCGCCGCGGCACCCGGCTGAAACGGGAGCTCGCCGAGGAGCTCGGCGCGATGCGCGAGCCGGCCGAGAAGCTCGTCGGCGACGCCCTAGAGATCGACGTCGAGCTCGCCGTGTCGCGGTTCGCCGAGGACTTCGAGTGTGCGTTCCCGACGATCGAGGGGCGGGGCGTCTCGATCGAGGGCGGGCGCTCGCCGCTGTTGGACGTTCCCTTCGAGGCCGTCGAAGCGGTCGATTACGCCGTCGAGGGCGTGTCGCTTCTCTCCGGGGTCAACAGCGGCGGGAAGACGTCGACGCTGGATCTCGTCGGCGCGGTCGTCGTGTTGGCCCAGATGGGGCTGCCCGTGCCGGCCGAGCGCGTCCGGACCGAGCGCTTCGAGGCGCTGCACTACCAGGCGAAATCGCAAGGGACGCTCGACGCCGGGGCGTTCGAGTCGACGCTGCGGGAGTTCGGCTCGCTCGTCGAGGGCGACCGGACGCGGCTGGTGTTGGTCGACGAGTTGGAGTCGATCACGGAGCCCGGCGCGAGCGCCGTGATCATCGCGGGCATCCTCGAGGCGCTGACCGAAAGCGACTCGACGGCGGTGTTCGTCTCGCATCTCGCCGGCGAGATCCGCGAGGCCGCGGCGGTCGACGTGAACGTCGACGGGATCGAGGCGGTCGGCCTCAAGGACGGGGAGCTCCGGGTGAACCGCTCGCCCGTCAAGGACCACCTGGCGCGGTCGACGCCGGAGCTCATCGTCGAGAAGCTCGCCGAACGCGAGACGAGCGGGTTCTACGCGGAGCTACTGGAGAAGTTCGATTCGCCCGAGGCGGGGTAGGCGGTCTCAGACGGCGGGCAGCACCACGAACCGGACGAGCCACAGCGTCCCCATCCCGGCGGCCATCGTCGCCAGGACGCTCTGTCGCCACCACGCGACGCCGATCGCCGCCGCGCCGGCGACGAGCCTGTCGGCCTCGAGGCCCCCGGCGCCGGGGGCGATCGTCACGAACGCCGGGAATACCAACGCCCCGAGGACGGCGGGCGGGACGTACCTGAGAACGCGCTCGAGCCCGTCGGGGATCTCGTCGACGTAGCCGAACAGCGCGATGAACGAGAGCCGGATGAGATACGTCAACAGCCCGATCGCCGCGATGACGCCCCAGATGAGGGGGTCGGCGTAGCTAGTGGGCATCGCTCGCCCCCACGGGCAGCGTCGTCTCGGAGGCAACGCCGGCGGCGATGCCGACCGCCGCGCCGACCAACAGACCGAAGTTGAGCGGGAGCCCCGCGCCGAGGACGGCGATCCCGCCGCCGACGAGCCCGGCGACGACGGTCGGGCCGTCCTCCATCGCCGGCACCAACAGCGCCAGAAAGACGAGCGGGACGGCGAACTCCAAGCCGAGCGCGTCCGGGACGCCGGCCTGAAGCAGCGCGCCCGCGACCGTTGCGACCTGCCAGACGACCCAGAGCGTAGCGGCGGCCCCCAGGTAGTACGCGAGGCGATCGATCGCGTCCTCGGAGCGGTAGGCCGACACCGAGAGCGCGTAGGCCTGATCTGTCAGGAGGTACGCCGCGATCGATCGGCTCCGGGCCCGGAGCGACCGGAAGTACGGGGCGATCGACGCCGAGTACATCAGCATTCGGAGGTTGATGACGACGGCCGTCGCGACGACGACCGAGAGCGGTGCGTCCCGTCCGATGAGTTCGAGCGCCGCCAGCTGGGAGGCCCCGGCGAAGACGATGACCGACATGCCGAGCGCCTGTTCGAGCGTCAGACCGGCGTTGATCGCCGCGACGCCGGCCACGAGACCGAACGGCGCGACGCCCAAAAGCAGCGGTGCCACGTCTCGGATCCCACGGCGGACCGCGCTGACGTCCATAGGCGGTGTCTCGACGGCCAGCGGTTTACGCGTAGCCATTTCGCGCCGGCGGGGGCGGCCGCGTCACTCGGGGATGCCGTTTCTGACCGCGACCGCCATGCCCGTTTCGAAGTCGGCCATCGCGTCGGCCGAAAGCTCGGCGCGTCCGACCGCGATGAGCTCGCCGTCGTCGCGCTCGACGAGGACCTCGTCGCCGGGGCGGACGGCCGGATCGACGCGGCGGACGAACTTGGCGAAGACGTTCCGGCCCTCCCTGACGAACGGTTCGCTCTCGTCGCCGACGACGACCCGCGAGGCCGGCGGCGAGAGGGCGGCCCGGAGCCTGCGGCCGCCGGCGACGCCGAGCGTGAAGCGGCCGTCGGTGCCGTACGAGACCAGACGCCCCTCGTCGGCGTGGATCTGTTGGGGCCGTCCGGAGCCCGTGCGGTGGATCGTCACGTCGCCGGCGAAGAGCGCGGCGCCGGCGCCCGCGCCGAACTGGTAGTCCGCGACCGTCGCCAGCGCGTCGACGTCGGTTGCCATACCTCCGAGCGGGTGCCGCGGCGGAATACGCCTTTCGGCTCCCCGAGCGGCCCGCTCGGCGGGCCCAGCGGCGACGGCGGGGGTCGGGCGTTTCGCTGGCTTTATCTGATCGACATACCGAGTTCGGGGCATGGCAACCGACAAGCGGAGACTCGTCGTCGGTGCGGCGCTGTTGGTCCTCGGCAGCGTCCTGATCTTCGGCATGAGTTTCATCGGATCGCCGCTGCCCGCCGGGACGGCGGCGCTCGCGGCGCTCGTCATCACCGCCGGGACGCTCCTCGTCGGGCTCTCGGGCGAGGAGACCGGCGTCTGATCGGCGGTGGCGGCCGACGATCGGCGGGGCCCCGTCTCCGTCCTCTTGTCCTCCGGTTGGCGGGCGCGCCGCGCCGTTTAACACGACGCCGGCCCACGGTCTGTGTAATGAGCGGACTCGAACGCGTCGGTCGTCTCGGTATCGGGCTCGGTGTCGCCGCGGCGTTGGCCGCCGTCGGGTGGCTCGCGTTCGTCCGGGTTCCCTCGGACATAGCGGAGCTTCTGGGCGTGTTGCTCGTCGTGGCGACGCTCGGCGTCGGGCTCAAGCTCGGAGGCAGCGTCGCCGAAAGCGTCGTTCCGGGGTACAACGCCGCCGAGGTCGCCGTCGAGGGGCCCATAACGCGCGACGGCGGCGGCGGTGGCGTCCCGCTCTCGTCGCCGGGCGCGCCGGGAGCCGACGACGTCGTCGAGTTGATCGAGCGGGCCGACGAGGACGACAGCGCCGAGGCGCTCGTGCTCCGGTTGAACACCCCGGGCGGCGCCGTCGTTCCGAGCGACGACATCCGGCTGGCCGCGAAGGCCTTCGACGGCCCGACGCTCGCGTACGCGACGGACGTCTGCGCCAGCGGCGGCTACTGGATCGCAAGCGGGTGCGACGAGCTGTGGGCCAGAGAGGGCAGCGTGGTCGGCTCGATCGGCGTCCGCGGCTCGCGGGTGACGGCGGCGGAGCTCCTAGAACGGGCCGGGGTGGAGTACGAACAGCTCACCGCCGGCGAGTACAAGGAGGCGGGCGTTCCGTTCAGCGACCTCGAGGAGGACGAGCGGGCCTACCTCCAGGGCATCGTCGACGACTACTACGACCAGTTCGTCGAGACCGTCGCCGAGGGGCGCAACGCCGACCCCGAAGCGATCCGGGACACCGAGGCGAGGGTCTTTCTCGGACGCGAGGCCGCGGAGATGGGGCTCGTCGACGGGATCGGAACGAGAGAGGACGTCGAGGACCGCCTCTCGGAGCTCCTCGATGGGGAGCCGAGCGTGACCGAACTCGAGCCCCGAACGGGCGTCACGGAGCGCATCCGGGGCGGGGCCGAGCGGGTCGCCTACGCGTTCGGCGCCGGGATCGCAGGGCGGTTCGTCGGCGACGCGTCGCGGTTCCGGTTCCGGTTCCGGTTCTGACCGCCGAAGGGGCGGGGTTTAGAAGCTGTTTTTGAGCTTCTCGAAGAAGCCCTGTTCGACGTCGATGTCCTCACCGCCCGCCTCGGCGAACGCCTCTAGGGCCTCGCGTTGGTCGTCGTTGAGGCTCTCAGGCGTGACGATGCGGGCCTCGACGTAGAGGTCGCCGTGGCCGCGGCGCTGGAGCCGGGGCATCCCCTTGCCGCGCAGCCGGAAGGTCTCGCCGCTTTGGGTCCCGGCGGGAACGTCCATCTCCACCGCGCCGTCGAGCGTCCCGACCTCGACGGTGTCGCCGAAGACCGCCTGTGGGAACGAGATCGGGTGTCGCTTCCGGAGGTCGTCACCGTCGCGCTCGAAGACGGCGTGCTCGTCGATCCGGATCTCGACGAGCAGATCGCCGTTCGGGCCGCCGTTCTCGCCGGGCGCGCCCTCGCCGTCCATCCGGAGCGTCTGGCCGTCGCGGATCCCCTCGGGGACGTCGACCTGAAGCGTCGCCTCGTTGCGCATCCGGCCGTCGCCGCGACACGTCGAGCAGGTCTCGGAGTGGACCGTCCCCTCGCCGTCGCACTGCGAGCAGGTCTGGGTCTGCTGGACGCGCCCGAGCGGCGTCTGTCGGACGGTCGTCTGCTGGCCGCGGCCGTCGCAGACCGAACAGGTCCGCGAGTCGGCGTCCGGCGGGTGGCCGGTCCCGCCGCAGTCCGGACAGCGCTCGGGACGGGTGACCGTCAGCTGTTTCGTGACCCCGCGGTAGGCGTCCTCGAGGTCGATCCGGAGGCGGGTCTTCAGGTCCGAGCCCTGCCGAGGACCCGACTCGGAGCGCGATCCGCCGCCGCCGAAGAACTGCTCGAAGATGTCGTTCATCCCGCCCATGCCGCCACCGCCCATACCGCCTCCACCCATGCCGCCCATCCCGCCCGCGCCGCGGCGGCCGTCGGTGTCGGTCGCGCCGCGCTTTTCGGCCTCTTTGAACCGCTCGTGGCCCATCTGGTCGTACATCCGGCGCTTCTCGTCGTCCAACAGCACCTCCTTGGCCTTCTTGGCTCGCTTGAACTTCTCTTCGGCGTTCGGATCGTCGGAGACGTCCGGGTGGTACTCGGCGGCCATCTTTCGGTACGCCTGTTTGATCTCGTCGTCGTCCGCGTCCCTCGAGACGCCGAGCACCGAGTAGAAGTCCTCGCTCATTCCTTACCAACCGTAGTCGGTTGAGACACTTGAAAAGAACGGGTCGCGACCGTCAGCGGCCGCGGCCGTCGGTGGCGACGGGGCTGACGGCGGCGGTGCCGGAGCCGATCGCGCGGGCCTTGGCGAGTTCGGCCTCGATGGCGTCGGTGACGGCCTCGTGGGTTCCGAGGGGATCGGCGTACGTGAGGCCGCCGCGGTCGAGTTCGAGCTTCTCGGGGATCGCCCGTTCGGTCTCCTCACACGGCGCGATGAAGAACGGAACGACGACGGCGGACTCACCCGAGAGGTTGTACCGGAGGCACTCGACGGCGGGGTTCTGCAGCAGGTACGCGGTCGTGACGCCGCCGTACTCGGTGGCCTCACGGAGCCGATCGGCCTGCTGTTCGGTGGTCCGCCACGATCCGGAGCCGGAGCCGTCCCCGAAGGCGGCGAGCGCGAGCGAGACGTCCGGGGCCGGCGACAGCGCCGCGCGGGCCCGGTCGGCGACGGCGCGGGCGACGGCGGGGCTCGTGCCGACGGGTTCGCAGTGGTGGGCGTCCGGGATCGCGCCCGGGATCGCCCGCGTCGTGTCCCTGTCGGGGGCGGCCGTTATCGGGACGACGTAGGCGGTTCCGTCCGTGTCGGGATCGAGCCCAGCGGGGTCGTCGTACGTCGCGACCGACACGCGGTCGGCGACGCCGCGCTCTCGGAGACGGTCGGCGTGGACGCGGGCGACATCGTCGACGTGCGATCGACCGACGAGGAGGAGTGTGTCTGTCATGGGTCTGAGATCAAGTGTATTTTAACTAACGCAACTCCGCTTGTACGATCCTGTGACGCCATCACATAAATAGATTGCGGCGGAACCCGCGGCGGTGTTCAGATAAGGATGAAGAGTGAGGCGGTGTGTTTTCTGAGTGGTTCATGCCCGAAAACACACGCCTCGGCGGTAATATCGACCAAATTGAGTTAGGTTTTGTGGAACGAGAAGCGACACCACGATTGCTGATGAAGCTCG